>CP007152.1:3600000-4616532 GCA_000831005.1 Marinobacter salarius | reverse complement strand
TACCATCCTCAACCGGTCCGCCGGGTCAGTATCCCCAAGCCGCAAGGCGGGGAGCGGACACTGGGTATCCCAACGGTGCAGGACCGCCTGATCCAACAAGCCCTTCACCAGGTGCTGAGCCCGACGCTGGAACCGACCTTCTCGGATCACAGCTATGGGTTCCGCCCCGGTCGAAGTGCCCACCAGGCGGTCAAGGCGATGCAGCAACACATCAACGACGGCCACCGCTGGGTGGTCGATCTGGATCTGGCCCAGTTCTTTGACCGGGTCAACCACGATGTGCTGATGAGCCTGCTGGCTTGTCGCATAGCCGACCGGCGGATACTCACCCTGATCCGGCGTTACCTGCAAGCCGGCATGCTCGAAGGAGGACTGGTCAGCCCGAGACGGGAAGGCACGCCGCAAGGCGGCCCCCTGTCGCCCTTGCTCTCTAACGTGCTCCTGACCGAACTGGATCGGGAGCTGGAGCGGCGGGGACACCGGTTCTGCCGCTATGCGGACGACTGCAACATTTACGTATCAGGTCGGCTGCCCGCAGGACGCCTTCCCAGCTTTCCAGGTAGAAAGAGGCGTGGTGGAACTTGCCCTTTTCCTCATGGTGGATAAACGCCACGTCGTGCTCCTTCATGGACACTGTCAGGAACTGCGCCACCCGAGTGCCTTCCGGATCCAATACTTGCTCAGCCAGGTCAAAGCCGAGGATATTGACAAAAATGTCGTAAGTCGCCGCCAGCTCAGGACCGTAAAACAGGCAGTGGTCAAAGCGAACGGCTTTCATGCCGCGCAGACCACGCGGCCAGGCCTCAGGGTTAACGCTGGCAAGGCCCCACTTGCCGGTATAGAGCTTATCGGCAAACAGCTCGAAGGCGTGACCGGAAGGCACCGTGAAGCGAACACGACGACCGCAATCCTTCAACTCCTCTGCCGGTACCTGCTCAACTTCAACGCCGTAATCCACCAGGTCTTTTTCAAGCTGGACCAAGACCTCTTCGTTAAGCACCTTGAAGGCCATGAAATCACAACCCGGCTCGTCCGCTTCGCGCAGAACCACGGAAAACTTGTCCACTTCGGACCAGGCCTTCAGATACACGCGGCCCTGGTCGCGCTTCGAACGGCAGGCTATGTCCAGGGGGATCGGTGCGCGACCATTTGTTGGAATAACGTGGGGCACCTGGAATGTTATCTTGGCATCTCTGGTGGCGGGATGGTGTGTCACACCATTAACCCGCGACTGTTTCCAGAACAACTCGTTTACGTTATCAACAATGCTCAAGACAAAGCCATATTCTTTGACAAAACGTTCCTTTCGATTGTTTCAAATATCCGTGACCGACTGGAGACGGTTGAGGAATTTGTATTGATGTCCGAACCGGACGAAGAAATTGCAGCGCAATTTCCAGGATTGTTGTTTTATGAAGAGTTTCTCCAGCGAGGAACGCCTAACGCGAATTGGCCTGAAATCGCCGAAAACCAGGCTTCAAGCCTCTGCTATACATCGGGCACCACTGGAAATCCCAAAGGGGTGCTCTATTCACACCGCTCCACCGTTCTGCACGCGCTGGTAGCTGCTCAACCTGACGCACTGAATTTATCGGCACGGGACGTGGTGATGCCGGTTGTTCCTATGTTTCACGTAAATGCGTGGGGGGTACCCTACATTACGGCGATGGTTGGAGCCAAACTGGTGTTGCCTGGTCCCGGCCTGGATGGACAAAGTTTGGTAATCGAGTAGGAGGGGGAGTTACCTCCCCCGTCCTCTCACACCACCGGGCATACGGTTCCGTACCACGGCGGTTCATGGTCGGCTCTGAAGCCGAGTCATCGTATCCAGCAAGCTTACCAGAGACAGACGGTCGAATACCCTCTTAGGCAGGGCCGCGTTCATATGAGTCGCGCCACTGTTCCACCAGGGTCCACGACCATTGGTCGCGCTCCTCCAAGCCCTTATCTCAGTCAAGCCTAGCCGTACCAGGTTGCGGGCCCGCTTCCACTGCTGCCACAGGATCAGGCGAAGCCGCCGTCTTATCCAGCCATCCAGGGCTTCGACCGAACGCTTCGAGGCGGTCAGGCGATAGTAATTTGCCCAGCCTCTCAGCACCGGGTTCAGGTTCCGGATGGTGGTCGTCAACGACTGTCCCCGTGACCGTTTCAGCAGGGGGCGAAGCTTGGCCATGAAGGCTTCAGGCTTTTGGGCGCGACTCTCAACCGGACCTGACGTTTATGCCAGCTCACGCTGTAACCCAGAAAGCTCCGACGCCAGGGGCGGTCCACGGCGCTTTTCACCGTATTCACCTTCAGGCGCAAGCGCGTTTCCAGGAAGTGGGTAATACTGGCCATCACCCGTTCGCCGGATCTTTTGCTGCTGCCTCGTCGAGCGCACACGCCTTGCCGTAGCGCAGGGACACATCCCGCAGGCGGGCAACCAGCACGTCAGCCCCCCCGTCATCCTCGATCTGTTCATGTGCCTCCCGGCTCATTGCGGCAGTCTCGTCTGCAGTTCAGGCGGCCAATCCATCCGCGGGTCGAGCCGCACATAGGCCATGCCCGGCAGGCCGGTCTTGACCTGGAGGAGGTGCTCTCTGAGCAGATCCGGGGCGATCCGCGCCTTGATGCGGAACATCAGCTTCTGGCGCTCTTCTTGCGTCTCCACCGCCTTGGGCGTGAACTGCGCGACGTCCGCCACGAAGGAGATTTCGGTCGGGACCACGTATTGTGGGGCGGCGTCGAGCACGAGCCGCGCCTCGGCCCCGAGCTCGACCCGCCCGGCCTGTTCCGTCGGCAGGAAGAAGGTCATGTACACATCGGTGAGATCGACCATGTTCAGCACCACGCCGCCCGGGGAGAGGACTTCGCCGGGCTGAGCGACGCGGTACTGGACGCGCCCATCACGCGGCGATTTCAGCACGCTGTCGTCGATATCCGCCTGAATGCGCTGGAGGGTAGCCCGCGCCGCTTCCACCGAGGCCTCCGCGGCAATGACATCCGACTTGGCCCGCCCTATGGCGGCTTGCGCGGCCGCCGCCTGCGCTCCTTGCCGCCGAAGCCACCGCCCATGCGACGCACCTCCGCCTGCACTTCGTGGATGGGCAGGCCCAGTACTTCCGCCACCAGTTTCTGCACCTCCGAGGGGTGCTGGCTGGAGGTGTGCACGAACATGCCGCCGTCTTCGGTGGGCTCCACCAGGCAGGCCTGGCCTTCCAGATAGAAGTGTTCCTGGCCGCCCACGTGCTGCTCGCCCCGCAGGCGATTGGGGCTTCCGCCAGGGCCTTGTCCGGCTCACCCCGTTGCTGGGTGTGGCTGGGGCGCACAAAGAGCTGTTTCTCCAGGGCCTGTTCTACCGTGACCACGGCATCCAGCGGTTCGTACTCCACTTTTGCCAGTCGTGTCGCCTTGCGGGCGGCCTCGTGGCTGGTTGCGGCCACGGCAAAGATGGGCTGGCCGATGTGTTCCACAATGTTGTCCGCCAGTACCGGGTCGCCGGGGAAGACCGGACCGATATCCAGGTGGCCGGGGACATCCTTCGCGGTGATCACGGCCACCACGCCGGGACAGGCCCGCACGGCCTCCAGGTCCATGGACAGGATGCGGGCGTGGGCCTGTTCGCTGTGGCCCACGGCGGCGTGCAATAGCGCCTCCGGCATGGGCAGGTCGTCGATATAGCGGGCCTGGCCACTGACGTGCTTCCAGGCGCTGTCGTGGTGGGGTTGTGCGCCAGGCATGGCGCGTAGCGCCTTGACGGGCGCTGTTCCGGTACAGGTGGTGCTGGCCGGATGACTTGGGGGTGCAAGTCCCCTGTGGACCCGGCAAGGGGAACCACTAGCCGGACGGCAAGGGTGTCCATCGTGAGATGGAATCTGAAGGAAGCCGCAGGCAAAGCACTGGCCTGACGAACAGAAATCGCATATGAGGCGGTCACACCGGGTAAGGCGTCAACTATCGTCAAAGCCCTGTACTTGCACGGAAGGTGTGGACGTAAATGCGGCGGGCATAAGTGTGAAGGTCACGCGTCTTACCCTGGGAAGTCTGGTTCTCTGCCGCTGTGCTACTCACTTCGCGAGAGGTGGGGATGGGGAGCCAGAACTCAGCCGAGGCCATAGTAGGTGCGTCACCGCGTACGGAAGGGCCGAACATGGTTGGCCGTTAGTAGGCGATGAGTTCTCGTAGTGTGCTTATGAAGACAGAAGCGACCCGGATGGGGCAGGGCATTCAGGAAGGCGCTGGACGGTATCCGGCAGAGACTGAAGTCCGTGTCGAGGCAGACGCGGGGGCTCACTCGTGGACGAACGCGGAGCCGAACACGCTGATGGAACAGGTGCTTGAGCGCCCGAACCTGATGCGTGCGTATCAGCGGGTGGTATCCAATAAGGGTGCCGCCGGTGTCGATCAGATGCCGGTGATGGCCCTGAAGGGCCACCTGCAACAGCATTGGCCAACGCTGCGCGAGCGGCTGTTGGCCGGAGACCCTGCCACCGATACCGGCATTGGGGCAGGCCCTGGGCTTTGAATTGCGCTTACAGGATCGGGGTGCCATCGGGCATGAAGCGCTCATGGCAGCGCAAGGTCAATTGTTGCAGTTGGCGGCCGAAAGCCCCGTGCTGACGAGTGTGCGTCCCAACGGTTTGGCGGACAATCCCCGCTACAAAGTGGACATTGATCACGAAAAGGCACAAGCCCTCGGCATAGAGCTTTCCGAGATCAGTCGGCTTCTGTCGGTGACCTGGGGCTCGCAATACGTTAACGACTTTCTCCATGAGGGGCGGGTCAAGCGAGTCTATGTTCAGGGTGATGCCCCTTTCCGGATGCTGCCTGAGGATTTTGAGGCGTGGTACCTGCGAGCCGCTGATGGAGAAATGACCCCGTTGAGCGAAGTGACGAGCGGACGCTGGGAGTATGGCTCGCCGCGCCTGGAACGTTTCAACGGCGTTCCGTCCCGCCAGATTCAGGGTGAGCCGGCACCAGGGTACAGTACCGGTGAGGCCATGGCGGAGGTCGAACGTTTGATCGCTCAACTCCCGGACGGTGTGGCCGGAGCCTGGAGCGGCCTGTCCTATCAGGAGCGCCAGGCCGGTGCCCAGGCATCCCTGCTTTACGCACTGTCGGCACTGGTGGTGTTTCTGGCGCTCGCCGCGCTCTACGAAAGTTGGACCATACCCATTTCCGTGATGCTGGCGGTGCCATTGGGCGTACTCGGGGCGGTACTTGCAGCGATGGTCCGCGGCCTCCCTAACGACGTCTTCTTTCAGGTTGGCATACTGACCACCGTCTTTGCCACCGATACCGGAATTGGGGCAGGCCCTGGGCTTTGAATTGCGCTTACAGGATCGGGGTGCCATCGGGCATGAAGCGCTCATGGCAGCGCAAGGTCAATTGCTGCAGTTGGCGGCCGAAAGCCCCGTGCTGGCGAGTGTGCGTCCCAACGGTTTGGCGGACAATCCCCGCTACAAAGTGGACATTGATCACGAAAAGGCACAGGCCCTTGGCATAGAGTTGTCCGAGATCAGTCGACTTCTGTCGGTGACCTGGGGCTCGCAATACGTTAACGATTTTCTCCATGAGGGGCGGGTCAAGCGGGTCTATGTTCAGGGTGATGCCCCTTTCCGGATGCTGCCTGAGGATTTTGAGGCGTGGTATCTGCGAGCCGCTAACGGAGAGATGACCCCGTTGAGCGAAGTGACGAACGGACGCTGGGAGTATGGCTCACCGCGCCTTGAGCGTTTCAACGGTGTTCCGTCCCGCCAGATTCAGGGTGAGCCGGCACCGGGGTACAGTACCGGTGAGGCCATGGCGGAGGTCGAACGTTTGATCGCTCAACTCCCGGACGGTGTGGCCGGAGCCTGGAGCGGCCTGTCCTATCAGGAGCGCCAGGCCGGTGCCCAGGCATCCCTGCTTTACGCGCTGTCGGCACTGGTGGTGTTTCTGGCGCTCGCCGCGCTCTACGAAAGTTGGACCATACCCATTTCCGTGATGCTGGCGGTGCCCTTGGGCGTACTCGGGGCGGTACTTGCAGCGATGGTTCGCGGGCTTCCTAACGACGTCTTCTTCCAGGTTGGCATTCTGACCACCGTTGTTGTGGAAAAAGTGTCTGGAGCCTGGAGAACGAAGTTCTTCAGCCTATGATTTTGACCGCTGTGCTTTATGCGGGATTGCTGGCGTTTTTTGGCCCGTTAATGCTGATCTTTTTGCCCATTCAAATGGCCTTTGGCTGGTGGCAGCTGACCAGCGCCAACTACATTGAGCATTACGGATTGCTGCGCGAGAAGATGTCGGATGGACGTTATGAGCGTCAACAACCGCACCACTCATGGAACTCAAACCATATTATGTCGAACCTGATTCTGTTTCATTTGCAACGACATTCCGACCATCACGCCCATCCTACAAGGTCCTATCAATCGCTTCGCGACTTCAAAGACCTGCCTTCCTTACCATCGGGATATCCCGGAATGTTCCTGGCCGCAATGTTTCCCTCATGGTTTCGGTCGATAATGGACCACCGGGTGCTGGATTGGGCTAAAGGAGATCTCGATAAGATTCAGATTCAACCCGGCAAGCGTGAATTCTATGTGCGTAAATTTGGTGGGACTGATTCTGAATCAGTCGACACCGCCGCGTCTAAATGATCGGCTAATCGGAAGTTATATACCTCGTTTACTTTATTTACGTTGCAGAAAAAGAGCCTCTGACGTGCACCTGAAAGAGGGTGCGCGTCGGGCGCTACCAAAACAAAGACAATAATATCGTTTGAAAGGTGCTTTAAATGGCTAAACATCAATGCCCGGATTGTGGTTATGTATACGACGAAGTGGTTGGTGATCCGCACGAAGGCTTTCCTGCAGGAACGACCTGGGAAAAAATTCCTGAAGACTGGTCCTGTCCAGACTGTGGGGAACGCCACCACCGGTCACGACAGTTGCCCCGTCATCCACGGCTTTCTGGTAGTAGGAAAGGACTTTTTCACGATGCTTGAGGCTGACCAGCGGTCCCATATTGGCGTCCGCATCGTCTGGCGGGCCGATCTTCAGGCCCTCCGCCGCTTCTTTCAGACGGCGGACAAACTCGTCAAAAATCGACCGCTCAACATAAACCCGCTCAGTACCCAGGCAAACCTGGCCACAGTTGGCGAACGCGGAACGCATGGTGCCTTCGATAGCCTTGTCCATATCGCAGTCCGCAAACACCAGGCCGGCATTCTTGCCACCGAGCTCCAGGGAAATATCCCGGATACCTTTGGCGGCGGCTTTCATAATGACCTCCCCGGTGCCGGTCTCGCCGGTAAAGGTGAAGCCATCGACCAGTGGATGCTCGGTGAGGTAGGCGCCGGCAGAATCTCCGCCGAAACCATGGACCACGTTATAGACACCGTCCGGAACACCGGCCTCTTTCATCACTTCGCCAAGAAGGGCGGTCGTGGTCGGAGTTTCCTCAGAGGGTTTGACCACCACCGTGTTCCCGCAGGCCAGGGCTGGTCCGACCTTCCAGGTCATCAGCAGCAGAGGCAGGTTCCAGGGGCTGATCACGCCAATCACGCCTTTGGGGCGGCGAACGGCATAATTCAGTGCACCGGTGCCATCCGGCGTGGGCATTTCAAAAGATTCGGTCGGAACATTCTTGATCATGTCCGCGAACACTTTGAAGTTGGCTGCGCCCCGGGGAATGTCGATGTGGCTTGCCAGGGATTTGGGCTTGCCGGTATCGAGGCATTCCGCCTCCAGGAACTCATCAAAACGGGCATTAATACCGTCCGCCACCTTATGGAGAATGGCGGTACGCTGTTCCCACAGGAACCTGTGACGTCGGTGGTACGGAAGTAAAACTGCGGACGGTAACCCTTAAAGAACGGGGTATGACGACCACCTTCTTCTTTGCTCAGCACGTACACTTCGCACTCGAACTTGGTGTGCGGCTTGATGGAGCCCGGCACACACAGAACCTGACCACGCTCAACGTCGTCACGCTTGGTACCACGCAGCAGAACACCAACGTTCTCACCAGCACGACCTTCGTCCAGCAGCTTGCGGAACATCTCAACACCGGTACAAACGGTCTTCACGGTATCTTTGATACCGACGATTTCCACTTCGTCACCAACCTTGATGATGCCGCGCTCAACACGACCGGTTACAACCGTACCGCGACCAGAGATGGAGAACACGTCTTCGATCGGCATCAGGAACGGCTGATCAATCGCACGCTCCGGATCCGGGATGTACTCGTCCAGGGCTTCTACCAGCTTCTTAACAGCGGTAGTACCCATTTCGTTATCATCCTTACCTTCCAGCGCCATCAGCGCGGAACCGGTAACGATCGGCGTGTCGTCGCCCGGGAAGTCGTACTGGCTCAGCAGTTCGCGAACTTCCATCTCGACCAGCTCCAGCAGCTCCTCGTCATCAACCATGTCCGCCTTGTTCAGGAACACAACGATGAAAGGAACGCCAACCTGGCGGGACAGCAGGATGTGCTCGCGAGTCTGCGGCATGGGGCCGTCAGCTGCGGAACAAACCAGGATCGCGCCGTCCATCTGCGCCGCACCCGTGATCATGTTCTTCACGTAGTCAGCGTGGCCCGGACAGTCAACGTGCGCATAGTGACGCGCCGGCGAATCGTACTCAACGTGAGAGGTCGCGATGGTGATACCACGCGCCTTCTCTTCCGGTGCGTTATCGATCTGGTCGAATGCGCTTGCACTACCAGTACCCCACACTTCGTGACACACACGAGTCAGCGCGGCTGTCAGCGTGGTCTTGCCATGGTCTACGTGACCAATGGTGCCCACGTTTACGTGCGGCTTATTACGCTCAAATTTTGCTTTAGACAGGCTATGTTGGTTTTTGCTGTTGGTACGCTCCAATAATACTGTATATACTACTGTATAAACAGTTCCTTGGTGGAGCGCATCATGAAGCAGGCCGACATCAATGCCCTTGAATCTACCTTAGCTCACCTTCCGGTTGATCTGAAAAAACACTTTTCCGATCAGCTCCTTGGGCAAATTAATGCTCAAGCTCACACCCTGATAGAAACTGCTAGCTCTCATCGTATTTGCCCTCATTGTGGCAATGACCACCTTGTAAAATGGGGACGCTCTGGTGGCTTGCAGCGGTATCGGTGCCAGAACGCATCCTGTCGAAAGACTTTTAATGCAGTCACACGAACCTCGTTGGCCAGATTGCGCTATCGCAATAAATGGTTTGACTACTTGCGGTGTATGCGAGACAGCCTGACCCTGCGGGTGTCGGCAGCCCGAGTAGGCATTGATTTAAAGACGGCTTTCCGGTGGCGTCATCGCTTTCTGCATGCCAGTGCAAACGCCAACGCGAATGCTCTGTCCGGCATTATCGAAGTGGATGAAACCTTCTTTGCGGAGTCCTGCAAAGGCAAGCGCAACATCACGCATCGAAGTTCCAGGAAGCGTGGCGGGCAAAGTAACAGGAAGTATAAACCTGATAAAATTCCAGTGGTTATTGCGCGAGATCGCAACGGTCATATCAGCGATCTGGTGGATCCCGAACTGAATAAATCAACGATCCACGCCTTCCTGGCACCGATCATTAACCGTGACTCGATTTTATGTTCAGACGGTCACAGTTGGTATAAAACCTTTTCTAAGGAACAAGGCATTGCCCACCATCGGCTTATCACACTCAATAATCAACGAGTGATCGGCAAGGAATACCACATTCAAAACGTCAACAGTTATATCAGTCGATTGAAGGGCTGGATGGCGCGTTTTCACGGGGTGGGGACGGCCTATCTGCCGAGTTATCTGGCATGGCGACGGTTGTTTGAAAGAGGACAACCCTCTGAAGAAGCTTGGCTGCGTGCTGCGATAAATGTAAACCAACAGCAAAAACCAACATAGCCATACTAATGGGTTCGAAAGTAAGCGAACATCATTTATAATGTAGGCTCCGTTCGCCAAGCTTATCGGATATTTACACACATGCGCCACGATGACGGTCGTAAACTTGATCACAAAACATTAGAAGCCATTCGCGTTCGCGCCGTTCAACGGGTCATGGATGGCGAGAGTCCAGAAGTCGTCATCAAAGCGCTGGGGATGAGCCGAGCACGAATCTATGAATGGCTGGCTGCCTACCGCGAGGGTGGCTTTGACGCGCTCAAGGCCAAGCAGATTTCCGGTCGCCCCAAGAAACTGAGCGGCGCTCAGATCCGGGAGCTGTATATCTGGATAACGACCTTTACGCCGGACCAGTTGAAGTTTGATTTTGCCCTGTGGACTCGGGGCCGAGTGCGTGAGCTCATCCGGCAAAAGTTCAACGTCCGGTTAAGCGATGTCTCGGTCGGTCGTCTGCTTCGAAACCTGGGGCTGACGCCTCAGAAACCCCTGCATCGGGCCTACCAGCAAAAGCCAGAGGCCGTGAAACAATGGAAAGAAGAGACCTACCCGGAAATTCGCAAGGAAGCAAAAAAAGTCGGCGCCACCATCTATTTCGGCGATGAAGCCAGCATTCGGTCTGATTATCACAGCGGCACCACCTGGGCACCCAAGGGTGAAACTCCGATCATCCGTAATACGGGCAGTCGCTTCAGCATCAATCTGATCTCGGCCATCTCGCCTCGCGGCGAGCTTCGCTTTAAGACCATTCAGGGCAACATGAACACCGATGCGTTTCTTGGTTTCCTCAAGGCTCTGGTGCAAGACGTTGACAAGCCGGTTTTCCTGATCCTCGATAACCACCCGGTTCATCATGCTCGTCGGGTTCGAGACTATGTTGAGAGTCTCGACGGCAAGCTCAGGTTGTTCTTCCTGCCGCCGTACTCGCCGGAGCTGAATCCTGACGAGTCTGTTTGGGGCTATATCAAATACCATCACGTCGGTAAAAAGATCATTAACAGCAAAGAACAACTTCGGAGCACTGTTTACCGGCAGCTTCGACGTTTGCAAAAATTGCCACGACTATTGAAATCGTTTTTTGGCCATCCGGATTTGGCTTATATCTCCGGGTAATGTTCGCTTACTTTATTTCGGATTAGTAATTTAACAAGTGACTGTGGTGTCAATCGTATATATTAAGCCATATTTTCACGCCACGGCTCCTGGTTCTTGAGCATGGTATTGAGCACCACAATCATCTTTCTCATACAGGCAATCAGAGCGACTTTCGGGATTTTTCCCTGGGCCTTGAGACGTTCGTAAAAGCGTTTGAAGACCGGGTTGCACTGGATGGATGAGAGCATGGCCATGAACATCACGGTTCGAACCCTGTGGCGGCCCCCTCGGATTCTGCGTTTGCCGTTGAGCTTTCCACTGTCCCGGTTTATGGGTGCGACACCGACGAGCGCGGCAATCTCCTTACGGTTCAGCGAACCGAGCTCCGGGAGCTCACTCAGGAAGGTGTAAGCGAGCACTTTCCCAACACCAGGCACGCTGGTCATGATCTCCATTTTGGTACGCCACTGATCGACTTTGGCGACCTCTTGGTCGATCTGTCGGGTCACCGTTTCAATCTGGCTCTGGAGCACTCTGAGCAGGCTTTTGATAGACCGATGAAGGTATTTTGGCAGTATCTGGAGACGATTTTTCTCCATGGTGGACATTTCCAGAAGCTGAGATCGCCGGATCAGTAAGTCCTTAATTTTCTGGGAAGTCTTATCCGGAATTGGCTTGATCTCTGGCTTCAGCGTGGCGGCGTACCGGGCAATGACCTGTGCATCGATCCGGTCGGTTTTGGCAAGCACACCGATAGCCTGGGCGTAGCGCCGGACGCTGATGGGATTGACCACGATGATGGGCAAGCCAGCCTGGTCGCAGGCTTGAACCAGTGCATGTTCGTACCGCCCCGAGGCTTCCACGACGATGCGCTCGACATTGTAATCTTTGAGGATTTTGACGAAGTGCCGGATGTGGGCTTCGGTATTTGGGATGGTGTGAAATTGCCCGGAGGGATGGAGGGCGATGTCCAGATTGGCTTTACCGACATCGACACCGACATTGACTGGGGTTTGGATTTCCGTGTGGTTCATAATAAGCTGACTCTGCCTTGCTATACGGGCTCGAGGCCCCGATGACTGTTCGAGTTATCGCTTGAGAGTCATGCAGCGCTACACACTTGTTATCGGTCTCTCGGAAGAGGAGCCGGCGCATTACCGAGCTGCTGCATGAAGGCCCCCAGCGGCCACTGGGGGTGGGCCTCAATTTACCCAAACACGGCAGAAATTATCCATACAAGAAGGAGGAGAATCATGAGCAAGAAACGCAAGCAATACAGCGCATCATTCAAGTCCAAAGTCGCCCTGGCCGCCCTCAAGGGTGACCAGACCACATCTGAAATTGCCGCCCGGTTCCATATCCATCCGACCATGGTCAGCACTTGGAAACGCGAGCTGCTGGAGAATGCCCCGGACCTCTTCGAAGGCAAAAAAAGGGCCGGAAAACAGTCCAACGAGCCCAGTTCTGACGACCTTTATCGCGAGATTGGCCGACTGACGGTGGAACGCGATTTTTTGTCGCGCAAGCTCGATCAGTAAGCCGTCAACGCCGGTTCGCGATGATCGAGCATGGTCATCCCCAAGTCAGCATTGTGCGCCAGTGCGAGCTGCTCAAACTGAGCCGCTCGTCGGTGTACTACGTCCCTCGTGAGCAGTGTCAGGAGGATCTGGATCTGATGTACCAGATTGACCAGCAGCATCTGGAAACGCCGTACTATGGCTCTCGTAAGATGCGTGTCCACCTGGAACGCAAAGGCCACCTGATAAACCGCAAGCGGGTTCAGCGCCTGATGCGCACCATGGGCATTCAGGCGGTGTATCCACGCCCCAGAACCAGCATTCCGGGCGACGGGCACAAGGTTTATCCGTACCTGCTCAAAGGGCTGAAAATCGACCGCCCCAACCAGGTGTGGGCAACTGACATTTCGTATGTGCCGCTGGCTCGGGGCTTCATGTATCTGGTCGCCATCATCGACTGGTACAGCCGCAAAGTGTTGTCCTGGAGGGTCTCCAATACCATGGACACAGACTTCAGCATTGATGCCCTGGAGGAGGCCCTACAGCGCCATGGAACGCCGGAGATCTTCAACACCGATCAGGGTGTCCAGTTCACCAGTGAGGCCTTCACAAGCGTTCTCAAAGATCATGGCATCCGGATCAGCATGGACGGCAAAGGCTGCTACCATGACAACATCTTCGAGGAACGGCTCTGGCGCAGCGTCAAACACGAGTGCGTCTACTCCACAGCCTTCGAGGATGGACAGCACTTGAAGCAGGCGCTCCACTGGTACTTCCGGCATTACAATCAGACTCGGTACCACCAAACCCTTGATTACCAAACGCCCGATGAGGTGTACTACGGGTAATCCATAGCCTTGGCAGCCTGAGCCAGGGAAACAACTGGATCATAGCTTAGGGACACGATCAGGTTGTCCAACTGATTGGGTCCACCTCAGGGTTCTACCCCGTTTCCACGGACGGTTTTAAAACGGCTGACAGCTTCTGATCCTGAGCGGCAACTCTACGTCGCATCCTGGGATTATGGAACCGCTCAATGTAGTCGAATATATCAGCTCGCGCTTCGTTCTGAGTTCGGTAGCGCCGGTGGTGAATTCGCTCCCGCTTGAGCATTCCGAAGAATCCCTCGCAGGCAGCATTATCGCCACAATGACCGACCGCGCTCATGCTGCTTACCAAGCGGTTGCTGCCGAGATATCGCTGGTAGTCACCACTGGTAAATTGACTGCCTCGATCTGAATGCAATATCACCGGGACTTTCCCCTGGCGCTGCCAAACGGCCATCTCAACCGCTCTGATCACCATATGCCGATCCTGTCGATGATGCATGGACCAACCAACGATCAGCTTGCTGAACAGGTCTAGAACCACGCATAGAAAGAGCTTTCCTTCCTGCGTGGGTATCTCCGTAATATCCGTCACCCACTTGGTGTCCGGCTCCAGAGCGGAGAAATTCCGCTCCAGGTGATTCCGGATACCCGGTGGTCGATAAGATTGACGTCCCAAGCGTCCGCGCTTCTTGCGTGGCCACCCCTGAATGCCGTGTTTGGCCATCAATCGCGCAACACGGTTCAGGCTGGTTGAAACACCCTCGGCAACCAGGTCCTCATGCATACGGGGCGAGCCAATCATGCCGCCACTGTCGTCATGAATCTCTCTGATGCGTGACAGCAGATGTTGATTAGCCTTTGCCCTAGCGGACTGGGGGCGAGATACCCAAGCGTAATAACCGCTGGCCGACACTTTCAGGCATCGGCACATAAGACGTATTGGGAAATGATTGCGACAACGTTGAATCGCCTGGTACCTCAGGACGACTCCTTTGCGAAGAACACTGCCGCTTCGCGCAAAAAATCACGCTCCTTCTTCACACGGGCCAGTTCTCGCTTGAGGCGAGCAACTTCCTCGTCTCTGGGAGAACCTGAGCCCTTGAAGGCCTTGTCTGTCTCCTCATCCGTTTCCCTGCGCCATCGGGACAGCAGATTGGGATTGATACCGATCTCTAAGGCAACCTGGCGACAACTCACACCGGGTTGACGGGTTAAAGCAATGGCTTCGCGTTTGAACTCTGGGCTATATTTTCTGCGTCTGGACATGAACACTCCTTTGGCACAGTGTGCCTCTTTTTAGGAATGTCCGCAGTAGCGGGGTAGAACCCTGTAGTGGTTCAATGATTCCGGACACCAACGTAGGTGGTAATATCGCCACCATAAACGAGGTGTCTGATGACCAGAAAGCGACGTTCTTTTTCTCCTGAGTTCAAACAGGAAGCAGCCAGCTTGGTGCTGGATCAAGGTTACACGATTCCCCAGGCGAGCGTGTCTCTGGGAATTGGTGAAAGTGCTATCCGGCGCTGGGTTAACCAATTGACCGAGGAGCGTGACGGTGTCACCCCGAAGGGCAAGGCGTTAACCCCGGAGCAGCGCCGTATTCAGGAGCTGGAAGCCCGCTGCAAGCGCCTTGAACAGGAGAAAGACATACTAAAAAAGGCTACCGCTCTCTTGATGTCGGACGACATGAATCGTACGCGCTGATAGACCAGTTGAGTGAGCGAATACCTGTTGAAATGGTCTGCAATGCGTTTGATATCAGTCGTTCTAGTTACTACGAATACCGCCAACGGCGGAACCGTGTGGATGTTGAGCGTCTGGCCCTGAAGGCCCAGGTAAACCGGCTGTTCACGAAGAGCCGCAGCTCTGCCGGCAGCCGGACAATAAAGGCTTACTCAGCGAAGAAGGCATTGTCGTCGGGCGCTTCAAGGTTCGACGTCTGATGAGCGAGTTGGGGCTGATCTGTAAGCAGCCAGGCCCTCACGCTTACAAGCAGGCCACGGTCGAACGACCGGATATCCCGAACCACCTGGCCCGCGAGTTCACGGTAGACCGGCCCAATCAGGCTTGGTGTGGTGACATCACCTACGTCTGGAGCGGCCAGCGGTGGAGTTATCTGGCTGTCGTGCTGGATCTGTATGCTCGCCGCGTTGTTGGTTGGGCGTTGTCATCCAGTCCGGATGCAGATCTGGTCGTCAAAGCTCTGGACCACGCCTGGGAACTGCGCGGTCACCCAGAGAAAGTTATGTTCCATTCGGACCAGGGAAGCCAGTATGCAAGCCGTAAGTTCCGTCAGAGACTATGGCGCTATCGAATGACACAAAGCATGAGCCGACGTGGCAACTGCTGGGACAACGCACCGATGGAGAGGCTGTTCAGGAGCCTGAAATCTGAGTGGATACCGGCCTTGGGATATCGGAACCTGCCTGAGGCCAAAAAAGATGTTGGTGGCTATCTGATGGACTACTACAACCGGCAACGACCTCACACGTTCAACGGTGGTATTTCTCCCGTTGCCGCTGAGGAAAACCTTAAAATACTGTCCGGGATTAGTTGACCACTACAATATGTATACAGTGTTTTCGGTCGCCTGGGCGGCAGATGTCGGGCGGAAAAATGTGATAGTGTCTTAGGCCGGCGATGACCAGACCCACCATCAAGGAACCGATACGCTATGCACGACCGACCCATGGCCAGCCCAGGCCAAACGCCCTTTCAGCTTGCTGCTCTGGCCTTGCTGGCCATGCTGCTCACCGGCTGCGGCATCAACAACATTCCAACGTATGACGAGCAGGTTAAATCAGCCTGGGCGCAGGTGGAGAACCAGTACCAGAGGCGGGCGGATCTGGTGCCGAACCTCGTTGAAACGGTGAAAGGTTTTGCGGATCAGGAACAGGAAACCCTGACGGCAGTCACCGAAGCGCGCTCGAAGGCGACCTCTATTCAGGTCGACGAAAGCATTCTCAACAACCCCGAGAAGCTGAAACAGTTCCAGCAGGTTCAGGGTGAACTCAGCAGTGCGCTCAGCCGCCTGATGGCGGTTTCAGAACGCTACCCGGATCTGAAGTCAAACCAGAACTTCCTGGCGTTGCAGTCGCAACTGGAAGGTACGGAGAACCGTATCTCGGTCGCAAGGCGTGACTTTATCCAGGCGGTTGAACGCTACAACACGGAAATCCGGACCTTTCCGGGCCGTCTCTGGCACAGCATGCTGTACAGCGACCTTGAGCTTAGGGCCAACTTCGAGGCCACTACCCCCGATGCCCAGGAAGCGCCACAGGTGGAGTTCTGATGCCTGTTCGTTTCCACCCCGTTATCGTTTTTCTGGCCTTGATTGTGCTGTGCCAGGCCAGTGCCCAGGCGCAATCCACTCCTGATTTCCCCGAACTGACCGGTCGCGTGGTGGACCGCGCCGACATGCTGCCCGCCAAAGTTGAACGTCGCCTCAGCCAGATGCTGGAGGCCCACGAGCAGTCAACGACCGAACAGGTGGTTGTGGTGACGCTGCCGGATCTCCAGGGCTATGCCATTGAAGACTTTGGCTACCAGTTGGGCCGTCACTGGGGAATTGGCCAGGAAGGTGAAGACAACGGTGCGTTGCTGTTGGTAGCCAAGGATGAGCGGCGGATTCGCATCGAGGTTGGCTACGGCCTCGAAGGTCGACTGACCGACGCCACATCCGCCACGATTATTAATCAGATCATTACCCCGGCGTTCAGGCAGGGGGATTTTGCCACCGGCATTGCCAACGGTGCTGCGGCCATGGTTCAGGTATTGGGTGGTGAGCCACTTGCGGTTCCGAAGTCCAGTCGCCAGGCAGCCGAAGACGACCGGCCCCATCCGGCGTTGGGCATCCTGTTTTTCGTCATTGTGCTGATTGCGTTCTTTAGAGGCGGTGTCGGCGGGGGCCGTGGTGGCCGCAGTGCCCTGCTGGCCGGTGCGCTCGCTGGTGGTCTTGGTGGAGTTGAAAGCAAAAGCCCGCCCATCACGCACCAGCCCGGCAAGCGCCCGGTTCGCCCGCTGAATGATGGCGCCGGCGCTTTGCGTCTCGGGATCGCGCTCACTCCATGGCTTGAGATTGACGAACGCCAGTCCCGCGTTCTGCGCCCGGCCAGCGAAGCTGAAACCAGCGATTGTGAACAGGCCCTGCACCTCATCCTGCTCCATAAAGTAATCTTCGATAACCTCAATGGTATCGATTGTGCGCTGCTGGGTCGCACCGGAGGGCAACTGATACTGCAACACGACGAATCCCTGGTCCTCCGCGGGCAGGAACCCGCCGGGCAACCGCACAAAGAGAACGGCCACCAGGACGACGATGCCCAGGAACGCCAATGTGTAGAGCCAGGCGTGGCGCGCCGTATGGCCAACCAGCCGGACATAGCCCCGGGTCAGCCGCCCCAGGCCTGCTTCAAACCAGCCGAACAGCTTTTGCAGCAAGGTTCTTTCGTGCGTGGGCTTGAGTATCCGACCACACAGCATGGGGCTCAGAATCAGAGCCACCAGCACCGAAAGCACCATGCACCGGCAATACTCAAAGAAAACTGTCGATAGATTGCCCCCGTGGAGCCCGGAAAGAAGGCCATCGGAATAAAAACAGCAGACAGCACCACACCGATGCCAATCAGCGCGCTGGCAATCTGCCCCATGGACTTACGCGTCGCCTCCATCGGGCCCAGGCCGTCCTCATGCATCACCCGCTCGACGTTCTCCACCACCACGATGGCGTCATCCACCAGAAGGCCGATCGCCAATACGAGACCGAAGAGAGTGAGCATGTTGATGGAAAAGCCGAAGGCCGCCATGATCGCAAACGTGCCGAGCAGCACCACCGGGATTGCGATCGCTGGTATCAGGGTAGCCCGCCAACTCTGGAGAAACACGAGCATGACCAGGACCACCAGGCGATTGCCTCGATGATGGTTGTGACCACCGCGTCGATGGAGGCCTCCACGAAAGGGGCCGTCTGGTAGGGGATACCGAATTTCCACCCCTTCCGGAAAATAGGGCTCGAGCTCCTGGAGCCGCGCTTTAACAGCCTCTGTGACCGCAAGCGAGTTGGCACCCGGCGCCAGATTGATGCCAAGTCCGGCAGCCGGTTCGCATCGTAGAAAGTGTCAATCTGGACTGCACCGCCGCCCAGCTCAACGCGGGCAACATCACCCAGGCGCACCCGGGACCCGTCGGGCATACTCTTGAGCAGGATGTTGCGGAACTCTTCGGTTGAGGTGAGCAAGGTCTGGGCGGTGACCGTGGCATTGAGCTGCTGGCCCTCGACTGCGGGCAGCCCGCCGAGCTGACCGGCGGTGACCTGGGCGTTTTGCGCCTCGATGGCGGCGCTCACGTCGGCGACGGTCAGGCCGTAATTGGTCAACGCCGAAGGGTCCAGCCAAATCCGCATCCAGACTGATGTCGCCTTCGCGTATTCGCCGGTCGAGATCGGCATAACCGGTAATCGGCGGCCGCTCGACGAAATATCGGGAGCCGGCGAGGTTGAGCGTATAGTCGCGGCTGACGGTGGGTCTGGTCGCGATCCAGCACCGCGAAGGTGAGATCCTCGACATCGAGGTTGATGCCATAGCCCATCACGAACATCAGGATGACGCTGCCGAGCAGCGCCAGCGTCAGCCGGATGGGATCGCGGCGCAGCTCCAACCCTTCGCGCCGGGCGTGGCTGATCATGCGCCGGGGATCGAACATGCGCCGCCAGCCCTGGGGTTCGACATGGCCTGCCGACGCGTCAACCGTATCGAGCGACGCTGTTTGCCCCGCGTCGCTTCGCCTTCCCCCGACGCCTCCTCCAGATGCGCCACGAATGCCTCTTCCAGGGTCTCCGCGCCCCGCTGCTGCACGATATTCGCCGGCGTGTCAGTGACCAGCACCCGGCCTGCATGCATCAGCGAGATGCGGTCGCAGCGCTCGGCCTCGTTCATAAAGTGGGTGGAGATGAAGATGGTCACGCCGTCGCGGCGCGACAGCTCGACCAGCATCCGCCAGAAGGCATCGCGCGCCACCGGGTCGACGCCCGAGGTGGGCTCGTCGAGGATCAGCATCTCGGGCTTGTGGATCATGGCCACTGCCAGCGACAGGCTCTGCCGGTGGCCGAGGGGCAGCCGGCCCGGCAGACTGTCGATCACAGCCGCCAGATCAAAGCGTTCAACCATTTCATCCACGCGCCCTGAAACCTCGGTAGCGGGCACGTGGAACAACCGGGCATGCAGCTCCAGGTTCTGCCGCACTGTCAGCTCGGTATAGAGTGAGAAGAACTGCGACATGTAGCCGACTCGGCACCGGGTCGCGAGGTCGTGCGGGTCCACCTCGTGTCCGAACAGCCAGGCCCGGCCTTCGCTCGGCGGCAGGAGGCCGGTCAGCATCTTCATGGTCGTGGTCTTGCCGCAGCCGTTGGAGCCGAGAAAACCGAAGATCTCACCCCGTGGGACACGCAGGTTCACATGATCGACCGCGGTGAACTCGCCGAAGCGCATGGTCAGATCCCGGGCCTCGATCGCGGTATCGCCATCCTCTGCCGGCCGTGGCGGAATCTCAACCGCCCGATAATCCCGGCGTTTTTCTTCCGGCAGCAGCCGGATGAAGGCTGCCTCCAGCGAATCCGCCCCCGTGCTGTGCAGCAGGTCTTCGGGCGTGTCGCTGGCCAGCACCCGCCCACCGTTCATTGCCGCCAGCCAGTCGAAGCGTGCCGCCTCCTCCATATAGGCCGTGGCCACCAGCACGCTCATGCCGGGACGGGAACGACGAATGCCGGCGATCAACCCCCAGAACTGGCGTCGTGAGAGGGGGTCGACACCGGTGGTCGGCTCGTCGAGGATGAGCAGGTCCGGATCGTGGATCAGCGCGCAGCAGAGGCCGAGCTTCTGCTTCATCCCCCCGGATAGCTTGCCCGCCGCCCGATCGAGAAACGGCTTGAGCCCGGTGGCCTAGCCCGGATTTCTCATGAAGAAGGTAGCATGAGGAAGGAAGAAGCGGCTTAAAGTGTTAGAATTCAAGTTCCTACACAAAAACCCACACTAAAAGCCGCTATCCAAAATGGTACCTCAAAAACTGACCTTCTCGCCACTCTCCCGCCGCCAGATTGAAGCCGATTTCTCCGGAGGCCATATCACCTCGGATGCCGGTGTGTTGTTACTGCGCGAAGTCGATAAACAACACCGGCTAACCCAGCGACTGGCCGAGACGCTGACCGACCAGCGGGATGCCCGCATGATTCGTCATGGGCTCAACACCATGATCCGGCAGCGCGTCTACGGCGTGGCCAGCGGCTACGAAGATCTGAATGATCATGAAGCGCTTCGCTTTGATCAGGCACTACAAACCGCCACGGGGAATGCCTCGACTCTGGCCGGCAAGTCCACGCTTTGTCGAATGGAGCAGGCGATGGATCGGCAAACCATTGTCAAAGCGCATGAGTTGCTCTGGCACCACTTTATCGAGCAGCATGAGAAGCCGCCCAAGGAAATCGTGCTGGATTTTGACGGCACCGATATTCCGGTGCACGGCGACCAGCCGGGTAAGTTCTTTAACCGGTATTACGACCATCACTGCTACTTCCCGCTTTACGTCTTCTGCGGTAGGCACTTGCTGGTGAGCTATCTGCGCACCAGCAATCGAGGTGATGCCCGGCACAGCTGGGCCATTCTGGCGCTGCTGGTGCGATTTATTCGCGAGTATTGGCCACAGACCCGGATCGTGTTCCGGGGCGACTCCCACTTCAGCAAGCCCCGACTGCTGGCCTGGTGCGATCGCAACCAGGTGGATTACATCGTAGGCATGGCCCGCAACCAGCGGCTGGAGGCGCTTGCCGCCCCAGCCATGGACAAAGTCCGGACCTACTACGAGGCTCATGGCCATAAGCTCGCCAGCACCTTCCGCTTCCGCTACAAAGCCCGAAGCTGGCATAAGCCACGCTGGGTGGTTGCGCGCCTGGAATATGGCCCTCAAGGCCCGAACCCCCGGTTCGTTATCAGCTCCCGCTACGATGACGGATTCAAGCTCTACTACGAACAGTATTGCGCACGGGGTGATATGGAGAACCGGATCAAGGATCAACAACTGGATCTGTTTGCCGGTCGCACCTCCAGCACACACTGGTGGACCAACCAGTGGCGGCTGATCTTATCCGGCTTCGCCTACACCCTGTTCGAGCGTTTGCGGGTGCATCTGAAAAACACGCCCTTCGAACGTATGAGTGCCGGCACCTTGCGCTTGAAGCTGATCAAGGTTGGCGCAGTCATCATCCGCAACACCCGCCGAATACGGGTGTTGATGAGTGATAGCTATCCACACAAGAACGATCTCTCAGCACTGGTTCAGCGCTTGGTGCCCCAGTAGATAATCGGGCTCCCCCGGCCCGATACCAATGGGGGAAAGGGGGAGTTGTGCCTGAATGCCGGAAACTGGCTAAATAATCGCCAACTTCGACCATGACCACTCGGATCTGGCACTACCAGGCTTGGTCTGCGAAGGTTGTTGGAGCACTATGAGAAATCCGGGCCTGAATCCGTGAGTTCAACCGGCTGAAACTGTATCCAAAGCCTGCAATAACAAAGCCTTGGGCGATATAATAGCACCTGACATCCATTCACCCAGTCAGTGCATTTAGCTCATGCGTACTTTCACTCTCCAGCAATCCCGAACCGAAGTCTATACACCCCACGGCGGACTGGCCCTGGTGGGCCACTGCCTGAACCGGCACACGTCGCTGATCAAAACCGCTCGCACAGTCGTCAAGCGGCACGGTATTCCGAACATTGAGCTGATCCGCACCTACCTGGGCCTGATCACGCTGGGCAAGAGCGATTTCGAGGCGGCCGAGCCGGTACGAACAGATCCGTTCTTCAAATCGGCGATGGGCATCAAGCAGTCGCCATCTTCAGCCCGTTTGCGCCAGCGATTTGATGAAGATGCCCAAGCCTGACGCCATTGCTGGAGGATGCCAGCGTTGAATTTCTTCAGTCCGTCGAAGCGCCGGTGTCACCACTGGCGATGGGCCATGTTGCCCTGGATATGGATGTCTTTCCCATGGACAACAGCCAGACCCATAAAGAGGGTGTCAGCTACACCTACAAGGGTTACGACGGCTATGCACCCATTGCCGCGTATCTGGGCCAGGAAGGCTGGTGCCTGGGTTGCGAGCTACGCCCTGGCAGCCAGCACGCCAATAACGGTTTTCTGGATACCCTCAAACGGGTTTTGCCCCGGGCCCGGTCACTGACGGACAAGCCCATCCTGCTGCGTCTGGACAGTGCACACGATGCCCGTGACAATCGCGACTTCCTGCGCGAGCAGGACCAGATCGACTTCCTGATCAAGTGGAACCCTCGCAAGCAGGATCCCTTGGCTTGGGCAAACAAGGCCCAGGCCAAGGAAGTCTGGTCGCTGGACCGCGACGGCAAGATGGAAGCGGTTCTGTCAGAAGACCTTCCCGATGAACCCGGCCTGCGTCGCATCGTCAAGGTCACCGTTCGCACCAGCGATGCCTCCGGTCAGCTGTACCTGGAGCCAGAAGTTAGCATCGAAGGCTGGATTACCTCCTTGCCCGCTGACGTGGCCAGTGAGCAACACATCATGGCGCTGTACAGCGACCATGCCACCAGTGAACAATTTCACAGCGAGTTCAAGACCGACCTGGACCTGGAGCGCCTGCCCTCCGGCAAGTTCGACACCAACAACCTGGTCATGGCCTTCGCACCATGGGTTACAACGTGCTGCGCTGGATGGGCCTGAGACTGACCGCCCCAGATGCGCCAGTGCGCCATCCGGCCAAGCGCCGCCGCCTGAGAACGGTGATGCAGGAACTGATGACCATGGCCTGCCGCCTGGTGCACAGCGGCCGGCAGTGGATTCTGCGCTTTGGTCGGCACTGTCCGGGCTTTGCCGTTTACCGCGACCTCTATGGAAGCCTTGCCGCCTCCGGTTAAGCAAGTCCGACAACAGCCGCTACCTTAAAGCCACCCGGAAAACCAGCCCGGGGCAACCCGCTATTGCCTGACGACCAGAAGTTGATCAAAACGCGCCCAAATTTGGCCGCTGATCGACGTCAGACTGCACGTTCCGGCATTATCAACCTGCTTTTGACCAAGTGATGGCTCCCGTTAGCGCCGATGGCGCTTTGCGGAGTATACTGGCCTGCAAAGTCACTGATTCAGGCAAGCTTATCGATTCAGAAAGCGTAACGATTGCGCTGGGTGTGCCCACGATTTGGCAGGGACTTCTTTCGGCTTTGGACGAGCTTGGCTCCTCGGCAAAGACGCTCAAACGGACGGTGATAGGTGGTAGCGCTTGCCCTCCCTCAATGATGTCAGAGTTTCGTGGTAAGTACGGCGTAGATGTTGTCCATGCATGGGGAATGACTGAAACATCACCGATCGGAACCGTCAATGCACTGCTGGCGAAACACGATACCCTTTTAGAAGGAGAAAGAAATAAAATCCGTGAAAGCCAAGGACGGCCTCCCTACGGGGTGCAGCTCAAAATTGTGGGAGAAGACGGCCATCAACTGCCCGAAGATGGCGTTGCTCAGGGAAATCTCCGTATCCGTGGTCATTGGGTGGTAGCCGACTACTTTGGTTTTGAGCCAAATCAGACTCTTGAGGAAGACGGTTGGTTCGAGACAGGTGATGTTGCTTCGATCAATGATGATGGGTTTATGACAATACGTGACCGCTCAAAAGATATTATTAAATCTGGTGGGGAATGGATATCGACAGTCGAATTGGAGGGAATCGCAATGGGCCATTCTGCCATCAATGAAGCTGCTGTGGTGGCGGCCTCCCATGATAAATGGGATGAACGACCGATCCTGTTGGCAGTAAAAATACCCGACGCAAATATTACGGAGGAGGAACTTCTTGCTCATTATCAGGGAAAAGTCGCCAAGTGGCAGACCCCGGATCGCGTGATTTTTGTGGAAGCATTGCCACGCAATGCCACTGGGAAAGTATTAAAAAACAAGTTGCGCTCTGAATATGGGGAAGTGTTAGTCAATAAACCGGCAAGCTAGGGAAGGTCTGAATAACTGCTGATATTTGCCCATCTTGGTTTAAACGGCAAAAAATCGAAGATTCAGACACTATTTTCCCTTTATTTGTGTGTTTTTTGCCCGTTTCCCGCCATTTTGGCGGAAAACAGGCGCACTGGCCCTACGCCAGCATGTATTTTTCACCGATCAGCAGGTTGCTAAACGCGGCCAGCAAATGCAACCGGTTGCTGTTCTTGGCAAGGCCGCGATAGCGGACCTTGCCATAACCAAAGACCCGCTTGATGTACCGGAAGGGATGCTCGACCTTGGCACGAACACTGGCTTTGATCTTCTCTGCTTTCAGTTTGTCGGCATCCAGCGTCTTCCGGGTGCCAGGCCGTTTGGCAATGAACCAGGAGACGTTTTTGCGGTGCTTATGCTCATCCCGCTTCTGAATGCCAAGGTAACCGGCGTCGCCGAAGACTCGTTGCTCTTCACCATGCAGCAGCTTGTCGGTGGGCACGATGTCGTGAACATTGGCAGCGGTGGTATCAATGCTATGAATCAGACCGAACGTGTCGTCGACACCAATGTGCATTTTCATGCCGAAGTGCCATTCGTTGCCCTTTCTGGTCTGGTGCATCTCCGGATCACGCTTGCCAGTTTGGTTCTTGGTGGAGCTGGGAGCAGAGATGATGGTGGCATCTACGATGCTTCCTTCACGCAACATCAAGCCGTTTTTCTCCAGGTGTTTGTTCACCTCTTTAAACAGCGCCTTGCCAAGACCGTGCTGCTCCAGGAAATGCCGGAAGTTGAGAATCGTCGTCTCATCTGGCAAACGGTCCAGCTTCAGACCCGCTAGGCTCATTGAATTCTAAAGATTTTTCTTCGCTTGGAGAGATATCAAATAATCTTTGTATTTCAAGATCAGGATTCTCATTCCTTAGGCCGCTCACGGGGGATACAAGCTGCTCAATTTGCTCTGAACTCAGGTTTGAAAGCCCATGGATGTCGATAAAAAGACGACCATCAATCCAAGACAGAAAGCTGAGTTGGCTTATAAAAATCAGCATTTCTCTGACTTGTCGTAGTTGGTCTCCATGCCCGGTTAAATTTGTGTCAACTAAACTCGAATAACTATTAATGCCCTCCAAACCATTTACATGATTTCCAATCAGCCGACTGAAAACAGCTTCTACAGTCAGTGATGGATCACCTGAAGATCGCGCATTGGCTATCAAATACTTAAGTATGGCGCAATAGGGGTAAGACTGAGAATCGGTAGTATTATATCCTTGGAAAACTGGGGATGGATAATAGAATACTTTTACCAAATACTGTAAATAAGCATCATATGTAAGGTACTGATCCCCAGTAGCCACAAGTCTTCGACAAAGGCTAGTAGGGCTAAGGCGGCCATTAATATTGCTTGCCAAGCCGAGAATCTTAAATACTCGAGCATAATTACGCCACACTCTGTAATGTTCGGGGGCGAAAGGTAGGCCTACTGCCGATGGCAGAAGTTCACGAAGCGGATCGGGTTCTGCATTTAATGCAATCCCATCTAGCTCAGTAATGCATGCAGCAATTCGCCGTATACGATCTAATGAAAAATATTGAAGCCTGCCTTGATCCCATCTCCACATACAACCCTCGTTGGCTTGGTAGATTTCTGCGCTTGGCTATGCGAAAAGCCTAACGCTGAGCTTAGCGGCGCCCTTGTAATGGAGGCGAAGCCGCAATGAAAAGGGCGTCCGGCGGCCATCGGCCGCGTACTACAGCGACTGGTTAGTGGCAGGTAATGACACTGCCGGCTCCCTGGCACTGACCTTGACGGCCTACTCCGTAACCCGGCACCGACATGAGCCGATGCACTCTGTTTGAAACACCGCCAACGATGCGGTGAATGAACCTGAACTCAAAGGTAGCAGATCCGGACGACGTTTTCGGCGGACGGCCCCACACGGTGAGCACCGAATTTCCTGCCACAACTCTTGCTAACTGAAGCAACCAAGCCGGACGCGGATTCTGACGGCCTTGGTGCTCAACAGACTATGCGGGTTTGGCAACCAAGCACGGCACCAAGGCCACTGGCACACTGCAGCCTAAAAGGACCGAAGCCACAGCTGTCGACAGTACTGCTAAAAGACCTTAAATCAGCAACGTAGATTGTCCTCCCGACCCGCATGATCTTTTCTTGAAGGTGACCAAACCGAACAGGAATCGAATCATGCAAAGCCGAGAGGACTTTCATATGATAAAGCAACTTCGCAGTCAGGGGGCGTACATCGTGGACATCGCGCACCAGATTGGCTGTTCCGAACGCACCGTACGCCGTTACCTAGCTTTGCCTGCACCATTGACTGGTAAACCCAAGACCCCACGTGGCAGCAAGCTCGATCCTTTCAAGCCCTACATTGATGAACTACTGGGTCAGGAAGTCTGGAACGCAGAGGTCATCCGTCAGCTGCTACAGGACCGGGGCTATGATGGCTGCGTTACCCTGATTCGCCGCTACATCCAGCCCAAGCAAGCGCAGCCTGAGAGCCAGCAAGCAAACGGTGCGCTATGAAACCATCCCGGGAGAGCAGCTTCAGCATGACTGGGGCCAGACCCGGACCGAGGTCGCTGGTCGCCTGTGCACCGTCAACTTCGCGGTCAATATCCTCGGGTATTCACGCCACTTCCATGTCTGGGCCGGACCCAGCCAGGACGCAGAGCATACCTACGAGTCCCTGGTGCAGGCCTTCCGGTATTTTGGCGGTGTGCCCAAACGTGTCCTGGTGGATAACCAGAAAGCCGCCGTCATTCGGCATGACAGTGGTGGCCGCGTGGTCTTCAACGCAGGCTTTTTGGAACTGGCGAACCATTACGGCTTCGCCGCCCGGGCTTGCCGGCCCCAGCGGCCCAGAACCAAGGGCAAGACCGAACGCATGGTGGGCTACGTGAAGCACCACTTCTTCCAGCGCTATCGCAGCTTCGACAGCTACGCGCACCTGAACCAGTTGCTGGAGCAGTGGCTGAGCAGCTATGCCAGCCAGCGGACACTGCGCCAGTTCCAGCAGACGCCGGCTCAGCGTTTCGAAGAAGAACGAAGCCAGTTGCTGGCCAGGCCAGCGACCGAGTTCGATACACGGTACTACGACATTCGCCATGTGGCTGGGACGCTACATCGATGTGCGGGGCAACCGTTACAGCGTGCCGGCCGAGTGTTGCGGCCAGCGGGTCAACATCCGCATCAGTCTAGACGGTGAACTCACCGTCTACGACCTCCGGGGCCAGGAAGTCGCCCGTCACCGGATGACCGATCGCAGGCAAGGCTGGCAAACCGTGCTGAACACCACGAGCCCCTGTGGCAAGACGTGATGCCAGTGCAGCACCGGAGCCTGGCCGTGTATGAGGAGGTACTCCAATGAACCTGGACCAACTCCTCGACCGGCTCAAGATGGACCACCTGCAAGCCTCCCTGGACACCCTGTGCGAACACGCCAGCAAGAAGGACCTGAACTACCGGGAGTTCCTGGAGCAGGCTCTGGCCCAGGAGTGGGGTGGCCGACACCAGAGAGGCCTGGATGCACGCCTTAAGCAGGCCCGGCTGCCCTGGATCAAAACCCTGGAGCAGTTCGACTTCAGCTTCCAGCCGAGCATTGACCGCAAGCTGGTGCGGGAGCTGTCCGGACTCGGGTTCGTGGAGCGCAACGAGAACGTGATCCTGCTGGGGCCGCCGGGCGTGGGCAAAACCCACCTCGCGGTTGCTCTCGGCGTAAAGGCGGCGGAAGCCGGCCACCGCGTGCTGTTCATGACCCTGGACCGCCTGGTGAGCACGCTGGTCAAAGCCCGGCAGGAAAACCGTTTGGACCGGCAGCTCCAGCAACTAACCTACCCCAAAGTGCTGGTGCTCGACGAGATCGGCTACCTGCCTATGACCCGGGAGGAAGCCAGCCTGTTCTTCCGCCTGATCAACCGGCGTTACGAGCGGGCCAGCACCATCCTGACCTCGAACAAGAGCTTTATGGACTGGGGCGAGGTGTTCGGCGATCAGGTCATTGCCACAGCCATTCTGGACCGGCTCCTGCATCATTCAACCACACTGAACATCAAAGGCGAGAGCTACCGGCTGAAGGACAAACGGAAGGCCGGTCTCGTTCCCGGTACTACTGCCCAACAGGAGGACTCTGACGACCCTGACGCTCAAAAACCGGACACTGAAAACTGATGAAAACCGGACAATCTAGGTTGATGAAAAGCGGTCAAACTAGAGTGTTGTTGACACAGCCACTAACGCCGAAGCACAGCGGCGACCTTGGAGTGGCGACGAAGGAGCCACGTAAAGGGCGTCCGGCGGCCGTAGGCCGCGAACTGCTGCGTGTCAACAACGGTGAGTTTTGACCGCTTTTTATCAGTTTAGATTGTCCGGTTTTCATCAGTTTTCAGTGACCGCTTTTTGAGTGTCTGGGTCGTCAGATTCCTCCTGTTGTTGAGTAGTACCGGGAACGAGTCCGGCTTTCCGTTTGTCCTTCAACCGGTAGCTTTCGCCCTTAATATTCAGCGTGGTGGAGTGATGCAGCAGCCGGTCCAGTATTGCGGTGGCGATGACCTGATCCCCGAACACCTCGCCCCAGTCCATAAAGCTCTTGTTGGAGGTTAGTATGGTGCAGGCGCGCTCATAACGGCGATTGATCAACCGGAAGAACAGGCTAGCTTCCTCCCGGGTCATGGGCAGGTAACCGATCTCGTCCAGGATCAGGACCTTCGGGTAAGTCAGCTGTTGTAGCTGACGGTCCAGCCGGTTTTCCTGCCGCGCTTTCATCAGGGTGCTGACCAGGCGATCCAGCGTCATGAACAGAACACGATGCCCGGCTTCTGCGGCTTTCACCCCAAGCGCCACGGCCAGATGGGTCTTGCCCACCCCGGGCGGGCCCAGTAATACGACGTTCTCATTGCGCTCCACGAACCCCAGTCCCGACAGGTCCCGGATCAGCTTCCGGTCGATGCTCGGCTGGAAGCTGAAGTCGAACTGTTCCAGGGTTTTGATCCAGGGCAGCCGGGCCTGCTTCAGGCGGGTATCCAGGCCTTTCTGGTGGCGGCCACCCCATTCCTGGGCCAGCGCCTGTTCCAGGAACTCCCGGTAGTTTAGGTCTTTCTTGCTGGCATGTTCACAGAGACTGTCCAGCGTGGCTTGCAGGTGGTCCATCTTGAGCCGGTCGAGGAGTTGGTCCAGGTTCATTGGAGCACCTCCTCATACACCGCCAGGCTTCGGTGCTGCACCGGCATCACGTCCTGCCACAAGGGGGTGTGGTGGTCCTGGATGGCCTGCCAGCCGTCCTTGCGATCCGTTAGTCGGTGGCGAGCCACTTCCTGGCCACGGATGTCATAGACTGTCAGTTCATCGTCCAGGCTGATGCGGATCGTGACCTGCTGACCGCAGCATGGCGACGGCACACTATAGCGGTTGCCCCGGACATCGATGTAGGCATCCCAACTGACATGGCGGACATCGTAGTATCGCGTGTCGAAGTCCGTTGCCGGCCTTGCCAGCAGGTGGGGCTTCTCGGCGTCGAACCGCTCCAGCGGTGTCTGCTGGAACTGCCTCAGCAGCCTTTGATGAGCGCAGGTCGTCAACCAGTGCTCCAGCAGCTGGTTCAGGTGCGCGTAGCTGTCGAAGCTGCGGTATCGCTGGAAGAAGTGGTGCTTCACGTAACCCACCATCCGTTCGGTCTTGCCCTTGGTTCTGGGGCGCTGAGGCCGGCAGGCCTTGGCGACAAAGCCGTAATGGTTGGCCAGTTCCAGGAAGCCGGTATTGAAGGTGACCTTGCCATCGCGATCATGACGAACCACCGCCGCCTTCTGGTTATCCACCAGCACGCTGGCTGGAACGCCATCAAAGTACCGGAAGGCCTGCACCAGGGACTCGTAGGTGTGTTCGGCGTCCTGGCGCGGGCCAGCCCAGACGTGAAGGTATCGGGAGTAACCCAACACGTTCACCGCGATGTTGACGGTACACATCCGGCCACCGACTTCGGTTCGGATCTGCCCCCAGTCATGCTGGAGCTGCTTACCCGGCTGCGTTTCGTATCGAACCGTTTGCTTGCTGGCTCGAAGGGGGCGTTTGGGCTGGATGTATTCACGAACCAGCGTCGAGGAACCGCTGTATCCTTGTTCCCGCAACTGCTGGAAAATGACCTCGGCGTTCCAGACCTCATTGGCCAATTGTTGATCGATAAAGGGCTTGAAAGGGTCCAGCTTGCTGGGTCGGCGATGCTTGGGCTTGCCTGTGGGCGGGGCCGGAAGCGCCAGGTAGCGACGCACCGTGCGTTCTGAACAGCCAATCCGGTGGGCAATGTCCACGATGTGTGCCCCTTGTACCCGTAGTTGCTTTATCATGAGAAAGTCCTCTCGGCTTTGCATGAGTCTTTTCCTTTCAGGTTTCGTCACCTTCAAGAAAAGAACATGCGGGGTCGGGAGGACAATCTATCCTGACAATTTACGGACTTTTAGCACTGTTGCTGACATGTCAATGGCCATTTATTTTGACCCACCTTTGGCCAATAAAATTGACCCACCTTTCATAGTCTAGCTTGTTGTCTTCTGCTTTAGCCGATAGCTTTCTCCTCCCAGCATAAAGATGTGTGAATGGTGGATGACGCGGTCAATGATCGGCACCGCCACGTTGTCGTCGTGGAAGAACTCGCCCCAGCTGGTGAAGTCCTTGTTGGTGGTCAGGATGATGGACCGGTATTCGTACAGGCTGTTGATCAGCTGGAACAGGTTGTACCGGGCCTGCCGGGTCATGGGCAGGTAACCCAGTTCATCAATGATCAGCAGGTCGTATTTGGCCAAGGCGCTGACCCGCTTTTTCAGCTCACCTTTCATCTCGGCCAGTTCCAGTTCTTCCACCAGATCCAGGGCGTTGCGGAACAGCACCCGGTAGCCGGCCTCCACGGCTTTGTAGCCAATGCCGATGGCCAGGTGGGTCTTGCCTACACCGGGCGGGCCGATAAACACCAGGTTGTTCCGTTCGTCGATGAACTGGAAGTCCAGCAAGGCATTTACCTGACGTTTGGTAATGGTGGTCTGGTGCCGGTAATCGAAGCCCTCCAGGCGCTTCTCCGCTGGGAACGCAGCCATCTTCCGGTTCCGGCGGATGCGTTTGTCCTGGCGCTGAACCAGTTCGTGTTCAGCGAGCCGGTCCGCGAAGCCCAGGTAGGACATCTCGTTGGCTTCTGCCTCGGCCAGCAGGTTGATTAGTTCGTCGGCGGCTGCGCTCAGGCGCAGGCTGCGGTATCGGCTCACAGTTTGCTCAAGCTGGCTCATGGGTCACCCCCTGGCCACTGGAGTGGCCAATACGGCGATAAGCACTCAGGTCCAGCGCTTGCTGTGGTTCTGGCAGCGGTTCCGGCTGCCGTTCCCGCAGCGTAGCTGCCTGGGCTGCTTCCAGGTAACTTTGCAGCCGTGTGGCGGTCATGCCGGGGCGTTCTGCCAGCGTTGTGATCAACGCCAGATCCACAGGCGCATGGCGCTTGAGCAGGTCTCGGGCAGCCACCAACTGATCCTTGTAGATCTTGGGCTCGGAACGCTTGAGCTGTTGGCACAACCGATGCCCGATTTCATTGCCGACCAGGTCGTTGATCTTGCTCTCAAGGGTGGCCACCCGCTGGGCATGATCCCGGTAGTGATGGGTGTTCTTGAACACCTTTCCCTTGTCGGAACATAGAGCGTGACTGGCAATGACATCGCCCGTTTCCAGGTCGCTAATTTGGAGCTGACTGCCGGACTCCAGAACGCCCACCCGGGCCTGTTGCCAGGCCATGGGCACAGAGTACTTGTTGGCCTTCCAGGCGATCAGGCCGGTCTTGTCGGCTCGACGTGTCTCGTGGACCACCGGCTGCACGCAAGCTGGTGACAGGTAGGCCTCCAGGTGTTCTCGCTCATCCCGTTCGAAGCGTTCCCGGGGTGGTTCGCCGGTGGTGCCGTGAATGCGGATATTGGCTACGCTCTCAACCCAGTCCTGCACGTGCTGGCGCACGTGCTCCTGATCCCGGAAGACCTCACCGTAAAGGCAATCCTGCTTGACGTACTTCACGCCAGCTTCCACCTTGCCCTTGCTCTCCGGGTCATAACCTTCGCAGGCATGGATCCGGAACCCGGCCGTGGTGGCATACTCGTGGAACCGTTGGTTGAGGGTCAGCTCCCGGTACTGTTCGTTGATGACCACCAGCTTGGTCTGATCGTAGACGCATTCCTCCGGCAGGCCACCGAAGTAACGCAGGGCTTCGTTATGGAGTTGGATAAAGGTCTGGGTATCCAGTGGCGGAAGGCCAGACCCACGTACATCAACCGCGAGTAGGACAGCACGAACACCACGAAGTGCAGCGTGCGCTCTTCGCCACCAATCAGCACGCCGCGCAACTCACCCGGGTCCACCTGACACTGAACACCCGGCACATCGTCCAGAATGGGTTCGTAATAGCGCATCTGGCTGAGGCCACTTCCTCCTTGAGCGTTCGCACATAGCGGCGAATGGAACGATCCGAAGCTGGCAACTCACCAACCTTCGCTTGCAGCTTGCGGGCAATTTTGACGGCGCTGAGCTTGGGGAATTCTTTGAGAAGATGAATCAGATAATCCCGGTGATCATCGAGGCGCTTGGTGCGTGAGGGATCTTCTATCTGTTCCGAAATCGCGTTCTCATCCATCCGCAGATACTTGCGAACGGTATTGCGGGACAACCCCAGTTCCTGACTGATGGCGCGGATCGACAACCCTTTGCCGTTATCGTGCAGTGCCTTGATCTTGTGTATCACAACCCACTCCTTCACTGACATGCCCCCGGCCATCGATAAAAGCCGGGGACAGTAGCTGGTTCTGTGGCCTGACGGCCACTCGGAGGTGGGTCAAAATTAATGGCCAGTAGTGGGTCATTTTAATTGGCCATTAACAGTAACGCTCTTCGGGTTTCAGAAGGCAACTCACCAAATAGCTTTTTATAATCGCAAGACAGTCGCCCCAAGTGCATAAATCCGTAATCGAACGCAACCTCAGTAACATTTTTCGCACGCCCGCTTAGCAATTCCTCCCTAACTTTCTGAAGTTTTCTGTGTTTTATATAATTTCTAGGAGTTGTTGAAAATGAGGTAGAGAACATATTATAAATTGAGCGAACGCTAACCTTCGATACAGAAGATAACTCATCTAAGCTGATATCATTTTTTAGATTATTGTCAATATACTGAATAACCTTTTCCATGTTGGGATGAATATTCACAGAATTTTCATCTATATTAAAATTTCCTTGAAATGTCCGCAGTATTTTCTTTACTATTATTTCTTTATATGGGTCAAAAATACAAAAATGGTCAGAGTCACAATTCTCAATCTCCAGAAATACAGATTCAAAGAGTTTAACCAATGATGGGAAACAAAAAAGGCTTACTGGAAGTCGTTTGAAACGAATGCCTGATTTCGGAATATGCCCCAGATCATGAATGACAGCAGACTGAAATTCGCTTTCAGGCACATTGATGATCAACTTTTCACAGTCAGAAGAATAGTCAAGTAATATTAATTCATGAGGATTTAAAATTATTGCGTCACCTTGCTTCAAAAGAACTTTTTCGTTCTTAAAAGTGATTTTACACTCGCCCTCCGTTATTATTTGCAAGTGAAATGTATTTTCTAGCTCGGGACTTTTAATTCTCACCTCACCACCATATGAGATAGAGGATAGCCCAAGCCCAGAAAATTCTTTAAAACTTAAACGTGATAGAGATTTTTGGCTATTCATTACCTCAATCGTGTGACGGCCAATTTTTTTGTTTACAAATTCCGAGACCACTTCCGGATGAGCGAATTCAAAAACCGTTGCATGATCTAAAACGTTAGTTAGCAACTTGTTCATCTTGTTCGTCCCATTTTTGATTTTTATCATTGTAATTTTAATAAAATTTCAGTCTATATGAGCCCAAAAGCCATTGCAATAGCCTGAATCATTGACTCGACCCCAAATATACCCACCCGGGCAGGATTCAAGCCAATTTTCCCTGGAATCTGGCCAAAGCCGGGTTTTTTGAGGGCGGGAATGCCAGGATAGGTCCAGTCAGCTGCCCGAAGGTGAACATTTTATGACGAGAATCTGATTTTCTGACAATAGTCGATTGCCCCGGCACAGTTTCCGGGTGATCCCAGGGGGACGGCCGTTATAGAGCTAGCCCCGATTTCTCATAGGCCCCCAGCACGTCTCGCAGACTGTGCGGGTTACCGCCATTACCGCTCATTTGCGGTCGTGATTGATTAATAATCGATCAATTCCTGTTGTCCGGACACACGGCCCCCTTTCCCCCATTGAGTCGGGCCGGGGGAGCCCGGGCTTCTATCCCGGAACCAGTCGACGCACCAGGTCAGAGAGTTCGTCTTTGTAAGGATAGGCATCACTCATCAGCACTCTTATGCGCCGGGTGTTGCGAATGATGACCGCGCCAATCTTGATCAGCTTCAGCCGCAGGTTACTGGCGCTCATTCTCTCGAAGGGCGTCTTTTTCAGGTGGGCCCGTAATCGCTCGAACAACGTGTAGGCAAAGCCCGACAGGAGCAACCGCCACTGATTGGTCCACCACTGCGTGCTGGAGGTGCGATCTGCGAACAGACACAACTGCTGATCCTTGATCCGGTTTTCCATGTCGCCCCGGGCACAGTATTGCTCGTAGTAGAGTTTAACGCCGTCGTCGTAACGGGAACTGATGATGAACCTGGGGTTGGCACCCAGTTCGCCTTCCTCCAGACGCGCGATCACCCAGCGGGGGTGTTTCCAGGTGCGGGCTTGGTATTGGAACCGGTAGGTGGCGGAGACTTTTTCACCCAGTTCGTTGTGAGCCTTGCGAACAAGCATTGAGGGTGCGTCTACCTCCTTGAGCAGTCGGCTGTTCTTACTGATACCGACCAGGTAATCCACCTTATTCCGGTCGCACCAGCTCAACAATCGGGGACGATAAAAGCCGCTGTCACCCCGGAACACGATGCGGGTATCCGGCCAGTACTGCCGAATGAACTTCACCATCAGAGCCAGAATGGCCCAGCTGTGGCGGCTGTCGCTTCGGTTGCTGGTGCGCAGATAGCTCACCAGCAGATGGCGACCGCAGAACACGTACAGTGGGAAGTAACAATGGTGATCGTAGTAGGCGTTAAAGAACTTGCCGGGCTGGTCGCCATGCACCGGAACGTCGGTGCCATCAAAATCCAGCACAATTTCCTTGGGTGGAGTCTCGTGCTGTTCAATGAAGTGATGCCACAGCAGTTCGTGGGCTTTGACCACCGCCTGCCGGTCCACGCGCTGTTCCATCCGGCACAAGGTCGATTTGCCCGCCAGAATGGCATCTTCACCGGTCCGTCCGCCGTATCACGGATTTTCTGAGTGGCTCCAGAGACCAGGATGCCTCGGCTGCGGCCGCTCCCGGACGTGCAGACGGAGGTGTGGCTGATGATCGTTAAGGTATTGCTGGCCACAGTGATTGCTTTGTCACTTGGTGGCTGCTCACTCGCGCCGACTGTTGAGAAACCCGAGCCGTCGGTGCCGGAAAACTGGTCTTCCGCACGACTTTCGGCGGACGAGAAACTCCCCCTGGATTGGTGGCGTGGCTTTGGCGATCCGGCGCTTGTCACCCTTGTTGAAGAGGCGCTTGGTGCCAACAGCGACCTGCAACTTGCTGCTGCCCGGGTCGCCGAGGCGCGGGCGCTCCTTACCGGCCAGCAGGCGGAACAATATCCGCTTCTGGAGGTAGAGGCTCTGCGGTGCGCCAGGGGCCGAGTGAGGAGGTTGTCAACAGTGCTGGTGGTGGTCAACCCTTTAACGATATCCAGGTCGGTGGGGTGCTATCGTACGAGCTGGATCTTTGGGGGCGACTTGCGAATGCCAGCGAAGCAGCCCGGGCACGGCTTCTGGCCAGTGCAGCGAATCGCGAGGCCGTCCGACTAGCGTGATTGGTGAGGTGGCCAATGGTTACTTCAATTTGCGTGCGCTTGATCGTCAGATCGACATCGCGGAACGCACCGTGTCATCCCGCCGCGAATCGGTCGCCCTGCAACGGGCCCGGTCCGAAGGAGGCGAAGTTAACGAATTGATCCTGCGGCAGGCTGAAGCCGAGCTTGCAGCCGCTGAATCCGAACTTCCGAGGCTTCGCCAGCAGCACACCCTTCAGAGAAACGCCTTGGCAGTGCTTCTGGGGCGAGATCCACAACAGATTGTACGGAGTGATATTTCCGTAGCAGATACCATTGATGAGATGAATGTTCCGGCCAGAATCCCTGCCGGACGGCCCGCGGACCTCATGGTCCGGCGACCTGATATTGCTGCAGCTGAACAGGAATTGATAGCGACCAATGCCGAAATCGGTGTTGCCCGGGCGGCGTTCCTGCCCAGGATTTCGTTTGAGGGGCTGCTGGGCCTGCGAAGTGCGTCCGGTGGCGACTTGTTCCAGGGCTCCGCATCCACTTGGCAGTTGGGCGGCTCGTTAGTCGGCCCGTTGCTGGACTTCGGGCGATCCGAGGCACTGGTCAATCAGGCGGAGGCGCGTCAACGCCAGGCCCTGATTGCGTATCGTCAGGCCATTCAGGTGGCGTTTCGGGAGGTGCTCGACGCTATGGCCGGGGTGCGTGGTACCGAAGAGCGCTTGGAAGCGCAGGCTCGGCAGGTAGTAGCACTGCGAAGCACGACTAAACTTGCGAGATTGCGCTTTGAGGGTGGCGCGTCCAGTTATCTGGAGGTGCTGGACGCTGAACGAAGCCTATTTACAACCGAACTTGATCTCGTGGAAACGCGGCGCGATCAATTGCAGTCGACGGTTAATTTGTATCGGGCTCTTGGCGGGGGTTGGCAGAGTTCATTACAATCTTCTGATTATGAAAACACTTACTGATTCAGACAGGCGTTTTATTGAGCGCCTCGGTCTTCAGGCTCAATCTGAAGGCTTTTCCCGGATCGCCGGGCAACTCTGGGCGACACTTATCGTGTCGGATGGTCCGGTCAGCTCATCGCAGCTTGTGGATACGTTGCGTGTCAGTAAGGCGAGTGTCAGTACGAATACGTGCTTTCTTGAAAGGCTCGGTATTGTTGAACGTCGAACAATGCCGGGTGAGCGCCAGGATTTTTTCGCAATTCGTCCCCATCCTTATGCTGCCTTGGTGGAAGCAGATAAAACGGCTCGAGGCCAGAAAGGAGGTGATCGCCGAAGCCAAGGCAACCATTACCAATGAACAAACGCTTGCCAAGCTGTCTGACCTGGATCAGTTCTACACCCTGTATTATGAGAGCTCCAAAGACCTTCTGAAACAGCTGAAATCTCAAATCCACGAACATAAAACATAATAAACGCACAGGAGTAACCTTGAGTTTCATCCGGGCCTGAATGAAACGCTGGCTATATCGGAGCAACCCTCGACGGTGTTACAGCGAGGAGGCCTGGACCGTTCTCACCGTTTGGAATGTCTTGTCAACGGCTCAAAACAAAGCAGGCTCGTCAATTTGCCTCTTGCAAACCTACCTACTGATAGGTAAATTAAGTGTCGTATGCTTAATGACCAACAGAGGTAATCAATGAAAATCTACGATATCGAAGGCTTTCCGAACCCGCTCCGCGTTCGCATCGCTCTGGCAGAAAAAGGCGCAACAAACCAGGTGGAATTCGTCCCGGTCGATGTCATGGGCGGCGAGCACCGTTCCGAGGCGTTCAAGACGAAAAACCCGGATGCCACCGTGCCCATGCTGGAACTTGACGACGGCACCTGCATCGCCCAGTGCAATGCCATCACCGAATATATCGACGGCGTCTTTGATGGTCCGTCCCTTATGGGTACAACCCCAGCGGAGCGTGCCCGTATCGCAATGATGAATCTGCGGGCAGAAAACGGTCTGATGAATGCCGTGGGTGCCTATTTCCATCACGCGACCCCCGGGGTCGCGTGATGGAAATAGGCACCCACGGCATTCATCAGACCGTTTTCTGCCCGCAGATTCATCATTGCGATACGGGCACGCTCCGCTGGGGTTGTACCCATAAGGGACGGACCATCAAAGACACCGTCGATATATTCAGTGATGGCATTGCACTGGGCGATGCAGGTGCCGTCGTCAAGTTCCAGCATGGGCACGGTGGCATCCGGGTTTTTCGTCTTGAACGCATCGGAACGGTGCTCCCCACCCATGACATCGACCGGGACGAATTCCACCTTATTCGTTGCGCCTTTTTCTGCCAGGGCGATGCGAACCCGTAGCGGGTTGGGAAAGCCTTCAGTGTCGTAAATTTTCATTGATTACCTCTGTTGGTCATTAAGCATACGACACGTAATTTACCTATCAGTAGGTAGGTTTGCAAGAGACAAATTGACGAGCCTGCTTTGTTTAGAACCGTTGACAAGGCATTCCAAACGGTGAGAACGGTCCAGGCCCTCCTTTCAGTAACACCGACGGGGGTTGCTCTGACATAGCCAGCGTTTCATTCAGGCCCGGATGAAGCTCGAGCCTACTCCTTTGGTTTTATTTTGTTTTATGACCTCGGACTTTGAGATTTCAGCTGCTTCAGAAGGTCTTTGGAGCTCTCATAATACAGAGTGTAGAACTGATCGAGATCAGTCAGCTTGGCAAGCGTTTGTTCATTGGTAATGGTTGCCTTGGCTTCGGCAATCACCTCCTTTCTGGCCTCGAGCCGTTCTATCTGCCCTTCCACCAAGGCAGCGTAAGGATGGGGACGAATCGCGAAAAAATCCTGGCGTTCACCCGGCATTGTTCGACGTTCAACAATGCCGAGTCTTTCAAGAAAGCACGTATTCGTACTGACGCTCGCCTTACTGACGCGCAACGTATCCACAAGCTGCGATGAGCTGACGGGACCATCCGACACGATAAGTGTCGCCCAAAGTTGGCCAGCGATGCGGGAAAAGCCTTCAGATTGAGCCTGAAGACCGAGGCGCTCAATAAAACGCCTGTCTGAATCAGTCAGTGTTTGCATAATCAGAAGATTGTAACGAACTCTGCCAACCCCCGCCCAGAGCTCGATACAAATTAACCGTTGACTGCAATTGATCACGCCGCGTTTCCACGAGATCAAGTTCGGTTGTAAACAGGCTTCGTTCAGCGTCCAGCACCTCCAGGTAACTGGACGCGCCCCCCTCAAAGCGCAATCGCGCAAGTTTAGTTGTGCTTCGCAGTGCTGCTACCTGCCGGGCCTGCGCTTCCAAGCGATCTTCGGTACCACGCACCCCGGCCATAGCGTCGAGCACCTCCCGAAACGCCACTTGAATGGCCTGACGATACGCAATCAGGGCCTGGCGTTGACGCGCCTCCGCCTGATTGACCAGTGCCTCGGAACGCCCAAAGTCCAGCAACGGGCCGACTAACGAGCCGCCCAACTGCCAAGTGGATGCGGAGCCCTGGAACAAGTCGCCACCGGAGGCACTTCGCAGGCCCAGCAGGCCCTCAAACGAAATCCTGGGCAGGAACGCCGCCCGGGCAACACCGATTTCGGCGTTGGCCGCTATCAACTCCTGTTCGGCTGCCGCAATGTCAGGTCGGCGGACCATCAGATCCGCCGGCCGGCCGGCAGGGACGCTGCCCGGAACATTCATCTCACCAATGGTATCCGCCACGGAAATATCACTCCGTACAATCTGTTGTGGATCTCGCCCCAGAAGCACTGCCAAGGCGTTTCGCTGAAGGGCGTGCTGCTGGCGAAGCCTCGGAAGTTCGGATTCAGCGGCTGCAAGCTCGGCTTCAGCCTGCCGCAGGACCAACTCGTTAACCTCGCCTCCTTCGGACCGGGCCCGTTGCAGGGCGACCGATTCGCGGCGGGATGACACGGTGCGTTCGGTGATGTCGATCTGACGATCAAGCGCACGCAAATTGAAGTAACCATTGGCTACCTCACCAATCACGGCTAGTCGCACGGCCTCGCGATTCGCTGCACTGGCCAGGAGACGCGCCCGGGCTGCTTCGCTGGCATTCGCAAGCCGCCCCCAGATCCAGCTCGTACGATAGCACCCCACCGACCTGGATATCGTTGAAGGGTTGACCACCACCAGCGCTGTTGACCACCTCCTCACTCGGCCCCTGGCGCACCGCAGAGCCCTCTACCTCCAGAAGCGGATATTGTTCCGCCTGCTGCCCGGTAAGGCGCGCCCGTGCTTCGGCGACCCTGGCAGCAGCAAGTTGCAGGTCGCTGTTGGCACCAAGCGCCTCTTCAACAAGGGTGACAAGCGCCGGATCGCCAAAGCCACGCCACCAATCCAGGGGGAGTTTCTCGTTCGCCGAAAGTCGTGCGGAAGACCAGTTTTCCGGCACCGACGGCTCGGGTTTCTCAACAGTCGGCGCGAGTGAGCAGCCACCAAGTGACAACGCCATCACAGTGGCCAGCAATACCTTAACGGTCATCAGCCACACCTCCGTCTGCACGTCCGGGAGCGGCCGCAGCCGAGTCATCCTGGTCTCTGGAGCCACTCAGAAAATCCGTGATACGGCGGACCTGCGTATTCCGGCGAACGTGACCGGTCATTCCGGGGATCGTGACCGATTTGCACACGGCCATCACACTGGAGTGGGTTTTGTACTCTGAGCGGTCACGATGGGTCAACCGATTCCGGTTTTTGTGCTTTCGCTTTTCGCAGTGATTCCCCCTTTAGATTGAGTCGGTGAGCGCCGTGCAGAAGCCGATCCAGGATGGCGTCTGCCAGCGTGGCGGAGCGATGTAGTCGTGCCAATGCTCCGTTGGTAACTGGCTGGCAATGAGGGTTGAGCCCCGGCCATGGCGGTCCTCAATCACTTCCATCAGATCCTGTCGTTGTTGCGCGGTCACCTTTTGCATGCCCCAGTCGTCCAGGATCAGCAGGTCGGTTTTAAGCAACTGATTCATTAGTCGGGCATAGCTACCATCGCCATGAGCGATGCGCAGTTGTTCGAACAGGCGCGGTACCCGCAGGTAACGAACCGAGAGGCCCTGCCGGCAGGCCTGGTTACCCAGGGCACACGCCAGCCAGGTCTTGCCACAACCTGTCGGGCCGGTGATGCACAGGTTCAGGGATTGGCGGATCCAGTCGCAGCTGGCCAGACCCGCCATGCGAGAACGCTCCAGCCTCGTGGGTGGCGGTAATCGATGTCTTCGATGCAGGCCGGCACACGTAGACGGGCGGCCCTGAGCAGCCGCTCCAGTCGCCGGCTTTCGCGGTGCAGCACTTCACGATCCACCAACAGGGCCAGTCGTTCCTCGAACGCCAGGTCGTGGGTCTCAGGTTGGGATCGTTGTTGTTCCAGCGCATCGCACATGCCCGTCAGTTTGAGTTGGCGCAGGATGTCGAGGGTGTTTTGAGTCAGCATCAGTCTCTCCGGGATCAGTGGTAGTAGTGGGGGCCACGAACGTTGGTGTGAACAGGCAGATCGGTCAGTTCCGGCTCTTCCTCAGCTAGGGGCAGCGGGAGTTGATCCAGCCCCTGCTTTAGGATCGAGGTGATGCTCTGGTAACTGGCCGAGTTGATAGCCAACGCCCGGTCACAAGCCTGCTCAAGGCGGTCACGGCTGTAGCGACGACTGAGGTTCAGCAGACCCAGGCAGGCCCGGTAACCATGTTCCGGATGCGGCCGATCCTTGAGCTGTCCCTGCACCACATCCAACGTGGCGGGGCCGATGTCCTTGGCCCAGTTCAGGAAGCGTCCCGGTGACCAGTTCTGATGGGCCTGATGCGACTTGGGCATGTGTTCGGTCAGGGTCACGAAGCGGCTCTTGCCGTGGCGAGAATGCAAGGCTACCCGTTGTCCCTTGTGCATGACCTCAACGGACGTATCGGTCACCCGAACATCCAGCTTCACACCCACCAGGGCGTGAGGCACGCTGTACAGCCGTTTGTCGATCTCGATGTGGTAGTCAATGCCCGGTCGCGCTTTGCACCACTCGGCATAGACATAGGGTGTTGCGGGCAGAGGTCTCAGAGCTGGGCGATCCAGTGACTCGAACAAGCTCTGGCGGCTCTCGGAGCGCCCCTGGAACGGGCGCTGGTTCAGCGCCGGCAACAACTGGGCAATGGCCGAGTTCAGTTCGGCCAGGGAGAAGAACATCCGGTGCCGTAACCGGGCCAGTATCCAGCGCTCGACCAGCAGTACGGCGGCTTCAGCTTTCGCCTTGTCCTTGGGTTTGTAGGGGCGTGCCGGTAATACGGCAGTCTGGTAGTGGGCGGCCAGTTCGGCGTAGGTCTCGTTGATCTTCGGGGTATATCGATCGGCTTGGTGACCGCTGCCTTGAGGTTGTCAGGAACCAGCAATTCAGCTACACCGCCGTAGAACGCCAGCATCCGTTGGTGGGAGGCAATCCAGTCCGGCAGGGACTGGCTCCAGGTAGCCTCGGCGAAGGTATAGCTGGACGCTCCAAGCACGGCGACAAAGACCTGAGCCTTACGCATTTCACCGGTGGAACGATCCACCACTGGCACAGTGGGGCCACAGTAATCGATAAAGATCTTCTCACCGGCTCGATGGACCTGGCGCATGCTGCGCCGCTGCCGGCCACGCCAGAGCCGGTAATGGTGGCAGAACTGGCTGTAGCGATAGGCCTTGTCGCTGTGGCGTTCTACGTACTCGGCCCAGAGCAGTTGCAGGGTGACGCCCTTGGTCTTCAGTTCCTGGTGGACCTGGAAGTAATCAGGTTCGGTAAAGCGTGCAGGAGGGGTCTTGGCCGGGAACAGCAGTGCTTCCAGCCCGACCTCATCAACATCCTCTGGCAACGGCCAGGTCACATCATGGGCCTGGGCAAGATTGACGTACTTGCCAACCACACCTTTGGAGAGACCGCAGGCGCGGGCAATGCGCTCATGGCTCAGGCCTGCTTCGTACTTGAGGCGCAAGACCTCGATAATCTGTCGCATGGAAATCCTCGCAACCGGCATCCGCTCTTCCTCGTGATAAAAAGGAAGGGGGTATGCCGGATTAAGTTGAAGAATTCCAGCGCTTTGGCAGTGGTTCCGGGGGAACGTGACCGATGATTCCGGCATCGTGACCGGCGATTCCGGAAAACAACCCGAAATCGGTCACGATAAAACGGAATGAGCGGTCACGATCGCCCGGAACAGGCGGTCACGTTCAAACGGAATGGGTGGTCACGATGGCGCGGAATACGCACCTGCATCAAGCTGACCCCAGTGACGCTCCACCAGTTGTGGTTCGCTTCGCGAACGTTACCACAACTGGCTCCACGCCACTGGGGCAGCTTATGCAAGAGTTAACAGGAAAATGAGACACGAATGCAGGCATTAAAGTTTTTCTTTCTCGGCGCTCTTCTAGTTATATCCACTCCCTTATTCAGCAGTACCTGCGGCTCGGCAACTGATATGAAAATGCTCTCCGAGGAGGCTATTTCGTGCGTTGAATTATTCGAGAAACTTGACAGTAAACTTAACTTCGATAATGGATTGCTTGATCCTGGTAATGATACGTTTCTTTTGGAAATTGCCAGCTTTTTGAGGGATCGCCGCGGAAAGGTAGTTCATTGTTCAGCTGAGCTGGCTCCGTGGGTGGCGCATGAAAGCTTGGCGACCTATGGCGCCGACTTTTTTAGTGTTTCAGACCGGATTGATCATTACATTTGGATCAAAGAGTCCAAGTCATCGAAAGCGACCCGTGACCGATTTTGGGGAGCAGTAGCGAAATCTGTGGCCGAACTGAAATCTTCATCTGAGCAGATGATTGAAGAGCAGCGAGAGCTAAAAGCCTGTTCTTAAACTGTGGCTTCCTGTTAACAAGTCGCTGTTGGCGGACAATTTTTCCACGCTTCGCGGCTCCAAAATTGCCGCAAAGCTTTGCGTTATGTTTCTTGAGGGACCTATGAACCTGGGCAACTGGGACGGGGGCGTTCTGAAAGCTGTTCTGGTAGCTTCACTGATTGTCCCGATTTACGCGGTCGTTGAAATGGGCATTCCAAATTCAGTCGATGGGCTAGCTGGTTTGGGTATGTTCTTTTTGCTTTTTTATAGCGTCTATCTCCTTATTTCGATTGCAGGGTGGGTTCTTGTAGGTTTTCCAGCCCACTGGCTTATTTGTCGATTTGGGGGAGGTAGGCTCGTGTGGTATGTCATCGCCGTCACCATGTTTACGCTGGCGATTTACGCTCTAGCACAATTCGAAGCCGCCATTGTGTTCGGGTTGGCAGCATTGTTTCAGGCATTATTGTTCAAATATTACGCGTACAATCATGCCAAAACATAACCAGTCGCTGTAGTACGCGGCCGATGGCCGCCGGACGTCCTTTTCATTGCGGCTTCGCCTTCATTACAAGGCCGCCGCTAAGCTCAGCGTTAAATTTCAGGCGGTCATGGATACGATTCCGCGTTTTAAGAAAATCGAGGCACTTTCACTCGGCATTGTTCTGCCTGTTTTCCTGTCTGGCTATACGGTGCTTCTTCTTCTGAACTCCGAGGCAGTTTTTTGGGGGCGCGGCTCGAGTGTTACTTATCAGGGTTACAGTGCTTTCCTCGTTTCCGCCTTGTGGTTCGGTGTTTCGGGAATTTTGGCAGGTCATTACTGGTTGAGGCACTATCGTGTACTCAGACCCGCACGCCGCAGGGCACTCATGTGGGCATCAACATTTTTAGTCTTGGTAGGGTTGGTTTCAGCCATTTTTCTGGTCTAAAAATTTAACAAAGCGCTGTAGTACGCGGCCGATGGCCGCCGGACGCCTTTTCATTGCGGCTTCGCCTCCATTACAAGGGCGCCGCTAAGCTCAGCGTTATGCACTAGGGAGGTAGTTTTTTGAAAGGCGTAAGTTTCATGGGTTTCGTCGCACCAATGATCGTGCTGTTCATCGCTATCGTCTGGATTGGTGTTACGGTCGTTGGAAAGAACGTTAACGCGAAAGACTTAGTTTTTTCCTACACAGCTTTAGCTGCGGCATTTGTGATGTTTTCTCTTAACCTCTGGTTTTCGTTGAAGAACGAAGAGAGTGTAGATGTGATTCAGCCACACCTAACACTCACGCCGAATTGCGTTGATGTCTACTCAGAGTTGCCGATGAAATCCAGCTTCATCGTATTTAATCGAGAAAAGTTGACTTCATCCTTGAACCTTACGAGAACTAGCGAGAATGCAGGTATTCCCCAATTAACTGATGATGAAAGAGCGGCCTTCAAAAAAAATCTCGCTGAATTTTTGAGAGTGTCGGTAGTTGGTCATTTGTTGTCTGAATATCCGGACTGGAATCCAGATGTCAAAGCTTTCAGAGGTAAGAAGCAGGTCCAGTTCAATAACTCGGAGGAAGGCGCTGGCCAGAACTCTTACTACTCAATCGCGCAACTTAAAAACGCTCTAAAGATAGGAGTAGACGACTTCGATATCTCTGAGGGCGTTGGTATTACTAATGGCTTAACATTACCGCCCAATACAGTTGCTACGACCAGTGGTGATGACCTGATTTTCGAGAATCCCCATGTTCGAATAGCAATTGATTTTGAGGTTGAAGATGGAACGAGTTTTGCCGTTCCTTCCTACATTGGCTCGACCCTCAGATTGGATTATGGAGAAATGAACCAGGGCGTCATCAACATTCAAAGTAATATTAGAGTGGTTGTGTCTCAAAAAAAGCAAAGATCAGGTAGCCCTGACCGTCTAAAGTACGAATCATGGGCATCACAGATTATTGAAACTGTTCGAGCTGGGTTTTCGCCGGTGCTCACGCAAAATGCATAACCAGTGCAGGCACGGCGACGCCCTTTACATTGCGCCTTCGGCTTCATTCCAAGGGCGCGCATGCTGCAGGCGTTATGAGTCATCAGCCGTATGAGTTTCGTTATTTCATTTATTAGCTGATGTATGATTCAGGGAACCCGCTGTGGACTACCCAACCTGAATGCGACGCCCCGTAACTTTTATGCTGGCATCAATGACATGCAAAGCTGCCATTAATGCGAGTAGCTTTGGCGCGCCTCGACGTAGCAAGATAGTACATGCCCAGCATGACTCAATGCGAACAGCGCGAGCAATGAGTTGTGCGCCCAGCCAGCCTCCAGAAAAGCCCGCAAAACCTTTAACCGAATAATACTCAATTTTAGACTTCAGGGGAAACACACCAAACTACAGCAAGCCGTAGTGGTTTCAGCCCTCATTACGCTCCCCAGAAAGCCTCAAAGCGGGCCTGAGACTTTCTCTGAAGATATTGCAAGCCGCACATGTGCACTCTCCAAAAACCACCCTCAACCAAGAAAAAGGCCACACTCACATTCAAAGCAGCTAACGCTTGCAGCATGCGCGCTCACGGAATGGAGCCGAAGGCGCAATGTAGTGGGCGTCGCCGTGCCTGCACTGGTTAGGCTTAGTATGGACAGCCATTTTCCCGGCACGCCACATACGCCTCTAGTTGCTCAACCCTCGACTTTGTCCGTTCTGCAAGGCAAGCGTTTTGTGCAGCAGGCCAAATCGAGCCGGAATTTTCTCTTTTTCCCACTGAATACAAACAGTCTTTATCTCGAAAGCTTTCCCACGCGTTTTGGGCTTCTCTAAACAGTGTTTTTCTACTTTCAGTTTGCAGGTGATTCATTTGAACCAAATACAAACGACTTAGCTGTTCTTCGTAAAACTTCAACATCTCGCCCGTGCAAATATTCATGCTTCTTTGGTCGCGATCACATTCGTCTTTCCACACGTATTCGTCAGCGAAACATAAACTAGGAATAATCAGTAAGAAAAGTATAAATCTCACGCTATCTCCAAATGAAAGCCTAACGCTGAGCTAAGCGGCGCCCTGACAAGGGCGTCCGGTGGACGGCCGCTAGGCCGGGAACAGACTTAAGCGACTGGTTATGTGGCATGCATTCACGACGCACCAAAGTTCTCCCACGGAGCGAGGAGCACCGCAATGGTGAACGGTACTGCTAAACCAACCAGGCAAACCAAAATTGCTTCCGTCAGTGAGGCATTGTCACCATTGCCAATCTCCGTTTTCGGAAAATGCCCAATGCTCAGTGCCCGACAAATGGGCCAACCAAAATACCAGGCCAAGTTCACTATAAGGTATTCCCAAGCCGCGACGACGAGCCAAACCATTGATCTTGCAGCTAAACCGAGTAATTTCAGTAGCCAGCCAATTATGCCTACGCCTATCTCTTCCATGTTCGGCTTTCCTTACACATAACGCCGTGGGTAAGCCGCCGGTACGGAGCGCAGCGTAGTGCCGGTCGGCTTCACCCATTGGTTAGAAGCTGGTTTGACTCCCAGTCTCATGATTGATCTTCTATCTCTACAATATCGAATCCAAAAAAACCTTTCCTCACCACGCCCTTTAAGGCATCCCCCGCCCGTGGCTTTGATTCCTTATCGAATCCCGTAAAGGTGAATGAGACGTTTCCATCAGTAAGCACGACGTATTCAATCAAATTGTATCGTATTGCCCTCTCACCCGAACCTTTGACGATAAAATCCTTTTTCTGATCGTGCGATGAGGCCAATTGGTAGTTGAGCAAGGCAATGCCTGTGGTTGACAGGAACACCAAAACGAAAGCCGCTATAGGCCAATTGAAAGCAACCTTTCTTTTACTGAAGACCACTTTGAGCCCTGTTGCTAACAGCAAACCGAGAGTTATGCTCGCTATCGACAAAACCCCATGATCAAGAGTAGTGCTGAATACCGTTCGGATCAGCTGAATCGAGGCTACTATCCAGCCTACTACGATTATCGATATCAGGATTCTTCTCGTCATACGCTTTTAACGCTGAGCACAGCGGCGCCACGACAGTGGCGTCCGGTGGCCGCAGGCCACGTACTGATGCGCCTTGTTAATGGCCGGTTACCCAGCGGTTGATCCCTGGCACCCAAACCCGAATGCCCTCTGCCATACAGCTTGCACTCACCCTAGCCCATGGCGCGAGGAACCAGAACACGAAGCTTCCAGATTTTGCAGTGTTTTACGGGGAGAAGAGCTGACTGATGGTAAACATTTGAAAGCAACTCCCTGCTTCACTGCCTAAACCCTTCCGTGGCCTTGGCCATTAACGCTGAGCTAAGCGGCGCCACGTATGTGGCGTCCGGTGGACGGCCGACAGGCCGGGAACGAACTTGAGCGACTGGTTAAGTGTCATAGCCCAGATCTTCCTTTCTTTGACCAAGCCCGAGCGCCTTTGCTATCAATGGTTGTATTTCCGATAGCCAGTGGACAGCGTTGGCGGAGCATGTGTTTGAGTAAATTCCGGCTAGCTCCCTGCCTGCGTTCGAGACAAAAGACAGTGCGACAAAACCTCGGCCTTTGGCTGGCTGCATCTCCTTGAGAACCAGCTCCGTCACTTCAGAAATGGGCGCTGAAATGCTGCGATTGTTCTTGATACAGCCCAGTGTTCCGTCAGAGGAATCGGACCAGACGATAAATGCACCTGACGGCTCGCTGGCATACTTCCTTTTGACTTTCTCCGAGGCCTCATCCTGAAGCGGAATATCGGCTTCGGCGTCGACCGGTCTCTCAATTCTCAACCAAACATCCATGATTCGACCTTTTACACTTAACGCGGAGCACACCGGCGCCACGTACGTGGCGTCCGGTGCTGTGAATTGTTAGGGGTCATAGCAGATAGCCTTCCGAAATCTCCGCAGCTAACTGATTGAACAGAGTGTCTGTAGTGCCATTCCACACATTAGACTTGCAGTATTGCTGGAAGAACGTCTTTGCCTCGCTGGAAAGGCCGGGCCATAGCTCTTGGACCAAAGACAAGAGATGAGCCACTTGAGGGTGTTCGGAAACATCCCATACTTTCAATTCCTCGATGATCCATGCCTCTAACTCACCAACCGGCCAACGCTGCACGATACGCTCGACCGAAAGCGTGTCTCGCAGATACCCCGTCCTATAACCACATTTTTCAGAAATAGACTCTGAGATACGAGCTAACAGCTCATTGACGTCGGTCACTTCATCATCAGAGACGTAGACCATGTATACCCCTAACGCAGAGCGCACCGGTGGCCTTTACAGAGCGAAGCGGCGTAAAGGCCATCCGCGTGGCGCGTATGGTTATACACCGGACTTGGCCCTTTGAATCAAAGCGGCCAACTCCGGTGATACTGGCATTTTCTTGAACGGGCTGACATTTGCACCACCAGTATTGCCTTGAGGTACCAAGCCAAAGGCGGTTTTAGTCGCAGCGCCAACAATGCGGAAAACCTGCCCGAGAGCCTCACGGACTAAACCGTTACGAGTAGCCCATACCAGCATCAACACATGGACCTTGACGTGCCAATACGTTGATTCCTGCCCAAGCACATGCGCCCGTTCCAGATGGGTGAATTCTTGCGAGAAATCACCGGCTGACCTTGCCAGCTTTGCATTCTCTAGCTCGGACTCGACGGAGGAAGCTATTCGCTTTGTAAAAGTACGTTGCATGAAGACCTCCTCGTAGGGGTATAACGCTGAGCTAAGCGGCGCCACGACAGTGGCGTCCGGTGGACGGCCGATACTGTGAGGGATAAGGTTGACTTCGTAGCGCTTCAAGAATCGAACCCGGAACCTTCGGTGTCCGCAACCAATACGTCAGCGGCCCGCCCTGCCAGCCAGGCTACGACCGAGAGGGCATCCCAGAAAGCAACGAATGTATCCACTCCTTCAACTAAAAATAAAGCAAAGCCTAAAGCGAAACCCAAGCCTACCTCTTCAAAATCTGCGAAAGACTCGACGCATAAAGATACCTATCGGAAGTGGGTCTGCATCACTTGCGGCCATATCTACGATGAAGCTCTTGGAGATGAAGCCGAAGGCTTCCCTCCGGGCACTCGCTTTGAAGATATTCCAGACGATTGGTGCTGTCCGGACTGTGGTGCCACAAAACAGGACTATGTCCTCTATGAGGATTGACAACCAGATTAAAAATAACCATAGGCTCGTTCGGTAAGAGGTAATTTCATAATGCAGATTGCTAGTCTGGCTGAGGTTGGGGTGACCAATGTGTCAACCACCGATAAGATTGATGCGACCTTTGCGGCCCTTCAGCGGGCTCAACTTGCGCGTCGAGATAGTTTCACCTTCCACGCCCGAATAGCGCAGCTTGATCAGCTACGGGACTCGATTAAACGCCATGAATCGGAGATCATTGCGGCTTGCGCGGCAGACTTTAAAAAACCCGCTCCCGAAGTCAAGTTAACTGAGCTACTACCGGTGCTTCAGGAACTTCGACATGCTAAAAGCCACTTACGTAAATGGATGCGTCCGAAACGGGTGGCTGCATCCATTGGTGTTTGGGGTACGAGGTCTTATGTTCGGCCAGAGCCAAAGGGTGTGTGTTTAATTATCGCGCCATGGAATTATCCTCTCAATCTTGCGCTCGGACTCTCGTCTCAGCGTTGGCTGCGGGGAACGGAGCTATCATCAAACCCTCGGAAATGACACCCCACACCTCAAAGGTGATTGCCAATATTGTCGCCGAAACCTTCCCTCCAGATCTGGTTTCCGTGATTGAGGGTGATGCCGGGGTAGCGCAGAAACTGTTGGCCTTACCCTTCGACCATATATTCTTCACGGGCAGTCCTGTGGTAGGCAAGGTGGTCATGGAGGCTGCCGCCAAGAACCTTTCCTCAGTGACACTGGAATTGGGGGGTAAGTCCCCAACCATTGTTGGCCCAGATGCCAACATAAAGAGGGCTGCAAGAAACATTGTCTGGGGTAAGTTTGCCAATAACGGCCAGACCTGCATCGCTCCAGATCATGTTTTTGTGCATGTGAATGTAATGGATCAATTCAATGAAGCACTTAAAAGGGAAATAGAGCGCGTCTATGGAAAAACACCGGAAGCCCAGAAATCGACGGCGGACTATTGTCGGATCGTAAATAGGCGTCATTTCCAGCGGTTGTCAAACCTAATAGATGACGCCAAAGCTAAAGGCGCGAAAATCTTTGAAGGCGGTGTTACAGATGCTGAAGAGAATTTTATTGCTCCGACGTTGATTTCAAATGTATCCAACGACATGGAGATCGCACAAGAGGAGTTATTCGGCCCGATCTTACCCGTTATTGAATACGATGATATTGATTTGGTTATTAAGAAAATCAACGATAATCCTAAACCGCTGGCGCTTTACGTATTCGACAAAAACAAGTCTTTTGCCAAGGATATTATTGATCGAACCAGTTCTGGTGCTGTAGGGGTCAATCTTACCGTAGTGCATTTTCTGCATCCGGGCCTGCCGTTTGGCGGAGTGAATAATTCCGGGATAGGGGCTGCACACGGTGAATACGGATTCAGATCCTTTTCACATTATAAGGCTTTGATGGAGGATAGACATTCTCTTATACACCTCCTTTTCCCTCCCTACACAGCGTGGGTCCGACGGCTTATAGATGTGGCCGTTCGTAATTTGGGCTGAGCATAATCAAATAATAAGAGAGTTATTATGTACGATTACATTATTGTCGGTGCGGGATCGGCGGGCTGTGTATTGGCCAATCGGCTTACGGCGGACTCTTCAAAGCGAGTAGCATTGCTTGAAGCGGGCCCAAGGGATAAGAATCCACTCATACACATGCCTATAGGTATTGCACTCCTTTCCAATAGTAAAAAGCTGAATTGGGCTCTTGAAACCGAACCTCAAGAACATCTGAAGGAGCGCCGCCTGTTTTGGCCTCGTGGGAAAACACTTGGCGGGTCCTCTTCTATCAACGCCATGGTCTATATCAGAGGTCACAAAGCCGATTATGACCACTGGGGTCAAGTTGCCGGGACCGACCTCTGGGGATGGGATCGCGCTTTTAAATTGTTTCGCCGACTGGAAGATAATAAACGTTTTGGCGCAGATTCTTACCATGGGGAGGGCGGTGAGCTCACCGTAAGTGAACTCAAATCAGTCAATCCGTTGAGTCGAGATTTTGTTCGAGCGGCACCTCATGTAGAGCTCCCGGTAAACACGGACTTTAATGGAGAGACGCAAGAGGGATTGGGACTCTACCAGGTGACACAAAAAAATGGTCGGCGCTGGAGTTCAGCGCAGGCATTTCTGCGTGTCGCGGAGAACCGGCCTAATCTTGATGTGCTAACGGACGCGCGGGTAACCCGGGTGGTAATGGACGGTAAGCGGGCAGTCGGTGTGACACTGAACCAGGGGGGCGAATATCGCCAGCTTAGACTCAATAACGGCGGTGAAATCATATTGTCTGGTGGTGCGGTTCATTCACCACAACTGCTGATGCTTTCGGGAATCGGTGATAGCCAAGAGCTTGGAAAACACGGGATCCCCCTTGTGCATCATCTTCCTGAGGTCGGCCAGAATCTGGTTGATCATTTGGATATTACGATCATGCACGCGGCGAACTCACGTTTGCCCATTGGCGTTGCTCCCAGTTTCCTGTTTCGGGGCGTGAGCGCATTATTCTCATATATCTTTGCGCGACGTGGATTTCTTACCAGTAATGTTGCCGAGTCCGGAGGCTTTGTTAAATCCGAGCGCTCGTGCGAACGGCCAAATGTGCAATTCCACTTTTTGCCAACTTACCTGAAGGATCATGGACGAAAAGTGATGGCCGGGTATGGGTACACCTTGCATATTTGCGATCTAATGCCCAGAAGCCGCGGTTTTATTGGTCTCAAAAGCCCTGACCCATTGGCCGACCCGTTGATTCAACCCAATTATCTCAGTAACCCCGAAGACATCAAAACAATGATCTCGGCCGTTAAATTTGGACGACGGATACTCGGGGCACCAACAATGACTTTACATAGTAAACGAGAAATTAAGCCCGGAAACTCGGTGTCTTCGGACGGTCAGATTGCGGACTTTATCCGGGAAAATGCAGAGACTATTTACCACCCCGTTGGCACTTGTCGTATGGGCGCGGATCCGGATTCAGTCGTTGATCCGGAATTAAAAGTCAGAGGGATTGAAGGGCTAAGAGTTGTCGATGCTCGATAATGCCCAGTTTGGTTGCCGGTAACACCAACGCACCCACCATGATGATTGCCGAAAATGCAGCCGACATCCTCTTGGGAAATGTTTAGGTTCAAACCCGGATTATGCCTTCTACATTGGACCTTAATGACGCCAGATACTCGCGTCAACCAACTACAAAAACGACAGGAGATAAACGTGCTTGGCCAAATGATGAACATGGAGCTCACCGTGAATTCCTTGATCGACCATGCTGCTCGCTACCATGGAGACGCTGAGATCGTGTCGATAGGAACGGATGGAAATCCCAGTCGATCTGACTGGGCAACTGTTTCGGAGCGGTCGCGACAACTTGCGTCACCGTCAGGGATAAGGTTGACTTCGTTGCGCTTCAAGAAGCGAACTCGGAACTTTCGGTGTCCGCAACCAATATAGCGGTCCGTACTGCCAGCCAAGCTAAGACCGAGGGAGCATCGCAGAAAGCAACGGACGCATCTACTCCTTCAGCTAAAAATAAAACAAAGCCCAAAGCGAAACCGAAGCCTACCTCTTCAAAATCGCCCAAAGACTCGACTCAAAAAGATACCTATCGGAAGTGGGTCTGCATCACTTGCGGCCATATCTACGATGAAGCTCTCGGAGATGAAGCCGAAGGCTTCCCTGCCGGCACTCGTTTTGAAGATATTCCAGACGATTGGTGCTGTCCGGACTGTGGTGCCACAAAAGAGGACTATGTCCTCTATGAAGACTAATAATCCGATTTAAAATAACAACAGTCTCGTTCGGAAAGAGGTGATTTTATAATGCAGATTGCTAGTCTGGCGGAGGTTGGGCTGCCCAATGTGTCAACCAGCGATACGATTGATTCAACGTTCGCGGCCCTAAAGCGGGCACAACTTGCGCGTCGCGGAAGTTTTACCTTAGAGGCTCGAATAGCGCAGCTCGACCAGCTGCGGGATTCAATTAAACGCTACGAATCAAACATCATTGCGGCTTGCGCGGCGGACTTTCGAAAACCCGCTCCAGAAGTCAAATTAACTGAACTCCTGCCGGTGCTTCAGGAAATTCGACACACTAAAAAACACTTGCGTAAATGGATGCGTCCGAAGCGAGTGGCTGCATCCATTGGTGTTTGGGGTACGAGGTCTTATGTTCGGCCAGAGCCAAAGGGTGTGTGTTTAATTATCGCGCCATGGAATTATCCTCTCAATCTTGCGCTCGGACCTCTCGTCTCAGCGTTGGCTGCGGGGAACGGAGCTATCATCAAACCCTCGGAAATGACACCCCACACCTCAAAGGTGATTGCCAACATTGTCGCCGAAACCTTCCCCCCCGATCTTGTTTCGGTGATTGAAGGCGATGCCGCTGTAGCCCAGAAACTGTTGGCCCTGCCCTTCGACCACATATTCTTCACTGGCAGCCCTGCGGTCGGCAAGCTGGTCATGGAGGCTGCGGCCAGGAACCTTTCCTCGGTGACACTGGAACTGGGGGGAAAATCCCCGACCATTGTAGGCCCGGATGCCAACATCAAGAAGGCTGCCCGATACATTGTCTGGGGGAAGTTTGCCAATAATGGCCAGACCTGCATCGCTCCGGACCATGTTTTTGTACACAGAAGCATTGCAGCCCCATTCAATGAAGCACTTAAACAGCAAATCGGGCGCATCTACGGGAAAACGCCGGAAGCCCGGCAATCGACGCCTGACTATTGCCGGATTGTAAATGCCCGTCATTTCCAGCGCGTGTCAAGCCTGATAGAAGATGCCAAAAGCAAAGGCGCAAACGTCTTTGAAGGCGGTATTACAGATGCTGAAGAAAATTTCATTGCGCCGACGTTGATTGCAAATATGTCCAGCGACATGGATATCTCACGTGAGGAGTTATTCGGCCCGATATTACCGGTTATTGAGTTCGATGATATTGATTCAGTTATCAACAAAATCAACGATAACCCCAAGCCACTGGCGCTTTACGTATTCGACCAGAACAAGTCTTTTGCCAGAAATATTATCGAACGAACGAGTTCCGGCGCTGCAGGGATTAACCTTACAGTCGTGCACTTCCTGCATCCGGACCTGCCTTTTGGCGGAGTGAATAATTCTGGAATAGGGGCATCCCACGGTGAATACGGTTTCCGCGCTTTTTCCCATGAAAAGGCGCTGATGGAGGATAAGCATTCTCTCATCCACCTGCTTTTTCCTCCCTATACACGCTGGGTCCGGCGGCTCATAGATGCTGCTGTTCGTATTCTGGGCTGAGCATAATCCAATAACAAGAGAGTCACTATGTACGATTACATTATTGTTGGCGCCGGGTCGGCTGGCTGTGTATTGGCTAACCGACTGACTGCCGATCCCTCGAAGCGAGTAGCGTTACTTGAAGCAGGGCCAAAGGATAAGAGCCCGCTCATACATATGCCTGTGGGTATTGCACTTCTTGCCAATAGCAAGCAGGTGAACTGGGCCTTCGAAACCGAGCCTCAGGAACATCTCAAGGGGCGCCGTCTGTTCTGGCCCCGGGGTAAAACTCTTGGCGGCTCCTCCTCCATCAACGCCATGGTCTACATCCGGGGCCACAAAGCCGATTATGAACACTGGGGTCAGGCTGCCGGAACCGACCTTTGGGGATGGGACCGCGCATTAACATTGTTTCGCCGACTGGAAGATAACGAACGTTTCGGACCGGATGCTTACCACGGCAAGGGCGGTGAACTCAGCGTAAGCGATCTGAGATCGGTCAATCCGTTAAGTCGGGATTTTGTTCGCGCCGCTTCCCATGTGGATGTCCCGGTGAACACGGATTTCAATGGCGAAACGCAAGAGGGACTGGGCCCCTACCAGGTGACACAAAAAAATGGTCGGCGCTGGAGTTCGGCGCAGGCGTTTCTGCGTGGCGCAGAGAAACGGCCTAACCTCGATGTGCTAACGGACGCTCGGGTAACCCGGGTGGTAATGGATGGCCAGCGGGCGGTTGGGGTGACACTGAACCAAGGGGGCGAATATCGCCAGCTCAGACTCAATAATGGCGGTGAAGTCATTTTGTCCGGCGGGGCGGTTAATTCACCACAGCTACTTTTGCTTTCCGGAATCGGTGATCGCGAAGAGCTTCGGAAACACGGAATCCCTCTGGTCCATCACCTTCCTGAGGTGGGCAAGAATCTGGTCGATCATTTGGATATTACGCTGATGCACGCGGCGAACTCACGTTTGCCTATTGGTGTTGCCCCCAGCTTCCTGCTTCGGGGAGTGAGCGCACTTTTTTCCTATATTTTTGCGCGACGCGGGTTTCTCACCAGTAATGTAGCCGAGGCAGGAGGCTTTGTTAAATCCAGCCCTTCGTGTGAACGACCGAATGTGCAATTCCATTTTTTGCCAACTTTTTTGAAGGATCATGGGCGAAAAGTGATGACCGGGTATGGCTACACCTTACACATTTGCGATCTGCTGCCCAAAAGCCGGGGTTTTATTGGACTGAAAAGCCCTGATCCATTAGCCGATCCGTTGATTCAGCCCAATTATCTGAGTGACCCCGAAGACATCAAGACAATGATTTCCGCCGTTAAATTCGGGCGACGAGTACTCGCGGCACCGACAATGGCTTTGCATAGTAAGCGAGAAGTCATGCCCGGAAACTCTGTGTCCTCGGACGATCAGATTGCGGACTTCATCCGGGAAAATGCAGAGACTATCTACCACCCCGTTGGCACCTGCCGTATGGGCGTGGATCCGGAGTCAGTCGTTGATCCAGAGTTGAAAGTCAGAGGCATTGAAGGCTTAGAGTCGTCGATGCTTCGATAATGCCCAGTTTGGTTGCCGGTAACACCAACGCACCCACCATGATGATTGCCGAAAATGCAGCCGACATCCTCCTGGGAAATGTCACGGTTCAGGCTCGGGTTATGACGCCCACGCCCACCGCGGACACTACTGACGCCAACTATTCCGTCCCACGAGCAGTAGAAATGGAGAGGAGATAAACGTGCTTGGCAAAATGATGAACGTAGAACTCACCGTGAATTCTTTGATCGACCATGCTGCTCGCTACCATGGAGACGCTGAGATTGTGTCGATAGGAACGGATGGAAATCCCAGTCGATCTGACTGGGCAACTGTTTCGAGGCGGTCGCGACAACTTGCGTCGCGTTCTGGCCACCGCGCCACTGGGGCTGATTGGCGCTGTGCTGGCTTTGCTGCTGTTTAACCAACCCTTTGGCTTTACCGCGTTGCTGGGACTGATTGGCCTGGGCGGCATCCTGATGCGAAATACCATGATTCTGACCCAACAGGTGCAGGACAACTTCAAAGCAGGGATGGTTGCCCGGGAAGCCGTGGTCGAGGCGGCAGTCCAACGCGCCCGCCCCGTGGTGCTCACTGCCCTGGCGGCCGTTCTGGCGTTTGTACCTCTGACCTTTGACCTGTTCTGGGGGCCGCTGGCTTATGTCCTTATAGGGGGCGTGGCGGTCGGCACTCTGATCACGCTGTTGTTTGTTCCGGCGCTTTATGCACTCTGGTTTCGCTTACAGATAGAAGATTGAAGTAGTCACGGACGTTTACGTGTTGACAGCATAGGCCACTTCTCAAGTTGAGCGGCTGCGCCGCCGGGGCGCAGCGCGATGTGAAGAATCAGGACTCAGTAGAGTCCCTATACCCGGCCATCATTTTCATCATCCAGCCCGGATACTCCTCCGGTATACGGCTCACCTCGTCGAGCGTATTAAGTTCCTCGCCAGACAACCGGATCTGCGCTGCCTGGATATTGGCTTTCAGCTGCTCCGGCCGCTTGGCGCCAACGATAATACTGGATACAGGCTTCTGGTGTAGCAGCCACGCCAGGGCTATTTGGGCCACGGTAACCGGCTCGCCGTCGATCTGCTTTCCGCCGGCAATCTCCCGCATCACCTTGATGACGTCGCTGCCCCGCTCACGGTCGACAGGCGGAAAGTCAAACTTGGCACGCCGGTTTTCCTCGGACACGTCCGGCCCCTCGTATTTACCGGACAGATAACCGCCTGCCAGCGGGCTCCACACCATCAGACCGACGTTCTCAGATTCCAGCATCGGAATAATATCCCGCTCCAGGTCGCGACCCACGAGGGTATAGTGGGCCTGCAGGGATATGATCGGGCACAGGTTGCGGGCCTGGCTGATGCCGATGGCTTTCATCACCTGCCAGGCGGCCCAGTTGGACAGACCCACGTACCGCACATGGCCCTGTCGCACCAGGGTGTTCAGTGCCTCCAGGGTTTCCTCGATCGGGGTGGCCGGGTCAAAACCGTGGATCTGGTACAGGTCGATATAATCCGTTTGCAGGCGCGCCAGGCTCGCCTTGCATTCATTCATGATGTGGCCGCGGGAAGCGCCACGGGCATTGGGGCCCTCGCCCATCGGGCCGAGCACCTTGGTGGCCAGCACGACATCTTCCCGGCGAACGCGAGGTTCTTCAGGGACTGGCCGACGATGCGCTCGCTGGCCCCGAAGCCATAGATGTTGGCGGTATCGATAAAGTTAATCCCCGCTTCCAGGGCGATCTTCACCAGTTCGTCGGCCTGTTCCTGCTGCAACTGGCCGATCAGCCCCCAGATGTCCTCATCACCGCCAAAGGTCATGGTGCCCAGGCACAGTTCGGAGACGAACAGACCCGAGTTGCCCAGCGACTTGTAGCCTGGACGATTGTCATCATTGAACCGCGGTAAACTCTCAGTTGCCATGTTGCACCTCCTCATGCATTTCGGTTGGTATTCCAGAATTCACTGTAAATACTGCCGGTTTCGGTTTTTTTTGCATGCGCTTGTGTTACTCGGCGAAGATGGCCTTATAGAAACGCATAGCGCCCTCCAGGAGCGGGCGGCAGCCTCTTCGTCGTAACCAACCGGCATACCAAACTTTTCGGCGATCCTGTCGGCGCCCGGGTTGGTGAATGAGTGCAGCACTCCGGGGAAGCTCACCAGTGTCAGATCGACTTCGGCATCCTGCATCTCTTTGACCAGGCTCGCCACCTGATCCGAGGGGACCAGCTTGTCGGCACCGCCGGTATACACCTGGACCCTGGCTTTTACGGACCCGGGTTCAGCCTGGAGGAGGCTGCCGAGCGCACCGTGGAAGCTGACAACGCCGTCCAGATCGACACCCATGCGCGCCATGTTGAGAACAACGGCACCGCCAAAGCAGTAACCTTGTGCTGCAATTCGGGACCCATCAACACTTTCGTGGTTCTTCAGGATGTCCATCGCCTTCATGAAGCGTGCCTTAACCTGGTCCATGTCCCTGGTGGCTTCCTGCATGAATTTCTGGGCAGTATCGGGATGGTCGGCTTGTTTGCCAGAGCCATACATATCCAGCGCAAACGCTGTATAGCCGGCGGAAGCAAGCCGTTCCGCCTGATTCCGGGCGAATTCATTGTGCCCCCACCATTCATGGACCACCAGAACCCCCGGGCGCTTTTGCCCGAATTCATCATCCCAGGCCATGTAGCCGGTAAAGGTCTCGTCGCCGACTTGATACTCAATGGTTCTGGTTTGCGTTTCTGCCAGTACCTGCGTACTGGCAACAGTGAGTGACAGCGTGGCTGCTGCCAGTGCTGTTTTCAGGGTGCTCATCATCTGTTTGCTCCTTTTCGCTCGTTATGAGTCAATTTGCGTAGCGATTATGTACGGGTAGACATCGACCAAAGCTCACAGGAAATGTCGCCACGTGAGCGAACACGAATTTAATCGCTCGCTCAAAGCGCGATTCCTGTCCCGTCGTTACTGGCAGCGGGCGCGCAGCAGTCGCGTTGCGGCATCAAACACGGCGAGGTCTTCTTCGGTGCGCGCGGCAAGGTGGGCTCCTTCCAGCATCGCCAGGGTCGCCTGCGCTTCATCGGCGGGACCCAGGATGGCCGAGACGGATCCATCCCTGTGCCCCAGTTCAAACGTTGCCGTAATCCACTGCAGAACCATTGCGCGAACGGCGCCGACTCTGGCAATGACGGTGTCGGACAGGCTTTCGCGGCAGGTCGAAAAGGCAACACACAGACACACGGTCTGGCCATCATGTAAGGCCCCGCGGTACAGGGCAATGAGTGCCTTGAGGCGCGCGCCGGCGCTGGCATGGGCTGCATCTATCTCGGTCAGACCCTGCTGCAGACTGGTCTGATAGCGCTCGATCAAGGCTTCGGAGAGCTTCGCCTTGGTGGGGAAATGATAATGGATCGAGGCCTTTCGAATGCCGATGGCCTCAGCCAGATCCGCATAGCTGAACCCGTCAAAGCCCCGTGACCGAACGGTGTGCTCGGCAAGGTCCATCAGGGCTGTTCTGGTATCACGGTTCATGGTTATTCACCTGTTTGCCTTTGCAATCCCGCTATTGCCGGGCCTTATACCCTCGGTGCCCCGGCAAATCGCAGGTGCCCCGTTTTCATCCAGATCTTGGCGCCGCCGTCCCCGGCCGCCACGGACAACCTGTGTCCTTCAGGGAGGCGCAGCCAGTCATGCCTGGCCAGCATCTCGCCATCCCTGGTGACCGAACCTTCGATCACCAGCAGCTCGATTCCGCCGGGCGCCTCAGAGGTCAGTGTCGCCCCCGCATCGAGCTGGCTGTAGGTCACGATCTCACGATCGTCCTCATGCAGCTTTGTGGTGGCAACGCCGCCCACCGGGACCCCCAGCCCGGCCTCCATATTCTTGCTCAACTGGGTCCGGTCGGCCAGGTCGAACTGCCACAGTTTCACAAATATCGTGCAGCCCGTTTCAGAGCCCGGAATATGTGACGTGTTGGGGGGTTGCGCACATAGCTGCCCGCTGGGAAGTCACCGTGCTCGTCCTGGAACACGCCATCGAGTACGATGAATTCTTCTCCACCGGTGTGGGTATGTGCCGAGAAATGACTCCCCGGCGCATAACGAACGATGGTCGTGGCGCGGGCAACTTCCTCCCCGATCCGGTCCAGCATGCGCCGCTCCACGCCTTTCATGGGCGAGGGCTGCCATTCAATCTGGTCGGAATGCATAACCACCGGTTTGGAGAAATCTGCATTAATCTCCATGATATTCCTCCCTTTTTGGCCTTCATGTTTTCCGCGCTTGCATGAAACCCGAGGGTATCGGATCACTAGCTTGGATTGTACGGAAATTGACCAGCACACAGGGAGTGGATACATGAAATTTACCGCTATCAGTTTTACGTTTTTCGCACTGATTTCGTCAGTTGCGCTTGCAGAGAAACCGCGTGCAATACCGGACGGAGCTTCAGCGATTGAAAACCTGTCATTTACGGTAAGTGCTTCGGACAGAAATCCAGCTTCGGCGACAAGACAAGCCGCATCATTTGGTAAATCTCCGCAACAGCGACCCCCATCTTTTGCGCCGGCATCACTTAAAGCTCCCAAAGCCAATAAAACCATGGAGAAGCACGGAGCCAAAAAAATTAAGGTTCGCTCAGTGATTGCTGGCCCGAACTCTTAATTATCACTTGGCATCGTGAGTGATGCCTAGCCCCGAACGTCCAAACCACATGGAGGTGACTTATGTCATTCCGCATTCGAGTTGTGGCTTGCCTGATCGCAAGCACCGCGCTTGCGTCAACCGCCCAGGCCAACATCCGCGATTACTACGAAGAGCCGGGTTTGAACCCGTTCAAGGAAACTATCAACCAGAATTTCGGAGAAGAGATCGATCCCTTCTCGGGTCAACTGCAACTGAGCTATACGGATCTCGTCGTGCCCGGTAATGGTGGTTTCGATATCCGCATCAACCGGATTTACAACAACCCTCAAGACGCCTTTTTGCCATACAGCCCCTATGGCTACGGCTGGAGCATGCATTTTGGCCGCATTGCCGTCTCAGAAAGCAACGCGGATAAGGTTTGTAATCAGAATCTGTTTGCCGTGGATGTGCTCGACAACCCCTCTCTGGAGCTGGCCGACGGTAGTCGCCAGTTGCTGGTACTGGCGGATCAACACAGCCCTGAGCTAATTACCAAGCAGTGGTGGAGTGCGAATTGCAATAGCAGCAACGATGTGATTGTAAAATCGCCGGATGGCACCACCTACACCATGGATTACCGGGCCAACGACTCTGAGGGCCTGAAGATCTACGCGACCCGCATCGAGGATGCCAACGGCAACTGGATGACCATTGACTACAACACCAATGCGTTCAGCATCACCTACATTGAGTCGATTTCGACCAGTGACGGGCGCTCGGTCAATTACAGTTATGCGAATACCGGAAGCGACAACACTCGACTGACATCCATTACCGCCAATGGACAGACTTGGAGTTATAGCCACACCTATACCAACAACACTACGCCGGACTTTGCGCAGCTAACCACAGTGACCCGTCCAGACGGTGAGAGCTGGAACTACACTTATTACCCAATCACCACCAACGGTGATGCCGGCAGCCTCGCGATCGATACCGTGACCTACCCCTCTGGCGGCATCATCGACTACGACTATGACTATGTTTACTTCAACTTCGGTGCCCAGAAGGCAACAACGGTTGTGACTGGCAAGCAAAACAGCGGCCGCGACATAACGCCGGGCACTTGGTCCTACGCTTACACACCGGCCTACAACGGGCAGTATGGTTATGACGAAACCCACATGGTGGCACCGGACCATCAGCGCACTTTCTATCACATCGGCTACACCACCAGCGCCAATGTCTGGGAAATTGGTACCAAGCGTTACGAGGAAGTGTACGACCTTCAAGGAACGATGCTTGAACAGTACGCCTACCAGTACAGCAGCGCATTGCTATCCAATGAAAATTTCTGGCACGGGCGGGACACGACCAGAATTGATAACGATACGCAGGTTCCCCTACTGACCAATGTGACCCATTGGCGACAAGGCACCTCCGTACAAACCCAATACTCCAATTTCGATGCGTACGCCAAGCCGCAAACCATCGTTGAAACCACCAATACCACCGCCACTTCTGATCGGACTCGCACTCGTACCTACAGCCATTCAGCCAGCGACTGGATCCTCGGTCTGGTGACTCAGGAAACGATTGACTATCCCAACGGTGCGCCGGTCACCCAGTGGGTCACCGACAGAACTTACGACTCGGCCGGGAATATGCTGACGGAAGACAAGTCGGGCGTTTTGACCGCCTACACGTACACCCCTGAGGGCGACATTGCCTCGATCACCGATGCCAACAACCATGTAACTACCTTTTCAAATTATTACCGGGGCGCACCTCAGGTTATCAACCGGCCCGAAGCCATCTCCGAGACGCGGATTGTCAATGCGGACGGTACCTTGGCCTCGTCCACAAATGGTGAAGGACACATTACCTCCTACACCTGGGACGACCTGAACCGCCTGACCGGTATCGACTTCCCCATACACGCAGATGTTTTGATCAGCTACGATGACCAGTCGGCCGTATTGACCCGGGGAAACTACAAGGAAACCCGTTTCTTCGACGGCTTCTGGCGCGACCGTGGTATCAAGCGTGAAGACACCAGCTCCAATACGATGACCGAAGTCACCAAGGCCTGGGACGCGGTGGGTAATATGACCTTTGAGAGCTACCCCAACAGCGCTCAGGGCAGAACTATCGCCTACGATGCTCTGCAGCGAGTGACGAGCATCGACTTTCCCGATCAGACCTCGAAAACCTATTCCTACCCAAGCGGGTTTGAAATTCAAGAGGTGGATGAAAACGGCTATGTAACCACGAAGACCATCGCCAGCCATGGCACCATGGACGGCAGTTGGCTGATCTACATCTCGTCGCCCGAAAGCCTCGCGACCAGCATTTCCAGAAATGGTCTGGGCCAGGTTTACCGCGTCTTTCAGGGTGAAGTTCAGGACCAGGGTCTTTTTGCTACGCTCGCCAGTACATTCATGATGCACGGGGTTTCCTGATGCAGGAAATCCATCAGGAGACAGGAACCACGGTCTATGGTCGCGACAACGTCGGAAATATGACGAGCAAGGAAATCGGTACCAGTGGCATTGTTGAAACGCGGACCTACGACGACCTGAACCGCCTGACCTCCATTTCCTACTCAGATGGCACGCCAACAGCCACCTTCACCTACGACGACAACAGTAACCTGAAATCGGTGACCAGTTCGGCGGCCAGCCGTAGCTATACCTACGATCAGAATGACAATCTGGAAAACGAATCATTGACTGTTGGAAGCGCCACCTACAACGTGACTTACGGCATTGATAATCTGGACCATCTGGCTTCAGTGACTTACCCCAGTGGACGCACAGTGAACTTTGGCACCAACGCCCTGGGCTGGCAAACCCAGGCAACGCCCTATGTGTCGTCGGTGGATCGTCACCCCTCTGGAGCGATCGACACCATGACCTTCGGTAACGGCGTTGTGACCACCCAGACCCTGGATAGCCGATTGCGGCCTGATACGTTGGTATCCAATAACGGCCAGGTGGATTTTGTCGACCTGGGCATGGGCTATGACAACGTCGGCAACGTCACCAACATCGTGGATAACGCTGGGTCACTCCACAACCGCACGATTGGCTATGACGATGTGAACCGAATGACGTCCGCAACTGGGTCCTGGGGTACCGAGACAATCACCTATGACGGCCGAGGCAACATTGATACCCGGGAGCGCAATGGAAGCCTGCAGGACTACTACTACAATTCTGACAGGTTGACGTACCGCGTCTTTCCAACCTTTTTTTACACTATCACTCATGACCTACGGGGCAACATGACCAGCGATGGCCCAAACATCATGGTCTATGACGGCGCGAACAACCTCGCTTCCATTGATAACGGTGCCAAGGTGATCGATTACACTTACGACGGCGCTAACACCCGCATCAGCCGGAGTACTCCCACAGACACCACCCATGTGTTGTACAGCCTGATGGGGGATCTGCTGGGTGAATACGATCCGTCAGGCGGTTTCAAGGAATACATCTACGTGGATTCGAAAACCGCCGCCAAGGCGGTGGATGACACCACTGTAGTTGGCCAGTAACGGTTAGGGAGGACATAACTATGACACGCACTATCTGGAACACGCTGGCCATCCTGGCCGTGCTCATCTTCACCGCCTTGCCCCTCAGTGCCGCTGAGGTGGTGACTTACTACCACAACGATCATCTGGGCTCGCCCATCGCGGCGACGGACAGTACTGGAGCTGTGGTGTGGCAGCAGGCTTATGACCCTTGGGGATTCAAGCTGACGACTAACACCGACGAACGTGGTTATACCGGTAACTGGCTGGACGAGGAGACAGGCCTGGCTGATCACAAAGCACGTTGGTATACCTCGTCGATTGGGCGATTCACGGGAATCGATCCCGTTAAATGGCACGAAACAAACATCCACTCTTTCAACCGCTATGCGTACGGGAACAACAATCCGTACAGCTATGCAGACCCCGATGGAGAACTGGCGTTTCCGGTTGTGCCAATACTCGCGGTGATGGCTTGGGAAGCTTTGGGAATAGGCCTTGAAGTCGCGACGATGGAGGAAACCTCCGACTCGATCAATCGTTCTGGTTCTGGAACCTTTGGGGTGACAGGTATCAAGCTTCTTGGCTCTTCAATGAAGATGGGATTGAAGGGTGCGAATGTTACAAAGGGAACATTCCAAGTTGGTAAATCAGTCGGTTCGGCCGCGACACGTATTTCTGTTCGAGGAGCTAGTCAATCACGATCGGTTTCAATCAGACCAAGAAGGTCTGTGTAGTGTTTCAGGGCCTCATCCATATCGAGTACACGGATCTGAACGTGGCCGGGACGCATTACACCTTTTTTCATGACAGTTACCTCAACGGTTTTTTGTTGTTTGCTTCGCAGGTGCCGCCTCAGGCAGAGGCACGCACTCAATGATCAGATCAGTCAGTGGGTAGATCCGGCAGGCCAGAACTTCCCCTTTTTCAACGGTTTCAGGCGGGGCGTGCCGCTTGCTCATCTTGCCGCACTCGAAATGCCCTTCCAGAACCTGGATCTTACAAAATCCGCAACCACCACCCCGACAACCCACGGGGACACACTTCAGGCCCCTCTGCTCCATGGCCTTGAGCACACTCTGGCCCTCCTGGCAGATAAAGTGAGCTCCCGTTGTGCGGTTGAACACCTGAAATCCGGCCATAGCCAATCCTTTATTTACATTTTCTTGAACAGAGTCCAACGTCGCGTTTCTAACGTGCCGTAAGCCTGCGCCTAGAGTTTCTCCATAGCTAGTCCGAAACGACTTTCTTAACTGAAGGCAAACCCGCACTACCCCAACCACCGGCGTAATCCGTGCGTGCCTCTTAATTAGAATAAAAAAGGGTTACCCCTGGTAACCGCCACCCACCGACAATATCGTACCTGTGATATAGGAGGCCTCGTCAGAAGCTAGGAAAAGTATGGCATTGGCCTGCTCTTCCGGTACGCTGTAGCGCTTCATGAAGCTCAATTCGGTCGCCTCATCAACGATGGCCTGATACCACTCCTTTTCCAATTGGCTCATGGTTTCACTATTACGCGGAATCCTCCGTTCGCCAACATCAGTGCCGCCCGGTGCTACCGCATTGACACGGATGCCGTATTTGGCATTTTCAAACGCCATGCACACGGTCAAAGCGTTTACGCCTCCCTTGGCGGCAGCATAGGGCACACGGTTAGTGCCTCGGGTTGCTAGTGATGACACATTTACGATCACTCCACTTTGCTGTTTTTGCATCTGCGCCAGGACTGCATGGGAACACCAAAGGGTCGGAAACAAGGAGCGACGAATCTCGGCTTCGATCTGTTCTTCCTCGTAGACTTCATAGGCTGAACCCAAATCGTACCGCCGACGTTATTGACCAGAATGTCAATACGGCCAAAATGACTTACCGCCGAATCGACTGCCTTGCAGGCACCAGCGTACAGTTCCAGATCGACGATGCTGGTTTGGACGTTTGCCGCTCCGGCGGCCAGCGCCTCCTCGGCAACCTCTTTGACGATCTCAGAGCGATCCACCAGAAGCAGGCAGGCTTTTTCAGCAGCCATCTGAAGGGCAACGGCCCGACCGATACCCTGGGCAGCACCGGTCACAACAACTACGCGGTTTTCGAAACGTTCAACTCTCATTTAGCTCTCCTCATTTACTTGCAGCAAACTTTTCATAATGGAAGCTGGCTGGCTGAATGCCTTTTTCCTGCATATAGCTGTTCACCGCTTCAACCATCGGCGGCGGACCACAGAGGTAGATGTCTACATCGCCATCACGCAGATGACCGGGTTCTATGTAGTTGGTGACATAGCCCTTCTGTGGCCAGCTACTATTTTCAGAGGCCACACAGACACTGAACGTAAAGTTATCAATGACGCTGGCGAAGGATTCCAGCTTGTCCAGGTAAACCAGGTCAGCATCATGAGTGACGCCGTAAATCAGGTGGATCGGGTGCGCACTGCTACCTTGCTGGATCTTTTCCAGCATCGCCAGGAAGGGTGCCAATCCGGTGCCGCCAGCCAGCATAAGTACCGCCCGTCGGATGTCTCGCAGGTAGAAGCTGCCGAATGGACCGCGCAGCGTGATGTTGTCACCCTCTCTGGCCTTCTCTGTCATATAGGTACTCATCAAACCTTCGGGCACTAAACGGATCAAGAAGGACACCGACTCATCGGCCCTGTTGAACATGGAACTGAACGAGTAGGCACGCCACTGATCGGTCGCCGGAACCTGCACGTTGACATACTGCCCTGGCAGAAAGTGCATGGCACGCACCTGATCACCAGCAACGGTGAATGACAGAGTCGATTCAGACAAGCGATTGATCTCAGTCAACTTGGCGTGTATGTCTGCCTGCTGGCTGCGTATACAGACCTCAGACGAAGCCGGTACAGTCACGACGCAATCCGACTCCGGAATCATCTGACAGGTCAAAACAAACCCGCGCCCGGCCTCCTGATCAGAGAGCGCATCCTCGATATACCCGTCCATCTCGTAGCTACCGGATTCACAGTGACACTTGCAGGTGCCACAAGCACCGTCGCGGCAGTCGAGCGGAATATTAATTCCAGAACGATAAGCCGCGTCGGCCACCGTTTCCATTGGTAAGGTTGTAATAAATCGAGTGACGCCGTCCTCAAAATTGAGAGCTACCTTATACATTCTTGGCTACCTTTGCATCAACGGTTAACCGCGATGGCCGACTGTGAATAGTTCGGACCGTGAGTTTATAGATACTAACCCAAAACTTTGTATCCGGACACACAGTAACTTTTCCGATAAATATCCGTGAAACCCATAACACGCTGATGCTTTTGTGTTTCTCTGATGACAAAATTATTGTGATATTCGGATACTTTGTTTCTCATTAGCTAATCAAACATGATAGATATCCAGCACGTGATGTATATAGTCATTTTTCAATATGATTTTCTTTCTGGATATCAAAAAATCCCCGCCACTGTTAACAATCAAGTCAACGAAAGTAGCACCAAAATATGTATCCACTTGATTATACCTAAAACTCTTTGTGATCCAGTTATATCGAACACTACACAACTCATTACTACGCTCGACGATTTCGATATTGCTTATCGAATGGAGCGTCCTTGCATCGGGCTCGCTGCTTGCTCCCGATCGCTCCGTCTCGATACGAAATACTCGATCTTCAAGGCCGTGACGATTATCATAGTACATAAGCGATATTTCGGTTCTCGGGTTACTTGTAATACTCCCATCATCATCCCAAGACGGCATCCAAAACTCGACATTCGTATCATAGTGATTGAGCCAGGCTTGAAAATCTTTATCGTCCAAGCAGCGAGCTTCGGAATATAAAAAATTACAAACTTTTTCGTAGTCAAAAGTCATATCAGGTCTCCAAAAAATTTTATTTTTTATAAATAATTCGCTCTTCTTCATCAGGTATGTTTTTTAAGATATTAGCCCAATGTTCATGCTGAACCACGAACAACCCTTCATCCTCACTTTTTGCACCACTGAGTAGAGGGAATAGATCAATATCTTTCGCCGCTTCATCTTGCCCCTCAATCCAATGCTTAGCCCCTCGACTAAGATCATTCCAAGGCACTTCGGAAGCTAGAAAACCGTTTTGGCATGAGCGAAATTGTTCTAAATCATCGGGTGTTGCCATACCAGTAGCATTAAAGAAGTCTTCGTATTGTCTAATACGTCGATTACGTGCGCCTTCACTTTCATTCCTTGGTGCAAAGCAATATATCGTAACTTCAGTTTTAGTAGGTGAGACTGGACGAAAATGACGAATTTGCGTACTTGTTTGATCCATTAAAAAAACATTTGGGTATATTCCCAAGTTTCTTATATTGGAAATCATCCAATCGGCTCTGTTCTCACCGTATTTTTTGGATAGCTCTTGTCGCTTTTCCGCCAATGGTCTATCTTCTGGATTTGGCACTTGCATCCATAATAAAATGTGTCCATTCTCGAAGGCATAAAATCCGCCTTTTTGCTTATTCCAAGAACTAAGATCCAAACTCTTTGCATTATCTGTGGATAGACCCTGTTTTCTTCTTGCAACTGCAGCAACATAGTTCCAGTGTACAGCTGAAACATGGTATCCATCTGCCCCATTTTCGGCCTGCATCTTCCAGTTACCATCAAACGTATAAGTAGAAGCACCTCGTAGGACTTCAATACCATCTTCCGATTGATTGACGATCATATCGATTATTTTTGTAGATTCACCCAAATAATCGCTTAACTCCTGAACATCAGGATTCAGACTTCCAAAAAGGAATCCACGATAAGAGTCGAACCTTGCAACCTTTTTGAGATTCAGCTCGCCTTCACAGTTGAAAGAATCTGGATATCCCGACTCTTTTTCGTCCTTTACTTTAACCAATTTCCCCGAATTATTAAAACTCCAGCCATGGAATGGACAGGTCATGACGGATTTATTACCTTTCTTCGTCCGACAGAGCATCGCTCCTCTATGGGTGCAGACATTGAGAAAAGCATTAAGGGAGCCAGCTTTATCTCGTGTTATAATAACCGGTTGCCGCCCGATGTAAGTCGTAAAGAAGTCATTATTTTGGGGAATTTGGCTTTCGTGTGCAAGATATACCCAATTTCCCTCAAAGATGTACTTCATTTCTAGCTCAAAAATTTCCTCATCAGTAAATGCATCCCTCCGAAGCTTATAAATTCCTTTTTTCTGATCCGTTACAAGCATAGATTCGATTTTCTCTTTTATACGGTCTGACATAAACACCTCACGACTTCACAATTAATAGAGAATGCACCATATTTGTAATTAACAGCGTATCAGGCTGCCAAACTAGGAAATTAAAAAGGTCCCTTACCAAGGCAAGGGACAAAGACTCAATATTGAGATCAACAACGATGGTTCAAGGTGAGTGTCTCTAAATTAGTCAGAGATCGAAATCCTCTGACTGCATTCATTGTCCCGCCTCTGCAAGTACAACCATCGCCGCAGCTGCTTTAGTCACGGATTCAGGGAAATTGCCACAGTTATTGAAATCGTCTTTTTGGTCATTCGGACTTGGCTAATATGCGGCCTGGTGGACGTCCTGCAACGCATCAGCCAGCACCCGGCCAGGTGGAGATGATGAATCAGAGCTTGGGTACCTGTCCAAATTTTGGGGTCCACTTCAAACCTCAAAACACCGCGCCTTCATGTTGGATTGCAGGCGCCTGGCCAGAACGCCTTCACTGCACTGGTGAAGGCCTTCCGGCTGTGGGCCGCCTTCCTCTGAGGTGATAAAGGCCACACTGTCCACGACCAGATCCCGTGATATCAGACGGCGCAGACTTTCCTGTCCCTTGGGAGTGGTCAAGGTTTCCATTTCGCAGGACAGGTACAGCACTGGCAGTTTGGCCACGTGTCTACCGCCCCAGTTTTTTGGCAGATTGGCCACCAATACCGAAGTGTTGCGTCGGCATTTCGGTGATCATTACCCGGATACGGTCCATGGGGGCATCCAGGGAGCGGGCCATGGCCTCGCTCACTTCCTGGATAAGGGTTTCTTTCTGCTCGTCCGTTCTGCCTTCAATAACGTAAAGCTGAGCAATGGCATAACACCTCCTTGTCCGAGTCAGATGAATCGTCCGGAAACGGTTCCCAGCCCCTGGTAGCGGACGGTGATGTTGTCACCGGGTTCCACGGCGATGGCGGCGGTGATACCACCGGTCATGATGAAGGTGCCTGCAGGGATGTGTTCGCCCCGCTCGGCCAGCAGGTTCGCCAGCATGGCCACACTGGAGGCCGGATGGCCCAGCACCGCTGCACCGGCACCGACATCGATAACCTCACCGTTCTTCTCGACCACGACACCCAGGGTTTTCAGGTCCACATCTGCCACATCGGCCATCTGGCCACCGGTGATAAAACGGGTGGATGAGGCGTTGTCTGCTACGACGCTCACCAGATCGAACTTGAAGTTCTCATAACGGGAATCGATCACTTCCACAGCAGGAATCACGAAGTCGGTCGCTGCCAGAACCTGGCCAATGTGACACCCTGGCCCTTTCAGGGGCGCCTTGGTGACGAAGGCAATCTCGGCCTCGATTTTCGGGTGAATCAGTTCTTTGGTGTCGACCACGCCGCCATCTGGCACGCTGAAATAATCGGCGAGGAAACCATAGATCGGGGTCTCGACACCCATCTGTGCCATTTTGGCCCAGGACGTTAGCCCCATTTTCATACCCACGATCTTGTTGCCCCGCTCTTCCTTGCGGCGGCGGATTTCCCACTGCACGTCGTAGGCATCCTCGAAGGTCATGTCCGGGTAGTCGTTGGTGACCTTGGTGATGTCGTGGGCCTGCAGTTCGGCGTTTTCCACATGCTCGGCCAGCGCCAGCATCTGCTCGCGGCTTAGTGTCTTGCTCATGCGTTCTGCTCCTTTTGCGCCGCCAGCAGATCCAGCGCCACATCCACGATCATGTCTTCCTGGCCACCCACCATGCGGCGTTTGCCAAGCTCTACCAGAATGTCCACGGTCTTCAGGCCGTACTTCTGTGCCGCTACTTCGGAGTGGCGCAGGAAGCTGGAGTAGACACCGGCATAACCCAGGGCCAGGGTTTCACGGTCCACTCTCACGGGACGGTCCTGCAGGGGCCGTACAATGTCGTCAGCCGCATCCATCAGGGCGTACACATCGGTACCATGCTCCCAGCCCATCTTGTCGAAGGCGGCCACACAGACTTCCAGCGGCGCGTTACCCGCACCGGGCGCCCATGCCGGCCAGGGAGGCATCGACACGGTCACAGCCCTCTTCCACCGCCACGATGGAGTTGGCCACACCCAGGGCCAGGTTGTGGTGGGCGTGAATGCCGGTTTCGGTTTCCGGCTTGAGCACATCCTTCAGCGCCCGGAAGCGGTCGCGGATGTCGTTCATGTTCATGGCGCCGCCGGAGTCGACGACATAGAGGCAGGTGGCGCCGTAGTCTTCCATCAGCTTGGCCTGTTCCGCCAACCCTTGCGGGGTCTGCATGTGGCTCATCATCAGGAAGCCCACGGTGTCCATGCCCAGCTTTCTGGCATGTTCGATGTGCTGTCTGGAGACATCCGCCTCGGTGCAGTGGGTGGCCACTCGTACGATTCTGGCGCCGGCGTTGTAGCGTTGTCCAGATCGTGGACGGTGCCGATGCCGGGCAGCAGCAGGGTGGCGATCTTGGCGTGTTCGATGACTTCAGAGACTGCTTCGATCCACTCCAGGTCGGTGTGGGCGCCGAAGCCGTAGTTGAAGCTGGAACCCTGTAGGCCATCGCCGTGGGCCACTTCGATGGAATCGACTTTGGCTTTATCCAGGGCCCGTGCGATGTCCTGCACGTTCTTGATGGAGTACTGGTGGCGGATGGCGTGGCTGCCGTCCCGCAGGGTCACGTCGGAGATGTAGAGTTTCTTGCCGGGATTGAATGTCATGGTTCGTTCCTCCTCAGTTGACCAGCGATTCGGCGATGCGCTCGGCAGTACCGAGGGCCGCGGAGGTCATGATGTCCAGGTTGCCGGCGTAGGCCGGCAGGTAATGGGCGGCGCTTCCACTTCCAGGAAGATGGAGGTCTTCAGGCCGCTGAAGCGGCCCAGGCCCGGGACGTTCATGGGCTGGTCTTCGGGTATCACGTCAAACTGCACTTTCTGCTTGAGGCGATAGCCGGGCACGTAGCTGTTGACGGCTTTGACCATCTCTTCCACTGAGGCTTCCACCTCGGCTTTGTCGGCAGCCTCTGACAGCACGTACACGGTGTCGCGCATCAACAGGGGTGGCTCGGCCGGATTCAGGATGATGATGGCTTTGCCCTTGCGGGCACCGCCGACCACTTCGATGGCTTTGGAGGTGGTTTCGGTGAACTCGTCGATGTTGGCGCGGGTGCCGGGGCCGGCGGACTTCGAAGAGATGGAAGCGACGATTTCGGCGTAGTGCACTTTCGCCACGCGGGAGACGGCAGCCACCATCGGAATCGTCGCCTGGCCACCGCAGGTGACCATGTTGACGTTGCCTTCGTGCAGGTTCTGCTCCAGGTTCACCACGGGCACACAATAAGGCCGATGGCGGCCGGGGTCAGGTCAACAATCTTGATATTTTCCTTGTGACCGCGCAGGAACACTTCGTTGTGCCGGTGGGCACCGGCGGAGGTGGCATCGAACACGATGTCGATGTCGGCAAATTCCGGCATCTTGACCAGGCCGTCCACGCCTTCGTGGGTGGTGGCGACACCCATACGGTTGGCACGGGCCAGGCCATCGGATTCCGGGTCAATACCCACCATGGCGCCCATTTCGATGTGCTTGCCGTTACGCAGGATCTTGATCATCAGGTCGGTGCCGATGTTGCCCGAGCCGATGATGGCGGCTTTTAGTTTCTTGCTCATACTATTTTCCTCATTCGGTCCGGATCAGACAAAACGCACGGAGCGCTACCGATACCACCGATGTCCACACGCATGGTGTCACCGGCCTTCACCGATTCCAGCGGAACCAGGGAGCCGGACAGGATGACTTCGCCGGCCTTCAGGGTGATACCGAACTCGCCCAGGGTATTGGCCAGCCAGGTCACGCAGTTCACCGGAGAGCCCAGTGCTGCAGCACCGGCACCGGCACTCAGCACGCTGCCGTTCTTTTCCACCACCATGCCGCAGGTCACCAGGTCCACCTTGCGGGGAGAGACCGCCTGGTCACCCAGTACAAACAGGCCACAGGAGGCGTTGTCGGCAACGGTGTCCTGAATCGCGATCTTCCAGTCCTGGATGCGGGAATCGACAATCTCGAAGCACGGCATGACGCATTCGGTAGCCGCCAGTACATCGGCGTTGGTGATGCCCGGGCCGGTCAGGTCCTTCTTCAGAATGAAGCAATTTCGCCTCGGCGCGGGGCGCAATCAGCCGGTCGCTGATGGGCATGACTTCGCCACTGTTGAACACCATGTCGTCGGTCAGGTACCCGAAATCCGGCTGGTGAACGTTCAGCATGTTCTGCACGGCCTTGCTGGTGACGCCGATTTTCTTGCCAATGATGGAGGCACCATCCGCCAGACGGCGTTCCAGCATGCGCAGGGAAATGTGGTAGCGTCGTCGATGGTGATGTCTTCACCACGGCCGGTCAACGGGGCGACTGCTTTCCGGCCGAGCATGGCCTGGTAAAGCTCATCACCCAGCGCCTGAATACGTGCCTGTTCCATTATTATGCTCCTGCAGCCGCTTGATCGGCCTCGGTCAGAAAATCATTCACCAGCCGGGCAAACCGGCTGGCGTGTTCAATCTGGGTCCAGTGGCCACAACGACCGAACACGTGAAGCTGCGCGCGGTCAATCAGTTCTGCCAGCTTGAGTGATGCCTCCAGAGGGATAACTTCATCTTCACGACCATGCAGTATCAGGGTCTCGTGAGGCAGTGCCCGAATGTCTTCTTCCGGGCTGGCTAGGTTGTCGACCCAGCGCTGGCGCGGGGCCGGGGAACATGGCCGCAAAGGACTCGTGGAAACCGGGGCGGATGCTGGCCTGGTAACGCATCTCGGCCAGTTCATCGGTGAGCAGGCCTTTGTTGAAGGCAAACACGTCCATCAGGCGGCGCATGTTTTCAAGGGACGGCTCGTAGCCCCAGACTTCATTTAACCCTTCCGTGATGGGAAAACTAACACCCGCCGATCCCATCAGCACCAGGCGACGCACCCGCTGCGGATGTTCAATGGCCAGGGCGAGGGCCAGTCCGCCGCCGAATGAGTTGCCCACCAGATCCACTTTCTCCAGGTCCAGCGCGTCCATAACACCGATGGCGTGGGCCACCCAGCGTTCACGGTTGTAGGTGTTGTCCTCCGGGCGTCGGTGTAACCGAAGCCGAGCATGTCCGGGGCCACCACACGGCGATTCTTCGCCAACTCCGGAATCACCAGGCGCCAGTTGGCCCAGGCGGTAACGCCGGGGCCGGAGCCGTGGATCATCATAACCGGTACATTGCCCTCACCATGGTCATGCACGTTGGTGCGGTAGCCGGCGGCGGTTATCTCACGCCCGATTTCCGGGCTATTTTCAGGTGTAGTCATAAATCGGCTCACAGTTTCACGCAGATGTTCTTCATTTCGGTGTAGAACTCCAGGGAGTGTACACCGCCCTCGCGACCAATCCCGGACTGCTTGCTGCCACCGAACGGCGTCCGCAGATCCCGCAGGAACCAGCTGTTGACCCAGATTATGCCGCTTCGACCTGGCCCGCCACCCGGTGGGCACGGGTGATGTTTTCACTCCAGATTGCCGAAGCCAGTCCATAGGGGAGGCTGTTGGCCAGTTCGATGGCCTCTTCCTCACTATCGAACGGGCACAGGTGAACACAGGGGCCGAAGATTTCGTCCGTAACCACCGCCGAGTCGTCTGGAAGACCTGTCCAGATGGTCGGCTCAACCCAGGCACCACCGGCCAGCTCTTCCGGCATCTCCGGCTGAGGCGCTGTTCCTCTAGATTCCATGCCCGCTTGAAAGCACCGGGAATTTCACGCAGTGAAAACGAATAAATTGACTCACCCATGCGGGATGTCGCCGGGTCCATCGGCGTTGCCACATCACGGTGATGCCCCTTATTGTGCTCAATGAAGAAATGACCATATCCGACCACGGCGAGGACAAGCTTGGCCATCCAACGGTCAAACGTTTCTTTTTTATGGCCGAGTTCGTGGCCTGTGTTCAGAGCCAGGCCATTTACGATCCCCAGGGAAAGGGCCAATGCCAGAAACTCGAAAACATTCATTGGTTGCGTGGATACCCACCAGGCACTGACAATCAAGGCCGCATAATGAATAGGAACAGTTAAGTAGGTCAGTACCCGGTAGTAACGATCCTGTTCAAGCCGAGGCACGGCCGACTCGGGGGGGTTGGAAAAATCCTCTCCAAACATGGCATCAATCAAGGGAACTGCGCCATACCAAAGGATCAACACCAATCCGTACCAAATGCTCCATCCAGTTTGGGATACCAAATAAAGGCCAATAAGAGGCGTCGCTGGCCACAGCACAGAAAGGACCCACAGGTGGCGTTTTCTGTCCACATAACCTTCGGCATCAGGGTCTCTCTGAAGAGACTCTGTTGTTAAGACATTTTCTGACATTGACATTAGGATCACCTTATTGTTTTCAGCTTGATCATTTTTCTACATTGTGCGCACACCGAGCCCCTCAGGTGAACGGACAAGCTGTAGGCATAAACAGGTTTGCCGAGAACCTGAGATCAAACAACTACTCTAAGGGGTAGTTTTCGCACTAGACATCTATCAATATGCTTCAACCCCATAGCGCCCTCCCGTTTCGGGGCGACGAAGCAGGAGATCGGATTGTCATGACACGCCATAGCTTGGAAGACTGGTGTCGGAGGATGTCTGAAAGGATGTGGGCTCGTCAGTGTTTCATCACTCAAGTGTATAGACCGCTATTGCCTGAGCGCATCTGCTACGCCTGAATCCAAGGTAGTTCTGTATCGGGCCCCGCTCGGCTACGGAAAATCTGTACAAGTGGCCTTGGCAGCAAACACTCGCGAACTGGAACGTGAGAGCGCCGTTTATATCAATACCCGGTCGTGCCCTGACTCATATGGCGTTAATGACAGTTTGTTTGCAGCGTTAGTTTTATATCAACTCGAAGGAGTTGAATCTTGGCGCACGATAAAAAGTGACATCGACACCATCGAAGCTCTTCGAAACGCACTGTGTAATGCAAAAAAGACGATAAGAATTTGCCTTGATGGGGTTGGCGAGGCTAAACATACCGCGGATTTGATTGAGGATTTAATCTGTGAAACACCGAGCAATGTGAAATTTTTCATTGCACCGAGTCGCGTTGGGGCGTTGGCGCGTTTGTCTATGATGACGGGTGTTGTAACGTATGGTGCTGATGAACTTGTATTTACAGAAGAGGAGGTTAGTGAATTATCGGGTATGGGTGGCCCCGAAGCCAGCAACATCATAAAAGCCACCGGTGGATGGCCAGCACTTGTCAGGCTTATGTGCCGAACCCCAAACCCAAATCTCCCCGCAGCGACTTGGCCGGAAACTCGCTCGTATTTCAGGGACAACCTCTTAACTGCATTACCCGATAGTACGAGGACCTTTCTTTGCAATGCAGCGATGCTCGAAGTAATCAGCGCTGAATGCTATGGCTATGTCTATAAGACAGAAGAGGCCGACCGGGAAATTACGTTTCTTAACGAACATTATGCTCTTTTAGCTCCCACCGGGACTTCTGCTGATCGTATGGATATGCACCCTGTGCTGCGAGAGTATTTGCGTAGTTTATTTAACACCACCCAACGAGAACGTCGCTCGTATGTACTGAAACGGGTCGCGTTCTGGCATTGGCGTAGGGGAGAGTACCTCCATTCAATCAATGCAGCTCTGGAAGCCAGTGACCATCGTTGGGCTCGCGTCGTAAGTGACAGCATTATTCTGGACGTGGCTCTGAGGCAGGGTGAAATCGAAGTACTTCGCACCTGGTTTGGAAAAGTACCGGCTCGTACGATAAAAAAAATCGCTGCCTTGAGCATAGGTTACGCGTGGATTTTGTATTTCAGCCAACAAGCTCGTCAAGCAGAGGAAATACTGGTTAGTTCGCTTCATCCGAGCTCCAGGGGGTGGGCAATCTTGATGAGGAAGGATGGCGGGAATTGGTTAATGGGATAGGCAAAGCTACACAGGATAAATTACTGGAGAGTCAGGTTCTCTGTCAAAAATGGATAGACTCCTTTGGCGACCATAACATGGTTGGCAAAGGCGCAGCACTTACTTGCCAGGCATTCATTGCTCCAGTGGACGCCATTTTGAAGAGTTGGAGCGATTGTCCCATCGAGCGGCTGTGGCCATCCAGTCATCCAATCAACATTACGCTTTTATTTGGCTTAAAACTGCAGAAATTCAGGGTGAACTGTTCAAGGGGGACATCGCCCGAGCAAGGAGTGTGTTGCTTCAAGCGAATAAAACAGCAGAAAAGATTCAGGTGCCAAAAACTTTTTTAAATAAAATGTTTGGCACCCTTGAGTTACAAATCCTGCACGAACAGAACCATCACCTGGTTACCCAGGAATCTGCACAGGCTTCGTTCGATTTCGCTTTGAACTATGGCGTTACAGATATTCTGTGGGGGTGTACACAGGCCTACAGCCGTTTTCTGTACCACCAAGGGTTCCGAGATAGAGCCATGGCCTTGTTGGAACAATCCCGCTTAGCCGCCTGCGAGCGAGAGCTCTCTCGTCTAAATATCCTGACTAAAGTTCAGTTAGCTGAGTTTACTCTCCTGAACAACGAGGAATTGGGTCCACCCATACTCCCCGATGAATGTGAGCTGACGTTCCTGCCAAATCAAAACCAGGCCATTCAAGCACGTATGGCCCTGGTAAACTCAATGTATAGACTACGGCTTGGGAAACAGTTTGGTGTCGCCGAAAAATATGCCAAACAAGCACTACAAAGCGCCAGCGCAATTTCAGACGCTAGAACCAGGATCGCCGCCCACTATTGTCAGGCCCTGGCAGCGTTTGCCCTCGGTTCATCAAAATCGGCGAAGCGCACGATTCTTGATGCAAACCTACTTTCGGAACATTTGAACTGTCACTTCACACGGCTCTGGATCAAAGAAGCGCTACTTTCTCTTAGCCCCCTTGCTCAGGATCTTTTTAACGATCTGCCAGACGACTCTGAAGCTAAAGCTACGAAGGATCCCGAAGTCAGAATAGAAGACTCCAGCGTGCCACCTGTGCCCGGCAATGCCCACTCAACCATCACGATAAAGCAGATTTCTCTGTTGAAATGCGTAAGCAACGGAATGACCAACAGAGAAATCGCTGAACGGCTTCTTGTGACGGAGGATACCGTCAAATGGCATATGAAGAAGATTTTCAGCGAACTTAAAGTAACCAACCGGGTTCAGGCAGTCACTGAAGCTCGACTGCGCGGACTTTTATAGTGCTACAAAAACAAAAGAGGAATCGAGCGAATATGCAAAAAATAGTTATCATTGGCGCTGGAATAGCCAGCCTGACCGCCGCAGAGGCTCTCCGCCAGAATGGATTCGACGGAACGATTACCATTTTGGGCGAGGAAAACACGCTGCCTTACCAGCGTCCTCCGTTGTCCAAAGCCTATTTGACCTCAGATGAGTTGCCCTCGCCAACTCCGATCCGTTCTCCTAATTTCTTTCGGGACAACAAAGTTGAATTTGAACAAGGCGGTAAAGTAATAGCGCTTGAACGATCGGCAAAGCAAGTAGTGATTCAAGGCGGCAGGAAAATTAAATACGACACGCTGATTTTGGCAACAGGAGCGAGGCCACGTCCTATTGATTTACCTGGTGAGAGCGCAAAAAATGTTTTCTATCTCAGGAATCTTGACCACTCCACCGCATTACGTAATGCCCTGTTAGCGCCGGAATGCGAGAAGGTGGCCATTCTCGGCGCGGGTGTTATCGGGCTTGAAGTCGCCTCCGCTGCCAATCTACAAGGAAAACAAGTCTCTGTGTTTGAGGCCAACAGCCGAGCGATGTGTCGAGTAGCGTCACCATTAACAAGTAATTTTGTCAGAAACCGCATGGCCTCCGCCGGCGTAATGTTCTACTTCAATGCTAGCGTCAACCAGATTCTCACTGAGGGAGACCGAGTTTCCGGTATCCGTTTGTCCGACGGCACTACCAAACCCGCAGACGTCGTTGTTATCGGTATAGGAGCCATCCCCAATGCCGAACTTGCGCAAGACGCAAACCTGGATTGCGACGGTGGTATTATAGTAGACAGCGGCATGCGTAGCTCCGACCCTGACATATTTGCGATCGGAGATTGCGCTAAAGCCGTCAACGTTTCCACCAATACACCCATCCGAATAGAAACTATTCACAATGCCATGCTTCAAGCACAAATTGCGGCGGCTCATATTTGTGGTAAACCGTCTCCGCCTGCCTCTCCTCCTCGTTTTTGGTCAGATCTCAACGGCATGAAAGTCCAGTGTATTGGAATCGCCACTGGATACGACCGAATTCAGCGGCGTCCCACAGCGAGTGACAATGCCTGTGAATTCTGGCTCTTTTCCGGAGACCGGATGATCGCAGCTGAAACAGTCAATCTTCCCACCCGGCAAGCCAAGCTATCTAAAGCTCTCTCCGGGTAAGTGTAAGCGAGATGGGATGCAGCTCATTCTCATCTCTGAGATTTCTATGTGCCGAGCCTCGTGACTGAGCATATCCAGCTGCAGGGGGATTCTGGCCCTCCCACAAGCTCTGCTGTAGAGCAGGAGATACAGAATCGCCCAGCCCAGCTGTGATGGCCACAGAACACCTACATTGCTGACCAGAAAGTCTTCCGGTATCTCTCCGGGTACAATTGGTTGATTATTACCGTCCAATTCTTGCTTGCCTGCCAGGGCACCACTATGCAAACCACTGTATATCCCTCAGGGGATCATCCTAGAGATCTCGCCCGCAGATTTGTCGACAAAATGATGTGGGTCAGCCTAATTGCTGTGTTTGTGCGTAAGGTACAGACTCAAATGTCGGTCTACAAAGATCTCGCTCAGCCTGAATTCAATGGTCAAAAATGAGTGAGCCAACTGGCGGGGAGCAATCCAAGACGTGAAAAAGTTCATTAAAGCAGGTCTTCGAGGCGTCGCCGCTGCGATTGTCATTGGACTGGGCGTTTGGGCTTGGTGGCATTTTCAACCGCAGGACTTGCCCGACGGATTCGCCGCCGGAAACGGCCGGATCGAGGCGGTCGAGATCGATATCGCAGCCAGGACCGCAGGCCGGATCCGGGAGATCCTGGTCAACGAGGGCGACTTCGTCCGCGCCGGCCAGGTCTTGGCGAAAATGGACACGGCCGTCCTGGAGGCGCAGCTCCGAGAGGCCGAGGCGCAGTTGCGACGGGCGCTCACGGTTGACAAGGCAGCGATTCGATGTAGAATACGCCACCTTGATCGGGCAAGCCCCGAACGCTCTTTAAAAAGTTAACCAAGTAATTCGTGTGGGCGCTGGCCGAGGTATTTCGGATACGAAATATCAGGACAGTGACTCGTCGAAATTGAGTTTTGTCTTGAGCAAGAATAGAGAATCTTCGGATTCTTGTATGATTTAAACTGAAGAGTTTGATCATGGCTCAGATTGAACGCTGGCGGCAGGCTTAACACATGCAAGTCGAGCGGTAACAGGGGGAGCTTGCTCCCCGCTGACGAGCGGCGGACGGGTGAGTAATGCATAGGAAGCTGCCCAGTAGTGGGGGATAGCCCGGGGAAACCCGGATTAATACCGCATACGCCCTTCGGGGGAAAGCAGGGGATCTTCGGACCTTGCGCTATTGGATGTGCCTATGTCGGATTAGCTAGTTGGTGGGGTAAGAGCCTACCAAGGCGACGATCCGTAGCTGGTCTGAGAGGATGATCAGCCACATCGGGACTGAGACACGGCCCGAACTCCTACGGGAGGCAGCAGTGGGGAATATTGGACAATGGGGGCAACCCTGATCCAGCCATGCCGCGTGTGTGAAGAAGGCTTTCGGGTTGTAAAGCACTTTCAGTGAGGAGGAAAACCTTAAGTTTAATACGCTTGAGGCTTGACGTTACTCACAGAAGAAGCACCGGCTAACTCCGTGCCAGCAGCCGCGGTAATACGGAGGGTGCAAGCGTTAATCGGAATTACTGGGCGTAAAGCGCGCGTAGGTGGTTTGATAAGCGAGATGTGAAAGCCCCGGGCTCAACCTGGGAACGGCATTTCGAACTGTCAGGCTAGAGTATGGTAGAGGAGTGTGGAATTTCCTGTGTAGCGGTGAAATGCGTAGATATAGGAAGGAACACCAGTGGCGAAGGCGGCACTCTGGACCAATACTGACACTGAGGTGCGAAAGCGTGGGGAGCAAACAGGATTAGATACCCTGGTAGTCCACGCTGTAAACGATGTCAACTAGCCGTTGGGACTCTTGAAGTCTTAGTGGCGCAGCTAACGCACTAAGTTGACCGCCTGGGGAGTACGGCCGCAAGGTTAAAACTCAAATGAATTGACGGGGGCCCGCACAAGCGGTGGAGCATGTGGTTTAATTCGACGCAACGCGAAGAACCTTACCTGGCCTTGACATGCAGAGAACTTTCCAGAGATGGATTGGTGCCTTCGGGAACTCTGACACAGGTGCTGCATGGCCGTCGTCAGCTCGTGTCGTGAGATGTTGGGTTAAGTCCCGTAACGAGCGCAACCCCTATCCTAGTTGCTAGCAGTTCGGCTGAGAACTCTAGGGAGACTGCCGGTGACAAACCGGAGGAAGGTGGGGATGACGTCAGGTCATCATGGCCCTTACGGCCAGGGCTACACACGTGCTACAATGGTGCGTACAGAGGGCTGCAAACCCGCGAGGGGGAGCTAATCTCACAAAACGCATCGTAGTCCGGATCGGAGTCTGCAACTCGACTCCGTGAAGTCGGAATCGCTAGTAATCGCGAATCAGAATGTCGCGGTGAATACGTTCCCGGGCCTTGTACACACCGCCCGTCACACCATGGGAGTGGATTGCACCAGAAGTGGTTAGTCTAACCTTCGGGAGGACGATCACCACGGTGTGGTTCATGACTGGGGTGAAGTCGTAACAAGGTAGCCGTAGGGGAACCTGCGGCTGGATCACCTCCTTAAACGAAGCCGAATGCTTCGGTCAGAGTCCACACGAATTACTTGGTTAGCTTAAGAAGAGAGCAAAGGGTCTATGCAGGCCCGACTTGGCTTGTTTCAGGACAAGCAAAACCGGGTCTGTAGCTCAGGTGGTTAGAGCGCACCCCTGATAAGGGTGAGGTCGGTGGTTCAAGTCCACCCAGACCCACCAGAATTGCGTAGCTCGTCGTTGTGTCCGGACTTGCATAGCAGGCTATGCGGCGCCCGAACACGCCTAGATCTACACAATTCTTGTAAATAGCTTTTAGGGGCTGTAGCTCAGTTGGGAGAGCGCCTGCCTTGCACGCAGGAGGTCAGCGGTTCGATCCCGCTCAGCTCCACCAATACCTGGACAGATCGATGAATGCCTGACTTCGGTCAGTGTGCAGAAACAAGCGTTTCGGTTTAATGACAAGGGTTGTTAAGCGGAAGTTCTTCTTTCTGATCACTGGGTCAGATTTGCTCTTTAACAAATTGGACGAGATAGAACACGAATACGTTTTCTCATTATCTCCGAGAGAACGTGTTCAATGTGATAGCGATTTCAAGCGTTATCCGGTGTTGTCGTTGAAGTGGTTGTATATGACTTCGAGTGACTGTCTCTGAATCTCATCTCTGAATGAGAAGATTGTGTTCACTTCGGTGGGTGCGATGTTCTGGTTGGGTGTGAGAAACGGATCAGTTGTCTTGGGGTTATATAGTCAAGCAACTAAGCGCATACGGTGGATGCTTGGCAGTCAGAGGCGATGAAAGACGTGGAAGCCTGCGATAAGGCTCGGGGAGCTGGCAAACAAGCTGTGATCCGGGCATCTCTGAATGGGGAAACCCACCGGTCTTCGGACCGGTACCGTACGGTGAATACATAGCCGTACGGGGCGAACTCGGGGAACTGAAACATCTAAGTACCCGAAGGAAAAGAAATCAACCGAGATTCCCTCAGTAGCGGCGAGCGAACGGGGAGCAGCCCTTAAGCTGGACAACTGGTAGGAGAAGGCCCTGGAAAGAGCCGCCATAGTGGGTGATAGCCCCGTATCCGAAACCTGAGTCCAGTGAAATCGAGTAGGACGGGACACGAGACATCCTGTCTGAACATGGGGGGACCATCCTCCAAGGCTAAATACTCCTGACTGACCGATAGTGAACCAGTACCGTGAGGGAAAGGCGAAAAGAACCCCTGTGAGGGGAGTGAAATAGATCCTGAAACCGTATGCGTACAAGCAGTCGGAGCGGACTTGTTCCGTGACGGCGTACCTTTTGTATAATGGGTCAGCGACTTATGTTCAGTGGCGAGGTTAACCGTTTAGGGGAGCCGTAGGGAAACCGAGTCTGAATAGGGCGATTTAGTCGCTGGGCATAGACCCGAAACCGGGCGATCTATCCATGAGCAGGTTGAAGGTTGAGTAACATCAACTGGAGGACCGAACCCACTGTCGTTGAAAAGCCAGGGGATGACTTGTGGATCGGAGTGAAAGGCTAATCAAGCCCGGAGATAGCTGGTTCTCCCCGAAAGCTATTTAGGTAGCGCCTCGGACGAATACCACAGGGGGTAGAGCACTGTTTCGGCTAGGGGGTCATCCCGACTTACCAACCCGATGCAAACTCCGAATACCTGTGAGTACTATCCGGGAGACACACGGTGGGTGCTAACGTCCATCGTGAAGAGGGAAACAACCCAGACCGCCAGCTAAGGTCCCCAAATACCAGTTAAGTGGGAAACGATGTGGGAAGGCTCAGACAGCTAGGAGGTTGGCTTAGAAGCAGCCATCCTTTAAAGAAAGCGTAATAGCTCACTAGTCGAGTCGGCCTGCGCGGAAGATGTAACGGGGCTCAAACTGGTTACCGAAGCTGCGGCTGTGCACGCAAGTGCACGGGGTAGGGGAGCGTTCTGTAAGCCTGCGAAGGTGTGTCGAGAGGCATGCTGGAGGTATCAGAAGTGCGAATGCTGACATGAGTAACGACAATGGGGGTGAAAAACCCCCACGCCGGAAGACCAAGGTTCCTGCGCAACGCTAATCGGCGCAGGGTGAGTCGGCCCCTAAGGCGAGACCGAAAGGTGTAGTCGATGGGAAACGGATTAATATTTCCGTACCTTGGATAGCTGCGATGGAGAGACGGAGAAGGCTAGGTGAGCCGGGCGACGGTTGTCCCGGTTTAAGCATGTAGCAGTGGGATTAGGCAAATCCGGTCCCACAATGCCGAGACGCGACGACGACTGCCCTTTTAGGGCGGGAAGTCATTGATGCCCTGCTTCCAGGAAAATCTTCTAAGCTTCAGGCTATTCGAGACCGTACCCCAAACCGACACAGGTGGTCAGGTAGAGAATACCAAGGCGCTTGAGAGAACTCGGGTAAAGGAACTAGGCAAAATGGTGCCGTAACTTCGGGAGAAGGCACGCCGGTGGTATGTGACGCCCTTCGCGGGTTGAGCAGAAGCCGGTCGAAGATACCAGGCCCCTGCGACTGTTTATTAAAAACACAGCACTGTGCAAACACGAAAGTGGACGTATACGGTGTGACGCCTGCCCGGTGCCGGAAGGTTAATTGATGGGGTTAGCGCTTGCGCGAAGCTCTTGATCGAAGCCCCGGTAAACGGCGGCCGTAACTATAACGGTCCTAAGGTAGCGAAATTCCTTGTCGGGTAAGTTCCGACCTGCACGAATGGCGTAACGATGGGGGCGCTGTCTCTACCCGAGACTCAGTGAAATTGAAATCGCCGTGAAGATGCGGTGTATCCGCGGCTAGACGGAAAGACCCCGTGAACCTTTACTATAGCTTCACAGTGAACTTTGAGCATGTTTGTGTAGGATAGCTGGGAGCTTTGAAACCAGGACGCCAGTTCTGGTGGAGCCAACCTTGAAATACCAGCCTGACCTGTTTGAGGTTCTAACTTCGACCCCTTATCGGGGTTAAGGACACTGTGTGGTGGGTAGTTTGACTGGGGCGGTCTCCTCCCAAAGCGTAACGGAGGAGCACAAAGGTGGGCTAAGCATGGTCGGACATCATGCGGTTAGTGTAATGGCACAAGCCCGCTTAACTGCGAGACAGACACGTCGAGCAGGTACGAAAGTAGGTCATAGTGATCCGGTGGTTCTGTATGGAAGGGCCATCGCTCAACGGATAAAAGGTACTCCGGGGATAACAGGCTGATACCGCCCAAGAGTTCACATCGACGGCGGTGTTTGGCACCTCGATGTCGGCTCATCACATCCTGGGGCTGAAGCCGGTCCCAAGGGTATGGCTGTTCGCCATTTAAAGTGGTACGCGAGCTGGGTTTAGAACGTCGTGAGACAGTTCGGTCCCTATCTGCCGTGGACGTTGGAGATTTGAGGAAAGCTGCTCCTAGTACGAGAGGACCGGAGTGGACGAACCGCTGGTGTTCGGGTTGTGTCGCCAGACGCATTGCCCGGTAGCTATGTTCGGATAGGATAACCGCTGAAAGCATCTAAGCGGGAAGCCCCTTCCAAGATGAGATCTCCCTGGACCCTCGAGGTCCCTGAAGAGCCGTTCAAGACCAGGACGTTGATAGGTCGGGTGTGTAAGCGCTGCGAGGCGTTGAGCTAACCGATACTAATTGCTCGTGAGGCTTGACTATATAACACCCAAGACAATTGCGGATAACGCAAGAGCCATTGTGCTCAATCGAAATCAACATCACATCGTTCTACCTCGTCCGCCCAGTGATCAACCGTTTTGCCTGACGACCATAGCGGTCTGGAACCACCTGATCCCATCCCGAACTCAGCCGTGAAACAGACCAGCGCCGATGGTAGTGTGGCTTCTGCCCATGTGAGAGTAGGTCATCGTCAGGCTCCTAATATGCCACGTCTGATTGGCAAATCATCAGGATATGCGAAGCTCGTCCTCCGCCCACCATTGCAGGGCTTAGGTGTAGCTATACTGGTTAGTGTACAGCATCGAGGTATGGTGGGTTATATGAACAGGAGGAGGTATGGGGTTTAGATTTTGGCTAGGGGTTTCAACCTTGTTTTTGGTGGCCCTCTGGGGAGGGTACGCAATTTTTCTGGTTTATATCAGCTCGCCAATAACGGACGTTTCATTAAACAGTGCAGCTCCCTTTGGGGATAGCTTCGGGATTTTCTCTTCTCTATTTGCTGGCTTAGCCTTGATTGGTCTCTTGTATACTATTCATTTACAGGCAGAGGAACTTAAGCTGCAGCGGGAAGAGATGGCGAAGAATGTTGCGACACAGGTCAGGGGCCTGCATTTCTCCATGCAGGAATTGGCAATAAGCGATACTTCAGGGGAGTTACAGAAAGTTTGGTATGAAGACTCTGGTTCTGAACAGTCTTTTAGGCAATCTGCGTATGTTAATCTTGTATTATCCCACTGGGAAATGCAGTTTCACAACGGCCTGATGACCCAAGATCAGCTTAGAACTGCTGTGAAGACGTATATGAAAAAATTTCACTTCCAAAGATTTTGGGTTAATGCTCGGGCTCATAGGGCTTCGATGGCTGACGCGGCGGATAATAAAGTAGCGGTATTATTCCATGAAATTCTGGACGCAGCCTATAATGAACTCCCTGGAGTGGACCAAGAGGAACGAGCGAAGGAAGAGCACGGAGTCCCATGAGGACTCCATTTCTCCCACGCTGGCAGGCACTCCAATGAGAAAATAGACCAGTATGCTGCTCATGGGCTCGGAGTTATAGTTCCGATGCAAAAACACTCATTGCCTGCTCAACCAAGCCCCCAACTGCCTCCGCTCTTCCTCCGTCATGCCCGTCATATTCCCTAACGGCATATAATGCGTATCCACCGCCGCCTGCCTGACCTTGCCGTTATGGTCGGCCAGCAGTGACAAATCATCCAGTTTGATCCCTGCCGGTGGGGACTGAAATCCGGGCTGGGTGGGTGTTTCTGCGTGGCAGGCTACGCAGTGGGTTTCCATGATCTGCGCCACCGTCTCGTCGCTGACGGCGGTGATGCCGGTGTTGGCGGATGTAGTCGGTGTGGGCGCGATTACCCAAATCAGAACCACGGTCATGGCCGCTGCGGCTACCAGGATCGATGGCCGGTTGATATCCCGGTGCCGCAGGTTGAAGTAATGTCGTGCAAAGGCGGTGATAAACCCGATGGCCGCCAGGATGGCCCAGCCATGGGGGTGGCCATATAGCATCGGGTAGTGGTTGCTGATCATGATGAAGATGATCGGCAGGGTCAGGTAGTTGTTGTGAGTGGAGCGCAGTTTGGCCAGGGCGGCCAGTCTGGCGACCTTCTCGTCTGGTTCCCTGCCGTCATTGAGTGCGTTCACCAGTGCCCATTGGGAAGGCACGATGCCGAGGAACACGTTGGCCACCATGATGGTGCCGATGACGGCCCCCACATGGATGTAGGCACCCCGGCCTGAGAACACCTGGAACAGCCCCCAGTCCACCAGCAGCAAGATGGCGAACAGCACCAGACCGAAGCCCTTGCCGTTGTGGGCCAGGGGACTGCGGATCAGTGCTTCGTAGATCGCCATCACCAGGGCCAGGGTACCCAGGCCGATGGCGACACCGGTGCCCAGGCTGATATCGGCTTTGGACGGGTCGATCAGGTAGCCCGGTGACCCCAGGTAGTAGACGATGAACAGCAGGGTCATGCCGCTCAGCCAGGTGGTGTAGGCTCCCACTTGAACCAGTGCAGCTCTCGGGGCATTTCCCTTGGCCCCAGTTGGTACTTGGCCACTTCGTAGATGCCGCCGCCGTGGATGGCCCAGAGGTCGCCCTTGATGCCTTCCTGTTTCTTCCACTCCGGCGGTTCCCGCAGGTGGTTGTCCAGCCAGACAAAGTAGAAGGACGCGCCGATCCAGGCGACGCCGACAATCACATGAAACCAGCGGACCATCAGGCCAAGCCATTCGCTGAGGTATGCTTCCATCAATCAGGCTCCTTGGGTGGGGGATACGGGCGTCGGGGTGGTTGCGGTGGCGCCGTCGGATCTGTGATAGCGGATTTCGCCGGCCACGGCGGTGGCGACGATGGCCCGGTCGTCCCCCAGGATCATCAGGTTGAACAGGGTCTCTGCCAGGGTGTGGCTGTACGCCTGCTTCATGGTCAGGGCCGGTGAGGCGTTCTGGTCGAGCACCACGAAGTCGGCGTGGCGACCGGGCCGGAAGCTGCCGGTCTGCTCCGCCTGGTGCAGTACCCGGGCGTTACCCAGGGTGGCCAGGTAGAACGCCTGCCACGGTGTCAGGGTCTGGCCCCGCAGGCGGCAGACCTTGTAGGCCTCGGCCATGGTGGCCAGCATCGACAGGCTGGTGCCGCCGCCGACGTCTGAAGCCAGGCCCACGGTCACGCCCGCCTCCCGGGCGGTTCGGAAGTCGAACAGGCCGCTGCCCAGAAAGGTGTTGGAGGTGGGGCAGAAGGCGATGCGGGTGTCGGTTTCGGTCAGCCGCTGGCGGTCCCGGTCATCAATATGGATGCCATGGGCAAGCACCGTGCGATTCCCCAGCAGGCCGTAGTGGTCGTACACGTCCAGGTAGCTGTGGCGCTCCGGGAAGAGCTCGCTGATCCACCGGATCTCGCCGGTGTTCTCCGCCCAGTGGGTCTGGACCATGACGTCCGGGTGATCCGCGGCGAGCCGGCCGGCCAGGGTGAGTTGCTCCGGGGTGGAGGTTGCCGCAAAACGCGGGGTAATGGCATAGCGCTGGCGGCCCTGGCCGTGCCATTTCTGCAGCAGCGCCAGGCTATCGTCGTAGCTGCCCTGGGTGGTGTCGGTGAGGTTGTCCGGGGCGTGGCGGTCCATCATCACCTTGCCGGCGGTGAGGCCCATGCCACGGCTTTCGGCGGCTTGGAACAGGGCGTCCACCGAGGCGGGGTGGGAGGTACAGAACACCAGTCCGGAGGTGGTGCCGTGGGCCAGCAGCAGGTCGGTGAACCGTTGCGCCTCGGCCCGTGCCCAGTCGCCATCGCTGAAGCGGGCCTCGTGGGGGAAGGTGTAGGTCTCCAGCCAGTCCAGCAGTTGGGCGCCGTAGCTGGCCATCACCCCCAGTTGCGGCATGTGCACGTGGGTGTCGATAAAACCGGGCAGGATCAGGCCGCTCTGCCAGTCGGTGACCGGGGTGCCTGCGGGCAATTGCGGTAGCAGGTTTTCCGCCGAACCAGCCGCAAGCACCTGGCCGTTCAGCACTACCAGCAGGCCGTCACCGAAGTAGTCCAGGCTGCCATCTCTGGGATCCGGTTCGTTGCCGGGGTCGCCGAGGAAGTGGAGCAGGCGCCCCGGTGGGCCTCGCAGCCAGCCGGGAACGCGGTGTGGGTTGTCCTGGTCATCAGCTCCCCCGGTAGGTCGAGTAGCCCCATTGGTTCAGCAGCAGCGGCACGTGGTAGTGGGCCTGCGGGTCTGACACCTGGAAGTTCAGGGTCACCTCCGGGTAAAAGGTGTCGAGGTTTTGCGCCTGGAACCAGGCACCGGTGTCGAACCGCAACCGGTAGTGGCCGGACTCGAGGGTGCTGGCGAACCACGACATCAGGCGACCATCGTCATCGGTGAAACCGTCGGCGATGGGTACGGCCCGGTCGTCGATCACCTGTTCCAGGGTGACGGCAACCCCGGCGGCGGGCTTGCCGCTGCCCAGGTTGAGGATGTGGGTGGTGATGGGACTCTTGTCGGTCATGCCAGTTTCTCCAGTCGTATCTCGGTGATCTTTGCCTGTTCCCGGGCGGCGTTCTTCAGTTCCATCTCGCGGCCGTTGGGCAGCCGCGCCTCCAGCAGGGCCAGCATCTCGTCGGCGGACTTGCCGGTGGCGCAGACGATGAAGATGAAGCCGAACTTGTCCAGGTAGGTGTCGTTGCCCTGCTTCAGGCGCTGGAGCACGTCTTCATCGGCGCCCCGGGCGCCGGCCTGCTCACCGCTGGCCAGGGCTTTCGTGCTGGCGTATTTCTTACGCAGGCTGTCCACGTCGCCGATCTGCGGGTGGGCCTCGAAGGCCTGCAGCCAGTCGTCCTCGGTGAGGATGGGCCAAAGGCGGTGGCATTGTTCCATCATCGCCTCGCGGCTGGTGTAGGGGCGGTTAATCACCATGCCCCAGACCCAGGGATCGGCGGCGCAGCAGTCCCGGAAGCGGGCTTCGGCCTGGTCCCGGGGCAGGGCGTTCAGTTCTTCAAGACTCATTCGAATTGCTCTCTCTGGATGACTGGCCGGTGTCGGGGTTCTGGATCAGGCCTTTCAGTTCCTTCCAGGGCAGGCCGCGGCGGGTGGCGGGCTGGTCCGCGCTGGCGGTCAGGCTCAGCAGTTCGGCGCTGATGGACACGGCCACCTCCATGGGGGCGTTTGCCAGGGTATATCAGAACGACCCACCGGGCAGCGGATGCTGTCGATCTGGTCGGGGCTGAAGCCACGGTGCTCCAGCCGCTGGCGGAAGCGCTCCGCCTTGGTGTCGGAGCCGATCAGGCCGATGCCCGCGCAGTCTCCCGCCGTCAGCAGGGAGCGGCACAGGTCGAAATCCAGCTGGTGGTTATGGGTGAGGATCAGCACCTGTTTGCCGGTGCACAGGGCCGGGGCATCCCCCACCGGGTCATCGGTGTGGTGGATGCGCACATTGGCGGGCACCTCCACGGGAAACTGGTCGGCGCGCTCGTCCACCCAGGTAACCCGCCAGGGCAGGTCGCCGAGGATGTTGACCAGGGCCCGGGCCACGTGGCCGGCCCCGAAGATCACCAGTTCCTGCTCGCAGCCCGGATGAGCCTCGATCAATACCGACACGCTGCCGCCACAGCACTGGCCCAGGCTCGCACCCAGGGGAAAGTGGGCCAGCTCGCTGGTGTAGTCCTGCTTCGCCAGCCGCTCCCGGGCCTGCTGGCAGATGCGGTATTCCAGGTGGCCGCCGCCGATGGTGTCGTAGCTGTGTTCGCCCGTCACCACCATCTTGCTGGCGGGCTCCCGGGGTACCGAGCCGGTTACCCCCAGCACGGTGACCAGCACATAAGGTTCGCCCCGGTCCTCGCAGTGGGCCACGGCCTGGTACCAGTTCAGTCGCCGTTCCATCACGCGGTCTCCTTCTGTTGGTTCAGCCATTGCTGGCTGGCGGTGACGGCACCCAGCACCCGTTCCGGTGTGGCCGGGGTGTCCAGGGGCGGGCTGTAGCGGTAGTCGGTGACGCTGGCCACGGCATCCCGCAAGGCACTCCACACGGCGATACCCAGCATCAGCGGTGGTTCGCCCACGGCCTTGGAGTGGAACACGGTGGCCTCGCGGTTCGGGCTCTCCGGCAGCAGCGCCACCCGCAGGTCCGGCGGGCAGTCAGACACGGCGGGAATCTTGTAGGTAGCGGGGCCGGTGGTCAGCAGCCGGCCCTCATCGCTGTACACCAGTTCCTCAGTGGTCAACCAGCCCATGCCCTGCACGAAGCCGCCTTCGATCTGGCCGATGTCGATCTCCGGGTTCAGGGACCGGCCCACATCGTGGAGGATGTCGGTGCGCACCACCCGGTATTCCCCGGTGAGGGTGTCCACCACCACTTCGGAACAGGCGGCGCCATTGGCGTAGTAGAGGAACGGCCGGCCGGTGCCGGTCTCCGGGTCGTAACGGATTTTCGGGGTGGCGTAGAAGCCGGAGGACCACAGGGGAATGCGGCTCATGTAGGCGGCCTGGATGAAGGTTTCCCAGGGCACGGCGAGGCCGCCGATCATCACCTGGTTGTCGGAGAAGCTGATCTGCTCCGCCGGGGTCGACCAGTGCTGTGCGGCGAAGGCCACCAGCCCTTCCAGGATTTTCTCGCAGGCATCCAGCGCTGCCATGCCGTTCAGGTCAGAGCCTGAGGATGCCGCCGTGGGCGAGGTATTCGCCACCTTGTCGGTACGGGTGGCAGTCACTTTGACCCGTTCCAGGTCCACCTGGAAGGCGGAGGCCACCACCTGGGCAATCTTGATATACAGGCCCTGGCCCATCTCGGTGCCGCCGTGGTTCACCACGATGCTGCCGTCGGTGTAGATGTGCACCAGCGCGCCGGCCTGGTTCAGGTGCTTGGCGGTGAAGGAGATGCCGAACTTCACCGGGGTCAATGCCAGGCCACGTTTGAGCACCGGGCTGGTACGGTTGAAGGCGGTGATCTCCGCCCGGCGCTGGCGGTAGTCGGAGCTTGCCTCCAGTTTTTCCATCAGTTCCGGCAGCACGTGCTGCTCCACCGTCTGGCCATAGTGGGTGGTGTCCCGCCCGGGCCGGTAGAGGTTGAGCTTGCGGATATCCAGCGGATCCCGGCCCAGGTGGCGGGCGATGTCGTCCATGGCCTGTTCGATGATCATCATGCCCTGGGGCCCACCAAAGCCCCGGAAGGCGGTATTGGACACCGTATGGGTCTTGCAGCGGTGGCCCACCACCCGGGCCTGGTCCAGGTAGTAGGCGTTGTCGGCGTGGAACATGGCGCGGTCGACAATGGCGTCGGACAGGTCCGGGGAATAGCCGCAGCGCCCGGCCACCATCAGGTCGGCGCCCCGGATCAGGCCGTCGTCATCGAAGCCGATGTCGTAGGTGTTGTAGAAGTCGTGGCGCTTGCCGGTCTGCACCATGTCGTCCGCCCGGGACAGCCGGTACCGCACCGGTCGCCGGGTGGCGTGGGTGTTCTGGCCACCGCGCCACTGGGGCTGATTGGGGCTGTGCTGGCTTTGCTGCTGTTTAATCAACCCTTTGGCTTTACCGCGCTGCTGGGGCTGATTGGCCTGGGCGGCATCCTGATGCGAAATACCATGATTCTGACGCAGCAGGTGCAGGACAACTTCAAAGCAGGAATGGCTGCCCGGGAAGCGGTTATCGAGGCGGCAGTCCAGCGTGCCCGGCCCGTGGTGCTCACCGCCCTGGCGGCCGTTCTGGCGTTTGTACCTCTGACCTTTGACCTGTTCTGGGGGCCGCTGGCTTATGTCCTTATCGGTGGCGTGGCGGTCGGCACTCTGATCACGCTATTGTTTGTCCCGGCGCTTTATGCCCTCTGGTTTCGCCTAAAGAACGAATACTGAGGAAAGCCGGCTACGTGAGTGCGGACAAGTGCCCTGTCACGCAGTCACCGATCTGCAGATCGAGGGTGTTTTTTGCCTGCATTGCTTGTTGGTGCAGGTCCTTTAACCAATCTGCGCCTACTGGGCACCCTGGAGCCTGGCGTAAATCTGCGTCTGGAGCAGAAGCGGATTTCGTTTACGGCCTTGCGGGAGAGGTGAAATAAATAGCCATAGCCGCGCCTGGGCATGTGTGGGTTAACGGTTCTGTTACCGGTGCTGCCACCGGGGCTGACGTTTCTCGAGAAAGGCGGTCATGCCCTCGTTGCGGTCTTCGGAGGCAAAGCTGGACCACAGCAGACGGCGCTCGTACTCGATGCCCGCTCTCAGGGGAGTCTCGAACGCCTGGTTAACCGCATCCTTGTTGATCATGGTCGCCATCTGCGAGTAGCCGGCGATCTCGGCCGCGACCGCGAGGGCCGTCTCGAGCAGATCGTCAGCCGGCACCACCCGGCTGACCAGACCACTGCGTTCAGCTTCCTGCGCATCCATCACCCGACCCGTCAGGCACAGGTCCATGGTCTTAGCCTTACCGATGGCCCGGGCCAGTCGCTGGGTTCCTCCAGCTCCAGGCAGGGTGCCGATCTTCACTTCCGGCTGGCCGAAACGGGCGTTATCGGCGGCGATCAAGAGGTCGCACATCATCGCCAGCTCACAGCCACCGCCGAGTGCCAGGCCGGCCACCGCGGCAATCACCGGTTTGCGGCATCGGGTCACGGTTTCCCAGTTAGCGGAGATGAAGCGCTCCCGGTAAGCCCGGGAAAAGTCCAGGGCGTGGACTTCGGAAATGTCTGCGCCGGCGGCAAAGGCTTTCTCGTTGCCGGTAATGACAATCGCGCGAATGGCGTTATCTGCTTCCAGGGCTTCCAGAGCGGACGTCAATTCGTTCATCAAAGCGTTGTACACTGCTGGCCGGTTGAGCCGGACGAGAGCCACCGCCTCGTGCCTTTCAAGCAATATGTTGCTGTACTCCATAACCACCTCTCCTAATATCTGCTTTCTTATTACTTTCTATGGAAATCTATATCGTTGATGACGTCGATTTTAAAGGCTACACCCGAGCATTTTTTGACGCAACATGTTGACATATTAATTTGCGAAGGCGTATGTTGAAGCGGACAAGGTAATGACCTGCTTTTGTGGTCAGGTCACCCAACAACAAACCAGACACAACAGGTGACTCAGATGGATACAGGCATCACTCTCAATCCGCAACGCCGTGCCGCCATGATCGAAAGCGGCGCCTGGACCGACAAGCTTATTACCGACTATCTGGATCAGGCAGTAGCCAGCACCCCGGACCGGGAAGCCATCGTCGGCTACCAGGTCACCAGCGACACGCGCGGCGCCCTCACCTATCGCGAACTCAATGACAGGGTCACCCGCATGGCCGCAGGCCTGGCGGCCATGGGTATTGATAAAGGCGACCTGGTGGCCTGCCAATTGCCAAACTGGTGGCAGACCACCGCCCTGCATCTGGCCTGCATCCGAATCGGTGCCATTCTCAACCCGCTGATGCCCATCTTCCGGGAGCGGGAACTGCGCTTCATGCTCAAACATGGCGAGGCCAAACTTCTGGTGATTCCAAAGATCTTCCGTGGCTTTGACTACGAGGCCATGATTGACGGTATTCGCGGAGAGCTGCCGAACCTCGAAACACTGCTGGTCATCGACGGAGAGGGGGAACGCAGTTTTGAACACCGTCTGATGGAGACGCCCTGGGAAGAAAAGCAGGACACCAAAGCCCTGTTTGCCGAGCGCCAGCTCAGCGCCGATGATGCGGTCCAGATCCTCTACACCTCCGGCACCACCGGCGAGCCCAAGGGGGTTGTACATACCTCAAATACGTTGCTCTCGAACGTCAGGGCCTTCTCCGACCGGTTGCACCTGACCTCAAATGACAAAATACTGATGGCCTCCCCGGTGGCCCACCAGACCGGCTTCACATACGGCATACTCGTGCCCATCTATCTGGGCACCACCTCCATACTTCAGGACATCTGGGACGCAGAATACGTCTGCAACGTAATTGCCGCCGAGAAACCGGCTTTCACTATGGCGGCGACACCGTTCCTGGCCGACCTGGTGAAAACAGCTCCCAAGCACGAGGGTGAACTGGATTCCCTGAGGATCTTCGTCTCCGCCGGCGCACCGATCCCCAGCGCCGTTGTGGAACAGGCCGGGAAGGTATTGAATGCAAAAATTGTTTCAGCCTGGGGCATGACCGAAAACGGCGCGGTCACTACGACCTGCCCGGAGGATCCCGACGAGCGAGCCAGCCAATCCGACGGTAAGGCCCTGACCTACACGGAAGTGAAAGTCACCGACTTCCAGGGCAACGAACTGCCTGCCGGAGAAGAAGGCAGCCTGCTCGTCCGGGGCTCCAGCCTGTTTGTCGGCTACCTCAAGCGACCCGAACTCTATGGCGTGGACGAAGGCGGCTGGTTCAACACCGGCGACCTCGCGCGCGTGGACAAGGACGGCTACATCCGCATCACCGGCCGTACCAAGGATGTGGTGATCCGTGGCGGCGAGAACATCCCCGTGGTTGAGGTGGAGAACCTGCTCTACAAGTTTCCCGGCATTGCCGATGTGGCTTTGGTGGGTTGCCCCGACGAGCGCCTGGGTGAGCGGCTGTGCGCCTACGTTACCCTCGACGAGAACGCCACCGGCCTGACCCTCGACGAGCTCAAGAGCTACCTGACCAAACATCAGCTTTCCAAGAGCTATCTGCCGGAATACCTGGAAGTGATCGAGGCCATGCCCCGCACCGCCTCCGGCAAGATCCAGAAATTCAAACTGCGGGAACAGGCGAAAGAAGTGCGCCTGGAACCGGCCAAACGCGCCTGACCCGACCCATTACTCTGAGCAACAGGAGAACAACCCATGAAAGGCCTTAACGGAAAAACAGTCATTGTTACCGGTGGTGGTGGCGGCATCGGCCGCGCCGTATCGCTCCGCTTTGCCGAAGAAGGCAGCCTGGTTGCAGTTCTGGACCGTGACGAAGCCACAGCCCAGGCCACCGTGGACCTGATCACCGAAGCCGGTGGCAAGGCCCGCGCCTACGCCGCCGATATCACCGATTATGCGGCCATTACCGAGACGGTGGCGGCCATCGAAAACGATCTGGGCGTACCCACGGTGCTGGTGAACAACGCCGGCTTCGACCGCTTCATGCCGTTCCTGAAAACCGAGCCCAAGCTCTGGGACCAGCTGATTGCGGTGAATCTCACCGGTGCCTGAACATGCATCACGTGGTGCTGCCGAAGATGATCGCCGCCGGTGGTGGCAAGGTTATTAACGTGGCCTCCGACGCGGCCCGGGTGGGCTCCTCCGGCGAATCCGTCTACGCCGCCTGCAAGGCCGGCCTGGTGGGCTTCAGCAAGACCGTGGCACGGGAACTGGCCACCAAGAACGTGTGCCTGAACGTGGTCTGTCCCGGCCCCACCGACACCGCACTGCTCAAGGGCGTGGCGGAAACCGCTCCGAACCCCGAGAAACTGCTGGAAGCCTTCCGCAACGCGGTGCCCATGAAGCGCCGGGCCCAGCCAGAAGACTATCCCGGCATCATCGCCCTGCTCGCCAGTGACGACGCCAACTTCATTACCGGCCAGGTCATCAGCGTATCCGGCGGCCTGACCATGGCCGGTTAATGCCCACTTTCACGAACAAGGAGATCAAACCATGAACTATGAAGACATTCTGTACGACGAAACCAACGGTGTCGCCACCATCACCATCAACAGACCGGACCGCTACAACGCTTTCCGCGGTCAGACCTGCATGGAATTGATTGAGGCTTTCCATCGCGCTGGCTGGAACAAGGATATCGGCGTGATCGTGTTCACCGGTGCCGGCGAGAAGGCATTCTGCACCGGTGGTGACCAGGGCGCTCACGAGGGCGGCCAGTATGACGGACGCGGCCTGATCGGCCTGCCGGTGGAGGAACTCCAGCGCGTGATCCGAGAAGTGCCCAAGCCGGTGATCGCCCGGGTCAATGGCTTCGCCATCGGCGGCGGCCATGTGCTGCATGTGATCTGTGACCTGAGCATCGCTTCGGAAACCGCCATCTTCGGCCAGGTCGGCCCCAAGGTCGGGTCGGTGGATCCCGGCTTCGGTACCGCTTACCTCGCGCGGGTTGTCGGTGAGAAGCGCGCCCGGGAAATCTGGTACCTGTGCCGCAAGTATTCCGCTCAGCAGGCACTGGAGTGGGGCCTGGTCAACGCCGTGGTGCCGCCGGAGCAGCTGGACGAGGAAGTGCAGAAGTGGTGCAACGAAATCCTTGAAAAAAGCCCCACCGCCCTGACCATCGCCAAGCGCTCGTTCAACGCGGACAGCGACAACATTGGCGGTATCGGTGCCCTCGGCATGCAGGCCCTGAGCCTGTATTACGACACGGACGAGTCCAAGGAAGGCGTCAATGCCTTCAAGGAAAAGCGCAAACCGGACTTCCGGAAATTCTACAAGTAAGCGGTCCGGCCCGGTGGCAAAACCACCGGGTCACCGACACTCCCGGAGAACACCATGAATTTCGGATTTAATGAAGAACAGAACGCGATCCGCGACGTTGTGGCCCGCTTCAGCGCCGAGGTGCTGGCTCCGGGCTACCGCAAGCGGGATCAGGAAGGCGTCATCGAAAAGGATGTCATCCGCCAGCTCGGCGAGATGGGGCTGCTCGGTGGCGAACTGCCGGAAGAATTCGGCGGCAGTGGCATGGACTGTGTCACCAGCGGCCTGATCATCGAGGAAATCTCCAAAGGGGATTTCAACGTTGGCTACATTCCCCTGCTGACCTCCCTGAACGGCCAGATCATTGCCAGCCACGCCGCCCCGGACCTGGCCCAAGAATGGCTGCACGGCATGACCACCGGCCAGAAAGTTGCCTGCATCGCCCTGACCGAGCCCCACGGCGGTTCCGACGCGGCCAACCTGCGCCTGAAGGCGGAGAAGAAGGGCGCCGTGTACGTGCTTAACGGCGAGAAGACCTCCATCTCCATGGCCGACCAGGCCGACGTGGCGGTGGTCTTCGCTCGTACCGGCACGGTCGAGCAGCGGGCCTCCGGCATCAGCGCCTTCCTGGTGCCCATGAACACCCCGGGCATCACCACCACCCGGTTTGAAGACAACGGCCAGCGCGCCATTGGCCGTGGCTCCATCTTCTTCGACAACGTGGAAGTACCTGCCCACAACATGATGGGCGACGAAGGCAAGGGCTTCAAACAGGTGATGCAGGGCTTCGACTACAGCCGCGCCCTGATCGGCCTGCAGTGCCTGGCGGTGGCCCAGCAATCCCTGGATGAAACCTGGCAGTGGCTGACCGAGCGCAAAGCCTTCGGCCAGAACCTGTCAGCCTTCCAGGGCCTGACCCATCCGCTGGCCGAATACCAGACCTTCGTTCATGCCGCGCGCATGCAGTGTTACCATGCGCTCTGGCTCAAGGACAACAACCTGCCCCACAACGCCGAAGCCGCCATGAACAAATGGTGGGGGCCCAAGCTTTCCTTCGATGTGGTAAAACAGTGCCTGCTGGCCCACGGCCACACCGGCTGGGGTGAAGACCTGCCCTTTGCCCAGCGGTTGCGGGATGTCCTTGGCCTGCAGATAGGTGACGGTACCGCGCAGATCATGAAGAACATCATCGCCCGCGAATACCTGCCGAAGTGATGCACCCCATATCCTCTGCGATTCGGGGTGCCGAAGACAGTCTGCCTTGGCCGGAAAACCATGGCAGAACCAAAGGAGCACAAATGATCGTCAACGAATCCGGAGGCATTCCCAACCGCCTGTTCTTTCGTCTGTTCCAGACTGGAAACATTCTGCAGCGTCAGGTTCAGAATGAGATGGGCATTAGCGCTGTACAGTGGGCAGTGCTTGGAGCTCTATCGCGGGAGGGGTTTGAGGACGGAACTTCGTTCAACCAGCTCAAAGAATATCTATACGTCAGTCGCCAAAACCTGGATGGTGTTCTGAAGCGAATGGAGAGAGATGGCCACGTTGTCCGGATACCGGATCCCCAAGACCGCCGAGCTCGACTGGTGGTACTTACCGAATCTGGTCGGACTTTCTGGAATCGACTGCAGGACACTATTGCCGAGTTTTACAAACAGGCCATGCAGGGGATGAGTTTTGATGACGGCGTCAGCTTGCTTCACCTTCTGAAGAAGCTTCAGCATGGACTTAGTGACGTTTCGCTGAAATCGACCATCCCGGAGCACAATGATACTGAGGATCTCGACGCCGAATGACGCCTAACTCAGCAGCTTGGTCATGGAAGTAGCTGGCGGCTTTACAGAAACGTACGCATTGCAGCCCTGTTCTTGCCAGACCGCTTCGCGAGGTACATGGTTTCATCAGCTACCATGAGGGGCTTTATCGACTCGACCGAGTGTTTCATTGAAGGTGACCACGCCAAGTGAAAACGTCAACGGCCAGTCATTCTTCTTCATCTTGTTCTCCAAGGTCTCGACCAGGCGCGGGATAAACTTCCTGGCCGCGTCGAAATCCGTATCAGGAAGCAACACCGCAAATTCGTCGCACCGATGCGTGCTGGGAAATTGCCGCTACGAAGGCCAGACCTGAGGGTATCCCCCACGTCTTTGAGCACTTTGCCCCCCCTCTGCGTGGCCGTAGTCATGGTTAATCGGCTTGAAATTATCCAGATCAATACTGATTAGCGTGAAATGTCGACCGTATCGAGAAAGTCGCTCGATGGAGCGTTCAAGCTCTGCTCGAAAGCTCCGAATGTTAGCAATCGACGTAAGGGGATCTGTCCGGGCAAGCGGTCGCTCCTGATCCAGTTCGTTCCGTAGCCTGGTCACAAGGTATCGCTGCTCGGACACATCCTGACAAATCGCCGGAGTGTAACTACCGCAGGCCAACGTAATCTGCCTCAGAATAATAACGATGGCGAAGCGTGTCCCGTCCCCTCGCACAGCCTCCAACGCAGAATTTGTAATCCGTGACTCCTTCTCTGGAGTTTCGTGGAAATTGCCAGCGTCAGCAAGAGAAACGGAAAGTTTGTTGAAGAAGGTTATGCAGCCGTATTCATCTCCGAAGCTGAACGAGTTATCTCCATCATTTCTGGCGAATTCGAACCAGAAACAATGATGATAAATGGTGGCGTGTTTGGCCTTAACGATAAGGCACCTGTGAGTGGCGCAACCGTTGACGTCGGTTTCATTGAATCGGGATCGACTTTTACAACATCCACCGATAACGATGGTCTTTTTTCGATTGGGGATCTGACGGAAGCTGGGCTTTAGCAAGCTGATCGATTCAGAAAGCGTAACGATTGCGCTGGGTGTGCCTACGATTTGGCAGGGACTTCTCTCGGCTTTGGACGAGCTTGGCTCCTCGGCACAGTCGCTTAAACGGACGGTGATAGGGGGTAGCGCTTGTCCGCCCTCAATGATGTCGGAGTTTCGTGGTAAGTATGGCGTAGAAGTTGTCCATGCATGGGGAATGACAGAAACATCACCGATCGGGACCGTCAACGCACTGCTGTCGAAACACAATACGCTTTCGGAGGAAGGAAGAAACAAAATCCGTGAAAGCCAGGGACGGCCTCCCTACGGGGTGCAGCTCAAAATTGTAGGAGAAGACGGTCATCAACTGCCCGAAGATGGCATTGCTCAGGGAAATCTCCGCATCCGTGGTCATTGGGTGGTAGCCGATTACTTCGGTGTTGAACCAAATCAGACTCTTGAGGAAGACGGTTGGTTCGAGACAGGTGATGTTGCTTCGATCAATGATGATGGATTTATGACAATACGTGACCGCTCAAAAGATATTATTAAATCTGGTGGTGAATGGATATCTACAGTCGAATTGGAGGGAATCGCAATGGGCCATTCTGCCATCAATGAAGCTGCCGTAGTGGCGGCCTCCCATGATAAATGGGACGAACGACCGATCCTGTTGGCAGTAAAAATACCCGACGCAAATATTACTGAGGAGGAACTTCTTGCTCATTATCAGGGGAAAGTCGCCAAGTGGCAGATCCCGGATCGCGCGATCTTTGTGGAAGGATTGCCACGCAATGCCACTGGGAAAGTATTAAAAAACAAGCTGCGTTCTGAGTATGGGGAAGTATTAGTCAATAAACCGGCAAGCTAGCATCAATGAGTGGCATTTGTGTTACGAAAAATTGCAGTTTTACCTAAAGCCAATTTGTTTTAATACCAAAAAGGATAATAAAAAAATGAAACCTAAAATAATTAGTAAAGTCTCGTTAGTGGCGTTCCTTTTACTTTCACTTGCTGCGAGCCTGGCCAACGCTCAATCTGAGCCGGTTTACAGTAGAGGCGACTGGGTGGTTGGGCTGAATGCCACTAGAGTTCTAACCGATGAAGATTTGCGATCAGCCTCTGCGGGGGGTGCCCCCGTTCCAAATTCCAACCTGTCTATTAACAACGATACGACCGTATCATTCGACGTGTCGTATTTTCTGAGTAATCAGCTGGCATTCAACATTTTTGGCGGCATTCCCGCTAGTGCGGACCTCCAGGGCGAAGAGTCTCTCTCCGGTCTTTTTCTTGGTCAAACAGATTATGGTCCGGTAATTCTTTCGCTTCAGTATCATGTCTTGACGGGTAGCAACTTCTCTCCGTACTTTGGAGCGGGTGTAGGACGGATTCTCTTTTTAGATGAAAAGGATCGCGCACTAACCGACTTCGACGTCGAAGATACATGGGCCCCTGCGGTTCAGGCTGGTTTTCGCTGGAGGATACACAATAACTGGTCGGCAAATTTTGACGTTAGATATGCACCCTTCAAGGCGGATATCACTGGTAACCTAGGCCCGGCCCCTGTTCAGGCAGAAGTGGAAGTGGACCCCACTATCGTGAGCATCGGAGTCGCATATCGCTTTTAAGGTAATCCCTCCCCTCTTTTAACCGCGGCGCTGTTTTTTTGGGGGGAGGGGCTATGCCTGAACCCCTTTATTGATCACACCGTCCATCGCGATCTGCCAGATCAAATCACCAATGGCGTCGAGGGAATGAGCCCCGCTCGGATCGAACCAGGTTGCAACCCAGTTGAGCGCCCCAAGGCCGATCAGGCGGAGCAAACGGCCGTCAACATTCTTCCGGACCACGCCCTGCGCAATCATTGTTTCGAGGATACCGGCCCACAGGGACTCGTACTGGTCACGCAGTTCGATGATTTCCTCGCGAGCCTCCGGGCCCAGCGCCCGCCATTCAAACAGCAGCACGTAAACCGCGTCCGAATCCACCAACAGGGTGCGCAGATGCGCGTTGATACAAAGACGCAAACGCTCAACCGGGTCGTCCGAGCTTGCGTAAGCCGACTCGACCTCTGCGGTCACCAGGTCCACTCCCCGGCGCATCAGCTCGACAAGCAGCGCTTCCTTGCTGTTGTAACGATAATACAGACTTCCGGGCAGCATATTGCAGGCCTCGGCAATCTCCTTGAGCGACGTCCTTTCAAAGCCTTTCTCACGAAAAAGCCTGGCTGCGTTAGACAAAACGTCGCCCTGGTCGCCCAGTTTGCTTGCAGGAGTCATCTGTCTGTTAACCATCGCTTAAGTATCTCCTCAGCAAGCCAGTTCGTTATTCATCAGAGCGGCCACCACCTGACTCGTTACACTGATCGTACGCCATTGCACGGGTGGCGTGCCATTTGCCTCAACAGATTCTTGACTTTTGGTTGGTTAACCAACCAAAATCCAGCAACAATGTTATTCGGAAGAAACTGAGATGGCAATGACCTATGACAATCAGCTGTTTCCCGCCACTTCCGCCCCTGTGCGAAATGCAAACCGGGGTGGGCAGATCTGATGACGGAGTCGAACAGAGCTCAGCACAGTGACGCTGTGACGACGGCGTGGCAGTTCACCGAACAGGTTCCCCACGGCAGGGATCTGGGTATGCAGGTTGTCTCTGTGAACGGAAACCAGGTCTGCATGCGCCTGACCCCTCAACCATGGATGTTCGCCGAAGAGGATACAAAAGAAATCTGCACCAGCGTGCTCTACTCGCTGGCCGACTCCGCCGGAGGCTTGGCGGTATTCGCGGGGGCCTGGAGTTGATGCCCATTGCCACGCTGGATCTGCGCATGGATTATCTGCGGCCCGCCATCGGCGACCGTGCCCTCTTGGCGGTGGCCACCTGTCGTCATTTAACGGACGAGGTCGCGTTCATCCATTGCGACATCCTCAGCGAGAGCGATAGTGCACTGTTAGCGACGGCAAACGCCACCTTCATGCGCAACACCCAGGGCCAGCGATTCCAAGCCGGTGGACGAAAAAAGGAGGGCGCATGAGCACGACTGGCGATTCGGCACAACCCATCTCAGGCCCTACCGAAAGCGGGAAAGAATGTTCCGACTGGCAGGCTCTGCTGGAGCGCATTCCCTACGCACGGCACCTTGGGCTTGAGGTTCAACGCGACGATGTAGGTCTAGTGGTTCATATGCCGTGTCGTGAAGCGCTCATTGGCAACTTTATGCTACCCGCCCTCCATGGCGGCGTGCTTGGCGCCCTGATCGAACTCACCGCGCGAGTCGCTGCGCAAAGCCAGGATACAGACAAACGTTGCCCACGCATTCTCGACAGCCACATTAACTACCTCCGCTCCGCGCAGACCCGATCGACGTTCGCCAGCGCCGAAATTGTCCGGCAAGGCAGGCGGAGCAGCCTGGTCCGGGTGACCTGCTGGCAGGGCGATAAGCGCAAACCGATCGCCAGCGGTCAGGTTCAGTTGTTGCTCCCAACAATGGCGGCCAAAGAAGCAGATCTTCATGAACAATAAGCACAACAACCCTGAACGCGACCAATTCCAGGCGCCGGATGGCGCGGAGATCGCACTGTGGCGCTGGCCGCAATCCAAAGCGCGCCCCACGGTGCACTGGGCGCATGCCACGGGTTTCCATGGCCGCCTGTACCGCCCCCTCCTTGATGAGCTTGCCACGGACGTCAATGTCCTGGCCTGGGACATGCGGGGGCACGGGGCCAGCGCCGGTGCGGCGAACTTTTCGACATTCCGGGGCTGGGAAACCTACTATCGCGACATGATCGCTCTGCTGGATAGCCTGGACGAGCCGGTCTGGCTCGCCGGCCATTCCATCGGTGCCACCACCAGCATCATGGCCGCTGCCCGACGGCCAGACAAAGTGCTGGGCCTGATTCTGGCGGAACCCGTAATCATGGATCCGGGGCAGGGCCTGAAGCTGTGGCTGGCCAAGCTGCTACGCCAGTCACATCGGTTGTCACTGGCCGCCGGAGCCGCACGTCGGCGCCGAGTATTCGACTCGCACGCTGCTGCGCTGGACAACTATCGTGCCGCGGTGGCTTCAAGACCTGGCCCGAAGCATGGCTGGAGGCCTACATCCAACACGCTTTCCTGCCGCAGGACGATCAAGTTCGCCTGGCGTGTGCGCCGGAGTGGGAGAGCACCACCTTTGCCCATACCGAACACAACCCCTGGCCCGGTATTCGTCAGTTGCGGTGCCCGGTTATCGCGCTGGCGGCGGAACGCGGGTCAACCTTCTCGCCGGCGGCGCGAAAACGCCTGCAGACCCTGCTGCCCCGGGCTGACGTCATGGTTCTTGAAGGTACGACCCACTTCCTGCCCATGGAGCAGAACGAAACCGTTCGCGATGCCATCCTGCAACTTGCTTTGTCCGGACACCGCGAGAACTGATACCCACACCTTGATTTTGCTAATCGGGACACCTGCCATGCGCTGTATGCTGACACTGTTTATCTCGCTGCTCATTTTGTCTGGTTGTCAGCAGTCTTCGGAACCGCCCCCAGAGGCCCGCGCCCCTATCCCCTGGGTAAAAACAGTTGAACTAAAGGACGCCGGCCCAACAGCGCACAGATTTTCAGGAACCCTGCGAGGCCGCCACGAAGTTCCTCAGGCCTTTCAGATCGCCGGTCGGATTCAACATCGTTACATTGATGCCGGTCAACGCGTGGAAAAGGCGACTTACTGTTCAAACTCGATACACGAGACCTTGTAGCAACGGCGGAGGGAGCCGCCGCGGATCTGAAGCGTGCAGAAGCGGCCCTGGCAATTACCACCAATGAGCTCCAGCGCCAGCAGCAACTTGTGGGGCGTCAGTTTGTCAGCGAACAAACCCTGCAACGCCTTGAATTGGCAGAGCGTGAGGCGCGCAGCCAGGTGCAAACGGCTTCTGCACGCAATCAGCAGGCTCAGAATGCCCTGGGGTATGCGGAACTAAAAGCCGCTAATGCGGGCGTGGTCACTGAGGTCATCGTTGAACCCGGCCAGGTTGTGAGTGTCGGTCAAACCCTTGCCGTTCTGGCCGAAGATCAATCGCTGGAAGTCGAGGTTTTTTTACCAGAGGGCAGTAACCCGCCCAGGCGCGGTTATGTTCCTTTGCCCACTGGCGAACAGCTTGCTGTGAGCCTGAGAGAGATTGCCGGGGCTGCCGACCCCGCAAGCCGGAGCTGGCGTGCCCGATACAGCCTGGAGGGGCCCTACCCCTCATCTTTAACCCTGGGTTCGGTGGTGAGTGTCCGGTTAGCACAGAAGCAAACCGCGCCCAGCCATCGCGTACCGCTGGGTGCCCTCGATGAGAGAGGGCAAACGCCGCAGGTCTGGTTGGTCTCCGATGGCACGGTGAAGCCCCTTGCGGTCGAGGTGATCGATCTGGGTGAAGAGTATGCGCAGATCAAGGCCGATATCAACGCGGGAACGCCCATCGTCGCGTTGGGGACACACCTGCTCACGCCTGGCATGGCGGTGCGGGAGCTGGCTCAATGAGCTTACCGAATCTTTCCGCGCTGGCAGTGCGCGAGCGTTCGGTCACCCTCTTTTTTCTTTTGCTGTCCGTTGTTGCCGGTTTCTACGCGTTCTCCTCCCTTGGTAGGGCGGAAGACCCTGCGTTCACCGTCCGGGCGATGGTGGTTTCTGTCGTCTGGCCAGGAGCAACCCCCGAGGTGCTGCAGAATCAGGTCGTGGATCGTCTGGAAAAGCGAGTTCAGGAGGTGGCGTATACCGATACCATTGAAACAACCATCCGGCCCGGGCAGGCCGCCATGCTTATCCGATTCCAGGATTCTACGCCCAGCGAAAAAGTGCCGGACCTCTTCTATCAAGTCCGCAAACGCATGCTCGATGAGAGGCCCAATCTGCCCCGGGGTGTGATCGGCCCCATCGTCAACGATGATTTCGCGGATGTGTATTTCTCCCTGCTGGCGCTGACGGCACCCGGGATGCCAATGCGTGAACTGACCCGAGAGGCAGAATCGATACGGGATCGCTTGCAACGGCTGCCCGGCTTGCAAAAAGCACAGCTCCTGGCGGAGCGTCCTGAGCGGGTGTATCTCGAATTTGATCAGGACCGGCTCAACAACCTCGGTTTGTCGGCAGAAGAGGTGTTGCAGGCGATAGAGGCCAACAACCGTCTTCAGCCTCTTGGCTTTGTTGATCTTGCCGGCCCGCGGGTTTATGTCCGCAGCAACATCGACCTGTCTGACCTTGAGCGCCTCACCTCAGTACCTCTGCGTATCGGAGACCAGCTTATCACCGTGTCTGATCTGGCCGAGGTGCGTTTAGGTTATGAAGATCCTTTGAGCTACATCGTCCGCTCCAACGGTGAGGATGCGATCCTGTTAGGTGTCGTCATGCGCGCGGGTGAAAATGGCCTGGAGTTTGGTGAGCGGCTGCGCGAGTTTGTCAGTGCCGAACAGGGCAGGCTGCCGCTGGGAATGTCAATACAGACCCTGACCGATCAGGCGGAAGCCATCACTCAGGCGGTTGATCTTTTTCAGGTCAAGTTTCTGGTTGCGTTGGTCGTCGTGATGGGGGTCAGCATACTGGCGATCGGTCTGCGCGCGGGTTTGGTGGTGGGCATTGCGATTCCTGTGACCCTCGGCCTGACCTTTTTGTTGATGAAAATGGCGGGCATAAACCTGGACCGCATCACCCTGGGTGCGTTGATTATCGCACTGGGCCTGTTAGTGGACGATGCGATCATCGCCATTGAAATGATGATTGTGAAGATGGAGAGTGGCTGGGACCGGGTACGGGCAGCCAGTCATGCCTGGAGCGTAACCGCCGCGCCCATGCTGTTTGGAACGCTGGTGACGGTGGCCGGATTTGTCCCCATCGGATTTGCCCAGTCCGGTGTGGGGGAATATACCGGCAACATCTTCTGGGTGCTGGCTTTTTCATTGTTGATTTCCTGGGTGGTGGCGGTAACCTTTACGCCTTATCTGGCGTCAAACTCTTGCCCGATTACACCGGGCATACGGGCCAGGACCTCTACCAAAGCGCGTTTTATCAGCGGTTGCGCGGGGTGATCACAGCGTGTGTACAGTACCGGAAAACCGTCGTTTTTATTACAGTGGGTTTGCTGGCGATCAGTGCTTTCGGGATGGCAACCCAGGTGCAGAAGCAATTTTTTCCCAGTTCTGATCGCCCCGAAGTTCTGATCAGTGTCTACGCTCCGCAGGGGAGCGCTATTGCCACCACGGATCAAAGTGTCAGACGCCTGGAAGCGATTCTGATGGACATGCCGGAGGTGAAAAGCCTTTCCGCTTACATCGGTGCCGGTGCGCCCCGGTTCTTCGTATCGGCCAACCCCGAGCAGCCGGACCCGGCATTTGCCAAGTTGATTGCCATTGGGCAGGACGTTGAAGGGCGCGATCGCATCATCTCGGTGCTGGAAGCCAGAATCGCGGCGGGTGAATTTCCGGAGGCGCGGGTACGGGTAACGCGTTTGCTGTACGGCCCCCCGGTGGTCTGGCCGGTCAGTTTTCGTGTGCTGGGTCCGGAAGCCGATCAGCTCAGAGAGATCGCGCACCAGATCCGGACTCTCATGACCGGGCATGCGAATATCGTCATGCCGCATCTCGAATGGGATGAGCGCGTGCCCACTCTCTATCTTGATATGGACCGGAAAACCTGGGTTGGATGGGCCTGACCCCGGCGGAAGTTGCCCGGCAACTGCAGTTCCAACTCCGCGGAGTGGCCGTCACCGAACTGCGCCAGGGCATAAGGAGCGTTCAACTGGTGGCGCGTAATGCACGTGGCGAAGTGATCATGCCGGAAGATCTTGAGATTCGACCTATCTCCCTAATCAACTGGACCGTAACGTTGACCGGACAAATAATGGAGCTCATGACCGGAATTGAACCGGTGACCTCATCCTTACCAAGGATGTGCTCTACCGACTGAGCTACATGAGCGCTTTCAACACTACAAATTGGAGCGGGCAGCGGGAATCGAACCCGCGTCATCAGCTTGGAAGGCTGAGGTAATAGCCACTATACGATGCCCGCGAGCAATAAGTGGTGGAGGGGGCAGGATTCGAACCTGCGAAGCTTTCGCGTCAGATTTACAGTCTGATCCCTTTGGCCACTCGGGAACCCCTCCGAGTCAGGCATGCCAACGGCAAACCTGCCTAAACTTAAAGTGGAGCTGGCGGACGGAATCGAACCCCCGACCTGCTGATTACAAGTCAGCTGCTCTACCAACTGAGCTACGCCAGCTCACATTCGCCTCTTCAGCGAGGGCGGTATACTACGGATTTTCAGAACGCGTTGCAACACCTTCACAACGCCTGATTTCGACCATGTCGAAATTCTCACTGTAATCCGTTTCCGCCGCCCCAACCGCACCGGAATCCGGTACCAGTTGGTCTTCAAAAACGAGCGCGTAGCTTAGCTGATTTCGGGGGAAGTTGGCCAGTATTGCATTGAGATTCTGGCGTTTTTTTTCAGCCAAGACATTTTCGGCGGCCTGTCGGGACTCGAACAGCCCAAGAGAAATGGCATTTTTATTCTCGCCCCGGGTTACCAGGTAGGAGTCGATCCCCCTCTGCTGGAGATCGCGAAACAGATCCAGTGCCCGATCTTCCGGTTGAGGAGGTATGATCACCCAATGCAGTGGCGCCAGTTCCCGCTCTTCCTCAGCAACGTCATAGTCGGTTCCAGGCCGCCCCAGGGAACGATAAGCCTGCCGCGCACTCTGCTCCGAGTCGAACCACCCCAACCGAACGCAGAAACTCAGGGGAACCGCTTCCCTCTCTGGCGGAGCCTCAACATCAACGGCTGGCTGAGTGGCTTCGCCCTCGGCCAGCGTCACATCATCCCTGGCGGCTTCGGGTTCAACCTCTGGCGACAGCGGTTTCAGATCAGCCACCCGCGGCAATGCCTGGCGTTCAGTTACAACGGCAACGGGCTTTGGTCCGAGCTTGTCCCCGTATAACCAAAGCGCCCCATTGATCAGAATCAGGGCAACAGCAAACCACCTCATTCGCGTTCACTCTCCCCATCAACAGCCGCAAGCCCCTTGAGCACCAATGAAGGCTCGTGGTGGGCCGAAAGCCCGGCATCAAGCAGGCCTTCGGCGTCGCCTCCCGTCACCAGGACGCGACCAAGACCAAGACGACGGCAATCCGCCTCAATCCGTGCAGCCATTGATGCCCAGAGCCAGACCAGTCCATGCTGGACGCATTCGGTTGTCGACGCCCCAGGCTCCGCAGCCTGCACATCACTGGCATCAAAACCAATTCTCGCAGCGTCCTGTCTCAAGGACCTGAGCATCATCTGCTTACCCGGGAGAATATAGCCGCCCAGGTGCGCCCCCGTATCGGCAACATAATCAATCGTAATAGCACTGCCGGCATCAACAACGGCAAAACCACCCTCATCGGCCTGCCATGCAGCGTACATGGCGTGCCAGCGATCGGCCCCCATCCTGTCGGTTTCGGTGTAGGCATTCACCAAACCACCTCGACGGGGCTCAGCCCAATGAAACACAATCGGAGCACGACAGAACGCTTCCAACTGCACCTGCAAATGTTGGCGCCTTTCTTCCGAGATCACAGTGGATACTGCAACTCGCCTGATATGGGCGGACTGACAACGGATGTCGCAGAATGGGTCGTCGGCGTCCAGAATGGCGGAACCGGTGCCAACCAAATGACCATCGCCGACCAGCAGCCACTTCAGCCGGGTATTCCCGGCATCCACCAATAGCTTCATGGGCGGACCCGCAGGCTTATCTCGCCGGCACGAACCCTGACCAACTCTTTGCCGTCGTCGATCAGGTAATTACCGGTATCATCGATTCCACGCCCGTTCCCGGCGAGTCCACCCTGGCTGGCAACCAGGGACTTACCGTAAAATATATCTCGACCCTGCCAACGTGAACGGAACCCGGTAAACCCCTGACTGGCGAACTCGTCCACGGAGTCAAGGACGGAATTAACGAGTGACGCAGCAAGCTCGCTACGATTCCAGCGACGTTCAGGCACGGCTATGTCAAGACTGCTCCAAGATTGATCCACCTCCGCAGACTCTTTCATATGCACGTTCAGACCAATACCTGCAACAACCTGCACCACCCCCTCTTCAAGTTCGCCCTGAAGCTCAACCAGAATACCAGCCAGCTTGCTACCGCCGAGAAAAATATCGTTGGGCCACTTCAGCCCCACATCTGCAACACCATGCTGCTCCAGGCTTCGGCGACCGCCACACCCAGAACCAGGCTTAAACCATCCAGCATGGCGAAGCTGCCTCGAAACGTCAGCCCCAGGCTCAGGTACAGGTTCTGTCCCCGTGGGCTTTGCCAGGGCCGGCCGCGCCTGCCACGGCCGGCGGTCTGACAGTCGGAGATGCACACGGGAATGCGACCGGAATCGGATCCCGCACGGCGTCGTACAATTTCAGCATTGGTCGAATCTACCTCATCCATTACGATCAGTTCGACCTGGTGCGACAATCCGGCGCCAGACTCTGCGTTATCCGTTCCGCATCAAGCAAGTCCATGTCGCTCAACAGGCGATAGCCCTTGCCACGAATGGTTTCTATACGGACACCCTCCTCCGCTGCACGACGAACCTGCTTCCAAATTGCCGTGCGACTGATGCCAAGACTGCTGGCAAGGGACTCACCGGAATGAAACTGGCCGTCTGCCAGGAGGCCAAGAAGTGCTTTGGATTTCATCAAGGAACGCCCGCGTATTTGAATGGGATCAGGGCGGGATTAAACAACACGTCGAACCAAAAGACAAAGGACGACGCCGCGGCACGTCCAAAATTTGCCGCCTGAGACCTCAGGGTATGGGCGTTGCAGTCAGATTGGCCTCAATATTGAAGTTCTGCATTTTCACGCCATAGACTGCTGTTTGTGGACCACCGGTGGGATGGACCAGATCAATGTTGTTGATGGAGAGTTCCTTGAACTGGCTCCTCGCCCGAACGGCGAACCCCAGCGGGCGATTATCCAGGTCAGCCGCAGTGGGCGATGAGACATAGCGGTACCCCGCCCCTGCGGCCGGGTCCATTATTTTTTCGTCGCCCCTTGCGCCGACCACTCCCAAAGCATCTGCGCCATCTGTCTTCTTGACCACCTTGGTCTGGTAGACATCGACAGAAAGGTCCGTGCGTATTCCGAAGGTATTATCGTCTACACCGTCACCGTCGAAGTCACCGCCATCGCTGGTATGAATATCGTCAAGTACGAGCCTGGAGCCTGTATTGTTGATCGGCTTGCCACTGGAATCCACCTGACGATTGGTTTCCCAGGTAAATGCATTCTTGCGCGCCTCACTGACTTCCCTTGCGAGTATCTGTTTGAGCTGGATCGTGATTCCTTCTTCACCACGAGCCTCCCAGATTCCGCCCGATGCAGCACAGGCCGACTCAGAGTCCCCCGAACCGCCGGCGCAGACATTGCCAGCCCCACCCGGGACAATGGTCATGCTACTTCCGGTTTCGTATTTCTGAACCACAAATCGGCCAAAGCTTGATCCCGCCGCCTTATCGCCAACCCGCAGGTTGCCAACATCCATAAGGCTCCAGGCCTCCCCCTTGATGAGGGCCAGCCCGTCTTCGGTCACATCCAGGGTCATATCCCGAACATGGGCATCGTAGCTGAGATCGCTGATCCACAAACCCTTCTGAGAAATCTCCCCCGAACCTTCATCGTAAGGCGCGGCGATGATAGCAGCCCGGCCATTCCGTATACGGATATCCGAGTTGATGGTTAGGCCCTCACCACTGGCACCGCCCGCTCCAAGCGTCACCTGGCCATCCATATCGAATTCGTAAGCCGGGTAGAAGCCAAGCGCCAGAAGCAGCTCCGTACCACCCTGAAGCGGGGCATCCTCGCTGCCTACTCGTAAGCCATTAATCCTGTAGCCGGCCGACACATCCTCAAAGCCAATCCGGAGCCCGTCATAAAAACGCGTTCCATTAAGCTCACCATCCCGCGTAACGTTAACTGTGACATCCCCCTGCCCCCAGGACTGCAGTCCGCTGAAGATGACGCGGTTGCCATCCTCGGTATAACTCAGGTCGGCCAACTGCAAACTCCACTCAGTGGACAACCTGAGCCCTTGAGAGCCGGCATCTGGGTGCCCCCCACCTTGCAGGTAAACCGCGTTGGTGTAGCTGCGCCCATTGTAGACGTGGTCCTGCAGCATGAAGCTGACATTCACTTCGCCAATACTTTGCCCGCCGGCGCCCATTTCAATGCGACCAATGTTAAATTTCCCGTTCAGCGACCCCAGCGTGAACCCCAGGGCGTCGCGTCCGTAACGGTCCGCTGTCACGTCCACCCGGAGATCATTCAGTCGGTATTGGCCTGTAATATCGCGGAACGCAAGCGCGTGGTGGTCGTCATGATAGATAAAGGATGCACTGTTAATCGTGGTTTCGTTATCCAACCGAAAACCCTCCCCTTCGCGCCCACCGGCTGTAATGCCGGTTTTCGACGAGAGGTCGAAGGAACCGCTGAGCCCGCCATAGCTGGGCAGGGCCTGGCCAGTTGCGACGTCGTAGGTGTTGCCATGATTGGCAGGGTTATTACTGTATCGGATTGCCCCCACATCGTAGGAACCGGATACGCGGGGGGCGTTCAGCTCCAGAGTACTGCCAACTACATCCAGGGTGACACCCAGGGCCTCTACACTGAGGGTGATATCATCCAGGAAGACTTCATTACCGTTGGTTCGATAGCCCAGGCGGCCGCCGGTCATGGTGTAGGCGGTGTCGAATGTGTAACCCGATGAGCCAAACGCACCTCCCGGGCTGATGCGCAGGTTTCCCTGCAGGCTGTGATCAAAGAAAATGCCACCCATGCCAATCCCCGGGGCGCCAGCCAACCGTATATCGCCGAACTCAATCCTCCGATCCTCAACCAGGTAGTCCAGATTCAACGACGCCTCATCGGTGATATCGACCCTTATGACATGAGCAGCCGACTCACCTGGCTGGCTTGCGGAACCAACCCGGAAATCCTCAAGGTAGATACCGCGATCATCATCGAAATACGTTAAACGGTCCGCGGTCATACCCAGCTCCATTTCCAGGGTAATACCGCTTTGGCCACTTATATCCGCCATATCTTCGTCGCCCAGAAGCTGCATATCCGCCATCGCGGGTGCCGACAACGCCAACACTACGCCCCTCACAGACTGTGTGACCACGATGTGCTTTCTGATCCCGGCCATACCCGCTCCCTATGGATTTCCCGTAGGGAAAACCAATAGGTTTCCCTCCATGATGACGTCACCCTGCATTTCCACCGCAAAGATGTCTGTTTGCTGGAATCCCGGGTCTGTTGGTCTGGGTGTGTTGCTCCCGGCGATTTTGAACCGCACATCGTTGTAGCGAACGGTATCCGGCAGACCAATCTCTACAACGTCACCGTTGAACGCCTCGCCGTCACCGGCAAATCCGGAATCAATCGAACGAACACGGAGGGTCAGTCCTTCGAAGGCAAAGTTCCCCCTGATCTCATCCAGCACCATCCAGCCGCCATCCTCTTTCAATCGGTAGGCCAGCCTGGCACCGCACTTCTTACCGGCATCATCACAACGGCCGAAATAGCCGTTCTCAATAGGCCCGCCCATTTCATTAATGCTGATATCCCCTGATAAATATATGCCGCCCTGACCGGATACCTCAGAGAGTGCCTCATCGTTCAGACGATCGAGTTCACCCACCGCATGTTTTGAGCTGGACAATGCGAGGGCCAATAACAGGGCATGCGCGTACCGTCTATTCATGGCGCCAGATCCTTGGTTCGGATATCAAGGTGCTGAATCAGCATGCCCTCGACCCGTGCCGACCCGAAATCCCGGTCACCCACGGAAAAATTTCCGATATGCAGGTTACTGCGATAATCGGGATTGGTGTAATAGTCCTCATAGAAATCCCAGGTTTGCGCGTCACTGCTACCTCGCAGCCCATCAGCGCCAATTGATCCCGGAGCTGGCGGCTCGATGGCCGCGACTTCCACCACAAAATTGCCAGTGCCATCAACGTCGAAAAATACCGGCTGCAACTGGTTGCCAATCGCCAGCTCCAGCGCAAAGTTGGTCATGGTGATTCTTGAACCGCAGGATTGGCCATCCTGAGAACAGGCATTGATCGACAATTCCGGTGTTTGGAAATTGAGCTTGAACTGCCCCACCATCTGTCGACGATCGTCATCGCCCCAAAGGCGAAGATAGCTACCATCAATAACTGCGCTTTTCGCATGAATGTTGATATTGGCCGAACGGTCTTCTCCCACAGCCACATTCATCTGCAGCCCGATATCAGGCGCTCACCTACAAAATCCGCCGTCGCCGGCCGACTGGAGCAAACGCCACTACCCGCAATAGCACCCGAGCTCATACAGTCGTACCCTTGGGCAGCGTCCACCAAAGCTGGCGCCGCGAACTCGAGAACGGCCTTGTCCCGGATGCCGATACTATTGCCGTCGACCACGTCAATCCGATAGGGATTCACCAGCCGACCAATATTTACCGGGCTTAGGTTCTGCCCGTAGTTGCTGCCGGTTCCGGAGATGTACAAGTGATTCACCACGATCTCGACATCGCGGCCGTCCGTACTCTTAAGGCCGCCAATCTTGAAAATCCGGGCCTGGTTACCATTGGCATCGGGCGTGTCCGCGCCATGGGAAAACGTGAAGTCTTCCAACACGACTCCAATGCCAGCGCCATCGATCTCCGACAGTTCCTGCTCTGACAGGTCCTGAAGTTCCGCGTTTGCTGTGCACGTTCCGAGTAACAGTCCCAGGACAGCGCAAACTCGCGTGGGGCAGAACGACCAGACAGTGGGGGTTAGAAGGCGCCTTCTGGATAACATCAAAACAACCCCCTGCCCCGATCGATGTATTCCGTTCGGTAACGGTCGGTGCCGTAAAGGGCCTCGTTAAGATTGACCTCGGTTGCACCGTTCGGAATATTGAAGAAGGCCCCGGAAGTCGCCCGAATGAAATCCTCCGGCGTCGGGTTGGTGTTCTTGACGTCTTCCAGCCAGTCAAGGTCTTTGGTCTGGAATGAAATAAACGCTCCGTCGGCCGGTCCTGTAATCCTCCGCTGATTACCAACTTCTTCCACCGTGCCGATTGGAAAGCTGTTGTAAATATCGAGGTCAAAACAGGAATCGATACCCAGGACCAGGCAGTCCTGGGCGTAGACATAAATATCTCCGCTGCCACAACTGAAGAAAGAGCAATCAGGCACGTCAATACGGGAACTAGAGCCCCAACCAATAAGGTTCTTTACGGACCAGCGAGTGAACCCGCCCGCATCCTCGAGCACGAAGCGTTCTCCATTAGGGATGCCAATATATTCCGCCCGAATGGGATCAAGCTCACCGATATCAGGATGCCCTTCTTCGCCGTACACCAGTTGCGCCTTGGTCTGGAGCGGACTACTGCCTTCAAGCAACGGGGTAAGCAGAACGATGACCTGATCAAAGAAGTTGCCGCTGGAGCTGGCCTGACTCAAACCTTCACCGCGATCAATGATGTCTACATTGACGTTGCCGGTGAGAGTTCCAATCTTGCCAGAGAGGATGCCCATGGACTCTCCGAAGCCCAGCCGAAAACCAACGATCTCCTGAGCGTCCTCGTCGAACGCAAATTCCAGATAGGGGTTCTCGATGTTGAACGGGACGATTTCGCCTTCTCCATAGGCCGAGCCATCCGGCTTGAGCTGGCGGGGCGCCTTGGAGTTGCGCTCGAAGTACGCTTGGTTATTGATATATCCGAGCGCAAAGTCCTCTATATAGACATCGGACGTTCCGGCTTTTTCACCATCCCGCTCGTAGCGCCCCAACTCGAGTACGTCAACATTGGTCTGGATATCAATGTCCATTCCCAGGTTAACGCGTGTATAAGAGGTATTGTCGGTCTCGTCGGGGTGATATTGGCGATCAACCGAAATGAATGCTTGACCAGTTACTTCCGACATATCGCTATCGGAGATTGGCTGCAGGTCCGCAAACGCAGGAGGGGTCACTGACAGCACCGCTAACAAATGCCAAACGACACGATTCATAGACAGATCTCACCATTAACCGCATTCTGAAAAGCGGTTTATTGTTATTTTCGATGAGTGTCTCTGAACACTAATGCTGCTTTCGCTGGCAATTTTTATTTTGGCCAGTTCTTGTACAGATCCTAACCTCGTTTACAGTTTGTCACTGTGAGCAAGGTCATAGATTTGAAAAATGAGTCGACGCTGAAGGTACTTTTTTACAGGCAATAAAAAACCCCCGTCGGCGAAGCCGCGGGGGTTTTTGGTATTAGGAGCCTGACGATGACCTACATTGCTCAGGCCTGTCGGCCTTCGGCTTCGGGCCCGCCGTCGCTGCGCTCTGGCGTCCTGCACCTGCCGCTGTTAAAAAAGCCCGGGACGTTGCCCGGGCCTCTCGTGCAATGCAACAAGGCACCCGATACCGGGTGCCTTGTTGTTACGGCCGTTCTACTTCGGCGTTCTCTCTGAGGAACTGCTGATACGCCTGATACTCGCGCTGCCCCTCAAGCGATGCCAGGAAACCGCGAAGCTGCCGGAATTCACCACCATCCCGGTTCACGTCACCCTCGTTAACCGCATCGAGGGCCACGATGGTCGCGCTGTCACTGGACACCACCGAGCCGTAGACATTGTCTCCGTCACCAGGCGTTGAAGTGAAAACACCTGGGACATGACAGCACCACCGAGCGATGGGTTGCTCCTGGCTGATCCTCATAGGATTGCCACTCCTCAAGCCCCAGCTCTTCAATGTTCTTGCCGGATTCAAGGTCAGCGATGATCGCGTCAGCACGCTCTCTGAGCGCTTCACGAGTCTTCTGACTGGTCAGCGCCGCACGAATTTCATCGGCCACTTCTTCAAGCGGTTGCTGCTGTGCCTCCTGGTACTCACTGACCCGCGCCACAACGGACATATTATCGCCGACGTCAATCAGCTCGGTGTTAAAGCCTTCGGTCAATACATCCTCGGAAAACAACTGGCGGATCAGACCCGCGTGATCAAAGGGCGCTTCACCCCCGTTCCGGGTGATACCACTCTTTTCCCGCACTTCAAGACCCAGTTCTTCTGCTGGACCGGCCAGATCATCAGCCGCATAAGCCAGGTCAGCAAGCTCTGAGCGAACTTCGGCAAAACGCTCGGTGGCTTCACGCTGGGCAAGCTCACGGCGGAGTTGATCTTCCAGCTCTGCCAATGGGGGCGCTTCGGTTTTCTGCACGTCCTCAAGCTTGATGAGATGAACACCGAAGCTGGTGGACACCGGTTCGGATACTTCCCCTTCTTCAAGTGCAAACAGGGCTTCTTCGAAGGCCGGATCGTAGACACCTCGCTCAGCAAAGCCCAGATCGCCCCCCTGCTCTGCGGAGACCGTATCCACGGAGAACTCTTCAGCCAGCGTTGCAAACGACTCACCGGCTGCCAGACGCGCCTGAATCGTCGCCATGGTCTCTTCAGCGTTCTCTCCATCCTCAATCAGGATATGTGAGGCGCGTCGTTCTTCGCGGGCCAACTCAGAAGACCGCTGTTCATAATAGTCACGCAGTTGGTCATCACTGACATCGATGGTTTCGGCAAGTGCTGCCAGTGACAGAACGATGTAACTGGCATCCACGCTCTCAGGCAACTTGAAGGCGTCCTGATTCTCATCGTAGTAGGCTTCCACATCGGCCTCGGTCACCTCCACCTGATCGCTCACAGCGTCTGCAGAGAGTGTCGTCACACGGAAGTCACGGGTCTGGTTCTGGATGCGCAGCAACTGGGCCACATTTTCATCCGTCACGATGCCGCTCTGAGAGATACCGGCACGGATCTGGTTTACCACATACTGCTTGCGCATGGTTTCGCGAAACTCGGCAACGCCCATTCCCATATTCCTGACCGCAGAGACAAACCGGTCGCGGTTAAAGGTACCGTCTACCTGGAACTGGGGCATCTGGGTGATCAGGGAGTCAATATCGGCATCGGAGAGTTCCAGCCCCTGGTCTTCGGCGTTCAGGGTCATCACTTTTTGCTGGATCAGGGCATCGAGAACATCCTGACGAACCTGATCCTCATCCAGCAACGACGGATCCGGATTCTCCATCTCGGACAGGCGGCGCTGACTCTCGATCTGTACAACCCGGAGGAATTCCCTCTCGGTGATCTCTTCCCCATTGACCGTTGCCACTTCAGGCTCGCCGGAAAAACCACCGACAATCGCGTCCATTCCCCAGATAGAAAGTGAAACAATCAGAAGGCCAATGATGATTTTGGCAATGGTGCCCTGGGCATTTTCCCGAATATCTTGAAGCATGTCTCTCCCGGATCCCTGATCAAAGTCTGTGAGGGTCTCTTAACGTAAAAAGGCGCATTCTTTCAGGAATGCGCCTTGAATTCATCTGGAGCAGGCTGACAGCGGTATCGCCGCCGGGCCAACCGCTCCGACAATGACCGGGAAACCCGGACATCGCCAGATGAAAGAGTCCGTTACTTAACGGCGTCTTTCAGGGCCTTACCTGCCTTGAACCCAGGCACTTTGGAGGCCGGGATCTTGATCTCGGCACCCGTCTGCGGGTTACGGCCAGTACGAGCGGCACGCTCTTTAACAGAGAAAGTACCAAAACCAATCAGGGTTACCTGATCGCCTTTTTTAAGGGCACCGGTGATGGAGGTGGTCATGGCATCCAGAGCACGGCCAGCAGCGGCTTTGGAGATATCTGCGGATTCTGCAATTGCATCGATCAGTTCGGACTTGTTCACACTAAACCCCTTCGATTTCAGGTTGAAGATGTTATAGGTTGGTTTGTTGTTTCCTGGACGTTCCCGACTATCGCATAAGCGGTCAGAGAATTCCATTCTTCACTATTTTTATTCCTTTCGGTTACTAACCGGTGTTCGGAATAGGCATTAACTGCGCGGGAGCCCTTGATATTGGCTGCTTCACGGCGAAACAGTTATACCAATGGGCTCTCTCGCATGTCAACAATTCAACGCGGGTTTAATGTGTATTTATGCGCTCTGCAGCGTCACCGTCTTCGTCACGGGGCTTACCTGCACCCGGTTTCGAGGACGAATCTTCGGCGCGCGGTTCGGGCGGATAGGCCAGCGCAATGTCCAGAACCTCGTCAATCCATTTGACCGGACGGATCTCCAGTGATTCCTTGATGTTCTCCGGTATCTCCTTGAGATCACGAACATTTTCATCCGGGATAATCACCGTCTTGATGCCACCCCGGTGCGCCGCCAGAAGCTTTTCCTTGAGGCCGCCGATGGCCAGCACGCGGCCCCTCAGGGTGATCTCGCCGGTCATCGCTACATCGGCCCGAACCGGAATCTGGGTCAATGAAGAAACCAGTGCCGTGCACATGCCGATACCGGCGCTAGGACCATCTTTTGGCGTTGCGCCCTCAGGAACGTGAACGTGCAGATCGTGCTTTTCATGGAAATCGTCACTGATACCCAACCCCAGTGCGCGACTTCTGACCACTGTCAGGGCGGCCTGGATAGACTCCTGCATAACATCACCCAGGGAGCCGGTCTTGACCACCCGTCCCTTGCCTTTGGTCAATGCGCATTCGAGAGTCAGCAGCTCACCACCGACCTGGGTCCAGGCAAGGCCTGTCACCTGTCCGACCTGATTCTTCTCCTCGGCGAGGCCATACTTGAACTTCTTGACGCCGGAATAGTCCTCAAGCATCTCGGGCGAGAGCGTCACAGAAGCCTTGTCACCGCTTTCAACGTGATCCCGCACCACTTTGCGGCAGATCTTGGCGATCTCACGCTCAAGGCCGCGTACGCCGGCCTCACGGGTATAGTAGCGAATCAGGTCACGAAGCGTTTGCTCCGGCATGTCGAGTTCGTTCTTACGAAGACCATTGGCCTTGACCTGCTTGGGCAACAGATACTTCAGCGCAATGTTGACCTTCTCGTCCTCGGTGTACCCGGGGATACGAATAATCTCCATGCGGTCCAGCAGCGCCGGCGGAATGTCCATGGAGTTCGACGTGCACACGAACATCACGTCGGAGAGATCGTAATCGACCTCCAGGTAATGGTCGTTGAAGGTGTGGTTCTGTTCCGGGTCGAGCACTTCCAGCAACGCTGATGCCGGGTCGCCACGATGGTCCATGCCCATCTTGTCGATCTCGTCGAACAGGAACAATGGGTTCTTCACACCCACCTTGGACAGCTTCTGAAGCAACTTGCCGGGCAAGGCACCAATGTAGGTTTTGCGGTGGCCACGAATCTCCGCTTCATCACGGACGCCGCCCAACGCCATACGCGTGTACTTGCGATTGGTCGCGCGAGCGATCGATTGGCCAAGAGAGGTCTTGCCAACACCGGGAGGGCCTACCAGACAGAGAACCGGGCCCTTCACCTTTTTCACCCGGCTCTGAACCGCCAGATACTCCAGGATGCGCTTCTTCACTTCATCCAGGCCGTAGTGATCCTCGTCCAGGATGTCGCGGGCCTTCTCTATATCGTGACGAACACGGCTGCGTTTTTTCCAGGGAATGGCCAGCATCCAGTCGATGTAACCACGCACCACCGTTGCCTCTGCAGACATCGGTGACATCATCTTGAGCTTGTTCAGTTCCGCTTCGGTTTTCTTGCGGGCCTCTTCGGGCAGGCCGGCTTCCTCCAGCTTTTGCTCAAGCTCTTCAAAATCGTTGTTGCCCTCACCGAGCTGCCCATCTCTTTCTGGATGGCTTTCATCTGCTCGTTGAGATAGTACTCCCGCTGGCTCCGCTCCATCTGTTTCTTGACGCGGCCGCGGATGCGTTTTTCAACTTCGATCAGGTCAATTTCGCCGTCCAGCTTGCCCAGCAGCAAGTCAACGCGCTGGCGAATCTCGAGGGCTTCAAGAAGCTCCTGCTTCTCGGGAATCTTCAGCTCCAGATGGGCTGCCATGGTGTCTGCAAGGCGCTCAAGCTCATTGATGCCGGTCAGCGCATTGGAGACTTCCGAGGGCACCTTCCTGGAGAGCTTCACGTACTTCTCGAACTCGTCCATCAGGGTTTTGACCAGTACTTCCTCTTCCCTGGCTGGCAGCGAGTCCTCATCCATCAGCATGGCCGTACCGGCGAGATACTCGCCTTCAGCGATGCCGGTAACGGTTGCACGGGCGTTGCCCTCAACCAGGACCTTGACGGTGCCATCCGGCAACCTGAGCATTTGCAATACTGTGGCTACAGTACCCATGGCAAACACATCATCCGGCCCCGGTTCGTCCGTCGACGCATCTCTCTGAGCCACCAGCAGGATTTCCTTGTTGCCCTCCATGGCCGCTTCCAGTGCCTGTATGGACTTTTCCCGGCCCACAAACAGCGGCACCACCATGTGCGGGAACACCACCACATCTCTCAGCGGCAACAGCGGGTATTCTTGCACGGACTCTTCAGGTATCAGGGTCATAGAAAATCCTCTGACGATGTTTGATTCAGCATATCACCCTTCATTGGGGCGACAGCAAAAATTGCAATCTTTTTACGCGCCCAGGCACCATTTCCCGGCACGGTGCGGGCATAAAAAAAGGGCGTTTCCGCCCTTTTTAAACGCCGACTGACCGGAGCATCAATCTTCCGGTACCGCCTTGGCGTGGTCGCTGCTCGCATAAATCTTGAAGGGCTCGGATTGGCCGCTGATGACGCTCTCGTCAATCACCACCTTGGAGACATCATGTTCAGACGGTATCTGATACATGGTGTCCAGCAATGTCGCCTCCATGATGGAACGAAGACCACGGGCGCCGGTTTTGCGCTCCATGGCTTTGCGAGCAACAGCCCGCAACGCGTCTTCACGAAAATCCAGTTCCACGCCTTCCATGTCAAACAGCTTCTGGTACTGTTTGGTCAGAGCGTTCTTGGGCTCAGTCAGTATCTGGACAAGCGCCTCTTCATCCAGTTCCGTCAGAGTCGCCACCACCGGCAAACGACCGACGAACTCCGGGATAAGGCCATACTTGACCAGGTCCTCGGTTTCGACATCCTTAATGATATCGCCCGTGTTCTTGGTGTCGTCCGGGCTCTTCACCAGCGCAGAGAAACCAATACTGCTGCGCTCTGAGCGCTCCTGAATCACCTTATCCAGGCCGGCAAAGGCGCCGCCGCAGATAAACAGCATGTTACCGGTGTCGACCTGCAGGAATTCCTGCTGCGGGTGTTTGCGGCCGCCCTGGGGAGGAACGGACGCCACGGTGCCCTCAATCAGCTTGAGCAGGGCCTGCTGAACGCCTTCACCGGACACATCCCGGGTAATGGACGGGTTATCAGACTTGCGGGAAATCTTGTCAATTTCATCGATGTACACAATGCCTCGCTGGGCCTTGTCGACATCGTAGTCGCATTTCTGCAGAAGTTTCTGGATGATGTTCTCGACGTCTTCACCGACATAGCCCGCCTCGGTCAACGTGGTTGCGTCGGCAATCGTGAAGGGAACATTCAGCATCCGAGCCAGCGTTTCGGCAAGCAGGGTCTTACCACTACCCGTCGGGCCGATCAGCAGGATATTACTCTTGCCAAGTTCTACCTCGGCCTTGCCCTCACCGTAGCGGAGGCGCTTGTAGTGGTTATAAACCGCTACAGACAGCACCACCTTGGCCCGGTCCTGGCCGATCACGTATTCATTCAGCGTGTCGCGGATTTCAGCGGGTGTCGGAAGACGATCACTGGCCTCTTCCTGTGCATTTTCCTGGATTTCCTCCCGGATAATATCGTTGCACAGATCGACGCACTCGTCGCAGATGAACACCGAGGGCCCTGCAATGAGCTTACGGACTTCATGCTGGCTCTTTCCACAAAACGAGCAGTACAGCAACTTGCCGTTATCGTCGCCCCTGCCGTTTCTTTCATCTGCCATTGAAATACCTCTGAGCTTGGTTTGCCGGCGCACTCACCTCAATACGCCGGCAGGGAATGTTGCGATTACCTTCAGTATTATTTATTCGGTACACGCTTATCAAGTATAGAATCAATCAGCCCGTAGTCCTTCGCCTGCTGAGGATCCATGAAATTATCACGGTCTGTATCCTTGGCGATGGTGTCCAGCTTCTGGCCGGTATGATGGGCCAGGATGGAATTCAGGGTGTGACGGATCTTCAGAATCTCACGTGTGTGGATCTCAATATCCGTAGCCTGACCCTGGTAACCGCCTAACGGCTGATGAATCATAACCCGCGAATTCGGCAGACAGGCACGCTTGCCCTCTGCACCGCCAGCCAGCAGAAAAGCGCCCATGCTGGCAGCTTGACCCACGCACAGCGTGGCCACATCGGGCTTGATGAACTGCATGGTGTCATAGATAGACATACCCGCAGTAACGGAGCCACCCGGGCTGTTGATGTACAGATGAATGTCCTTGTCCGGGTTCTCGGACTCAAGGAACAGCAACTGAGCCACAATCAGGTTGGCCATATGGTCTTCAACCGGGCCCACCAGGAAGATTACCCGCTCCTTTAACAGACGGGAAAAGATGTCAAAAGAACGTTCGCCTCGTGCGGTCTGCTCGATAACGATTGGTACCAGGCCGGAATTGGTAACCATTGCGGGACCATCAATTGGTGTCTGCGTCATGATGCGCGTGAACTCCTTCTGGACAATGGAGTGGCGTTTTTTTCGCCACCGCTTATAAATCAGCTACGCCTCGTTTTTCTTATCACTATTACTGTGCCAGCACCGGGCCAAGATGAAAACAGCCGGACGTACCGGCTGTTCTACTTCCCAGGCATGCAGGGCCAATCTGTAATAGCCCTGCCGTCTTTAGCGCTGCTGCTGACCGGCCTGGATAGCCTCTTCGTACTTCAGCTTCTTCTCCTTGACCTTGGCCTGGTCAAGAATCAGATCAACAACCGCATCTTCAAGAACAGATGACTCAATCTGCTGCTTCTGTTCAGGGCTGCTGTTGAAATGCGCCACAACCTCTTCAGGTTGTTCATACGTTGACGCAATTTCCTGGATCTTTTCATCCACTTTAGCAGGATCTGCCTTCAGGTCGTTCTGCTTGACGACTTCCTGGAACAGAAGGCCTGTTTTCACACGGCGACGGGCCTGCTCTTCGAAGATTTCCTTGGGCAACTGCTGGAAGTCTACCTGGCCGCCGAACCGCTGTACCGCATCCTGGCGCAGGCGATCAATCTCCTGATCCACCAGGGCCGTGGGCACGTCGAGCTCGGTGCTTTCCAGAAGCCCCTCAACCACGTCATTCTTAACCTTGTTGGAGACCGCCTGCTTGAGCTCACGCTCCATGTTCTTCTGCACTTCTTCACGGAACGTGGCTTCGTCTTCAGCGTCGATACCAAATTTCTTGAAGAATTCAGCATCCAGCTCCGGAAGCTGCGGCTCCTGAACCTCGTGAATCTTGATGTCGAACTTAGCCGGCTTGCCCGCCAGCTCTTCGTTCTGGTAGTCCTCGGGGAAGGTCACTTCGATTTCAAGCTCTTCACCGGCCTTGCCGCCGACAATGCCCTTCTCGAAACCGGGAATCATCTGGCCTGAGCCAAGGGTCAGCTTGTGATTCTCGGCAGCACCGCCCTCGAACTCTTCACCATCAACCGTGCCTTTAAAATCAATCAGCACCACATCCTTGTTCTTGGACTTGCGCTTGACCGACTTCATGGTGGCCTGCTGGCGACGCAGGTTGTCGATCATGGTGTCGACGTCTTTATCGGCAATCTCAGCTTTCGGCTTCTCAACGGAGATCTTGCTGAAGTCACCCAGCTCCACTTCCGGCAGTACTTCGAAAATGGCGACGAACTCCAGGTCCTTGCCCTCTTCCATGGTTTTCGGCTCGAACTTCGGCCAACCCGCCGGGTTGATGTCCTGCTCCTGCAGCGCCTTGATGTAGTTGTCGCGCATAACCTCGCCGACAATCTCCTGACGGACACTGTCACCAAAACGACGCTTCACCACACGCATGGGCACCTTGCCCGGGCGGAAACCGTTCATCTTTACCGTGCGAGCGGTTTCCTGCAGGCGTTTCTGAACCGCCTGGTCGATTTCCTGGGCGGGCACACCGATTGTCATCCGACGTTCGATGTTGGAGGTCGTTTCAACAGACACTTGCATGGAAGATCCTCAAATTACAGGTTCGGTATGTGAATGAAAATAAAAGCTAAAATCGATTTCAGGACGAATTTCCTGAAAAGGACGTAAATTTAAAAGCGGGTAGTTTATCACGGTTTGCCGTGCCGAGAGAATCCACCTGTTACAGGCAACTTCCGGGAATATGGGCGCCCCGCTCTTTTATCTGAAACGAGAGTTGGGGATTAAAACCAAAAAAGAAAGGGGGCTATAAACATCAATGTGACAGGAATCACTCTCCAGCCACTTCTATAACCCATAAAAAACCCCCTCAGAAATTCTGAGGGGGTTTTTGATTTGGTACCTCGGGAGGGACTTGAACCCCCACGCCGGCGAGACCGTCCGCGGCTATGTGCAGGGGATTCATGCCCACTGGCTGGCGACTAAGGCGCGCGAAGCCGGCTACGGCGAGGCTTTGGCGGGGCTCGTCAATATCGAGACCCGGTTCCGCTATAACCCGGACGTCAAGAGCCTGGTGGCGATGGTGCCGGCGGTGATCCCGCTGCTGCTCATGCTGATCCCGGCCATGCTCGCGGCGCTCAGCGTGGTACGCGAGAAGGAGCTCGGCTCGATCACCAACTTCTATGTCACACCCACCACGCGGCTCGAGTTCCTGCTCGGCAAGCAGTTCCCTTACGTGGTCCTGTCCTTCCTGAGCTTCCTGCTGCTTACGCTGCTCGCGGTGACCGTGTTCGGCGTGCCGCTGAAGGGTAGCTTCCTGACGTTGGCGGTGGGTGCGCTGCTCTATGTTGGTGCCGCCACGGCCGTGGGGCTGCTGATCTCCACCTTCATGCGCAGCCAGATCGCGGCGATCTTCGGCACGGCGGTACTCACCATCCTGCCGGCGGCGAATTTCTCGGGCATGATCGACCCGGTCTCGTCCCTGGAAGGGATGGGCCGGCTGATCGGCGAGGTCTATCCGACCACGCATTTCCTGACGATCGCGCGCGGCACCTTCTCGAAGGCCCTCAACTTCTCCGACCTGCATGCCGCCTTTCTCCCACTGGCGCTGGCCGTGCCGGTTCTGATCGGTCTGTCCGCAGCGCTGCTCAAGAAGCAGGAGCGATAGTCCATGCGCCTTGCCAATATTTTCCATCTCGGTGTCAAGGAGTTGCGCAGCCTCATCCGCGACCCGATCATGCTTGTGCTGATTGTCTACGCCTTCACCGTTTCGGTCTACACGGCGGCCACGGCCATGCCGGAGACCCTCAACAAGGCGCCGATCGCGGTGGTGAACGAGGATCGCTCGCCATTGTCATGGCGCATCGTCAGCGCCTTTTACCCGCCGTACTTTGTTCTCCCCGAGGTGATCGACCAGGCCGAGATGGACGCCCGCATGGATGCCGGCCTAGACACCTTTGCCCTTGACATCCCGCCGAACTTCCAGCGTGACCTGCTGGCGGGGCGGCGGCCCACGGTCCAGCTCAACGTCGATGCCACGCGCATGAGCCAGGCATTTACTGGCACCGGCTATATCCAGACTATCGTGAGCGACGAGGTGCGGGCCTTTGCGCAGCGTTATCGCGAGATTCCGGAGCTGCCGGTCGATCTGGCGCTCCGGGCGCGCTTCAATCCCCAGCTCAACAAGTCGTGGTTCGGCGCGATCATGCAGGTCATCAACAACGTGACCATGCTCTCCATCGTCCTCACCGGCGCGGCGCTGATCCGTGAGCGCGAGCACGGCACGATCGAGCATCTGCTGGTCATGCCCGTCACGCCTTTCGAGATCATGAGCAGCAAGGTATGGGCAATGGGGTTCGTCGTCCTTGCCGCCACCGCCTTCGCGCTCACCGCCGTCGTGCAGGGCTGGCTGTCCGTGCCGATCGAAGGCTCGCTCGCGTTGTTCCTGGTCGGGACGGCGCTGCATCTGTTCGCGACCACCTCGATGGGCATCTTCCTCGGCACCGTCGCCCGCTCCATGCCGCAGTTCGCCCTGCTGCTCATGCTGGTGCTGCTGCCGCTGCAAATGCTCTCCGGGGCTCAACGCCGCGCGAGAGCATGCCGGAGGCCGTCCAGTACATCATGCTCGCCGCGCCCAACACCCACTTTGTAATGCTGGCCCAGGCCATCCTCTATCGTGGCGCGGGCCTCGCCACCGTGTGGCCGCAATTCCTGGCCATCGCCGTTATCGGGGGTACCCTTTTTGGTTTGGCCCTGACCCGCTTCCGGCGAACACTCAGCGCCATGGCCTGACGGACTTGATACATGGCAGCGTGGAGTAGCGTCGGGCACACTCCGGCTGAGGTGGTTTCGCCTTCAAAAGTAAACAAGGCCAGCCCGTAGGCTGACCCTATAACGGATGAATCAGTTTTGCATGTAAGGCGCCACATACCTCATGTGAAGTTCATTCGGTGCAATTTCGATGGTCAGGTCAGTGTTGCCCACCAGTAAGCAGCCCTGAGTTGCCCTCACGACCACAACCTTCACCAAAGGGGAGCTGCAGAAGCTGGAGGCCCCATCCAAAGCGCCCTGGTGGGGTATGACCAGTGGCGGGAGGAAAGGGCCGCTTGAAATATATAGATGCCTAATGTTTATACTATAACGGTGTCTAACCCGATTCTGGCCAACCAATCATGAGATACGCCCATGAAAATCGTTAAAGTTCAGGACATTATTGGTACCGAGCGTGAAGTCAGCGACAAGCAGTGGACCAGCCGCCGCCTGCTGCTCAAGAAGGACGGAATGGGATTTTCCTTCCACGAAACCATCATCAAGGCAGGCTCCGAGCACACTTTCTGGTATAAGCACCACCTGGAAGCCGTTTACTGCGTTGCCGGTAACGGGCGCATCAAGGACCTCGCCACGGGTGAAGTTCACGAGATTACCGACGGTACCCTCTACGCCCTGGACAACCACGACAGGCACACCCTGTACGGTGGCACCGAGGACATGCGCCTGATCTGCGCCTTCAACCCGCCGGTGACCGGCCAGGAAGTCCATGACGAGGACGGCGCCTACCTGTCGGACACCAGCGATAACTGATCCGCCCTGATATAGCGGCTGATCTGACCACTGGCACATGGCCAGCGCGCCTGCTGCCGGTGGCGGTGTTGCTTTGGCTGGAATGCCCTTACCGGCGAGTCCCGAGCTTGGTGGCGCCACCACTGGCACGTTTATCCGGCCTCTGCCTGGGCACTGGTACATAATGAGATGAGCTATGACCACAACATGGCTGCGGCAAGCATGTGAAGGCGCTATTGGAAGCACACAAGTGAGTTAAACAGAGTTTCCCTAGCCCCAACTGGATACAAGGCCAAGTGTTCGGTCCAACCCGAAAACGATGAGTAATTCGTTGAGGAATCAGAGCCCCGCTCGGCGCTGGCCCAAAGTTAAATGACTCAACTTCGGTAAAACCTTCGTTTGAAGCGTGGGCGCTAATCTGGCCAGGAAACAACGACTGCTCATTGTTAGAGTACTCGAAGGAGTTTTGATCCTTCCGCCCCCATCGAATCTCGAATATTGCCTCGATCAGGGGTGCTTTGATCTTTTCAGCCATCTATGCATTCGTATGAGTCGACATGGCATACGAAGGTGGGGATGATAGGCCCAGTTGTCCTGGAAGTTTGCACGTGGATAATTTCGTGAGAAGGCACGAGCGAGCTTATCTATCATTGACACCGCTGACATGGATTCCACAGCAGAACCGCTGAAAACAGACATTTTTCGTTCCTGCCCCAAACAACGGCTCGCTTTAATTGCGGCTGCCTTTATCGACAATGTGGACTAGGTCGGGATTGCAGCGGCATCAATAACGCTTGCTCATTACATGTTGTCGGAGCGGCGCCGAATGTCCGCTTTGCGACCACTGCACATTTCAGAATTCAAGGCTGATACAGTGCTGCAGCTCCTCTCAATGCCGCTAAAATCAGTTGCTCGTCTTCAAAACCAGCCTGCTGCTTGAGTTGCTTGAGCGCCAGAGCTCCAAGTTGAAAGCTTTGCGGAATCGGGAGGGGTAGGGCGAAACATTTATCCGCCCCCTGACTTGCAGAAATGAACAGTTTTCCGGGTTGCCGCTGGATCGATATACCCTTGGTCGGCCGTTTGAACTCTGCTTGGGGCAGGTATCCAAGACACACGCAGCATAGAAGCGGCAGATCATCCTCGCCCAGTTGGAGGACAATCTTGCTCTTCCAGTTGATGCGTTCGCCGTCACGAGGCGCGACCTCAAGATTCAAAGCCGCAAGGGGCTCCGCGCCATCCTTTAGCAAGACGGTCGCTTCGGCCGTAAGCCCAGCTTTCGAGCCAAAACACCGCACTTTCGCCTGGGAAGCCGGATGATTAAGCGTGTCCACGAACGTACCTATGGATGCTCAGCGACTGGACAACAGGTTCTGGCTCTATTTTTGATTCCCGCTGGAGTCGAATGGGCACTTCTTTGCGGAAAACGGGGTTCTCCCGCCACGCCATCCGAGGGAGCATTTTTTGTTGAGCAATGACGACCCCCGAGATTGGACAGCTTTTCCGCTGAATCTCCCCATTTTCAAGGTATGAGAAATTCGCCCTCAACTGATTTGGCAGGGTAATCCGGCGCACCAGGAGTTCGTCCGGGGCACATTTGCGCCTCAGGATATCCAAAGCGGTGTCCGCCAATTCCTCATCACGATCTCTGAGGCCTTCCGCCATTGTGACAGCCTCATCGAAAGTCAGCTTCTGGATACGCGCATGACTGGTGGCCCAGGTCCATGAAATAGATTCGAGGTGTGGGGGCATCACTCGAATTTGCCGGTAGCACTCACGCAAGTCCAATGCCTGAATTCCCGCACTCTTGAGCGCTTTCTTAAGTACCGTTTCGCGCGAGCCAACCGCCTTACCCGAAGCAAGACTCCGGATCTTCAGGATCGTCTCCTTGAAGTGTGCCTTGGCCTCATTGAGCTGTTCGACGGTTGACACTGTTTCACCAGAGGCGCAAACAATGCCTGCGTCACACTTCCGGTTCTGAGTGTCGTCAATGGTCAGGCCAACGGCGTCAACAATGGCCTGCTTGCGGGCATCTGCAGAATATCGCTCGTATTCAGTGGTGCTAAAGGGCGGCACATAAACTTCAAAATTCGCCCGGTGATCGCCGTCTGAAAGCGATTTCAGATGATCGCAGTGATCCACGAGCCTCTGATATGCCTGGGAAAGTTGATCGATTAACTCACCCGGGACTGAGAGTGTCTCAGCAACAGAATTCGGCATTTTTTGACCCCCAATTTCTGAGTACGGCACGGACAACATGAACTTATAATCGTTTTTATTATGAATTATTATACCATAAGTTAATAATCGACGAAGTGTTTCATTGGCCATGCGTAATTCGTGTCAGTATCTTTGTTGAAACTTCATGCTGGACCTTTTGAAACAGCCTGTATCTGCGAACCCGACGATATGACGAAACTAGCGATTCCCATTAGCCGTGAGACCCTGATCGCACTCGATAAAGACAGGACCAAAATTGCCGGTTTGACCAACACTGAGCTCGCTGGATTGTTCACTCTCTTTAAATTGGCCAACACTTCAAAGCCCTTTAATGGCCCTGCAAGTGAAAGGCTTCTGGCGGACTGCTTACGGCTGATTGCTGAGTCTGAGGAAACGAAGTCAGAAATTCAGGACCTCCTTCAAGAGCGCACTGAGGGTTTCTTGGACCTGGCGCCAGGCAATAGCGATGGCTTTTTTCTCATGTCTGTCTCGGATGTGGCCAATAAAAGTTACCTGGAAAAGCCAAACGGCTGGCGCTTTGGCTGTTCGAGTGAATTCAATCAGGTTTTCATCAAGAGGGGCATTTTAGGTCAGCAGCGATCTGTTTCACTTTCCGTAGAGCATGACCGTCTAATTCGGGCAATTGAGGCTGAGCCCGAAGAACCCATGGCTGTTCAGGGTTTTGCCGGTGTAGGCAAAACGTATCTGATAACTACCTTAGCGGCATCTCTCAGCGCAAAAGGACTCTCTGTTGTTGCCCTGGCACACACTCGGCAGCAACTTGCGGCACTTATGGATCGTACCCAGGCTGCCCGGGGGCTGACGTTGGGCGAATTGATCAAGGAACTTGTGTATCCCGGGGAGAACTCGCCCAAGCCTTCGCGTGGCTCGCGCTATCGGATGGGTCAGAGGTTTAACCGTACCTATGAACAGATGGCCCAGATTTTGGATATTCAGCCACTTCAGCGAGCGCGGGCGACGGAGATCGCAAAAATTGCCTGGAAAACGGTGACTTCGTTCTGCCACAGTGCCAGTAATGAGATTTCGACTGAACACCTCCCGTCTACGATGAGATTTAACTGGTCCGCTTCTGAAAAAGCAATTCTGGTAGAAATTGCACGGAGGATGTGGGCTTCATCGTCGATCCGCCCAACCAGGAGTCCGAACTTCCAACGCGAATCTACCACCAAATCAAGCTTGCTGATGTTCAAGGGAAGGTGCTTCCACCGACGATCCGAATCGCTCTGGTTGATGAGGCCCACGATTTGCCTGTGCCTATCATCAACATCTTAGAGAGGACACCTCCGCCGCAGGCGACCTTTACCTTTGGAGATCGCTATCAGCACCTCTTCGGCGCCGGCGGAACGGAGCGACCAATACGTTCACGAGGCCGGGAGCTGGGGGTTTCAGTTAGGGCGGGGGAGAGCACAACGGATTTGTTCAATCAGGTTCTTGCGGCACATCCGATTACTCCGGAAATGGAATTTGTCGGAATCCGGCCGGAAAACACCCAGGTTCTGTCTTATCAGACCCTTCCAACACCAAGCGGTAATTGCGCCATCATTTTTCGCTCTTACTGGGCTTTGTTCGAGCAATTCCAGCGATGTGCGCATGATAAAGCGGCTTTTAGATTGATGCCTGGCTCAGAGAAAGCCTTACAGTGGTTTATGGGCGACGTGATTGAACTGTTTAACCACGGTACTCGCCCAAGCTTCCCGAGCTTGTTCCGGTACGGAACTTTCGACGAACTGATAAAGCGCGAATCAGACTTCGCCGACATAACCCGGGTTGTCGATCTGCTCACCCGAGGGTATCGGCTTCAAAATCTAACCGAGTCACTCTCGCGCCAGATCCGCAACACATCCAATGTTTTGTGGCTGGGGATGCCGGAACACACCAAAAATATGGAATTCGATAAGGTGGTCATCGCCGATGACTTCTTCAGTCAGACCAACATGGTTAAAAAAGAGGCGTTGGTTTCGAGCGTCTACACAGCCATATCTCGAGTCAGATCCGAGCTCTACGTGCCAGAGGATTTTGATACATGGGTCAAGCAGCTTTCCTCGAATTGAGGAACTTCTAAACAACGTTACGGGAAGTTGAATTAGCGCTTAGTCGCACCACCATTTATTCTCTCTAATAACTGGTCAATCTGTTTGGCGTGCTGTCCGGCGAGCCATCCAATTGAGTTCTCAGCACACCTAGCTCCTTGGTAAGAGCTTCGTTCTCATTTTTTTCTTCTTCCAGTGCCTGAAGTGCAGCGTCCTTCAAGGTCTGCTCATGATGGTACTTTTCCTGAGCGACAGCCAACGACCGCTCGAGTTCTGAAACCTGACGCCGGAGAATATCCATATCCTTACGTGTGGTTTTTAGCTCGGAAGATAATTTAATACGTTCGGCACGAACATAGCCAAGGTCTTCTTCAAGCTCCTGCAGCATAGACTGGGCATCAAGCAACTCGGCTCTCGCTTTTTCCTGCTCCTTTTGGCTGGCCTCGATATCCGAAGCTGTTTGCTGCTGGACATGCCTTTCAGTCTTGTCGTACAAATCAAGCGCTAACTGGCGCACGTAGTCCATCAACGGTGAAGACAAGTCTTTCAGGGACTGTTCAATATCTTTGGGTAGCGCCTGAACTCTGGAGCTTGGCCGCCCTTGGTTGCGTTCAGCTTCGCAATACTCCTTCCACACCAGAAGAAGCCGGTCTGGTGATCCACTCCCTGTCATTTTTCGGAGCCCAAAGCCAGTGATACGGCGACCTGCTTCTTGTAATTTTTTACCGGCCTCGATGATGGCTTCGTTGGATGTCTCGGGAGGTCGCATGGCTCATCCTTCATGGGTTATCTCACTGCCCAGAGAATAGCAAAGAAACAAAAGAAACGAAAGAAACGAAACAAACAAACTATTACTGGATTCTGAAAACCTACTCCATATGTTCCGTCAGCGCTTTTAAATGAGCTTTGGAGACGGTGCTGTCGCAGTCTGCTAACCGGATACAATAGGCATTCCGATATTTCTGGCCCATAGGAGCGAGCGGGTCATAGCCATTTAACTGGTCAAGCCTGCGAAACGCGCCACACCGTGAACAACGCGGCCTATCGATGCAATGAACGTTGGATTGATTGTTGGACATTATTGGGTTTCCAAGTCTTTCGTTTCTCCGGCACGTACTCTGCAGTCGATAAACCGTGAGCGGTCTCGTGCTCCGAGTGCAACACCTCGGGTTAATGAACGCCTGACGGCGCTTCCAGGCTGAGTTGATCGTCGGCAAGTCTATAATAGAAACCGTCGGATAGCATGGAAGTGACAGGCGCCCTGAAACCGATGGCGGAGAACCCTTTGCGTAGATGAAGACCGACGACGACTCTAATACAATTGAACTGTACGTTGGCGACTTTGAATTTGAAAGCCGCAGGCCGGCCCGGATGACCGACGGCAGCTTGCGCCGGAAAGAACGATCGCTGCTACCTTTGATTGGACCGGTGTTGTAAACGCATGGCTGATACTTGGATTGTTAACCTTCGGCATTATTTGCAGCAGGATGGGTCCATCGGGATCGAATCAGGTCCTGGTCGACGTCTTGCTGAGTTTTTTGTCGCCATTGTCAAAGAGACCAGTGGCGACATTGACGAAGAGGGAATTTTTCCTAAAGTTCGATGCCGCAGGAAGCCAATGAGAAAACCGTGTGTCGGTGAGATACAGAGCTACATTGATCCGGAAGACGATGCCATTGTGTGGCGCTGCCCCGTGTGTGGAGATAATGGAGCCATAAGCGGTTGGGAGGGAAGTTTTTGGGACCTCTCAACAATAGTTACGAGACATTGAATGTGAAAAATCCTTTCACAAATCCGCTTCATTGAACTGCAAAACGAGAACAGCTCTATGGATGGTTTTTTATACCAGATCAGCTTCACGTTTTTATCAAATGAGGGAGTCCGCCGCCAACCTCTCGTTAATCGCATCTTTAATCCGCCTGTCTTTTCCTTCCTTTTCCTACCATAACCTTACATAACCTAGGCCCGGCTACGCCGCGCATTGCTCAGGACGGAAAAGCCCTCTCCAAAGTTGCGCCATTCTCCGGAGTCTCGGGCTGGCAGGAGCGATGTTTAATGCGGATCTGGTATAACAATGCATAATCTTAATGCGGGGGTCGCCTCTGGCGCTCTGAATAAATATACTGTTCATCCATCATCCATACAGTACATCAATGGGAACGCCAAGATGTTGATCAAAGAAATTTTCCGTCCCGCCGAACAGTTCCAACGTTCGATTGCACTCTACGCCGATACCGTTAAAGCGGGCTTTCCATCGCCGGCCCAGGACTACATTGAACAAACGCTGTCCTTGGATGATCTCTGCATTCGCACACCGGCCGCCACCTTTTTCGTCCGCGCTTCTGGCTCATCGATGGAAAAAGCCGGCATTCATGACGGGGATGTGCTGGTCGTTGATCGCAGCCTCCCTCCCGGACACCGGAAGATCGTCATTGCCTCTGTCGACGGGGAGTTTGTATGCAAACGACTCGATTTGAGCGTCCCCAGCAAACCTGTCCTCCGAGCGGAGAGCGACGATTACCCGGACATCACGCTTCGCGATGAAGATGAACTCGAAATTTTCGGGGTCGTAACCACCGTCGTGCATGCACTCTGAAATGAAACAGATATTCGCCCTGTGCGATGTGAACGCGATGTACGCGGCCTGTGAAACCGTGTTTGATCCCTCACTGGTCGGCCGTCCAGTTGTCGTGGCTTCGAATAATGACGGATGCGCGGTGGCGCGCAATACCGAAGCAAAGGCCCTGGGTATCAAGATGGGGCAGCCGATCTTCGAGCTGAAGGAGCACGTCGAGAAGAACGGCCTGGTTGTGTGCTCTTCAAACTATGCGCTCTACGGCGACATGAGTTTTCGCTTTATACAGACGCTGACGACCTTTTCGCCCGGAGTCATGCCGTACAGCATCGATGAGCCTTTCTCGATCTGACCGGCATTGAATCGGTCGTGTCCTATGAGGATTTTGGGCATCAAATCAAAAGCGTGGTGAAGCAGTGGACCGGTCTGCCGATTTGCGTCGGCGTAGCACCCAGTCCCACACTGGCAAAACTGGCGAATCACGGCGCCAAAAAGTATCCGGCAACCCGAGGCGTGGTGGACTTGACCGATCGCGACCGGCAGCGCCGACTGCTGAAGCTGGTCTCGGCCAGCGAGATCTGGGGGATCGGCTCCAAGCTGAGTAAAAGGCTGGCGGATCTTGGGATTGAAACCGGGCTCCATTTAGCGGACGCCAACCCCAAATGGATTCGAAAGCACTTTTCGGTCGTTGTCGAACGCACCGTTAGGGAGCTGAACGGGGTTCCGTGCCACGACGACCTTCTGGAAGTGGCCCCGGCCAAAAAACAAATCCTCTGCTCAAAATCGTTCGGATCACCGGTGACCGACCTGGACTCCATGCTCTCGGCCGTGTCGCACCATGCAACCCGGGCCACCGAGAAGCTGCGCAAGGAAAATCGCGAATGCGGGTATCTGGCGACTTTCATGTCAACCAGCCGGTACCGGTCGAGCGAGCACTACGCGAACCAGAGGGGCATTGCTTTGCCGTATCCAACCGCAGACACCCGCGAGATATGCAAACAGGCGGTGACTCTAGCTAGGGCGCTCTGGCGCGATGGATTTAAGTACAACAAGGCAGGCATCGTGCTTTCAGACTTTCGAGTGCCTGGTGCATGCCAGTCAGACTTTTTCAGTCGAATCGAGGACGACAAGAGAGATCAGGAGCTGATGCGCACCCTGGACAAGATCAACAGCATTGCGGGTAAAAACACGGTCCGCTTTGGGCGTCAAATCCACAAAAATACTGACTGGCAGATGCGCCGGGAAAATTTATCTCCTGCTTACACCACCCGTTGGTCCGATATCCCCATCGTCAGAACTTAGACTATCCCATTACCCGCCGACTCTCTGGGAATCGTCCGGCATGGACTGCCAGTAGCGGATAACTTTGATGCCAATTGCAAAACGGGATGAAAATCATCAGAAAAAGGTCAGCCAACTGATCGACTGTAATCCTTTGGATTGCCCTTCTGACGAATAGCCTCCGAAACCAACATCCGCAAGTCCTCAATAGACATTCCTTTCGACACGATACGAGCGCCGGCCTTAACAATGGCTCCCCGCGTTGACTGTGGGATGTTCGGATCCGCCGTCACCATGATTTTGGTTATATGCTGGTTCGGATGAGCTTCATCATTTTTCAGCCACTCAAGTAGCTTGAGCCCGTCAATTTGCGGCATGTGATAATCAACCAGCAGCAGGTCGTAACGTTCTTCTTCTAAACGCGAGATGCCCAGGATCGGGTCATTACAGGTGACCAGCTGAACCTGGCTGGTTTCAAGAATTTTCGGCGCAAACATTCGGTGCATCTGTTGCAGGTATGTCTCATTGTCGTCGATGAGCAATACCCTCAGTTTATTGTCACGTTGACCAACAGCTGAGAAATCGAGATTCGGATGAAAGTCCACTTCATCAGATTCCCGCTTAGAGCCAAGTGTCCCCGTTGCTCCTTGTCGATAGCTTATTGGCAATCTGAGGCTCAGTTTGGTGCCAAACCCTTCCTTCGAATCAATAGCAATAGTTCCACCAAGAAATTCCGTGAAAGCTTTCATGACAGGGATCCCGATGCCCCACCCATCCTTACCTCGCCGAATGCCATGGGTGAGGGCGTCTCCGTGCCAATGCAGCGCTTTCATTTCTTCTGTCGACATCCCACTGCCAGTGTCCTGCACCGTGACCTCAACATAGTTTTCCTCGAGCGCCATGGACAAACGCACGAAACCATCCTCGGTGTGCTTCAGAGCGTTCTCGATGGCGTTGCGTAACACCACCTTGATGAGATCATAGTCAGTATAAAGTTCCGTAACCCTTAGCTTCTCATCTTTGCAGCACTCCCAGATCAGTGCCACGTTGGCCTTGCCCGCAAACTGGCTGTTCAGATCCAGCACGATTTTGCTGACAGGAAACCATTCTTTATGTGTGGCCAGTGTTCCGTTTTCCAGGGCGGCCAGGGCAAGAATCGCCTTAACGTGATGGTCCAGAGTGTCGAGGTCGTCCAACGACATTTGCAGAATGCTCTCAGCATCACTCAGTGCTTTCTGACCGACGTAATTGACCGCCAGATCCGCCTGAGAGCGCAGGTTTGTGAGTGGAGTTCGAAGCTCATGCGCCGCGATAGCCAGCAAATTCTGCTTCATCGCAATAGCCCTCGTCTGACTGCGATATTTCCGTTTCAAGCCGGAAATCCAGATTACGAGAGCCAGGTTCCCGAACAAGGCAATTGTGAGAGCAGTAATCATCAGCTCGTCGACATAACGATATATTGGAAAATGACCGGCCACTACCAGGTACAGTGCCAATAGAAGACCTGCGACGACCCAATTAAAGACCTGGGACCAAAAAGATCCCTGTACCGCACGGAAAGAGGTAATGGTGATACCGATGATGAGAAGTGATGTAAATACTGCGAACAACATAGGCCTATCCTTGGCTCAAAATCTCGGGGCTTCCATGGGAAGCGTTTGTATTTCCAGCTAAAATTTTACACACACATTGCTTGAACGCATTAACGCCCCGCTGTCCGACACAGACACCCTTTCTTCGGCTGCTGATTAAACGTCTACAATGCTGGCCACCATCGCATCATCTGCGGAATCCCTGACTTCCATTCAGTGCAAACTTCGGTTTGGTCCATTCGAGGCAGATATAAATGGTATTCACTATCGTAGTCCTTGTGGTCAGCCATTCCGTTTTGAGTGATCAATCAGCTCATTGATCTTTGTGTTTTCATTGACTGCCACAAAATTCTCAAGAAATGACAGAGCGGCCTGTGACTGTGGTTCGTCCAGCTTCGAAACGTCTATGTTCATGCAAATGAAGCCAATGAGCCGAAACGAGGGTCGTAGATAGGGATCGTGCTCGACTTAACGTCTCGACCATCCGAGAGCGTCAGCCCATAGCTGATGAAACTCACGCCACGACTTTTACCGGCTGCGTACTCACGAATAAGCTCCAAACCAAAATTGGTCGTCGAATCACCCAATCGACGCCCGGAAATGGGGTTCTGGATGGCAATAATTGAGGCCAGCGGATTTCGCGTGTCATGGAGCACAATTTCAACGCCCGTGCCGGCAAATGTCCGACCGATCCCATTCACAATGTCCGTATACACGCTGAACACAGCATCCTTGTGCTTTCGGATTTCCAATATGTCTTCGTGGTGATACTTCTCAACCAGTTCGAAAAAGCGAACTTTGTTGTCGTAATCTAGCATCAACAGGATGTTGTTCGCCTGGACGATGTAGATGAGATCCGCCGCAGCTTTCGGATTCTTCTGACTCAGAAGGTGCATTACCGCCTGGTTCAATTTATCGATGTCCAAGTTCAAAACACCGTTAGTGCTTTTGACAGGGTATAGGTCCGGAAGCGCGCTCAAAGGCGTCCCGGATAGGGGAGTGAGTGGATCATGGGAATGTGAAATTCGGTTCCCCTGAAATTGCTGGGCAATGAGCAGGGCCAGCAAGATGACTACTAAAATCGCAGGGATAATTGCCGAAATGACGGTTCGGAGTGCAAACGGCTGCATCGAGATACTTCCTTGTTACGTCGCCAGAACTTTTTTAAGCACCTGCCATGGCGCTTACACTATGTTACAAATTAGACATTATTTTGGATGAAAATTAAACGCAAAAACATGGTCTATGCCGCAATTACCCGCAGATTTTCACGCTTAAAGCCGTCTAGATGTTGCCACGGCCCCCTTTGCGATGCACTATCTCCTTGAATTCCTACATTGCATGGAAGCGCCGTACCCCAGTGGTTCGGGCAAGAATCAAGGATGAGATTTCCACTGGTTGTCATGATCGTGACAACTTCCTTGCGGCACCAGATTTAAAAGGTCGTTAAGCCGTGACCTTTTGATTGATGGTTTCTCGCACCTGCAGCGGCACAATTGATGTCAGCTTCATGGGCGGTCGCAAACAGATTTCCTTTCCTTTGGTTTCACGCCGTCTGCCCTGATCCTGGTGTGCAAACAAAGTTACGATCTTGTGGAGAAACCTCGTGAAATTAAAGTGCCTTGCTTTGTCACTGGGATTGGCAGCGACCTTAACTGGCTGCTCAACAACTGAACACGTATTAGTTGGCGGGAAATGCGTCACCTGTATCAATAACCCACTGACAGGTGAACCCTTGAACCACGACGGCTCGATCCCCGGCAGCACACACAAGCCCTCGGACCAGTCTTCCGCCCAATCAGATTCTTCAGGCGCGGATAGCTCGTCTTCCGCCGCAAAAACCTTTACTGAGTTCTCTACCTCTTTTTCAGCACCGGTAAACGTTGATGTGGCGTTTATCCGAATCAAGAAAGAGTACGGGTATCTGTCCGAGCAGGAGATCCGCCAGGAATGGGGGTCAATGGCAAATACGAAAATGCAGACATTTGCCTGGGCCTATGACTCAGAACCGTCCGTTTACTATCACATGCGGGCACACCGGCAGCACGGCGATGCGCTTTATGTCATAGATCACAACATTACAAAGCAAACTGCCGAAGCCAGCGAGATAACGATCACCGTTTGGGTGAACGATCAGTCACCAATCTCACCGGCCGACGTGGCGGAAAGTCTCGCCGGTCGCACCAAAGCCGCATTGAAGATCTGACAGGCAAAGAAAGGGGCCTCACGCAATGATTAGACTGCTTTTTGGTTTCATTCTTGGTGTGGTGGCCTCGTATTTCACCTTCCCGATGTTTTACTCCACACCGGGCCCCTTACCTAAGTTCAGCCTCGAGAACCTGTTATCAGAAGAACAGACGTTGAGCTCCAACACGATCAACCCCAACCCGCCCGCGCATTTCCAACCGATCAAAGCCGATGCATTGGCTGAAAAAATCAACGTGGCGCGTTCTCTGGCTCAACTGAATCCGCCACAGTCTGCAACAACTCCAGAAGTTTTGGATGTTATCTACAGCGCGGCTCGCACGGATCCTGTCGTATACAGCCTGTTTCTTGATAGAGCCAGCAATGGGCTAACCAATCAAGAAGCGCTGATCATTCTGTCCGCATACGGAAAGCGAGGCTGATATGGCGCAGGTGGCATTCATCCTGAACGACCAGCTGGTGCCGACGGACCATCCCGAGCGACAAGCACTTCTTGCCTCTGCCTATCGCACTCGGACCAGGCCTCTTTGTGGTTGCAAAGATCCTGGACTTCCGCTCTATGTGTCCAAGGTGGACGATGGCTCTTTCTTGGTGAAGCGAATGCCGTTTACCGGGCCACAACACGACCCGAAATGTGACTGTTACGAGATTCCACCGAGCTATCGGGCCGCGGCGCACTTGGTCAGAAAGCAATTGAAGAAGATCAGGATGGCGGCATTACCAAGCTTCGGCTGGACTTCAGTTTGAGCAAGCGCGGAACAGCCCCAATCGCCTCGCCAATAAAGGGCCAATCTACAGGCGCCAACTACGAAAACCGACCCGGCCAAATTGTCAGTACGATCACTTTTGCACTTTCTCTATGAGGACGCCGGGTTGAACCGCTGGTCTCCCCGAATGGCAGGTAAGAGAAATTGGTTCGTGGTTCGCAAATATCTGCTCGAGGCCGCCGAAGGGAAAATGTCGGGCCGGAAGCTATAGTCGATTCCCTGCTCATTCCTGAGCCGTTTTCAGTGGAGCATAAAGACGACATCCTTCGCCGGCGCGCGCGATTTTTTTCTGATCTCAAGGCCACTGCCAACAACCAGCCCATGGGTTTGATGATAGGTGAGGTGAAAGCGTTCGAACCAGCCCGGTTTGGACATCGGATGATCATCAAACACATGCCGGACGTCCCCATTTACCTTGCCGACGACATTTACCGGCGCATGGGAAAAAACTACGGGACCGAATTGGCGTTCTTTGCTGAGGATGCCCAAATCCACTTGCTTTGCATCACCACATTCACCCGATCCGCTACAGGCAACCTTCAAGCTGACACACTGTCCTTGATGACGGTCGATGCTCAGTGGCTGCCTTTCGAAAACCGTGAAGAGTTGGACCTGGTTGAGAAGTACCGCGCAACGGGCCGCTACTTCACCAAATGCCTTCGCTACAACCTTAAAAGCACCGAAGTCCTTGCGTCGATCCTTCTCACCGACACAGAGACCCCGACGGCGGTCTATCTGTACCCAGAAGTCAGCGACCCGGCCTATCAAGAGAAGCTGGACTGGGTTCTCACAAACAGCGAGTTGCCCTACGAGCTGATCAATCCAAACGCATCCAGCGCATGAGTGAACCTTCCTGATGACCGTTTTAAATCAACAACAGACCAATGACTTGTTTTGCGACATCGAGAGTCGCTTGCTCGGCGCCAGCTCAGTGATACTGGAGTATCTGAACAACCTCAAACCCGCATGCTCGGAACTGGGCCAGATCGAGTGGCGCTACCGGCTTTCCGGATTCCTGGAAGGACTTAGCCTGACCGGCCACATAGATAGCCTTTATCTTGAAAGCCTGGCCAGCATGCTCTTTGCCCGTGACGTAAAAAGCCGCGAGGTGCGGCCTGGACGGGCCCATGCGTTCAGCATCGACATCATTACTGATCAATCCAAGGTTTACCGCTTTGATGTTCCTTCAACTAATCCACTGGATGCTTACGCGCAGCTCACGAAGAGAACAGCCTATAACGCAATACCTGGTATAGAGGCCATCGAAGTCTATGCCGGATTCAGGAAAGACAGAGTTAAGGAAGCTCAACCTTTACGAGTCTTCGCCAAGAGCGAACTCATTTACAGTAACCCCTGATTCATCTCACAAGGACGTCATTCGCCATGGCACTGACATTAGAAAGGATGCTGTTCGAGAGCATCATTATCAATGACAACATCAAAATCACCGTTACGCGACTGGACAGTTCAAGGGTAAAGCTCTCAATTGATGCCCCGCCCGAGGTTGCGATCAATAGGGAAGAAGTTTTTAACAGAATCATCGACCAAAAGCCGCAACCAGAACAGCCGGCCGCCCAGCGCTCCATCGTCAGAAGGCTGTTATCCAGAAAACAGGTCGGCAAGGTCTTGCAAGACTGACCGCCTGGTAAAGTGAGTGGCCGGTCATTCTGGCCAAGCTTGAAGAGACCATTAACACCGTGGATCTATGGATTTAGAACTGGGCTCCCTCTGGCCCCCTCTGCATAAATAATGATTAGGAGTTGTCTGATTCGTCTTTCCGGCCTTTTGCTAGCTTTGCCTTGGTCAGGGAAGTCGGCGAGCTATGTCTGGCGTCCAGGTATCTCAAGGCTGTTCGTGGATCACGCCATCCGATCCACTCCATTATATCCTTTTGATTTCCATCCTCTTGGTCCATCCAGTTTGCCAAGCCCCGACGCATAGAGTGGCTGGTGTATCGATCGTGAGCGGCCTGGGTATCAACTGTGAACAGCTTCTCTATCAGAGTATTCATCGAATTTGCGTTGATATTTTTTGTCCATACGTTGCCCCAACGATCTACTTTTGAGAACAACGGCAAAAGCCCATCCGTACTTCGCTCGTCACTGACCCCTTGAAATCGGTCCTCCTTCCATTGCCGGATCGCATAAATCGGGCAGAGATGTTTAGTCGGGTACGCTTCAAAAAGCTTTTTTTGCCCTCTTCCTTCTCTGTCGGTCTTGGACCTTCGAATGGTAACTCGCATCCAAGGTGGGTCTTCATCCCAGAACATTTCCACATCCTTGATGCGCAAATTGACCAATTCGGACGCGCGCAATCCGAACCAGAAAGCCGTCAGCAAAAGAGCTCGGTTTCGAGAGAATTTGAGCATTGATTGCCGGTCATCATGTTCCAGTGCGATCTGTCGGTTTCGACGCAGCTTTTCCTCTGCGTTCTTTAAAATCCTCATGGGTAGGGCATTCGCCTGTTCCTGAGGTTCACCACAAGACACTCTAATGGACCGCATGGTTGCCCGCACGGCATCTGAATTGTTTGGATTATCCCCAAAAGTGCGCTTGTGCCAGCTCCCGAATAGACTGCGTCGCTGTTCAAGCGTGGCGATCGAAAAACCCTTGAGGTTTTTATTTCTCCGCTTGTCCAGCACCGCGCTTTCCGGGCTTTCTTCGGAGGGCCTTCTGGCGTATTCATTGAGATAAAAAGACAGATCAGTTGGCGTGCAGGGCAGAGGACCGTTCCAAACCTCAACGTAGTGCCGGACAGCCTGCGCAGTGGCTTTTTTCGTGTTCTTCGATTCAGCCGACTGGATAAGCTCCAGAAGCGCTACTTGCGCTTCAACCGGATACTGAGCAAGAACCTTCGAATCGAAAGCCTCGGCATATGTTGGGCGAGTTTGTGTCGTCAGCTTTTTACTGGTCACTTTCTTTTCCACACTTTTTTCTCACGATCGCTTCTATTCGGTCCCTCGGCAGCACCAGGCTCTCAGCTTCTAACTGATATAGATCCCGCAAACCCGAGTTGGCAGACAAACGTGAAAAATTCCCCAGAAACACGCCCAATCCATTGAATTTCCGAATTTTTGGGTAGGTTTTTTTTATCCAGCTTCATCCTCAACGCTCGGCCGAGCTTTGGACGCTCCCGACTTCTCCAAAATGTATCCGTTTCATGAAACATGTATCGTTTTGTAAATTCGTTTGGACAAAAGATCAACCCTAGCGTGAGGCCTTACCGCACAAGCTGTTCCATTACCGCCTGGTTGCCAGCGGCTGGGCCTACGCCCAGGTCACCTATGGTGGCGAGAGCTTCAGTGCGCTGTCGGATGGCTTGCAAAAGGCCTTCCGGAACAGTGGCGGAGTGCCGCGACAATTACGCACCGACAGTCTGAGTGCCGCCTATAAGAACCGGCAGGAGCAGGAGGATTTTACCGAGCGATTTGCCGAATTCTGTCACCACTACGATGTCCAAGCTACCCGTAACAATCGGGGCGTGGCTCACGAGAACGGTGCCATCGAATCGCCCAACAACCACATCAAGCAGCAACTCAAACAGGCCCTGTTGCTGCGCGGAAGCCATGACTTTACCACCCTCGATGCCTACGAAGCCTTCGTTCAGGCAGTGGTGACACGGCGCAACAGCCGGATCAGCACCGCATTCAAAGCAGAGCAGCAACATCTTCAATCACTGCCCGTGTATGACAGTAGCACGTACAGTGAACATACCTGCGGGTCAGTCGCACCAGCACCATCGCACTGAAGCGGGTGACCTACACCCGTACCGTCACGACTAATCGGTAGCCGGCTGACGGTGCGCCTGTTCGATGCCCGGTTAGAGTTGTGGTGTGCCGGCGTGCATACGCTGACACTGCCCCGCATCCACGCCAGGGGACAGCAGCGGCGGCGCAGCGTCAATTACCACCATGTGATCGAATCCCTGGTTAAAAAGCCCCGCGCCTTCCGTTATGCCCAGTGGCGGGATGACCTGCTACCTGCCGACGATTATCGGCATATCTGGCAGCACGTCGATGAGACCTTGAGTGCCGACAAGGCCTGCCACTACATCGTAAGGCTGTTGCACCTGGCCAAGAAAACAGGCCGCGAAAGCGCGTTAGGCCGCTATGTGCTTGCCGGCATTGAGCGCGGCAAACTCCCCAGCCTGCTGGAATGCGAGGACCGCTTCCTGAGCCTCAACCCGGCTCTGCCGCTTGTGGTGGTTCATCAACATGCACTGGGCGACTACCAGGCGCTGCTGCACATGGGAGACTGCCATGAGTGACGTGACGGCCTCCTTGCCGTTGATGCTGAAACATCTGCGCCTGGGCAGCATCAAGGATCACTGGCAACCCCTGGCGGATAAGGCCGTGACGGAACACTGGCGTCCGGAACAATACCTGAGTGAGCTGTGTGCCCTGGAGCTTGCCTCACGGGAAGACAAGCGCTTACAGCGCTATCTGAAAGACGCTGCATTACCACCGGGCAAGCAGTTGGGCAGCTTTAACTTCGACGCGGTGATGGGGGTGACCAAGCCTCACATCAGCCAGCTGATCAACCAGCCAGACTGGGTGAAACGTGGTGACAACCTGTTGCTGTTCGGTGCCAGCGGGATCGGTAAAACCCACCTGGCCAGCAGCATCGGTTACGGTCTGATAGAGGCCGGCATCCGGGTCAAGTTCGTGGCCGCCACGGCGCTCGTACAAAGCCTGCAACGCGCCAAGGAAGCCCTGCGTCTTAGCGATGCTCTGGCCCGTCTCGACAAGTACGCTGTGCTCATCATCGATGACCTGGGCTACGTTCGGAAAACCGAGCAGGAAAGCAGTGTGCTGTTCGAGCTGATCGCCCATCGCTACGAACGGCACAGCCTGATCATCACTTCCAATCAGGACTTCGAGCATTGGGACAAGCTGTTCGAGGACACCATCATGACCGTCGCCGCCATCGACCGACTGGTCCATCACGCCACCATCCTTCAATGCACGGGGGAAAGCTACCGGAGGAAAGCCTCACTCAAGAAGCAGACAACCTAGGTTCACCGTCAACCGGCCAACCTAATTGACGCTGGACCGGCCAAGATAGTTGACGCTGTATATCCATGGCATCGATGATCATCGAGGCATCGGTAGCGTTCTTGCCGGTGGTATAGGCAAACTGCTGAACTGGCCGAATAGCATTCGAGTGCAGCTTTTCAATCCAACCGCTCAACTGGGGGCCATTCCAGTTCCCATGAGCGTGGCGAACGTTCACAGCGCCATACTTGGCAAGTTCCTGCAGAACACCTTCAGCCGACTGGTGACTGACGTTGTCGCAATCGATTAGGAGGGCGATTTTGTAATTGTTGTTCATCTTCCTTGAGGTTTCCTAGTTTCGGATGGGGGATGTTGCATGCTATCACTCAATCAGTCGTTACACATTTCTGCTAGCCAAACCTGCACTCCGGGAATACATGTTCTAATCTGATCGACAAGAGTGTTGGCTGTGAGGGTGGCTATGAAAAAGTGCGCGGGTGTGTTCTTTCTTGGCGCTTTTCTATCTGGTTGTGCGAGTCAAAGTGTTCAGACTGAGCTTGCTGCGGTTGATGATGGCGGTTCCCAGTCCTACTACGCGAGCGGATGGATCGTTCAAAGCCAAAAGGATGAGGGACACCTTGTTGAGCTTGCAGTGCATGAAGCCAAGCAACCATGGGAAGAGGTTACGGCAGTTCTGTATCTTGAAAATAGGTCGGATGAGCCTCTGACCGTCAGCATCAATGACATCACGCTCCAACAGGACGAACGGCAGGTCTCTCTTAGATCGTATGCGGAGCTGGAGCAGCAGTATATTGGGCAGGCGCAGTCCCGTCGCACGGCTATCGCTCTGGGTGCGTTGGCTCAAACGTTGAGCGCTTCTCAACCGGCCACAACTTCGTCTTATGGTTCTGGCACCGCTTACGGGCCTGGAGGCACCGTAAATTACTACGGTTCTTCAACTACCTATTCACGCGATCCCGCAGCTAGCGCTGCGGCTCAAGCTCAAATCCAGGGCAGTGCGCAATCCGGTATCGCAAACATCAGATCCGACCTGCAGCAGAATCTCAATTCTCTCGAAGGGTATCTCCAGACAACTACTGTTTTTCCTGGCCAGGCTTTCATGGGGCGGTTTCAATCGGCTATGACGACGTTTGATCAACGACCGGAATCTTTTTACACGTTTACCGTTCAGCTTGGGGGTGAAATCTACGAATTTACCTTCGTCGAGAAAGCGAGCATCGAGAGTGACCAGAGGAAGCTGTTCTAGATGGAAAACAGTCCCACATGGGGCTGCTTTCCGCATGAACGATGTGAAAATAGGGCAGTGAGAACGCTACACGCCTTGCGCTGCCATTTTGAACTCCAACGCCATGTTGTACGCGGCTCCACGCAAACATATGACGTATTGCTCTCTGTTTTCCTGAAGTGTTTTCAGGAATTTGGACCGCACTTCTTTCTTCAGCCATTTGAAAGGTGCTTTTCCTGGTGCCAGTGGCTCGGGAACGTAGCGCATCGCCTCACTGCACCCGCCAGATTCGGCAACGAGCTTATACGTGAGGTTGAACAGTTCCTCATTCGGGTGCCAGCTATTGGCCTGTTTACCGAAAAGGGCCACCAGAAATTCTGTCAGGTGCTCTCGATCATATATATCCATTTATCTCTCCCTGATGCTTTTCGCCACCTCTTTGTAGCGTGCGTCTTTTCCTTTGACGACGATATGGTGAATAGCCGCTCGGTCAAAAATGTAGATATGCCCAAGACCGTGGGTCTCGCTATAACCTCCCAGTATGTCGAATGAGTCGAGCGAATCTTTATAAACCGCATGGTCGGGTATATCGAAGGCTTCCCGTTGCTTGATCGCCATATCCCGAAGTTCGGGGGATAGAGATGGCCGAACATCTTCAGTAAAGAACGCACGAATGAATTGTTCAGCGTCGCCGGACAGATCAATGCCAGGGTAGAAGGTCTCGGCGTCGACTATTTCGTGAGACATCGTCCAGTCTTCATACTTGAAGATGAGGGTGGTGCTGGTATGGGAGATCAGTTCAGGTTCGGGATAATCCAAGGCGAGGTCTTGTGACAAGACGAGATTGCCTGCCATGCAGCCTGTTGCGAACAGGCACAAGGCGAGCAGGGGAACGATGAATATCCTTTTCATGTTGGGTTCCTTCTCAATGACTTGGCAGGAATATACGGGCCCTCCCTTTTGAGCGCAACCTGTCGAAAACCTGGGCAGGTATTCTGGACAGGAGAACCGGGATAGATTTATTTTTCGAAAACCGGGACAGATCTATTTTCTCGGCTTTCCTGGTGGCTCAAAGCTAGTGTGCGTCACTACCAACCGTCACCGTGCTTCGGTTAAGATCGGCGTCCAGCGCAGAAAGGATTCTGTGCTTCAAAAGCAAGGAGAAGCTGATGCCAAGACAGGCTAGGGTGATTGTGCTTGGTTTCTCCATGATCAGCATCGTTTATTCGGCCAGGAGCTACGCCATTACCGTGCCACTGCCTCGTTTATATTCTTTCCGTCGTTGCCCTTACGCTATGCGCGCTCGGCTCGGGATCTTGTTTGCCGGACTGACGGTTGAGCTGCGGGAGATCGTGCTAAAAAACAAGCCGGCGCAGATGCTGGCGGTCAGTCCCAAAGGCACGGTTCCTGTTCTAGAGCTGGCAGGAGGTGGCCGTTCCGAGAGGCTCGTTATTGAGGAAAGCAGGGAAATTGTCGAATGGGCGTTGCGGCAGAGTGATCCGAAGGGTTTGTTGAACGCTGATTTAGTAAGCGCTAATGCCCTGATCGACCGTAACGATAACGAATTCAAACACTGGCTGGATCGTTATAAATACGCGGATCGCCATCCAGAACTCTCCCAGTGGGATTACCAGCAGAAGGGTGAGGTGTTTTTGCAGGCGTTGGAGAGCCTATTAGCCAAGAACCGGAATCTCCTGGGGAGCAACATCAGCATCGCTGATATTGGCATCATGCCCTTTGTACGCCAGTTCGCTCATGTCGATCGGGAGGTGTTTTACAGTCTGCCCTATCCAAATTTACAGAAATGGCTGAGGGATTGGCTGGATCATCCAGTGTTCCTGCAGGCCATGATTAAATTCCCGCCTTGGCAGGAAGGCGATGATGAGGTGGTATTTCCACAAATAACCGCGTTCGCAAGATCTTAAAACACAAGCGAAAATCGGGACAGATCTATTTTCTCCTATTTCCCCCCAGCCCGTTCCCGCCGAATAAGCAGTACCAAAGCCAGCGCCGGTATCTCGGCCCAACCGGGGCGCTCGGCCACTTGCTCCGGACGGAATTTTCGGCCGCACCAGGAACCGATGATGATGTCTGGTTGGCGGGCGATGACGTCTTCGGGGTTCTCGATGATGCGTTCCCTGGCGCCCGGCTCGGCGCCGATGGCGTAGAGGGTCTCTGTGGTTTCTTCTGTTAGGCAGACGATGCGTTGGGGATAATTCATGGGGGCACTATACCGTGAAAGTGGGGCTTGACCACTCATGCAAATCCGCGTGATCGCAGACACCCACAGCAAAATGCGCCCTGGCATTCACTCGTAGACGTCCCGCAGGGAAAGCAGCTCATAGTCCGGGGTAACGCCCAGCCCGGGTCGATCACTGAGCCACATGCGGGCCATTGGCGACTTCCGGGGCGCCTGTGGCGAGTTGCACTGTGTTGTAGTTGTGCAGATCGGTGGTGTTCAACAAGGCTCTGGGGGATGTACTGGCGGCCAGGTGCGCGTAAGCCGCCGTCGCAATTCCACTGCCCCAGGCGTCTTCTACCGTCATGGGTATGCCGGCATCTGCACAGACGTCGCGAATGATCCGGGAGGGCGTCAGTCCACCGAATTTGCTGACCTTTAGGGCAATGGCATCCATGGCGTCGTCCCTGATGCCGCGCTGGAGCTCATTCAGGGTGTTGAAAGCTTCGTCCAGTTTGATCGAATGCCTGGCACGGCGCCGGACCGACAGGCACTCTTCGTAGCTGCGGCAGGGCTGTTCCAGGTAAATATCCACATCCTCGACGGCCTGTGAAAATCGCAGCGCCTCGTCGCGCCGCCAGGCGGCATTGATATCACCGATCCAGAGCTCACCCGGCTGTTTGAGTTTGCCAAGCCTGCGAACGAGGTCAATGTCTTCTTCAACCTCATGGCCCAGCTTAATTTGAATGTGGCGGAACCCCTCGTCGCGGTAACGTCGTAGTGATTCTTCCATTTCCTCTGGCTCGGCCAGTGGCACAATCCGGTGCAAGGGCATGGAGGGCGATTGAAGCCCGCCAAGCAAGGTGTATACCGGAAGCCCGGACACCTTGCCCAGGAGGTCCCAGCAGGCAATATCGATGGCCGCTTTGGCAACCGCCTGGCCGGTAAGGGCCTGATTCATTCGTTCCTGGATGACTGACACTTGTCGCGGGTCCTGGCCGAGTATTTCAGGAGCGAGCAGGGACAGGCAGGAGGGAAGGCCCTCGCAAACGCCGGCATGTAGTTGGGGCCGCAGGGGCACACCTCGCCAAAGCCTTCGAGGCCCGTGTCTGTTGAAAGTACAACCACCGTCGTTTCGAAAGCCTGATGAGAGCGGCCACCAGCGAAGGCATAGGCTTTTCCAGTATATTCCAGGCTCGCCGTGTATACGGCCATTCGCTCGATACGCATAGACCACTCCGCTCTGCACCCATCCCTGATCAAGTAAATCTAGTTCAGCTATGTGGGGATAGATAGCAGAGCCGGTAGGTCCGCCGCTCATTGGGCATCCCGGGTGGCTTCCACGATAGCGGCGAACTCACCGTTGTCCGTCAGCCGCCGGAAGACCTGTGCCAGAGGGAAGGCCAGGTCACGATGCTTGTTATTGAGATAATGATAAAGGTTGAATTCGGTAACCGGCCTGACCAGCACAATTAGCTGTGCTCTCTGCTTCGCGTTCAGAGGTGAGACGCCTGGACCTCTGCCACCAGCCCCACATCAATACGCCCGGCTTTCAACAAATCCAGCATTTGATCGTAATCGTTCACCATGATGGTCTTCAGTCCACGAGCGGCCCGTTCTGCGACAATAATGCCCCGGCGCACACCCACCACCGCGTTCGATAAATGCTGCGGATTCCAGTCGGTGATGCCAGACCCCATTGTCACTGCCATCAATCGCCCCTGGATTAGTGGATAGGGCACGGGAACAAGGTTGGGAAAGGACTTTTCAATGCCGGCAATTCGGAACAGTTCGCCGTCAACCCGCCCACTGTTGGCCATGTTCAGCGATCGCCGGGAGGGCATGAGCGTCATTCTTATATCGTAGCCAAATTCGCCGTAGGCCCGGCTGAGCATGCTTTCAGCCAGGACGGTTATAGGTGTCCTCTCCATGGATGAAAAAACGAGCTCATTGGCGCAGGCAATCGCGGGCACAAGCAGCCACAGGCCGAGCGCAAATCCGATGTTCCTTTTTCGGCTGAGCCGGAGACGTTGCGCGTACATACGTACCTCACCTATCAGGTGTTTACGACCAGCCGGTAGCAAGCACACCGAATACGATAGAGCTTAGTCTAGATGTGGGAGCGCGCATAGGCGCTCGCATTCGTGATATGACGGAATGCCATCGGTTGCGATGCCCGGTCAGGCGAACCTGCTGGAGGAACCCAGGGCTTATTCCTCGTAAATCATCTTCCGCGTCATGCCGCCGTCGATCACGAAGTTCTGACCGGTCACAAAGCTTGCGTCCGGCGACACCAGGTAGGCCACCATAGCCGCCACGTCCTCGGGTTTGCCGACACGCCCACTGGGGTGTTGCTCATGATCGGTAGCGGAAAGAGGCTGCGGTTCAGAAGGCGCATCAGCCTGCCAGGCAGTGACATCTATCCAGCCCGGCTGATGCTGTTGGCCCGCACGTCGGGCCCCAGGCTCACAGCCAGAGCATGGGTCAGGGCGAGCAGGCCGCCCTTGGTTGCCGCATACGCCTCGCTATTGGGCTCGGACTGCAAGGCGCGGTAGAGGCGATGTTGACGATGCTGCCCCGGCGTTGGCGCAGATGAGGTACCGCGTGTTTTGCCATTAAAAAAGCGCCGGTCAGGTTGACGTCAATTCGTCGTTGCCACTGATCCAGTTCAAGCATTTCTATGGGGCCAGTGTCTGGATCTGCGATCCCCGCGTTATTGACCAGAGCGTCCAGTCCCTGGCCCCATCGCGCGGCCTCTGCTACGGCCGAGACTACGTCGGGCTCGCGGGATACATCCATGGTGATCAGTAGCAGGTTGTCCGGGGCACCGAAATCTTGCCTGCATGCGCTGATGGCTTCTGCATTCTGGTCCAGGACCACCACTCGCCAGCCCTTGTCCAGGAAATGGGCGGCAATACCCTTGCCGATGCCTTGGGCGCCGCCTGTTATGAGGATGACCGGGGGTTGCTGTGCCATGTGTTCGGGCTCCTTTTGAAAACTGGGACAGAGCTATTTTCTCCCGCTGCCCTCTAAATCTCTACAAACCGCGGCACCAACATCAGCCCGTCACCCACTGCCAACATCTCCCAGGAGCTGCTTGCAAGGTACGGGTACAGAATCATCCCAATGCCGCAGTAACGGGTGACGATGTTTTTTGTGCGCCTACCATACATGAAGTACCCGAATCCGATGCAGGTCCAGATCGGCCAGTGGCTGCAATTGAAAGGAGTGCGCATCCCTTAAATTTTCGTAACCTGTTGAAAGATAAATAAAAAGTAATAGGTGGAGCAGCGTGTATTTCTGGTATTCTCAAATGGTTCATAAAACTGGCAAGTGCCTGATGGGAGGATGGAGAAGATGGTCTCCTTCCCGTCATACCGGGCAGATCAGACCACCTGAACAATGGGATTTATATCAATGAAAATGAAATCACTGCTCGTTTTTTTATCTCTGAGTGCCACCTCATTGGGGGCCGTTGCGGGTGACACAGCCGACGCCGCGCTAGGTGGCGGTATTGGCGGAGCAATTGGGGCTGCCATCGGCAACGAGGTAGGTGGCAGAGATGGTGCTATTCTCGGCGGTGCCGTCGGTGCGGCAACCGGAACAGCCATTACCACCAGAGATCATAGAGAATACGATCGCGACCATGATCGCCGTCGTCATGACTACGATGATCGCCGGCCTTACCGGAAGTCTGGTGGCCATTTCTGCCCACCGGGCCAGGCGAAAAAGGGCAACTGCTGAAACCTACACGCCTTGCGCTGCCATTTTGAACTCCAGCGCCATGTTGTACGCGGCTCCACGCAAACATATGACGTGGTGCTCTCGATCATATATATCCATTTATCTCTCCCTGATGCTTCTCGCCACCTGTTTGTAGCGTGCGTCTTTTCCTTTGACGACAATATGATGAATAGCGGCTCGGTCAAAAATGTAGATATGCCCAAGACCGTGGGTCTCGCTATAACCTCCCAGTATGTCGAATGAATCGAGCGAATCTTTATAAACCGCATGGTCGGGTATATCGAAGGCTTCCCGTTGCTTGATCGCCATATCCCGAAGTTCGGGGGATAGAGATGGCCGAACATCTTCAGTAAAGAACGCACGAATGAATTGTTCAGCGTCGCCGGACAGACCAATGCCAGGTAGAAGGTCTCGGCGTCGACTATTTCGTGAGACATCGTCCAGTCTTCCTAGTGGAAGGCCAAGACAGACCTATTTTTGGTGGATTTAACGGCATAGAATTGGCGAACGGTATCAACTGGATGTTCATATAGCACCCAGATAACAAGCGCAGCGACAGGCCTTATTATGCATTTGGATAAAGCATTTAGCCGAAGGTTCTAAAGTTACGAATATCAGAAAAATAGCAGATGGGCGTGGAATTAGAGAGGTCGGGCGACTGGTTGAACAGTATGGAGGCAAAGCTAAAAATTGGTTGAAGCGATCAGGCGATGCAGATGTGGTTACGACGTCTGGAAATGTCAGGAGAGCAGAAGTCCATTGGTATGAAGCTCATGGTGTAGGTAAAGTTGAATTTAAGGTAAAGACATGGCTGGATTAAAAGTACGATGCGTCTCTATAAAACCTTACTTAGATGAGAAGCCAGATGGAAGCTTCGTCGAAGGAGAGTTCGAGGGAGAAATGATCAGCTTAACGTTGAATAAGATTTACGATGTCGTAGAGCAAGATGATGAATATTACAGAATAGTTGATGACACAGATGAGGACTATTTGTATCCGAAATCGATGTTTGAGGTTATTTAAAACAGGCATAGTCCTCCTGTAATTTTACAGCTTACGAAGCAAGGCTGACCGGGCAACTTAACCGTAATAGTGAGGTGGACCCGATCAGGGGATACCAACTGTAAGGCGAAGTGGTGGTAACTAATATGGTCAGCACTGCTGAATGCTATACATTACCGGAACCCTCAACATCCTCAGTATCAGGTGTTCGGCTAGAGTTCCCTGGCGGCATTCTCTGTCTTTATTTTGACTACGACAGGGATGGCATTATCTATAATACTGGTCTGCGTTTCGAAAAAGTTAGAGCGCATTCCCATGTTGCCGAAATGCATTGTCCTGCGTGGAAAATAGAAAATGCTTACGACAAACTGGTCAAGCTTTCAGAATCTACATGGATCGACGAACTAATTGAATCGACGTCAAGTGATCACCGAGATTCATGGATTCTTAATCACTATATGATCTATTTTGATAGTGATGGCTGTTATGAAATTATAGCTGATTCGTGGGAAGTCTTGCCGGAGAAAGAAGGCTCTCTAAACAATAACCGTTAAGAAATTGGCTGGTACATATTCTGTTAACCAGACTTTATTCTTGGATAGGAAGAACTTAAATCCCTGCTGGTGCATAGCGCTAGCAGGGATTTCTATAATAGAAGGCTTGCCATAGCGCTTCCCAACCGCAGTAGCTGTTTCGATATCTGATGACAAGTGTACGTGATGTCGCTTCCCTGGTTTTAATCCCTCCCGTTTTATTGAATCTAAAAACCGAGTAGCAGTTCCATGATAAAGTACTGCTGGTGGTTTTTCCGGAATGAGTTGTAAATCTACTTTAATTGAGTGACCTTGGTTAGCACGAATATATTGGTTATCATAAGAAAGTGAAAAACGTTTTTTTTCATTATCGATGACGACCTGTCTGATAAGTGCAGGTGTGAGTGTGATTTGTGGTTTGGCTTTCTCGATAATATCGGCAACCGATGCCCATCCTTTATCATCAAGCGTTAGGTTAATAGCCTCGGGCTTATGTCGAAGCACATAGCTTAAAAATTTACTGACCTTGGTGAAGTCTTGTTCCGGTTTTCTCAAAGTTAGTCGACCCTGCGAAAAATCTGTTTTCTGATAACAAGCAATTCACCGGCTTCTGCTGATCCATCCGGAAACGCCGTGTCTGAACATAAAATAGTCAATATCAGGAGTAAATACCGCCCGTTTTCATAGGGCCAAAATAGCTCGGCGAGCATCTTCAGGTTCACGCCTGCGCCGCACTGGGAAAACTGGTCCCTCATTTTACACCATCACCCACTACACCTGGGAATAGGAATCGTACAAGCTGCCTTCACTGATATGCTGGAAGTGAACACCTGATGAAGCTCCCTTCCTATGGCGCAGGCAACATAAACTATTTTTTCAACGCTTTGTGGCTATTTTGGGACTTTTTTTCACGTTTGTCTGCCAACCCTCTAATCGTCTCGTCGGAATCGTTGCCAGCGCTCAAACGATCCAACAGCTCATTCTTCACGCTCAGCTCGGTTTCAAGCTGCTGAACCCTCGCTTTCAGTTGGTCGTTCACGCGCTGCTGCTTTTCAAGGGCAGTCTTCCGTTGGCGTAACGCTGCGGCTTGCTGTTCTAGCCGCACCGTTTTGTCGGCCAGACGACGATTTTCGCGCTCCCGCTCGCCAAGTTGCTGCGTCAACTGATCCGACTGCTTTCGAACTTCAGTCACCTCCGTGAACAGCCGGGTAATCTCCCGGGTGGCCTGGGCCTGCTCGTCGCGTTTCACGGCCAGGGCTTGTTGCAGATGGCGTTGCTCTTCCTGGACTTGCTGGATCTGCTGCTCATGCCGCCGCTGATCCTGCTCGCGCTGCTCTTGCACGGAGCCGCGATAGTGCTCTAGTGCCTCGCGGGCATGTCCGTGCTTTTCTTCCAGCGAGTCTACCTGGCGCTGCTTGTCCTGAACCTGCTCAGTCAGACTTTCAATGCGTTGGGCCTGTGCGCGGTTATCGCCTTCGAGTGTCGAGAGCGCCTTCTGAAGCCAGCGGACGTCGGCCTGTAACGCATCCCGCTCCTGAGTCAGCGATTCGTTCTGCGCCTGGTGTTGCCGGATCTCAGCGGTCTGTGCCTTGAGGGTCTCCTGCAAGCTGGCGATCTCGGCCTTGTGGTGTTGTTCAGCCTGTTCGATGGTCTCCTGCGCGTCCTGGCGTAATTGCCTGGCGAGTCGGCCGACCAACTCGGTAACGTGGTTACTCAGAAGCGCCTCATCATCCAGACGAGTGCTTTCTCGCGCCTCAATCGCTTTCAGATGGTTGCTGATGGTGGTCTTTGAGCCGGTGTTGCCCAATTCGGCGCGTATGGCGTCGATAGAGGGGCGAACATTGCGAGCCAGAAGACGTTTGCGGGCGTCCTCGACCAGGGGTTGGGTGATGCCGCCTCGGGCCATGATGGTGTCCTCATGCTTATTTCTTACTGTGTTACGTAATACGTAATTACATACTATATAAGTTAGAAATATAGTTGATAAGCAGAATAAAATAAACATGTGATAATCCAGCGTTATCCATTGTGATGCCCGTTTCAGCGGCTATACTGACTCACGACCGGTACGATATGGCCCCGGACGAAGGCCACGCAGCAGGAGGTCACACATGCACACACAAGCCGATCCACTGGATCAGGTGTTTGCCTTCCGGGCGTTTGATTTTCGCAACCGGTTTCCCGCCCCATTACCAAGCTTTCGTGCGGCCCTTGAATGTCTGCAAAGCGAGGACGCCTATTTGCCGGACGTTGACGCGGAGATCAGGGCCTACCTCAAAGACGGACGATCAATCGCGATTCCAAACAGTTTCCTCTGGGTGGAGCACAAGCAGTTCGGTTCATTGGCTGAGGCGCAAAGCTGGGTTCAAGGCCGTCAGGATAGAGCAGCCACGGGGTCTACGCTGGACAGGCTGTCTGGCTCACTGATCGCCAATCCCGACGATCCATTCGATCAACAGGTGCGCGATGCCATGGCCAAGACGTTCACAAAGATGGTTTCAAGCGCGGACAACGATGCTGTGTGCGAGTCGGTCGAGCGCTGGTTAACAGAAGCAATAGCGGCATTGCCGACATCGAACGAGGCGGGTGGGCCCAATGACGATTGATCGGTACGTTCGGGCGGCGACCCGCGACAACACCCGACGCAGCTACCGATCCGCCGTCGAGCATTTTGAGGTGACCTGGGGCGGGTTTTTACCGGCAACCGCCGATAGTGTCGCTCGCTATCTGGCCGATCATGCCGAACGGCTGTCGGCCGCTACCCTGAAGCAGCGCCTGGCGGCGCTGGCTCGCTGGCATCGGGATCAGGGGTTCCCAGACCCAACCAAAGCCCCGTTGGTACGCACGGTATTGAAGGGCATTCGCGAAGAGCATCCGTACCGGCAAAAACAGGCCAAGCCCCTGGCCATCACCCAGCTCCAGCAACTGGATCAGTGGCTGTCCCGACAGATCGCGCAGGCCCGTCAGCACGATTCACGGCGTCTCGGGGTCTGGTTGCGTAACCGGGCCATGGTCCTGCTCGGGTTCTGGCGCGCCTTTCGCAGTGATGAACTCTGTCGGTTAACCATTGAAGACATCACGCTGGCCCCCGGTGCCGGTATGTCCCTGTACCTGCGGAGAAGTAAGGGGGATCGTCAGGCCGAAGGGCGTCTGTATAAAGTGCCCGCTCTGAGGCAGTGTTGTCCGGTCGAGGCCTGTCAGGATTGGCTGGATTTTCTGAATCAACCAGCGGAGCCCTGTTCAGGGCGATTGATCGCTGGGGGAACCTGTCGGACGTGTCATTGCACCCGAACAGCGTCGTGCCGCTGCTGCGCCAGCTCTTGTCTGACGCGGGCATTGATGCCGTGGAAGCGTTCAGCAGCCATTCACTACGACGCGGGTTTGCCACCTGGGCCAGCGCTTCAGGCTGGGAAATCAAAGCGCTGATGGAATACGTCGGTTGGCGGGATACCCAAACCGCCTTGCGTTACATCGAAGCCAAGTCACCGTTCGAGCAGGCCCTGATGCAGATTCCAACCGAAATGGCGTCACCGGTTGGCCAGCCGCGCCTGGCTAGCGCATCCCAACCGCGCTTACGGGCCTTGACCGTCCAGCTTACTCTGGAGCCACAGCGCCCGCGCAGCCGTAAACACTACCAGGCCCGCACGGTGATCGAAGCCCATTGCCTGAAACCGTTCGAGGTGGAACACCAGACCGATGGACACTACCGCATCGAGGTGCCTGCAACGTCGGATGAGCATCTGGACGAAACGATGGACGACCTGATCGATGAGATACACCGTATAGCATCCGACAAAGCCTGCTGGGTGGAGACACTGATCACGGACCCGGCCACCGGGCAGACATGGGATTGAGTCGATCATGAGTGCGATCCAGGATACGGCTTATCCACGGTTTCGGTCGGGTATCCCACAACACGAACTTGATACCGTTTACACGCCCGCACCTAACGAGCAACGCTGGGCTCGTCGACGTGCTAAACAACTTCAACAACGCTTCTTTTTGCTGTTGCACCTGAAAGCTTATCAGAAACAGGGCTTTTTCTGCGCGACGGTTGATTTGCCTTCCGACTTGAGTGGCTACATCGCTAAACGCCTCGGCCTTCAAAAACGACCGACCAAGATCCAGCAGAGGCAGTATGATCAATCCAGTGCCCGTGATCGCCACATCAATTGGATTCGGGCCTATGTCGCAGCCGAGTCTTGAACGATGAAGACCGCCTCTGGCTCGCAAATCAAGCCATATATGCCGCCGAGTCCCGCGAGGTGCTGGCTGATGTTATCAACATCCTCCTCGAAGAGCTGGTGCGTCACCGTTTTGAGATTCCCGGCTTCACAGTGCTTTTGCGGCTTGCCAAGGATGCCCGGGCCACCGTGAACGACCGCTGTTACCGATCCATCGTCAGCGAACTGACCGACGACACAAAGGCACTGGTCAACGACTTGCTGGTCTCACCACCGGGGATTGAGATCAGCGGTTGGCAGCGTCTGAAGCGAGAAATTCGCAAGCCGACCAACAAAGAGATCCGGTCCTACCTGCAACACCTCAAGTGGCTCAGGGATATCGTCGAGCGATTACCGAGTGTCCAATCCATTCCCGTGACCAAACGGCGGCAGTTCGCCAATGAAGCAAGAGCGCTGGACGTGGCGAGAATGGCCCGCATCCCCGCACGCAAACGCTATGCCCTGGCGGTCGTCCTGATCCGGCAACAGTATGCCCAGGCACTGGACGATACGGCCGAGCTTCTGATCAAGCTGATGAGGCAACTGGAAACCACCGCCCAGCAAAACCTGCTGACCTATCAAATGGAGCAGACCCAGCGCACGGATCGACTCGTGTCCTGCTTTAAAGACGTGCTGACCGCCATGGAAGCCGAGCCAAACCCGTGGCAGTCACTTCAGGCCGTGGTCGGAGACAAGCGCCAGGAGTGGCTGGACGAATGCGAGGAACATCTGGCCTACGCGGGCAATAACTACCTGCCTTTCATGTTGCGACCGTTTCGAGCCAAACGCAGCCTGCTGTACAACTGCCTGGACATACTGACGTTTCAAAGCACCTCCAGCGACACCTTGTCGATTCAACTGATTGAGCTGCTCCGAAAAACCCGTTCGCTGAAAGCCGAGACGCTGGATTTGCGCGTCCATGCGCCGGATCTGGTCGAAAACATTCAGCAGACAAAGTGGACGCTCGATAAGTGGCGACGTCTGATTTTCATCCGTCCGGACAGCCTGACGGTTCACCGTAAATATTTTGAATTGGCCGTTTTGAATCTGGTGAAACAGGAACTGAAGTCAGCGGACCTGGCGGTTGTTCACGGAGATCGGTTCGACGACCATCGGGATCAACTGGTGAGCTGGTCGGGTTACGAACAGGAAATTGACCAGTACGGGTTGGAAGTGGAGCTCCCCATGGAACCGAAGGCGCTGATTAGCCACCTCAAGGATCAGCTGACTCAGGTGAGCCGCTCGGTGGACGCCGCCTTCCCGGACAACACACACGCCACCATTGAAGACGGCCGCATTGTCATCAAGCGGAATCAGAAGCAGGGACTGCCGACGAATTGGCAGGCCCTTGATGACGACATCACACGTCGGCTTGGCACCCGCAGCATCGTCGACGTTCTGGTGGATGCAGAGCGTTGGCTTGGGCTACACCGGGAATTCGGGCCACTGTCAGGCTATGAGGGGCGCGTTGAAGACCCCCGGTTACGCTTCATCGCGACGCTTTTCTGCTACGGCTGCAATCTGGGGCCCTCCCAGACCGCCGACTCTATTAAACAGCTGAACCGCCGCCAGATAGCCTGGCTCAACCTTAACCACGTGACCGAAGACAGGCTGGACCGCGCTATCGTCAAGGTCATCAACGCGTATAAGAAATACGAACTGCCCGGATACTGGGGCACAGGGCGGCGGGCCGCCGCCGATGGCACCAAATGGAATCTTTACGAGCAAAACCTGCTCAGCGAGTACCACATACGCTATGGCGGCTACGGCGGCATCGGTTACTACCACGTCTCGGACACCTACATCGCGCTGTTCAGTCATTTCATCCCCTGTGGCGTTCACGAAGCGGTGTACATCCTCGACGGACTGCTGAAAAACCAGAGCGATATTCAGCCGGATTCCTTACACGGTGATACGCAGGCCCAGAGCTATCCTGTGTTCGGACTGTCGTACCTACTGGGCATCAAGCTGATGCCGCGTATCCGGAACCTCAAGGATCTGAACTTTTACCGGCCTGACCGGCGATTTCGCTACGCCCATATCGAAGAACTGTTCAACGGCCATATCGACTGGGCACGGATTGAACGGCATCTGCCGGATATGTTGCGCGTGGCCGTGTCCATCAAGTTGGGTAAAATCACGGCATCAACCATTCTGAGACGGTTGGGAACCTACAGTCGCAAGAACAAGCTGTATTTCGCCTTCCGGGAGCTGGGAAAGGTCGTGCGCACCGGCTTCCTGCTCAATTACATCGACGACGTGGAGCTGCGCCAGACCATTCACGCCGCAACCAACAAGAACGAGCAGTTTAACGGGTTTGCAAAATGGAGCTTCTTTGGTGGCTCGGGCATCATTGCCGCCAACCTCCGGCATGAGCAGCAAAAAGTGGTGAAGTACAACCACCTGGTGGCGAATATGCTGATCCTGCACAACGTCGAAGCCCTCAGCCGGGTATTGCGCGACATGGCCGCAGAAGGGATTGCCATCACAGAGGATGTTCTGAAAGCGTTATCGCCGTACCGAACCCGTCATATCAATCGCTTCGGGGACTACACGCTGGATCTGAAGCGACCGGTGGGGCAGCAGCTATTTGATTTGAAACTGGCTGAACTTGCCTCTCAGGGAGCGTCCAAAGCTCGGCCGAGCGTTGAGGATGGAACTGAATAAATAATTTGACCTAAAGATTTCTTATTTCAATGGCTTGGGCGTGTTTCTGGGGAATTTTTCACGTTTGTCTGCCAACCCTCAACCCGACTTAGAAGACAGGTCCATGATGGCAAGTATGTGTGGCCGCAGTTCGGCTTTCACGCTTCCAAGGGAAAGCTCAGCATTCAACGCAGTTGCAGCAATCGCCTCGCTCTGCAGGATGTGCGTTTTGTCCACATACACTTTTGGATCTGCAATTACCTCAAAGGATAGATTTAGAAGCTCCCAAGGCAGCGATTCCGCCGGAATTTCTATAGAGACTTTCTCCGGCGCCCAGGGGAACACATGAATAGTGTTGATATCTCTGTCCACCACGTACACCGTTGCAAACCCTATGTCTCTCCAGCTTTCTTCAACAAAAATAAAACCGTTTTGGCTGTTAAAAGCGATGATTTCCCGGAGACGCTCTCTGGCCTCTTTCGCAGATTGAAAATCCACTAATCGCTCTTCAGTCACGAGGCACTCCCGGCACCAATACTTTCACTGCAGAAATCTTCCAATGCCCATAGTGGGTTCTCGCATCAAACAACCGCGTCTTAACCTGATCAACCGAAAGTGACTCAAAACCTGGCTTTGGAGTGACCACAGCGACCTCATCCCATGACTTAGCCGGGGTGTCCCGCCGTTCAGCCGCGAGAAACAAAAGCCTCAGCAGTTCATCACTTTGCTCGCGCGGCATCTTTTCGACCAGCAGCTCTGGCAATCCTATATCTGAGCACCCCACCGTGTAGGCGTAGCCTGGTACATGCCGAACATGGATACCATGATGTTCAATCGCATCCGCCACTGCGTTCTTATGGGCCGCGATTCCATTCTCAAATTTTCCCAGAGCCATCAGTACATCTCCAATCAGTCATTTACGAACACAGTACACTGGAAATCATGGCCGCCAAGGTCTGGTTGCTTTTTTAACCAAATACCGCAGGCTATTTTTTTCGAAAACATTGCGGATTGGTGTCTTCAGACCCCATCACTATACTGGCTGGGCCTGATACTTCCTCCAGGCCTGGTGTGAAGAAATTGGCCCCGCACGAGCAGACCGTTGAGATTACTCCTGGTCGAGCCTGACGATCTTATTTGCATTTCTTTAGTCTTACCCTCCAGAAAGCCTCAAAAAACGCCCTCTCCCACCATTATACACCAATAAGGTGGGATAATGCCTATTATCGCGCTTTTATTCTTCCTTTTTTTCTTTTGTGTTTCTTTTGTTTCGTTAGTATATAATTAATAAAATGAAACTCAGAAACTGACCAAGACAGCTCGCCGTCCGCGCTTAGTTGTCTAAGTTATTGTTTTTAATAGATAGGAAGGTGCACGTATGGGTAGGCCAGCCAGTATCAGCGAAGCAGACATCATCAGAGCCGTTGAAGAGCTGCAGGAAAGCCGGAAACCAGTAAACCCATACCAGGTCCGCCAAATTCTTGGTAAGGGCTCCACCGCAAAGATTGCTCACTACCTTCACGGGCTGGACATCGACTCCACCTACGAAGACTCAGAGTTCCAGGCAGCTATTGACCTGAACGCTGAGCGATCGGAGTACCTGGCAAAGCTCGTGCGGCCATTGATTTTTCAGCTGGAGGAAGAACAGCAGTCAGCGATTAATGAAGCGAAAGCCAAGTTCGAAACGCAACGTCAAGAACTCGAAGAGCTGGCCAGAGGCCTTGAAGAAAAGCTATCCGGTAAACAGTCAGAGGTTGAGACGCTGGAGACCAAACTGGCCAACCTAGTGAGCGAGAGAGACAGTCTCAAGGTCGACAATCAGCAACTCAGAATTGCCGCGGCCGCCAACCACGAGAAGCAAATCGCGTTGCAGGAAAAAATTCACACTCAGGGCGAAGAAATAACTGAACGTAAAAAACAGTTCGAACAAGCCACTTCCGAGAAAGCGGTACTCGAACACCGTCACGATCAGCAACTATCCCGTTTAAGAGACGAGTTTGACGAACTCAAGGAGGAATTTGCCAGCTACAGGAACAAGGCCGAAGATCAATTTGCTGAGCATAGAACCGAGAAGGCGAGACTTCTGGAGCAAGTGGAAGAGCAGCGTGACATTGCCAACCTGGAAGCAGGTGAGCGTCAGCGCCTTGAACAAGAGTTGTCTCACACCCGGGCGAGCGCAAAGAGCCTTCAGGAGTCTTTCTCCAATCAGATCTCTATTATTGAGGACTTGGAGAGGCGTCTCACAGATTCAGAATCAACAGCCCAACGCGTTGCAGAATCCCTCAGCGAATTAAAATCCTCTTTCGAGGATGTGCAGCGGTCGAAGCAGTCGTTGGAGAACGCGAATCAAAGCCTTGCCGCAGAGGTCGAGTTTTTAAAGGACATTTTGAGGAAATTCCAAAGCATCCGAGATGACATGGCAGGCGCTGGCATTGCCATGCATGCTTTATGGAGTGTTCATCGTGAACTTGCGGAGGGCACACTGGTACAGGTTCTTGGGGACTTCCGGATGGACGCAGAGCCGGCGCTCTGGCTGGTTTATCCCAAGTCTAATGTTTTAACGGCGAAGGTACGGGTCTTTATTGATTTCCTGTTGGAGCGGATTGGTAACCGTCCACCGTGGTTGGAGGGAGAGGCGGTAACGCCATCCGAAGCGGATTGACAAAAAAGCACCGTCCCTGGTGCCAAGACGCAAAGAAAGACTTATCGCTCAACCGTGGCTTTCAGGCCGCACTTCACCTCGGATAACGATGTGACCGCTGTAGGGGGCGGGTTCTGCTGAACGGCCTGCTGCATCACGGTCCTGTATCTCACCACGTATGACGAGCTGGCCGCTGTACGGGGCCGGTTGAGCGTTTTCAAAATGAGTCTCGTCCGATTTCCGATCAGCCAGGGTCGCGTGTGCAGGCAGCGCAGCAGCGGCTAAGAGTGATGTAAGGGCAACCAGTACAGTTGTACGCATAACATGTTCTCCAGTTTTGATAAGCGAAGGCTGATCTCCGTTTCGCCAATCGGCGCGAGATCAGATGGAGTGGAGTATGAGCTTGAAGAGAGGTCACGAATAATCAGGAGGCCGCATGAGTCACATCACCAAAACTGATAAATAGAGCTTTTCGGCGACTTACTTCGATGTCTCCTATCTTGACTGATTTTATCGAAATGCATGGAAATAAATTAAATACAATATGTTAAAGGACTAACTTAAATCGTTTTATAGAACCCGCCCCGCCGACAACGATGTAAACATCGCAGTACAAACACCTATTCATCAAAATACATGATGTTTTCAATATCGAGCCCTGATTAGTCGCGCAAGGCGTTCAGTTGAAAAATAGCAGCCAACTTGTTTCCGACCTATCGTCTTTCGGAGTTGGCCATGTCTCATCGTCTGCTTGTACTTTTTCTCACTGTTCTGGTTTTGTCTCCGATGGCTCATGCTGAGAACTCTGATTCTGTCATTGCGCTTTCTACGGACAATGATCTTTTTGCACCCACCCAAACCGATCGGGATTACACCGCAGGTTTGGCCATAACCTATTCCTCAAACTCGGAGGACTTCCTGGGAAATCCGGTTTCCGGAATCAGCCAAAACCTGGACAGGTTCGTGTTGTCGGGTATTGGCGCAGATATTAACGAGCCCGAAAGTGCAGCCCTGGAATTTGGCATCTACGGATTCACCCCTGAGGAAATCAAGGCGAGGGATATCGATCGGGATGATCGTCCCTACAGCAGCCTCGTTTATTTATCGTCAAGCCATAGTTACAGGACCCTGAGTGACGATTCCGGGTGGACCACCTCGATGACCGTCGGAGTGCTGGGCCTGGATGTTTTTAAATCGGGTCAGAATGCGGTTCACAAGGTGGTAGGAAGTGACCGTGCCAACGGCTGGGACCATCAGGTCTCCAATGGCGGGGAACCAACATTCCGATACTCCGCTGCCTATCATCAGTATCTGGATGAAAGCCGGCCGGACCAGCAATTCAAAGTCACGTATTTCGGGTCGGTGGGTTATCTGACTGAGTTTGGTGCCGCGCTTGTTTTTCGGGATGGGCTCATTTCCTCCCCGGACAATCGTTTCAACCCTGAGCTTATGCCTACGGCGAACGAGCGCCGGGAGTCGCGGCCCCTGGCGGCCGGGAGCACTATTTCTGGGGCGGCGTGTCTGTTAAAGCTCGGGCCTACAATGCGTTCCTTCAAGGCCAATTCAGGCACTCCGACCACGAACTGGGTGCCAACGACCTTAACATGCTCCTGGCGGAAATCTGGGCGGGCTATACCCACAGTTTCGTCGCTGGCACCGAGTTGAGTTACGTGCTCCGGGTCCAGAGCTCCGAAATTAAGAGCGGGACCGGAAACCGCACGCTTGCGTGGGGTGGGCTGGTATTCAGTAAGCGCCTTTAACGGGCTCTATGCCAACCCATCATTGTGAGAAATGGGATCTATATGGCACTGAAATTAGTGCTATCAGCTTGGAGGACCCAGTATTGAAAGTGAGCAATTCCATTCAGGAGCAGATATTATGACGACCATTGTTCATGTAACCGATGCGAATTTTGAAGAAGCGGTTGTTCAGAGCGACCGGACAGTTCTGGTTGACTTCTGGGCACCCTGGTGTGGCCCTTGCAAGACGGTAGCCCCGCTGCTTGAGGACATCGCCGATGAGTTCAGTGAGCAACTGACCGTTGCCAAGGTCAACGTGGATGATAGCCCGGAGATTACTGCAAAAATGCGTATCCGTGGCATTCCAACATTGGCCCTGTTTCAGGATGGCGATGTGATTGCCCAACATGCCGGGGCAGGGAGCCTCAGCCAGTTGAGAACGTTCGTTAAAGGGCACTTATAGTTACGCCGAGAACTTACTATGAAAACTCAAGAGCTCCAGTTGCTGTACATCTTCGATGCCATAATGACGGAGCGTTCAGTGACTCGTGCGGCGGATCGCCTGGCCATGACGCAGCCTGCGGTATCAAATGCGATTTCCAGGATGCGCCAGATCTGGAATGATCCGCTCTTTGTGCGAAAGGGCCGCAACATCGAACCCACCTCCTATGCGCTCAGTCTATGGGATCAGGTGGGTGACCCTATGTTCGCGCTGACAAACGCCGTCAGCGCTACGCAGTTTGACCCGGCCTCCGCCCGGCGGACGTTTCGCATTGCAGTAACCGATGTCATCGTCGAGATGATCTGGCGTCAGCTTATTGACTTGCTTGAGCGTGAGGCGCCGGGCGTGGACGTACACGCCGTTCCCTATACACCTGAAGGGAGCTACGACGACCTGAGATCAGCTCACGTTGACCTCGCGATTGGCGTGCTTAACCAGCACGATTACAGTTTGCGGAGTACCTGGCTTCTTGATAGCGGATTTGTTCTCGCAATGCGGGCGGACCACCCGCTGGCAGGCCGGCAAATCACCATGGAAGAGTTTCTGGAAGCCCGGCATCTGTTGGTCACCATGTCGGGCGACGCACACGGTTCTGTTGACAGTTATCTTGATCAAAAAGGGCAGAGCAGGCGTATCGCCGCAACAATGAACCATTTTGCGTCCGTTCCTCAAGTGTTAAGGGAGTCCAATCTCATCGCGGCCGTTCCTGAGCTAATCAGCCAGGATTGCGGATTCGTCGATGGGTTATGGATGGGGGAGCTACCCTTCGATGTAGATCCAACCAGCCTCTACCTCATCTGGCACGCACGCCATGATAGAGAACCGGGGATTATCTGGATCAGGAATCATATCGAAAGACTGCTCCAGGCTCGCTGGCACGACATCATGACCAATTCGCCCTGTGGCCGGCACCTGAAGGCGGTCTAGACCTGATATGCACCAGCGCCGAACGACATCACCGTCGGATTAGGCCGAAGCATGTGCGTATGTCATAAAAAAGGCTGCCCCTGTTGAGCAGCCCTTGAGATTCATCCCTCACTACTGCAACCAGTCAAGCGGCACGTTTCCGGCTAAACCAGTCCTCGGTGCCGCCTTCATAGTCGTAGACTTCCGTAAAGCCGGCATCTTCCAGCTTCTTGGCAGCCTTGGGAGAAGCATCACATTCGAAGTTCGCGCAGTAGACAACGATTTTCCGATCTTTGCTGCCGGTAACTGCCTCGACCTGTTCCAAAAAGGACGGTTCCTCCACAGGAACACTGATGGATGTGCGGATATGTTCTCGGTTGAAGGCATCCCTCGGCAGGACATTGATGAGCACAAAATCTTCGTGCTCGGTTTCGTTCATCTGTTTGAGGTCGTCACGGCTAATACTCTTCATAGCGTTTCTCCTTCGTTAAGGAAATGGCTACCTCACTATCTGACTGTGATGGTTTGAGACGCGATTTCAAGGTCGTTAGCGGCCATCCTCCCGATAGAAAGCACGGCTTTTCTCGTAAACGGCCGCCATATCAATCAGGACAAAGCCCAGTTCCGATTCATGCAGGAAGAAGGTGTAAGTCACTTCTGAGGGAAGGCTCTGCCAATATTCAGGGATACTGCTTTCCCGTTGGTCAATCGCAGGGTAATGCGAATGTTCAAAGTAGCCGGTTTCAGTGTTGTCGTAGGCAACGGACAGTGGTTCGGGGGATACCACCAACGCGTACCGCTGAAGACCGGGATAGGTGGCGGCGAAGGCGATGATACAGAGCAGGGCAGCAAGGCCGAAGCGCTCTGCTCGGGGAGCACCTTTACCCAGTTGAACCCCCAAAACACCGAGCAGCAGCCCGGTTGAAATGAATGGCCAAAGTGGCAAGTCACCAATCACGAGATAGTTGGTGAGCAGTACGTAGTCAACGAGAGCATAGGTGCCGAGCACAGCCAGCAGAATTAGCTGTAGCACCATGCCTTTGTGTTTCAATAAGTTGAAATGGTTGGCCAATGGCCCGGTTCGATCAGTTTGGGTCGACGTAAACTCCACGTTGCCGGTGATTCCGGACAGAGCTTTGACAAGAGGGGCCTCGGTAATGATGGATTCCAATCTCGCCTTGGGCTTTCCAAAGGCGCTGCCCATGCCGATACGGTGATCCGGGTGGCCCTCTCTCAAAAAATGGTAGGGTTGCAGACGATAGGTCCGCCTGTCGGTAACGAGACTGAGTTTTGACTGCTGAAGTGCCTGAGCCATATTCCGGAATCCCGTAACGGCGGTCAGCTCAACTTTCCGAATAGTATTTAACGGAATGCGGTGGTCTCCGGTGGTAAATCCCATTAGCCCGAGGCCGGTCAACCGCGGGATGTGAATCGTCAGATTCTCGCTGTCCAGTTCCAGCCAGACCCGGCGATTAACAAACGCCACGACGCAACCCAGCAGCAAACACAACGCAATTAGGTGCAGTTCGAAAGGCACGTTACCGTGTTCGTCCAGGTATAGTTGGCTGAAATCCAGTTCACCGAGGTTAGGCAGTGCCAATAGCAGCAGACTTCCAAGCAAAATCGTCAGCAAGGCTCCGATTGTTGCAAACAGGTGGCTGGGTTTGAGAATGCTGGCAGAGTAACGAAAGCGCTGTTTACCCATGGTTCAATGTCGTCCCTGAATCTGTATCCGTGAGTTAGAAGTGTATGATAGATAAAGAGGAGTCCCTATTATGTTAACGCGACATCATTTGGAAATGCCTACAACGGTCGCGACCCTCGACGATCTCGCACCGCTGGCAGACTATTCACTCATGGACACGCTCAACTGCGACCCTGAGGGGAAAGCAAACGGAGCTGATCACGCGCCAAGACAAGTCTTCTCGGGCCACTATGTTCCGGTTAGCCCCACGCCCATCGAAAACCCCGAATACGTCGCCCATGGGAAAAACCTGTTTCACGAACTGGGTTTCGCCGACAGCATGGCGCAGTCCAGCGACTTCATCCGTATGTTCTCCGGCGACTTGTCGCATGTTCCGGAGCCTCTGCGCAACGTGGGGTGGGCGTGTGGCTATGCACTTTCCATCTACGGCACCGAATTCTACCAACAATGCCCGTTCCAGACTGGCAATGGCTACGGCGACGGCCGCGCGATTTCTGTGCTCGAGGCTGTCATTAACAAGCAGCGCTGGGAAATGCAGTTAAAAGGGGCAGGGCGCACGCCCTACTGCCGCGGCGCAGACGGCCGGGCAGTTCTGCGTTCCAGTGTGCGGGAGTTCCTGGCCCAGGAGCATATGCACGCGCTGGGCGTGCCCACGTCACGGTCTCTGAGTCTGTACGTGTCGAAAACCGAAAAAGTCAGGCGCCCCTGGTATTCGGAGGGTTCACGCTCGGTAGATCCCGATATTCTTGTATCCGAGCCAGTGGCCATCTCGACGCGTGTTGCACCTTCGTTCATTCGGGTAGGGCAGCTGGAGCTCTTTAGTCGTCGTGCCCGCAAGCAGGAACACCCGCAGGCGATGGAGGAGCTCGAGAAGATCGTCTTGCACCTGATTGATCGCGAGTACGATGACGTTATCGATCGGTCGCGGACCACAGCTGAAAAAGTGGTGTCGCTCGCACATGAGTTCCGCAGCCGACTGACCTCGCTTGTCGCCAACTGGATCCGTGTTGGCTACTGCCAGGGTAACTTCAACAGCGACAACTGTGCCGCGGGCGGCTTCACGCTCGACTATGGACCCTTCGGGTTCTGCGATGTGTTTGATCCGCAGTACCAGCCATGGACGGGCGGGGGAAATCACTTCGCGTTCCTCAACCAACCAGCAGCGGCCGAACGCAATTTCCACTCGTTCTGTTCGGCGGTTCGGCCTTTATTGGCAGAGCATCCAGACTGTCTGCAGCAGCTGAAGGACATTCAAAGTGATTTCCCAAAGGTGATGCAGGCGCAAATGGAGACGATGTGGGCGGCCAAACTCGGACTCGACGCGTTTGACGCGGCTTTATTCCGCGAGCTGGCAACGCTGATGATGCAAACGTCTGTTGACTACACGATGTTCTTCCGGGAACTCTCCTCGTTGCCAGATGACATTGAGCCACTCAAGAAGAGCTTCTACAAAGGCCCGAGCTATGCTGCTGATCCCGAAGGGCTAGACAAGCGTTGGTCAGCGTGGCTCACAAATTGGCAATCGCTCATTCAGCCTGGCACGCGTGAGGAGCTTTCCAGTCAGATGAAGCTCGTTAACCCGAAGTACAGCTTGAGAGAGTGGTTCGTTGTGCCCGCCTATCAGCAAGCGGCAGAGGGTAATTACGCTTTGCTGCGAGAACTGCAGGACGTGATGACGCAGCCGTACGCCGAGCAATCAGAGGCCGTAGATAGAAAATACTATAGGCTGAAGCCGCTGGAGCTCTTTGGTGTTGGCGGGGCGTCGCACCTTAGCTGCTCATCCTGATCGCGCCCCTGATCCAGGCGCTTTCAGCGGCTCCTGAAATCAATGTCCCAGTACATCGGTTTCATTTTTCTTTGCGTTCTTCTCCTTTTTCTTTTCCTTGGGGGTTAAAAACGGTTTCTTTTTAATGTCTTTTTTTCTGTCCTGACTCTTACTCATGGGATCTGTCCACCTTTAGTTGTGGGTGCATTGGCATTACGCCTTGCCTGATGCCAATGCTTTCAACGCCCAGTATGAACTCAATTTAGCGTAACTGATACGGTCTGGAGGTCAGTGTAATTACCTAAACTCTCTCAGGAATACACTTCCACACCCTCTACAAGATTCGCAAATCTCCCATAACATGAAAATAGCTCCTTATCATTGCTGAGGTCGCTTTCCAAGAACAAGCGGGCCAGCCTTATGCGACCAATAGGATAGTAGCTATTCATATTATCAACCTTATCGAAATATGGTCGCAGTGCCTTATAAGCCTCACTTGCAGCGCTATCACCTTGTTTACTTAGCAGCATTCTTTCAAGCGCTTTTCGTTCCTTCTTTATTCTTTCTAATTTGCACATTTAATCACCTAATAAGGTAGGGGCGGTATCAGTCGATACACGCGCTTGTGGTTCACTCGCTCGTCGTTTGCTGCCAGCAACCGATTCAGCCGAGCAGTGATCCTTCGATAGCCATTGGCAGCACGGGCATCGCACAGCTCTCGGATAAACGGCAAATGCCGGTCATCGTCCTGCTTGTTGTATCTCGGACTTCTGCCTTTCTGGCGACCATGCGCGAGATCAACTTTTTTGACTGAGCCACCTCCAGGGCTTCCCGGAGTATTTCAGCTTCCATCGTCTTGCGGCCCAACATCCGCTCCAGCTCCCGGACCTTCTTGTTCAGGGCTTTCATCTCGGATGCACTGACAACCTCATCACCAGATTCAATCGCGGACATGCCACCGTCTTTCATCAGCTTCTTCCAACGGAACAACAGACTTGCTGATATACCATGACGTCGTGCGACAAGCGATACCGACATACCAGGCCGCTCACACTCGGCGACCATGAATGCCTTCTCCTGCGCGGAATACCGGCGACGACGCCGCACTCCGGTTATGACTTCGATTTTCTCCACCTTGGACACTCCTTTGCACTAGGTCTATGCTTAGGCCTTTGCTTCTACCAAGGTGTCCGGTTTAAATGGGGGCTACTACAATTATCGGGATTAAAAAATGCACAAAGGGCGGCGATTCAGGGCATCATTAAGCGACATGACGCACGCTGGGATAGCATCGTTCTGTCATCTCCTCATCTGCAGAGATGAAGATCTTGTGATGAAGGCGGCGGCTGCTTACGAGTATCTGGGAGTAGGTACAAAATTTTACACTACAAAGCTAACCAATAGTTCCAGCTCTCCAAACATGCTTATGGAAGTTCTGACCAAAACTCCTCTAGCCAGGCTTGCAAATCTTCCTGTGAATCGAAATCTTCTTCAGTTAATTCTTCGTATTCTTCCGGCGAGATAAGCCTATTGTCGATTGCTTCCCGCAACTGGGTCTTAAACAAGCTCACGTCGTACGGGAATCCCTTTCCAGTGCTAATTGCTTCTCTTATCAACTGAGGGTCGTAGCACTCAACGTGGCAATATTTTCTCAATACCGTTTTCAATGGTTCTTTGATGCTTATTTCAGTCTCTAAGGTTTTGGATTCGGGCATAAAGTATGTAACCTGACGTTTCCATCTTGATCAAGTACTTAACGCCTTCAAAGCTCGATGGTACTTTTCAGCCCTTTGCAAGTCTTTTTCAGTGATATCATTGAGCCTAGTTAAATCCAAATTATCTTTTATGTCTTCTATTTTGATTTTCCTAGCCAAACTATTTTTAGATGCTCGCAATATGAATCTCTCGTAGTCCTCATTCTCTCGCTTAGTTAAACAGTCAAGCGCCTCCATCACATCATTTGAAAAGCCAATGTTTTTAAGATCTTCATAGGTAAAGTCACTATCTTCAATTACGTCATGCATTACTGCCACTATCATTTCAACTTCAGCTTCAAACCGAAACATCAACCGAAGCGGATGTAAAATATATGGCTGACCAGATTTATCAACTTGTCCAAAGTGTGCCTTTGTCGCAACGCTTATTGCCTGATCTAGCTTACTCAACACTTTTACCTTCTAAATACTCTTCATAAGTAATTTCCTTGCCAGACAACAAGGCCTCATTAAACAAGCGATTATCGTGAGGGATAGGATCTGGCTTTTCATCTTCACCATAAAACTTAACGTGAATTTTCTCTGCTTTATGATCCCAGCGATACATAACTTCCTCAAACGAATAATCTATGTACACATCTTTTTCAGAAAACAGCTTCCCTTTATTAATAGCCATTAGCTTTCCTTATCGCTTCATAGTACTCTTGGCTTTGTTCAGAAACTGACTGCGCTTGAGTACTACTTGGACTCAGCACCCGCCATTCCTCGTAGAATTTGTGGCCCTGACCACCAGGAATTCCGGATTTAGATGCAATGGAAGTATATAAATCATCACCGAGCAATACCCTTGCCACTGACTCTGATTCCTTCGCGTAGATCATCGCAGGTGTATTTACTTGAACCTCACCAAAGATTCCAGCTTGGGTTTTAATCGTAGAATTAACACCACTGTAGCCTAATGGATCAGTTGTCCCATTTATTACCTTGACGTTTGCACCTCGCTTGGCTAACTCCGCTGCTACAGCGTCCATTTTTTCTGGAGAGACTATGATGGTATTCCTCGCCAAGTCTTTGATCTTCGTCGCATCGCCATCGTAATCATTCATGATTTTCTGGGTAGCTCGATCTTGAGATTTGATTGGTGCTTTTGCAACTTGGCCACCGAACATTTCGGCGATTTCGTCTGCGATTGTATCGATTTCCAATTTAGCTGCTGGAGCCTTAGCGTACACCTCACCAAACTTGTTTGGAACATTCTTGGCAGGCTTCAACTCCTGACCTTCAACCCGCTTGGAGGCCCTGGCTTCCAGATGGTTTTTCTTCTTTAGGTCAGTACTCCGCCAGAGATACCTCAGGCGCTGTCTGCGTACGGCGGCACAATAGGCCTTAACGGTCTTGCCCAAAGACGCTAACAGGCCCGCGTGACGAATCCTGCCTGCGGCTGCCCCCACTGCGGCAGCACCGCCGGTTGCCACGGCCAGCACCGCCATCAATATCAGGTCAAAGGCCACGGCCCCGGTTAAGTAAGTAACCTCGGTGTGGTGCTGGATACTGGCGTATTCGGCCACAAAGTCGTTGAGGCTTTCCCGGAGTATGGGGTCTGCCATCACCAGGTTGGTCAGCTCATACGCTTCGGCCACGTCCTCACGGGAGATGTCCGTGGGATTGAAGCCCAGGGCCTCGACCAGCGTTTGTGGCGGGTCTCGTTGTAGTTCGCCCGATAGGACTCGTACCAGGAGGCGTCTGAACTGTTCTCACTGGCGATCCAGGCTGCCTTCAGTCCGTCCATCAGGGACTGGGAGGGGGAAGCCAGGTCTGCCATGCTGTCAACGAACTGCAAGAGCCCAATACCGGCGTCCGCACCCCCCTGGAAGGCAGCACCGGTGCTGACGGCCATACGCTGATGCCAAGGCATCTGTTGGTATTCCCGCTCCAGCATCGGCCTCTCGTTGTTCATGCTTCAGTACTTCTGTCAGGGCATGCTGAATCGCCCGGCGTTGCTGACCCACTTCGTCGTCAGAAGCGTCCGAGCTCAGGCGGACGAAGGCGAACCGACCGTTAAGCCCCTCAATGTGGGCTTCGCCGTTTGGGTCCAACGTGCCTGTTATTTCCTCATCGTCCGTTGCCAGGGTAAAGGGAAGACCGGCCACGCCGGTTCCATCTAACCAACGATAGGCCAGGGTGACACGGTAAGGGCCGGCGCCCGGCACGGGGGCTGCTGGCGCAGGGGGCTCTGGTGAAGGAGCGGATGATTCATTGGCCGGTGCCAGGGAGTCAGAGCGGGCAGCGGTGGCACCGCCCCGTGATCGGCCCGGCCAGTGTTGCTGGAGGCGTTGCCGGAGTGTGGGCGGCAAGTCGCTACGCAGGGTGTCTGGGTTGGCCTGGGTTTCGGTGAACAGGTCAAAGCCCGGCTCATAACGGCTGGACAGCACCAGGCGCCCCTCTTGCAGGTCCTCCAGCAGGGTTTGTTTCTGTGTGTCGGTCAGGTTGCCGGTATGGGAAACATCTGCATCCGGAGGCAGGTCGATATGCTGGCCCTGGTAACCACGGGTAAAATAGTCCCGGGCAATATCCACGGCATTTGAGGGGTGCAGCAGCGTCGGCAGGATGGCTTCGGTAAAACCATAGCCGCCCGTCACGTAGAGCTGGTAGGACATTGTTCCTTCTTCCTTGTCCGGTGTTGTCCTTAGTCCTTTACAACCTTTTGGATGCTATGGGGTTATCGGGAGGATGGCAAGGATTTGGTGCAAGTTTTCCCAAAAGGAAAAGCTGGACGACGCCTACTAACCTTTTCTTCCAGACGGCGTTCGTTAGTTCGTCAACCGGCCCCCGTTTCTTGTGGTTTTACCGGCGCTTGCCGCCATACTGAAAGGATCGGAAGAGGGCGGTTATCGGCTGAAAGCTGGGCACCATGCCCAAGTACCTGCTCAAGCCCGAAGTGCTGGGCCTGCTGGAAAGCGAATCGCACCCGATGCACCAACGATTTAGCTCTAGGCCTGTTTACAGATTGCGATACAGCACGACGAGATAACACAAAAGCCCAGTCGTCATCAGAGACAAAGAAACAATTGATTCAGGAACGGTGTGCGATTGCAAAAAACCGACCAATCCAGAGATGGACAGTGTTGAACTGGAAGACAGTGCTTGAGGTGGTGGCATAGGGTACGGGAGTGTCGAGTCTGGGCTCAGCGTGTTGGACGACCACAGAAAGCACTAAATCTCTGTAACGCTAAATCATGAACTTACGGCACGATTTCCACAGAAAGTGCTAAACAAACTTAAAGTAAATTCTAGAATATCGAGCTGATTTCAGTTTCCACGCAAAGTGCTAAATTCGTCGTCCGGCGCAGGAACCGAATTTTACTGACAATGAGCGGTAGTAAAACGGGGGGCCAGACCATGTAAGTCTATAGTCCCGCTTTGCTCTTATCTGCCCTAACCAAAGGCAAATTCACTGTTTTGGGCCTTTTCACCTTCATCAAGTAATCCTTTAGCCGTCCTTGCTGTTCTAGGGTTAATTCACTCGCTCTATCATGCTTGACTGCTTAAAGGATTTCGTGCTCCTCGCTGGTTTGCAATACTTTCACTAGCTCTTGGTAGTGGGGGCGTTCTAAAAGTTTTTCATATTGTTTTCTGCTCATGAGGTCCCTAATTATTATAGATATGTGTTTAATGAAGTGGGGGGGAGCCCAGGGTCAGATTGTAGCGCTAAGCAGATAGTTCTGTAGATTTAATCTCTCTCAATCCTCGTCACCGTGCTCATACCGGTCGGATTCAATATATTTCACTGCATCAGCGATCTCGTCTTCACTGTAGATAGGGACAACTGCATCCATGCCATTTACCCGCGAAGTGCCGCATGGATTCGATCTCGTACAGCGCGTCTTCCATGGCCGGATCGCTCAAGTTATAGAACAACTGCATGCAGTGAACCCGCAGCATGGCAGGCAGCGGATAAGGGGGCCGTCCGTTCCGGCCTTCGGGTAATAACGGGCTACCTTCTTCTCCAACTGCTTCCACGGAATCAGCTTGTCCATCCGTTCCAGAAAGATCTCGCGACGGGTCTTGCGCTTCTTGGTCTGGTATTCGGCTTCGGAGAAGGTGATCTGATCCATGCTGGCAACGATCCTATGCGATTGACGATGGCCGTATTATCGCTGATTTTGGAGACTTATTCAGAGCCTCCTTAGAAAAGCAGTACTTCACAAAGCTGTCAGGTGTCTAGGATATTGGGGCTTGCCACACTGCGAAATCGAAGGGGGTATCGATGAAGCAGGTTATCAAGAATCTCCATCGGCAAATCGGTCTTCCAGTACGTTAATAAAACGTTGGTCTCAGTTAGCCACAAAAACGTGTTCGATGCCATGACGAACAAAGACTGATCATGTTCGCGGCGCATACATTGTACTCGCCAATTACAGAAAGCTAAGGAAGGTCTGAATAACCGTCGATTTTCACCAGCATCCGTTTGAGCCAGCAGAAAACGGAAAATTCAGACGCAACTCTCCATTTATTTGTATGTTTTCTGCCCGTTTCCCGCCATTTTGGCGGAAAATAGGCACACTGCCCCTATGCCAGCAGGTATTTTTCACCGATTAACAGATTACTGAACGCGGCCAACAAGTGCAGCCGGTTGGTGTTTTTCGACAGGCCGCGATAGCGAACCTTGTTGTAGCCGAACACCTGCTTGATGTACCGGAACGGATGTTCCACTTTTGAGGGGATGCTGGCTTTGATTTTCTCGGCTTTCAGCTTGTCAGCATTCAGGGCCTTCCGTGAACCCGGGCGCTTGGCGATGAACCAAGACACATTTTTACGGTGCTTGTGCTCGCCTCGCTTTTGTATGCCGAGGTAGCCGGCATCACCAAAGACTCGGCGCTCTTCACCGTGCAGCAGTTTGCCGGAAGGCACAATGTCATGGACATTGGCAGCAGTGGTGTCGATGCTATGGATAAGGCCCAGTGTGTCGTCGACGCCAATGTGCATCTTCATGCCGAACTGCCATTCGTTGCCCTTTCGGGTTTGGTGCATCTCCGGATCGCGCTTGCCAGAACTGTTCTTTGTGGAGCTGGACGCAGAGATGATGGTGGCATCAACAATGCTGCCTTCACGCAGCATCAGGCCGTTTTTCTCCAGGTGCTTGTTCACCTCTTTGAACAGCACCTTGCCGAGACCATGCTGCTCCAGAAAATGACGGAACTTAAGGATCGTTGTTTCGTCTGGCAGACGATCGAGCTTCAGGCCAGCGAACTGGCGCATGGATTCGATCTCGTACAATGCATCTTCCATGGCCGGATCGCTGAGGTTATAGAACAACTGCATGCAGTGAACGCGCAGCATGGCAGACAAAGGATAGGGAGGCCGTCCGTTCTGGCCCTTGGGGTAATAACGGGCTACCTTCTTTTCCAGCTGCTTCCACGGAATCAGCTTGTCCATCCGTTCCAGAAAGATCTCGCGGCGGGTTTTGCGCTTTTTGGTCTGGTACTCGGCTTCGGAGAAGGTGATCTGATCCATGGTGGCAACGATCCTATGCGGTTGACGACGGCCGTATTATCGCTGATTTTGGGGACTTATTCAGAGTCTCCCTAAGTGACCCAAATCATTTCTTTCATCATATGTTCGAGAATTCCCAAACTTGAGGCCTACGCCAGCAGATATTTTTCACCGATCAAAAGGTTGCTGAATGCAGCCAGCAAACGTTATTTAAAAACCTCTAACCGTTTAGTTGAGTAATAGATTGCCATCAGCACTGGTACGTCCTTGCTATAAAAAACTGTTTCATTAGCGCCATACCTTTGATTCAATTGGTCAAGTGTCCTGATATCAATATCGGATGTCAGAACCCGCCTCCCATTTACATCTCCAAAAAGCCTGAATCTCACTCTGTTTGACTTACAGACTGCCTGCAGTTTGAACCCTGAGTAGCCCGTTCTTGGATGCCACTTTCCAACGGCTTCAACAGTGACACTTCCAACAGAAGAGGCCGAAAACATTAAGTGCTTGGTGTGATTTAACCAAGATTCAGTGATATACACCTCAACCCATAGCGGTCGCGCAAAGTCACAATCTTTTATTGTTAAGAGGATCAAGTTCATATTTATTGGCTCACTCCGGTGACTGGCTGCTTCGGTTGCCACGCAACATATTGCCTTCAACTCTGGAGCCTTCCGTTCACCAAAGATTTCAGTTCAGTATCCGGATCCTCTATTAGTTCCGGGTTGATCGTTCTGCGTTGTTGAACGAGTGTCTTGCCTACCAAAAAAGCAAGGGGCAGGTTGACCGCGTCAACAGCAATAACACAGCCTTCGCGGAGATAGAACACGGCAAATCCTTTATCCTCGGGGGTGCCTCGAACCACTCGCTGATCATGATTTTGCGACAATCCTACCATCTGCAGACGAACATCGTACTGGTTTGACCAGAACCATGGAACGCTATCATAGGGTTTCTCCTCACCCATCAGGGTTGCCGCGGCTGTACGAGCCTGATCGACAGCATTGGCGACAGACTCGAGTCGTTGCATCTTCTCGAAGAAAAGATTCCGGTGCCGGGTGCAGTCACCGATCGCCAAGATGGCGGGGTCCTCGGTACGGGTAAATTCGTCAACAATAATACCGTTATCACAGGGCAGGCCGGCGTCCTTAGCCAGAGCGGTTTCCGGGATAATGCCGATCGACACAAGGACGATGTCGGCCGGTACGGTGCTTCCGTCCGCCAACGTCACGCCAGCCACATGCCCCTGATCGCCCGCTTCGAAGCCGGTTACCGCTGTGTTCAGACGTACGTCCACGCCGGCGCCACGGTGTTTGTCGTAAAGGAACGCTGATATTTCCGGGCCCGTAACGCGCTGCATAAGACGTTCGGCGGCTTCTAGCACCGTGACATTAACACCTTTTTTGTTGGCACTGGCCGCCACCTCAAGGCCGATGTAACCACCACCCACGACGACCAGGCGCTTTCCAGCAACTAACTGTTCACGCAGTACCTCTGAATCAGCTATGTCGTGCAGGTAATGAATGCCATTTAAGTCAGCCCCGGGCGCGTTCAGGTGTCGAAGGTGTGACCCGGTGGCCAGGACCAGTCGATCGTATTGCAGCCTGCTCTGATCCGACAAGCTGATGGTGCTACTGTCCCGATCAATTTGTTCGACGCGCACACCGAGCCGCAACTGATGGCCTGCGTTCTCGTATACCGAGCGCGGTTTCAGGTACAGCGACTCCTGATCAACGTCTCCTGTCAGGTAATTCTTGGACAGCGGCGGTCGATGGTAGGGCGGATGAGGTTCATTCCCCACCAGAACGACCTCATGTTGATATTTTTTTTGGAGTAAGGCTGTCAGGAGGGCACCTGCTGCGTGCCCACCGCCAACAATGACCGTCCTCTCTTTACGTTTGCTTACCATAGGCTATCTCTTTCGCTGTGCCCTGGGATTGGACTCTCCACACGTTCGGATGCCATCCTGGTCAATCGGTTAATTAACTGTTCGGTGTCAGTTTGACCATCAACCTGGAATAGCCCCGCACGAAGTTGGACTGCACCCGCTCGGGCTCTTCGACGACTTCGATGTTGTCAAAACGCTTGAGTATTTCTTCCCAGAGGATGCGCAGTTGCAGTTCAGCCAGACGGTTGCCCATGCAACGGTGAACCCCATAGCCGAACGACATGTGGTTTCGTGCGTCCTTGCGATCAATGATGAACTGATCGGGGTTGTCAAATTTGCGCTCGTCCCGGTTACCCGACGCGTACCACATGACAACTCGATCACCCTTCTTGATGGTCTGGCCGCCCAGTTCGACATCCTGCTTGGCGATTCGGCGCATATAGGCCAGCGGCGTTTGCCAGCGGATGATTTCCGACACCATGTTCGGAATCAACTCCGGTTTTGCCTTCAATTTTTCAAATTCCCTGGGGAATTCGTTCATGGCCACCAGGCCACCACTCATCGAGTTGCGCGTCGTATCGTTGCCGCCGACTATGAGCAGCGTCAAATTACCGATAAACTCCATCGGCCGATTGATCAGGTCTTTCGTTTCTTTGTTGCTCTGCAACAGGCTGATCAAATCGAAACCGGGCTCCTCGCCTGCTGCGCGGCGCGCCTCCTTGTCCCGCCAAAGCCTGGAGAAAGACCGGGCCATGTCTGCCGCGTCGTCAAACATGGCATTTTCATCGGCAAACTCCCCGCCGGTGGCCGATGCTGCACCTGCCATTCTGTCCGACCACTCAACCAGCTTGTGGCGTTCCTCGTAAGGAAAATCCAGAAGCGTCGCCAGCATGCGGCCTGTGAGTTCCTTGGAAACAGCAGGTACCCAGTTAAAGGGTTTGTCTGTAGGCAGGCTGTCAAGCACATCGCCGGTGCGTGATCGGATCAGCCCTCCATCTCCTTCAGGTTTTTCGGTGCCACTACTCCCTGCACCGAGCTGCGCTGCACATCGTGTTTCGGCGGATCCATCGCTATGAACATTTCCACCGACAGCCCCTCCGGAGGGTCACCGAGAATGATTTGCGGCTCGGCGGAAAACAGGTCGTGACTCTTATCCACGAACAGGATGTCTTCAAACCGAGTTACCGACCAGAAGGGGCCGAAAGGGCTGTTCTTCTGGTAATGGACCGGCGCCTCATCACGCAACCGTTTGAAATAGGCGCGCCACTGACCCTGCCGGTATAAAAACGGATTGCTGACATCGATGTCCTCAAGGGCCAGCGTGTTAACGTCCGGGATGGGTGTTTCAACGAATTCGGGCATCGGTCGGCGTGGGCCGAAGGTCTTCCTCTTGGCGCTCATTAAGAATTTCAGTCCCTGAATTTGCCTCTGCATCGGCACCACCCTGGAGGTGGCGTTAATCAGTCGGGACTGAATGTCGTCAAATGTTCTGGGCAGTGTTGGCATGCGTCCTCCTGTGTTCACATCTGGAACTCGGGTAAATGCACGGTCATGCCGTCCATTTCATCAGTCAGTACCACCTGGCAGCCCAGGCGCGAAGTGCTCGCCCGCTCCGGTGTCATTGACAGCATTTGTTCTTCCTCATTGCCAGGCGTGCCTGTCTTGCTGAACCATTCGTTCGTGACGATAACGTGGCAGGTACCGCAGGCGCACTCCCCCCCACAATCCCCGTCGATACCGGGAATGGCGCTATCAACAGCGATTTGCATTACCGAGGAACCAGCTTTGAATTCTGCGACATGTTCAGTTTGATCATGTTCGATAAACGTAACTTTGCCCAATGTTGTTCTCCTACCAGCATTGATGATTGACAGATATTGCCTGTCTGCCAGCATATTTTTCAGGTCATTTCTTGACAAGCAGGGGTCATTTGAAGACAAAATGGCGAAACTTTAGGAAGGGGGGTATCAATGATGGCGGCGCGGAAGAAAATGGAGGAGTTGCAAAGTCCCGGTCCGGATATTCCATCGAATTACTCACGGCTAGTTGCACGTGAGCTGAATCTGACAGCCAGACAACTTCCGCGTCTGCTGCGGGGCACTGGACTTGGGGTGACGCAATTTTTGAGCGAGGACGGACTGCTTACTGTGGCTCAGCAGATACAGATCCTGCGTAATGCAATGGATCTGTCCGGCCAGCCAGAATTTGGGTTAAGGCTGGGTAAACGAATGACTCCGGCAACCCACGGAGCAATGGGGTTCGTGGCTTACAGCAGCCCCGACCTCCTCACTGCTCTACACGCGATTCGGACATTCCTGCCCACGCGCGCGAGCTTCATCCAGTTGCACTTGCAGCAAGTCGGTGAGCGTTTGGAATGTATTCTGCAGTACCTGGGGCCATTAGACGATGACATACAGCGTTGCCTGTCGGATGCGATGGTCAAGGCACTTTTCGAATTCGGCGAGTTCATGGTTGGCCGCCCTTTGCGCGAGGCTGAAGTATGCTTTGCCCATCCGAAACCCGAGTATCACGCAACGTATTCGGACTTTTTGTCCGGGCAGATTCACTTTGATTGCAGCCAATTAAAACTCAGCTTGCCGATGGCCTTGTGTCGGGAACCAAACGCCTCTGCCAATCATGAAAACTATCATCTGGCCATGCGACAGTGTGAAGCCATGCTTGCGCAACTTCAGTCCGATAAGCCAAGCTACCAGACCCGGCTGAAGAAGATGATGTTGTCCCGGCCGCCGGGAACGCTCAGTGAAGAGGAAGCGGCTGCTTCTCTGTTCATCAGCAAACGCACCCTGGCGCGTAAACTCAACCATGAAGGCAGCAGTTTTCGAAAAATCCGTGACGAGATTCTGTCTCAGCAGGCAGCGCTATACCTGCGTGACAGCGAACTGTCAATCGAGGCCATTGCCGCGTTGATGAATTATCACGACAGTGCCAATTTCAGACGCGCCTTCAAACGCTGGTTTGGCCAGCCACCTGAGCAATTCAGGCTAAACGTCAGATCACACACCATCTATACACGTGATTAACAAACATAAACCGGCGCTAATTACGCTTGGGGAGCCAGTGCCTATGTTCGTACACTTTTCCTGATTACACCATCCATGATGACGTTCCAGACAAAATCACCAATGCCGTCGAGTGTATAGACACCTTTCGGATCAAACCAGGTTGCGACCCAGTTGAGCGCCCCGAGGCCGATTAGGCGAAGCAGGCGAGCATTGACATCCTTCCGAATCACGCCTTGCTCAATCATCGTTTCGATGATCTCGGCCCAAAGGGATTCATACTGGTCACGCAAAGCGATGATGTCCCCGCGGGCCTCCGCGCTCAGTGAACGCCACTCAAACAAAAGTACGTAAACCGTATCCGAATCAACCAGCAGGGCGTGCAAATGTGCGTTGATACAAAGACGCAATCGTTCCACGGGATCGTCCGAGCTGGCGTACGCGGTTTCAACCTCTGTTGTAACCAGGTCTACTCCCCGACGCATCAGTCAACGAGCAGCGCTTCCTTGCTGCTGTAACGATAATACAGACTTCCGGGCAGCATATTGCAGGCTTCGGCAATCTCCTTTAGAGACGTCCTTTCAAAACCTTTCTCTCGAAAGAGCCGGGCGGCGTTAGACAAAACGTTACCCTGATCGCCTAATTTGCTTGCAGGGGTAATCTGTCTGTCAACCATGGCTTAACCATCTCCTGAGCAATCCCGTTTATTAATCATCAGAGCAGCCATCATTCGATTCGTTTCACTGATCGCACGCCATTACACCGGTGCCGTGCCATTTGGATTAACAAAGTGTTGACTTTTGGTTGGTTGACCAACCAAACTTTGGAAACAATGCTACTCACAAGAGAACGCCATGGCAATGACCTATGACAATCCACTGGTCCTCTACACTTCCGCCCCTGCGCGAAATGCATGTCAGACTGGGCGGATCTGATGAACGATCTGAACAAACTTCAGCACAGTGACGCTGTGACGACGGCGTGGCAGTTCACCGAACAGGTTCCTCACGGCAGGGATCTGGGCATGCAAGTTGTCTCGGTAGACCAGGGCCAGGTCTGTATGCGGCTAACCCCGCAGTCATGGATGTTCGCCCATAAGGATACAAAAGAAATCTGCACCAGCGTACTTTACTCGCTGGCAGACTCCGCCGGAGGCTTGGCGGTATTCGCGGGTGCCTGGAGTTGATGCCCATTGCCACTCTGGATCTGCGCATGGATTATTTGCGGCCTGCCATCGGCGACCGGGCCCTGTCAGCGGTGGCCACCTGTCGTCATTTATCGGACGATGTCGCGTTTATTCATTGTGACATCCTTAGCGAGGGAAATCGCGAGTTACTAGCGACGGCAAACGCCACCTTCATGCGTAACACCCAGGGACAGCAATTGCATGCAGGTGGACCAGGAAAGGAGAGCGCATGAGCACGACTGGCGATTCGGCCCCACAAATCTCAGGCACTGCGGAAAGTGCGAAAGAATGTGCTGACTGGCAGGCTCTTCTGGAGCGCATTCCCTATGCACAGCACCTCGGGCTTGAGGTTCAGCGCGGTGATGTAGGCGTATTGGTTCATTTGCCGTGTCGTGAAGCGCTGATTGGCAACTTCATGCTACCAGCCTCCATGGCGGCGTGCTTGGAGCCCTGATCGAACTCACCGCGCGGGTGGCTGCGCAAAGCCAGGATGCAGAGACACGTTGCCCGCGCATTCTCGACAGCCACATCAATTACCTCGCTCCGCGAAGGCCCGATCGACGTTCGCCAGGGCCGACATTATTCGGCAAGGCAGGCGCACCAGCCTGGTCCAGGTGACCTGCTGGCAAGGCGATGATAAAAAACCGATCGCCACTGGTCAGGTTCAGTTATTGCTCCCGACAATGGCCGCCCAACAAGAAGACCGTCATGGACATTAAGCACAACACACCTGAACGCGACGAATTCCGGGCGACGGATGGCGCCGATATCGCACTGTGGCGCTGGCCGCAATCCAAAGCGCGACCCACACTGCACTGGCCCATGCCACGGGTTTCCATGGCCGCCTGTACCATCCACTGCTTGACGAGCTCGCCACGGACGTCAATGTCCTGGCCTGGGACATGCGAGGACACGGGGCCAGCGTTGGTGCAGCCAACCTGTCGACATTCCGGGGCTGGGAAACCTATTATCGCGACCTGATCGCTCTGCTGGAATGCCTGGACGAACCGGTCTGGCTTGCCGGCCATTCCATCGGTGCCACCACCAGCATCATGGCCGCTGCCCGGCGGCCTGACAAAGTGCTGGGTCTGATTCTGGCGGAACCGGTGATCATGGATCCGGTGCAGGGCCTGAAGTTGGGGCTGGCCAAGCTGCTGCGTCAGTCACATCGGTTGTCGCTGGCCGCCGGAGCGGCACGTCGGCGCAGGGTATTTGATTCGCACGCTGCTGCGCTGGACAACTATCGTGCCGCGGTGGCTTCAAGACCTGGCCCGAAGCATGGCTGAACGCTACGTCCAACACGCCTTCGTGCCGCAGGGTGACCAAGTTCAATTGGCGTGTGCGCCCGAATGGGAGAGCACCACCTTTGCCCATACCGAACACAACCCCTGGCCCGGTATTCGTCAGTTGCGGTGCCCGGTTATAGCACTGGCCGCGGAACGCGGGTCAACCTTCTCACCAAAGGCACAAAAACGCCTGAAGGCCCTGCTGCCTTCGGCTGACGTCAGGGTTCTTGAGGGCACGACCCATTTTCTGCCTATGGAGCAGAAGGACATCGTTCGCGATGCTATCCTGCAACTAGCTTTATCTGGATGCCGCGAGAACTGATATCCACACCTTAATCTTGCCGATCGAGACATCTGCCATGCGCTTTCTGCTGACCCTGTTTATCTCGCTGCTCATTCTGTCAGGTTGTCAGCAGTCCGCGGAAACGCCTCCAGAGGCCCGCCCCCCTGTTCCCTGGGTAAAAACAGTGGAATTGAAGGAGGCAGGTCCAACATCTCAGAGGTTTTCAGGAACCCTGCGAGGCCGCCACGAAGTTCCCCAGGCCTTTCAGATCGCCGGCCGGATTCAACAACGTTTCATCGATCCCGGTCAGCGCGTGGAAAAAGGCGACTTACTGTTCAAACTCGATTCACGAGACCTTATCGCAACCGCGGAGGGGGCCGCCGCAGATCTGAGGCGTGCAGAAGCGGCCCTGGCCATTGCCACTAATGAGCTCCAGCGACAGCAGGAACTGGTAGGACGTCAGTTTGTCAGCGAACAAACCCTGCAACGCCTTGAACTGGCGGAGCGTGAAGCACGCAGCCAGGTGGAAACGGCTTCTGCACGAAATCAGCAGGCTCAGAATGCTCTGGGATATGCGGAACTAAAAGCCGCCAATGCAGGCGTGATCACCGAGGTCATCGTTGAGCCCGGCCAGGTTGTGGGTGTCGGTCAAACCCTTGCCGTTCTGGCTGAAGATCAATCCCTGGAAGTCGAGGTCTTTTTACCTCAGGGCAGCAACCCGCCCCGGCAAGGTTATGTTCCTTTACCCAATGGCGAACAGCTTGCGGTGAATCTGAGAGAGATTGCCGGGGCTGCCGACGCCAGAAGCCGGAGCTGGCGTGCCCGATACAGCCTGGAGGGGCCCTACCCTTCGTCTTTAACGCTTGGTTCAGTGGTGAGTGTCCGGCTGATGCAGAAACAAACCACGGCCAGCCATCGTGTACCGCTGGGTGCCCTTGATGAGAGAGGAGAAACGCCGCAGGTCTGGTTGGTCTCCGACGGCATGGTGACCCCCCTTGCGGTCGAGGTTATCGATTTGGGTGAGGAGTATGCGCAGATCCGGGCCAACATCAACGCGACTACGCCGATCGTCGCATTAGGGACACACCTGCTCACGCCTGGCATGGCGGTGCGGGAGCTGGCTCAATGAGCCTGCCTAATCTTTCCGCACTGGCAGTGCGCGAGCGTTCGGTCACCCTCTTTTTTCTTTTGATGTCCGTTGTTGCGGGCTTCTACGCGTTCTCATCTTGGTCGGGCGGAAGACCCTGCGTTCACTGTCCGGGCAATGGTGGTTTCTGTGGTTTGGCCAGGAGCAACCCCTGAGGTGCTACGGAATCAGGTGGTGGACCGCCTGGAAAAACGAATACAGGAAGTGGCGTATTTCGACACTGTTGAAACCACCATTCGGCCCGGACAGGCCACCATGCTTATCCGGTTCCAGGATTATACGCCTAGTGAAAAAATGCCCGATCTCTTCTATCAAGTTCGCAAGCGCATGTCCGATGAAAGCCCCAATCTCCCCCGTGGTGTCATCGGCCCCATCGTTAACGATGATTTCTCAGACGTGTATTTCTCCCTGATGGCCCTCACAGCACCGGGAATGCCAATGCGTGAACTGACCCGCGAGGCAGAAGCGATACGAGATCGCCTGCAACGGCTACCCGGCTTGCAAAAGGCACAGATCCTGGCCGAGCGTCCTGAGCGGGTGTATCTCGAGTTTGATCAGGACCGGCTCAACAACCTCGGTTTGTCGGCAGAAGACGTGTTACAGGCGATAGAGGCCAACAATCGTCTTGAGCCTCTTGGCTTTGTTGATCTGGCCGGCCCGCGGGTTTACATCCGCAGCAACATCGACCTGTCTGACCTTGAGCGCCTCGCCTCAGTACCTCTGCGTATCGGAGACCAGCTTATCACCGTGTCTGATCTGGCCGAGGTGCGTTTGGGCTATGAAGATCCGCTGAACTACATCGTCCGTTCCAGCGGTGAGGATGCGATCCTCCTGGGCGTCGTCATGGAGGCGGGCGAAAATGGCCTGGCGTTTGGCGAGCGCCTGCGCGAGTTTGTCAATACTGAACAGGCCAGGCTGCCCCTGGGGATGTCAATACAGACCCTGACCGACCAGGCCGAAGCCATCACTCAGGCGGTTGATCTTTTTCAGGTCAAGTTTCTGGTGGCGCTGGTCGTCGTGATGGGGGTCAGCATACTGGCGATCGGTCTGCGCGCGGGTTTGGTGGTGGGCATCGCGATTCCCGTCACTCTCGGCCTGACCTTTTTATTGATGAAAATGGCGGGCATTAACCTGGACCGCATCACCCTGGGCGCGTTGATTATCGCATTGGGCCTGTTAGTGGACGATGCGATCATCGCCATTGAAATGATGATTGTTAAAATGGAGAGCGGCTGGGACCGGGTACGGGCCGCCAGTCATGCCTGGAGCGTAACAGCTGCTCCCATGCTGTTTGGAACATTGGTGACGGTGGCCGGATTTGTCCCCATCGGATTTGCCCAGTCCGGTGTCGGGGAATACACCGGCAACATTTTCTGGGTGCTGGCTTTTTCGTTGTTGATTTCCTGGGTAGTGGCGGTAACCTTCACGCCTTATCTGGGCGTCAAGCTTTTGCCCAACTATCCCGGTCATGGTGGCCAGGACCTTTACCAAAGCGCTTTTTATCAGCGGTTGCGTGGGGTCATTGCCGCGTGTGTACAATACCGGAAAACCGTCGTTTTTATCACGTTGGGTTTGCTGGTGATCAGTGCTTTCGGTATGGCAACTCAGGTGCAGAAGCAGTTTTTTCCGAGTTCTGATCGCCCCGAAGTTTTGGTCAGCGTCTTTGCTCCACAGGGAAGCGCTATCGCTACCACAGATGAAAGTGTCAGACGCCTGGAAGCGATATTGATGGACATGCCGGAGGTGAAAAGCCTTTCCGCTTACATCGGTGCCGGTGCCCCCCGGTTTTTCGTATCTGCCAACCCCGAGCAGCCGGACCCGGCATTTGCCAAGCTGATTGCCATCGGGCAGGACGTTGAAGGGCGCGATCGCATCATCTCGGCGCTGGAAACCAGAATCGCGGTGGGTGAGTTTCCGGAGGCACGAGTGCGGGTAACGCGTTTGCTGTATGGTCCCCCGGTGGCCTGGCCGGTCAGTTTTCGAGTGTTGGGCCCGGAACCAGATCAACTCAGAGAGATCGCGCACCAGATCCGGACTCTTATGACCGGGCATCCGAATATCGTCATGCCGCATCTCGAATGGGATGAGCGCGTACCCACTCTCTATCTTGAGTTGGACCCGGAAAACCTGGGTTGGATCGGCCTGACCCCGGCAGAAGTTGCCCGGCAACTGCAGTTCCAACTTCGCGGAGTGGCCGTCACCGAGCTACGTCAGGGAATAAGGAGCGTTCAACTGGTGGCGCGTAATGCCCGTGGCGAAGTGATGATGCCCGAAGATCTTGAAAATGGAGATGATGAATCAGAGCTTAGGCAACTGTCCAAATTTCGGGATCCACTTCACACGTCAATGTGGCAACGGTGGCATTGGCCAATAAAACAGCCCGCATAGCCTGGGCGCTGGTACACAACGAGGAGGCTTATGACGAGGAGCTTTCAGCGGCAGGCGTTTGAGTGTGTAACTTAAGATCTGAGCGCGCCTGGTTAACAACCGGAAACTTTTCAGGAGACGTCCAACACCACGATTGCATGGCATTTTGATTGATGGCGAACAGGTCGAACCGGCGCTGGAAAACCCCTAATGAACGAGGAGCCGTGAGCTCGTGTAAGCGAATGGGAGTAAACGTTCATTCCTGGACGTGGTGGACTTATTTCACGTCACGAAGCGGCCTGACCAGCCGGGTGAGACCTTGTATTGTTTGGTGCCATCTTCCTCGTCCAGCACGATCACACTCTTGCGATTGATTTTCGTGACGACCCCCAACACCGGTCCTTCCCGGCCCTCGAACGTCACTTTCAGGCCGACTCGCAGTTGGCTCAACACCTGCAGATTTTCCTGCTCCCGCAGTTCATGAATGCGCTGGCAGATGTATCGATTGAGTTCCATCAGCTGATCAACGCTCATGTCGTCAATGCGCATGGACGTAAGCGTTCATTCCACGACGTAGTTGACCTACTTCACGTCACGGAGGGGCCTTAATAACTCCGGCGAGACCTTGTACTGCTTCCTGCCATCCTCACCCAGCACGATCACACTCTTGCGGTTGATCTTGGTGACGATCCCCAGCACCGGTCCTTCCAGGCCCTCGAAGGTCACTTTCAGGCCCACCCGCAACTGGCTCAGCGCCTGTAGATTTTCCTGATCCCTCAGTTCGTCGATGCGCCGGCAGATGTATTGATTCAGTTCCAGCAACTGGTCGATGCTCATGTCTTCAATGCGCATGAACGCCTCCGGCTGTTTATTCTGTCGGTCAGGATGGCGTGGGTCGATCAGCGCCCGTAACGGTTTCTCCGCGAACCGGGTTTTCCAGAGGCGCGGGGTCAGGTCGCTGATTTCACTGGCCGGGTGCTGGCTGATGCGTTGCAACACGTCCACCAGGTAAGTGTAGGGGGTAATATCGTGCAGCTTGCAGGTACTGATCAGGCTCTGGATGATGCCCAGGTGTTCCGCCCCCAGTTCAGTCCAGCAGAACATCCAGTTTTTCTTGCCCATGGGGATTGGGCGTAGTGCCCTTTCCAGGTGGTTGGTGTCTGGCTGAACGTCGGGATCTTCCAGGAACACGGTCAGGCTGGCTTCGCGGCTGAGCACGTAGTTCAGGGCTTTGGTCAGTGAGTCGCTGGGCACAAGGCCGCCTTGCGCCAACTGATCCCGGCACCACTGGAAGAAGTCGCTGACCACCGGCTTCGAGTGATCCAATCGGTACTGGCGTTTCTTCTCGCCGGTCAGCCCTTGAGCTTTGAGGGTCTCTTCATTCCGGTACAGCGTCGCGATCCGTTGCAGGGCTTCGGTGACCTGCTCCGGGTGTTCCTTCTGCGCCTCGATAAAGTAACGGCGACTGTGCACCCAGCATTGGGCATGGGTAATGTTTTCCTGGGCGGCGGCATACCGGGCATAAGCCGCGTAGCCGTCACTGATCAGTGTGCCGCTGAACTGATCGCTGAGCACCTGCTCGATGTGCGCACGCCCACGGCTGTTTGAGTAGGTGAACACCACCTCGTCGGCATCGCCGTACAGCGGCCAGAACCAGCCAGATTTCATCTTGCCTTTTTGCGGGCCCGCCCGGCCCTGGTGGCCGGCCTTGATGGGTGTTTCGTCCATGGCCAGCACCCGGCTGCGCAACACATTGTTGGTCTGGGCATCCACAATGGGGCGCAGCAGGTCGATGGCTCGTTTAACCAGGTTCGTGAGCGTACTGCGACTAACGGTAATACCTGCTTGCTGGATGCGCTGGTGCTGACGATACAGCGGTAGGTGGAACTGGAACTTGTCCACCAACAGCCCGGCCAGCAGACTGACATCGGCCAGGCTGTTGTCCAGCACGTTGAACGGAGCCGGAGTTGTCACTGGCTTCTCCGCTCCCTTGCGCCGGAACACCGGGCGTTCACACTTGAGTACCACATAGCTGGAGGCCCGCTGGGCCAGCCGATAGGTGGTCTTGCTGCCGATCACTTCGTACTGATCGGCCTCTGGACCGGTCAGCTCCGGTGGCATGTGTTCAATGACTTCCACCGGCACATCCGCCGTAAAGCGCAGGCCGGTGTCGTTCAGGCAGTCGTCGTCCCGCTGCTTCTTGCCGGTGCCGCGCTGATAGGCCTTAATGGTGCGCCTCTCTTCCTCGGCAGGCTTCTCCGTCAGCGATGCTTCACCGGAGGTGAACAGGCTATCCTGTTCTGGAATATCATAAACCTGCTTCTCGGATTTGGGACCGAACAACTGCTTTTTGAACCAGTCCAATTGATGCGTCAGCTGACGAATCGATTCTGCCTGGGCTCCCAGCTGCTCCCGCAACACGGCATTCTCCTCGGCCAGAGCCGAGTAGGAAGATGCATTGGAAGAAGGAGCGGAAGCCGTTGAATTCATGGCCGATATTATACCGGAAGTCTGTCTTCTATACCCCTCGGAAACGCTTAAACTGGCGGTATTTCTGCACCTCGATGCCATCGATCAGCAGTTGCAAATCCGTCAGGGTCAGGGCTCGCTGACCGGAGGCGGATAACGGCACCCGGAACTGTCCCTGCTCCAGACGTTTAGCCCACAGGCAGTAACCGGTGGCGGTAAAATACAGCATCTTCATCTGGGTTTTACGACGATTGACGAAGACGAAATACTGGCCGCTGAGTGGGTCGTGCTTCAATTGATTCCGGACCAGGGCGCTCAGGCCCCGGAACGATTTGCGCATGTCGGTGGGCTCGGTACACAGCCAGATGCGCGCCTGGCTATCGAGCCCGATCATCCGTTCTGGCTCAGCCGTAGTTCGACACCATTGCCCAGGCTGAGCACAATGTTCCAGCCTGGGCCAGAGGATTGGGACGTGCCCATCAACGATGAGAGATCCAGAAAACCGGGTTCACCGGAACCTGTCGAATCATCGGTCGATGGGTCGGACAGGCGCTTTCGCCAGTTGCAGAAACTGGCGTAACCGATATGTTCTTGCTTGCAGAACTGCATGGCTGACAAACTGCTGCCAATCTGCTGATCAACCAGGACTTGCCACTGTTCTATCGTACGGTGTTTTCTCATGCGAGTAACCTCTTCTTGGGAAGTGAGAGGCTACTGTAGGATGAAATTCAGTGGGGCAGCAGGACGTCTCGGAATGAACTCTTACTACTGTAGGACGAAATTCAGTGGGGTGGCAGAACGTCTTGGAATGAGCGGTTACGATACAAGCGCTGACGCAATAGTAAACAACGTGCTTGTGCGTAACGGGAACGTATACCGGAAGACTGACGCAATCAAATTGATCGCTGGGCACTGAATCTTCCTCGATTAGCTGACGCAATGAACCCGCCCAAGTCGAGAGGAACGGGGGGGCGCCCCGTTCCTAATCGATGCAGAAAAAACCCTAATTCCGCGCGCTCAATTCAGAAGGCGTACTTGGCCATCACTTCGACCTGCTGCCCTTCCGGAGCCAGTGGGCCAAAAGCCAAGTTATACTTCCGCCACTCAACCCCGACTTCCAATTCGGGAATAATGTTATGAATCACGTTCAGGCGGTGACCCTCGTAATCGGTCTCTGCCTGATCGTCCACCTCCACCTTGGTGTAAGACACATTGGCGCGCCAGTGGTTGTTGAAGACATAGCGGAAACCGGCATTCAGGCCGCCTTGGCTCACAGCCTCACCATTTTCCACGTCGCCGGACAAGGAACCGTTCACGCCGACGCCGGTAAAGGCGCCCAGGCCTTCACCATAGTGGGCATTGAGGTTCAGACTATGACGACCCAGCATAATTTTGGTGCCGACGGCACCGCCGGCGACGAAGTCCCCGTTGTCCACTTCCCGGCCGCTGGCGGTTAGGATGATCTTGTGACCGCCATCCAGATTGAGATTGTAATTGATGGCGAGATCAGGAATGTCAGCATCAGCGTATACCGGATCCTGAGCAGTTACCCGTAAGTCCTGGAACTGGTAGCTGGCCAGGGCAGTACGGAAGTTCAAGCCGGCCAAGGTGCCACGTGGACCACCCAAGAAGTCGAGGTAGTCGGTGAAGGCCACGGCCCAGAACTGGCCGGTCCAAGTCTGACCAACAGTGGCATTATCAATCTTGATAAAGGCGTGGCGCAAACGCCAGTCGTTGTTCTCGCCCGGATAGACACCCCCATAGAAGTCTCCCTCTATGAAGCCAACCACGGTGTGTCCCTGCTTTTGGGTGACGGTTTTCAAGTTGAATCGGCTTTGGTTGGCGCGACCAAAGATGCGGCTATCACCATTTTCGGGATCCTCGAAGATGCCCTCCGCCTTGAGGAATCCCCCAACGCTAAAGGAGGTATCGTTGTAGGTACCAAGATCAACCGCGTGGGTGGCAGGTGCGGCGCCGAGACTGGACGCGAACACAAACGTCAGCAAAGAATTTCGATAGTTCATTGTCTTTATTTCTCCTTTTTTTATTGAAAATCAAGAATCGCCAATTCCAGCAATGTTAACTATCCGATAAATGACTATTCTTATCCGTTTCGTGTAAATCTATAAACTCAATGCCCTCTCCACATTTTCCAGGTTCAGGTCCAGCTCCTCAGAACTGCCGTCAAAGTGCACCTTGCCCTTGATCAGTACCACGTGCCGGTCACACAACTTCTTTAGTGCCTTGATGTTCTTATCCACCACCAGCGTGGAGATGCCGGACTCCCGAATGGCGGCAATAACGCTCCAGATGTCCTGACGAATGAGTGGAGCCAGACCCTCCGTGGCCTCGTCCAGGATCATCAGGCGCGGGTTGGTGACCAGGGCCCGGCCGATGGCCAGCATCTGCTGTTCGCCGCCGGACAGTTCGGTGCCCAGGTTGGACAGCCGTTCCTGTAAGCGCGGAAAGGTTTCCAGCACCCTATCGTAGTCCCAGCTGCCTCGGCCATCACTGCCGGGCCGGGCTGCCATCTGCAGATGTTCCTTCACCGTCAGGTTGTGGAAAATGCCCCGACCCTCAGGCACGTAGGCGATGTCCCGGCGCATGCGTTTCCAGGTAGGCAGCCTGCCGACGTCTTCACCATCGAAATACACGTGGCCACTACGGGGCGGCACGATGCCGAGGATAGACTTCAGGGTAGTGGTTTTGCCCATGCCGTTGCGGCCCATCAGGCTCATGGACTGACCCTTGTCGAGCCGGAACGACAGGTCGTGCAGAATGTGGCTGTGCCCGTACAGGGTGTTGATGTTTTTGATTTCCAGCAGCGCCTCGCTCATGCAGTTTGCTCCTCCTCGTCTTCTGCGCCCAGATAGGCGTCTTTCACTCGCGGATCGGCCCGCACCTCATCTACCGAGCTGGTAATCAAGTGGCGGCCGTTATCCAATACCGTGAGCTGGTCCGAGAGCTCGAAAATGGCATCCATATCGTGCTCTACTAGCACAATGCAGTAGGTTTTCTTGAGTTCCTTGAGCAATTCGATGATGCGCAGGGACTCGTCGTGCCCCATGCCGGCCATGGGTTCGTCCAGCAGGAGGATGCAGGGATCGATGGCCAGAACCATGGCGATTTCCAGCTGCCGCTGCTCGCCGTACGAAATCTCGGCAGCAATGGCGTGGGTCCGGTCCTCGAGACCCACCTGTGCCAGGGCCTGTTCAGCGGCTTTGCGCACCAGTTTGTTGCTGTGGCGGGACACGAACAGATTGAAGTTACCACCAAAACGGCGCTGGGCCGAGATCGCACAATTCTCGAGACAGGTCATTTCCGGGTAGATGTTGGTCTTCTGGAAGCTTCGGCCAATACCACGCTGGACGAATTTCCAGGGCTTCAAGGCGTCGATGCGCTGGCCTTTATGAAAGACACAGCCAGAGGTGGGCTTCAGTGTGCCGCAGAGCATGTTCAGCAGTGTACTCTTGCCAGCGCCATTGGGGCCCACTACGCCGTGTAGAAGCCGGTCCCGGAACTGCAGACTGACTCATCGACAGCCTTGATTCCGCCCCAGTGTTTGCTCAGAGCTTCGGTTTCCAAAACGATGTCGTTAATCATGGTTATTTCTCCAAAAGCTTTTCCAGATAGCCGGCAATACCTTTTCGCAACAAAATAACCATGAGGATAATGGCCGAACCCATGAACAGCAGCCATTCTTTGGTCAGGTGTTCAAAGAAGTACTGCAGGCTTCATAGGTGAAAGTGCCGAGGATTGCTCCGTAGATAGTGCCCGAGCCGCCTAGGATGGACATGACCAGTGCCATACCGGACATCTCCCAAGTGAAGAAGGATGGGTTCACAAAGCCAAACTGCAGGGCGAAGAGGAAGCCTGCATAAGCACCCAAGGCGCTGCCGATCACGTAGCAGGTCAAGCGAAAGGCGAAAATATTATAGCCCAAGGCCTCAGTGCGGTCCGGGTTCTGTTTGGCAGCCTCGACGACGCGTCCGAAGCGTGAACGCAGCACCACCTTGAAGAACACCAGAGTATTGAACAGGGAGAACAGCGCCAGGTAATAAAAATGTTGGGGGTCATCCAGATCCAGAAAGCTGAGGCCGAAGATACTGGTCTCCGGCCTTACGAAGATGAACATGCCATCGCCACCGCCGTATTCGAGCGAATCGAAGAAGTAGTAGAACATCATCTGGGAAAGCGCGAGAGTGATCATGAGGAAATAGACACCCTTGGTCCGGAGTATCATGGCACCGGTCACTAAGGCGATCAGGGCGGAAATGCTGCAAATGTAAAGGGTATACACCCAAAAATTTACCGCTTCGTATTCCGGGGAGAGTATGACAAACAGGTAGCCACCCATCCCGTAGAACAACGCGTGACCCAAGGTGATCAACCCAACCCGGCCAACCAAAAAATCCAAGGACATCACGAAGATAGATAGAATGATAATGGTCGTTACCTTGCCCACAAAAAAGGAGTTAGACTCCAAGAACAGTGGCGCGAACAGCGCCACCATAAAGAACATCGGAACGATGATGCGCTCAGTGCGTTTCTCGAAAATCATGATCGGCTCCTGCTTACTTGGCGCACAGGCCTTGGGGCTTTACCAGAAGCACCAAGATCATAGAGATGTAAATAATCATATTGGAAATGCTCGGCAGCAGCACTGCGGAGAAGGTGCTGACCAAGCCCACCAGCAGGGCGCCCACGAAGGCGCCCTTGATGGAGCCCAGACCACCAATGACAACAACCACAAAACAGGTAATCAGAACACTCTCACCCATTCCCGGCACTATCGAGCTCATGGGCGAGGCGATGATACCGGAGCCGGCGGCCAGCATGACGCCGAGGGCGAAAACGGTGGTGTAGAGGACTTTGATATTGACGCCCAGGGCTTCCACCATCTCTCGGTTGGATTCCCCCGCCCGGATCAGCATCCCCAGACGGGTGTGAGAAACCACGTAATACAACAGGCCCGCGATCGCAACACAGATCAGAGCTGCGAAAATGCGATAGATTGGGTAGCTTGAGTTGTCGGTGAACGGAATGCTTCCGCTCAGGGCATCGGGAACGGCTACGCCGTAAGGATCGTTACCAAATAGGATACTCTGAAGCGAGTTGAACACAAATATCATACCGATGGTCAGCAACACTTGGTCCAGGTGGTTGCGGTTATACAACCGCTGGATCAGCACTCGCTCGATCAGAATGCCGAGGGCCAAGGCGATCAAGGCCGAAAGCACGGCCGATACGGTGAAGCTACCGGTAACGCCGAAGAAGTACCACACTAGGTAGCGCCCACCATGTACATGGAGCCATGGGCCAAGTTAAGGATGCCCATAACGCCAAACACCAGCGTCAGTCCAGAGGCAATCAGGAATAGCAACAGGCCGTACTGAATTCCGTTAATAAGTTGCACGAAGAAAAGCTCGGTCGTCATAGAATTACCCAGGGATATTGCAGCGGACTTGGGGGTCCGGAGGATGGTTTGCATAAGACACCCCCGACCACTGTCAGCGGGCCGGGGCGTGGTTTACAGGCTAATCAGAGCTGGCAGCCTCGCGCCGGATCTTCGAGAGCTTCGGCCGCAAGGCTCTTGACCACGTTTACACCGTCTTTCACTTCCCGCAGGTAAATATTCTGTATGGGGTTATGAGCCTAGAAAAGGTGAAATCGCCGCGGGGGCTGTTGATTGTTAGTTTTTCCATTGTATCGATCACCGCCTGTTTGTCGCTGACATCTCCGTTAAGCAGGTTGATGGTGTTGATGATAGCCTGGCCTGCGTCATAGCCTTGAACAGCGTAGATGTCCGGGTAGTGGCCGTACTCGGCATGGAAGGTCTCTCGAAACTCGAGGTTTTTTGGCACATCCAACTGCTCGGCATAGTGGAGGGTTGTAAGCACCCCCTCAGCTGCTTCGCCTTGGGCTTCCAGGGTGCCCTCAGTGAGAAAGCCGGAACCTAACAGCGGAATTTTGCCGCGCAAGCCCATGGCATCGTAGTCTTTGACAAACTTGGTTGCGCCGCCGCCCGCGAAGAACACGAATACGGCATCGGGATCTTGGGCGGCGATGTCACTGATGTATGGCTGGAAGTTGGTGGATGGAAAAGGGATCAGAACCTTCTTGACTACGTTGCCGCCACCAGCCTCGAAGGACTCTTCGAAGGCCTCCAAACTTTCTCGACCCATACCGTAATTCCAGCTAATTAGGTACACGTCTTTGTAGCCCTTATCGAGAGCAACCTTACCCATGGGGTAGGACGGCTGCCAAGAGGAGAACGAGGTCCTGAAAATGTTCGGTGCACAAAGCGATCCGGTGGCAGCGGCGGCGCCGGCATTCGGTATAACCATCACGGTGTCCTTGCCTCGCAGCACCTTGATCATCCCCATTGCTACGCCAGAGTGAGCTGGCCCAAAAATAAAATCTGCATTGTGTTGTATGAGTAGAGATGTTGCTAATTCGGGCGCTCTCGCAGGCTTGGCTTCCGTGTCGAGTGTAATTACGTCGATTGAATTTTGATGGGAGTTATTCGCATATCCTTTTAGTGCAAGCAAAAAACCATCAAGCCCGGACCGACCTGGCCCAGCATATAGCCCACTCAATGGCTGCATTACTCCAATTTTTATCTCGGAAGATGCTAGCGCGGCATTAGAAGCCATGCTCATAAAAAATCCCAAAACTATTGTTACGAAATAGATTTTAAGCTTATTCATTTTTGTGTGCTCCAACACTTATTGTGGTTTTGCTATTGGAAAGCTTTTCGCTTGAGGTTGATATCCTTTCTGTGCAGATCCTATCCCCTGATTGCAGTTACTAATCAGAAAAAATAACCGCATCATTCCGAATGATATAAGCGTATGCGCCAATAAATCCGCACCTGTTCCCGGCCACCAGAATTCGCCACACTGATTCCTGCCCTTTCATCCTAGGAGGAATCCCATGACGAACCGCGACTTGCACCACTTCTGTCAGAAGGTGCTGTGTGGCTGGCGCGTTTCTTGCTCGCCAGCTTACTGCAAACAACAGTCGCTCGTTTACCACCGGTTAATCTACTGGAACCAGAAGCTGAACAAGACCCCCGACGATAGGGCCGGTTCTCAATCCGTATTTGCTCGTGTTGCACCGGTCCCAAATGGTCAAGCGAGTGATGGCCTGACCGTGTCCTCGTCAGGCGGTGTTTCGATCGCCGGCCTGCACGCCGGTAACATTGAGTTGGGGGCGCGGTTCTGAGACAACGTTCATTCCACGACGTAGTTCGCCTACTTCACGTCACGAAGTGGTCTTAGTAACTCTAGCGAGACCTTGTGATGCTTCCTGCCATCCTCACCCAGCACGATCACGCTCTTGCGGTTGATCTTGGTGACGACCCCCAGCACGATGCCTTCCCGGCCCTCGAAGGTTACTTTCAGGCCCACCCGCAACTGACTCAGCGCCTGGAGATTTTCCTGATCCCTCAGTTCGTCGATGCCCCCTCTGTCAGCCTAGTTGTCCAGTTGGCGATTTAGCCTGAATTTAAGTAGCCGGGGGCGGCATGGGAGCATTCATGCCACGTTATTCCGAAGAGCGTAAAGCAGCCTTGTTGAACAAGTTATTACCTCCGCAGAACCGCAGTGTCTTGTCGGTGTCGGCAGAGGAAGGCATATCCGATGTGACTCTGTATAGTTGGTTAAAACAGTGTCGACAACAAGGAATGCCCGTGCCAGGTAATCGTAATACCGGGGAAGACTGGTCCCCCGAAGCCAAGCTGGCCGTTGTAGTGGAAACGGCCTCGATGTCTGAAGCCGAACTCAGTGCCTACTGCCGCGAGAAAGGCCTGTATCCGGAGCAGGTGCAGCGCTGGAAAGAAGCCTGCCTTCAGGGCGCTGGCATGCAGGAAGACCGGGATAAAGCGGCTCAGAAACAGAAACGAGAGTCCCGGAAAACCCTCAAAAAGCTGAAAGCGGAGGTTCGCCGTAAAGACAAGGCTCTGGCTGAGACAACGTCACTGCTGGTGCTGTCAAAAAAGCTCGAAGCCTTGTACGGCGAAGACCCGGACAGCAGCGAGGACGACTGACGCCGCTGGGCGAACGTGCAAGGCTGCTGGAGCTGTTTGATGAAGCGATTGCCGGTGGTGCCGCCCGATACAAGGTTGCAGCGCTTATCGATATCAGCGAGCGCACATTGAAGCGCTGGCGAAGTTCCGGCGGCCGGGTTGCTGAAGATCGGCGTCCTGATGCGAAATGGGTCGAGCAGCCCCATAAACTCATACAGGCCGAGGAGCTGGCCATTCTGAGTGCGTGCAATCAACCTCAGTACCGGAGTTCGCCACCGTCACAGATCGTGCCGTCACTGGCTGACAAAGGCGTCTATCTGGCCTCGGAATCCTCGTTCTACCGCGTTCTGAAAAGGCGCCAGCAACAGAATCACCGGGGACGCATGAAACCGCCTCGCAAGGTGCCGGAGCCGACCAGCTTCACGGCGACAGGCCCGAATCAGGTATGGGAGTTGGGACAGTGTGCCGCAGAGGCACCAGAGAGTGGATGTAAGGATGCGGACGCTTTACTGAGCCATAAGCTCAGCAAGAGATGGTGGTGGGCCCACCGGAGTCGGCTGTCGGAAGCAGGCTTCAAACCAGCCCAAGCTGCATGCATTAAGAGTGCTTGTGGTGAGCATTGGGTCAAAAAGCTGCACAGTGATGCAGTCAGGTGTGATATTGAGAGGCGAGCGAGAGCGAACCCATAATGACGTGCCGAAAACCATACGTGATATCAAAACCGGGGGCGTGTCCCATCCCCGGGATGAGCTTGCGGGTATATTCCGAATGCTGCGCAAGTGGTGTCCGGCATAAAGTGGGCGCGACTCAATATCAGGCTCTTGCTGGGAACTGCGGGAACCAGTCATCGTGATGTTCAAGGGAGAAGGCACAAGTGGCGACCACCACAAGGCCGAGAGTACTGAGGCACGATACTGGGACGGAGCTGTTCGTAGTAGTGACGAAGCCTCTGTAATGGAGGTGGAGCGAAGGGACAGCGTCAAGCAGCCTGAATCTCGGTCTCAACTGCGAAAGCAGGAGGAGGGCCGATGTCAGGCAAAACCATTCGACATTGATAAGTGGTTATTTGTTGAAGCTTACAGTCGTGTCAAAGCCAATGCAGGATCTGTCGGCATAGATCGGCAGACCCTGGAAGATTTTGACCGTGATCGCAGCAACAATCTGTATAAACTCTGGAACCGAATGTCGTCGGGCAGCTACATGCCGCCCCCGGTTCGTGCCGTCTCAATTCCAAAGAAATCAGGAGGTGAGCGGATACTGGGCATTCCGACCGTAACGGATCGAATCGCCCAGATGGTGGTCAAACTTCAGTTCGAACCCGAGGTAGAACCGCACTTTCTTCCTGACTCCTACGGGTATCGCCCGGGAAAATCGGCGATACAGGCAGTTGGAGTCACTCGAAAGCGGTGCTGGCGCTATCCATGGATGCTGGAGTTTGATATCCGTGGTCTATTTGCCAACATTCCGCATGAACTCCTATTAAAGGCGATTGATCGGCACACCGCGAATCTATGGGTGAAGTTATACATCAGACGATGGTTAACGGCATCATTGGTACACGCGGACGGCCGAACGGTTGAGCGCGAGAAGGGAACACCGCAGGGCGGCGTCATCAGCCCGTTCTGGCGAATCTCTTTTTGCATTACACCTTCGACCGATGGATCAGTCGGCACTTTCCGGCCATAGAATGGTGTCGGTATGCTGATGATGGATTGCTTCACTGCAGCACTCAAAGGCAGGCTCAATTCCTGCTGCACAGCCTGCGTGAGCGGTTCAGGGAGTGCGGGCTTGAACTGCATCCAGAGAAAACCCGGATTGTTTACTGCCAGGATCACCGTAGAAACGGAACCCATGTGCATACATCTTTTGATTTTCTCGGTTACACCTTCAAAAAACGTGTGGTGAAGGGCCGATCCGGCGACCTCTTTATGGGATTTTGTCCGGGTATCAGTCGCCCTTCAATCAAGGGAATCATCCAGAAAGTGCGATCGTGGCGAATAGGGAAGCGAACCGATCTATCCATCATGGATATCGCTGACTTTATCAATCCATACCTGCACGGTTGGTGGAATTACTATGAGCAGTATTACCGGTCTTTGATGTACCGGATATCGCGCTATGTAAATCAGCGATTGGTCAGGTGGGCTATGCGAAAGTTCAAGCATCTTCGAGGACGGAAGAGCAAAACAATTGCCACACTTGAGCGATTAGTAAAAGTGCGACCGACTCTGTTCGCGCACTGGTCGCGAGGAATGTCGGGTGCGTTTGCTTGATGGGAGCGGTGTGAGCCGAGAGGTTCACGCACCGTTCTGCGAGAGGCTGAGGGTGACATTCCCTTGGTCTACTCACCTTAGTTATTGTCCGTCAGCGGTGCGTGGCCAGCATTGGTATCTGTACATGATCATGGACATCTACAGCCGCAAAATCGTTGCCTGGGAAGTCCATGAAGCGGAATCCGGTGATCTGGCCCGAAGGCTGTTGGCTTAACCCACCGTTCCTGCACTCTGATAACGGCGCACCGATGACGTCCTATACACTCAAGGCTCGCCTGGCAGATCTGAGCATGTTGATGTCCCACAGCAGTCCGAGAGTCAGCAACGATAATCCTTACTCGGAGTCGTTGTTCCGGACGGTCAAATACTGCCCGGCGTGGCCCTCGAAGGGATTTGCATCGCTGGCCGCCGTATGCAACTGGATGCTGGCGTTCGAGGAGGCCTACAACGAACAGCACCTGCACAGCGGCATCCAGTTCGTGACACCGGCGGATCGCCACCGTGGCATTGATCACGAACGCCTGGCGCATCGAAAAATGGTTTATGAAAAAGCAAAGCGCCTAAATCCACGGCGCTGGTCTGGCCCCACCCGAAACTGGGAAGTGACCGGACCGGTATCGCTCAACCCTGGCAAGTTGCAGGAACTGGAGCGCAATAAACTGGCCGGTTCCCATGTTTTCAATGAGCATGAACATCCTCCAGCTGTTTGTTCTGTCGGTAAGGATGACGTGGAGCGATCAATGAACGTAATGAATTCTCGGCGAACCGGGTTTTCCAGAGACGAGACGTCAGGTCGCTGACCTAACCCGGATTTCTCATAGTACCTCTGCGAACGTCGCTGATGGCCATCAGTAACGTCAAGACCCTGTCATTGCCACCTATATTGTTGATTAATTAACCAGTTTCCGGCATTCGGGTACACTTCCCCCTTTCTCCCATTGGTGTCGGGCCGGGGGAGCCCGGACATCTAATCCGGAACCAGCCGGCCAACCAGGGCAGAGAGTTCGCCTTTATAAGGGTAACTGTCACTCATCAACACCCGTATCCGTCGGGTGTTGCGAATGATCACGGCACCGACCTTGATCAGCTTGAGTCGCAGGTTGCTGGCGCTCATTCTCTCGAAGGCCGTGTTTTTCAGGTGTGCTCGTAGCCGCTCGAATAGCGTGTAGGCGAACCCTGACAGAATCAGCCGCCACTGGTTGGTCCACCACTGGGTACTGGAGGTGCGATCGGCAAACAGGCACAGCTGCTGATCTTTGATCCGGTTCTCCATATCGCCCCGGGCGCAGTATTGCTCGTAGTAGAGTTTGAAGCCTTCGTCGTAACGTAAGCAATGGGATGGACTTCTCCTCATCTTTACGATGGTTGACTGTTCACTCACCATTTTGGCACGTAGATGCCGGTTAGGTGAGGAGGAGTCCATCCCATTGCTTACGTCGTAACGGGGACTGATAATGAACCTTGGATTGGATCCCAGCTCGCCTTCTTCCAGACGTGCCACCACCCAGCGTGGCTGTTTCCAGGTGTGAGCCTTATATTGGAACCGGTAAGTGGCAGAGACTTTTGCCCCCAGGTTCTGATGGGCCTTACGAACCAACATTGAGGGCACGTCCAGGTCTTTGAGCAGTCGACTGTTTTTGCCGATGCCTACCAGGTAATCCACGTTGTTCCGGTCGCACCAGCTCAATAAACGGGGACGATAGAAGCCGCTGTCACCTCTGAACACGATGCGGGTATCCGGCCAGTAATGGCGGATGAAGCGTACCAGCAGGGCCAGGATGGCCCAGCTGTGGCGGCTGTCGCTTCGGTTGCTGGTGCGCAGATAACTCACCAGCAAGTGACGACCGCAGAACACGTACAGCGGGAAGTAGCAGTGATGATCGTAATAGGCATTAAAGAACTTGCCGGGCTGGTCGCCATGCACAGGCACATCGGTGCCATCAAAATCCAGCACGATCTCCTTGGGTGGTTCGTCATGCTGTTCAATGAAGTGATGCCACAGCAACTCGTGGGCTTTTACCACCGACTGCCGGTCTACTCGTTGCTCCATCCGGCACAGGGTGGACTTGCCAACCAGGGTGTCATCTTCGCTCATCGGTTACACCTCTTCCTGTTTCTTAAGTCCTGGGGATCAACCCTTTTTAATGATCGCTTCGGCAATGTTCGAGGGAGCTTCCATATAGCGGGAGAACTCCATCGCATAAGACGCCCGACCCTGCGTTGCAGAACGCAGATCGGTGGCGTAACCGAACATCTCCGACAACGGAACCTCGGCACGGATTGTCTTGCCCGACGGGCCGTCTTCCATACCCTGAACCAGACCACGACGGCGGTTCAGATCACCAACGACGTCACCCATATACTCTTCAGGGGTAACGCACTCGACCTTCATGAGCGGCTCAAGAAGGGCCGGACTAGCCTCCAACGCGCCTTTCTTCATCGCCATGGATCCGGCGACCTTGAACGCCATCTCGTTGGAGTCAACGTCATGGTAGGAACCATCGTACAGCGTGGCCTTGATCCGCAGCAGAGGATAACCGGCCAGACAGCCGTTCTTCATCTGCTCTTCAATGCCCTGCTGAACAGCGGGAATGTATTCCTTGGGAACCACACCACCAACGATTTCGTTTACGAAGATGAAGTTCTCGCCATCCTCCTCGTCGAGAGGCAGCGGCTCAAGCTTGAGCTTGACATGACCATACTGACCACGACCGCCAGACTGACGCACGAACTTACCTTCCACATCCACGTTCTTACGGATGCATTCACGATAAGCCACCTGCGGCTTACCAATGTTCGCTTCAACCTTGAACTCGCGACGCATTCGGTCAACGATGATGTCCAGGTGAAGCTCACCCATACCGGAGATGATGGTCTGGCCAGATTCTTCATCAGTACGAACCTGGAAAGACGGATCTTCCTGAGCAAGCTTGCCCAGAGCAACACCCATTTTCTCCTGGTCAGCCTTGGACTTCGGCTCAACGGCTACAGAAATAACCGGCTCAGGGAACTCCATGCGTTCCAGGATAATTTTATGATTCTCATCACAAAGGGTATCACCGGTGGTGACACTCTTCAGGCCGATTGCCGCAGCAATATCACCCGCGAGAACTTCCTTGATCTCCTGACGCTCTTTGGAGTGCATCTGAACCATACGGCCGACGCGTTCCTTCTTGCTCTTTACGGAGTTGTAGACTGCATTACCCGATTCGAGCTTACCGGAGTAAACCCGGAAGAAGGTTAGCGTGCCAACAAACGGATCGGTGGCGATTTTGAACGCGAGAGCCGAGAAAGGCGCGTCGTCGTCAGCCTGACGGGTTTCTTCAGTACCGTCTTCATCGACCTCACCACGGATGGCTTTGACTTCGTCCGGAGCCGGCAGGAATTCGATCACCGAATCCAGCACCGCCTGAACACCCTTGTTCTTAAAGGCAGAACCACATGTCGCGACAACAATCTCGTTGGCGAGCGTACGGATACGCAGACCTTTCTTGATGTCTTCAATGCTGAGCTCGCCCTCTTCAAGGTAGCGCTCCATCAGCTCTTCATTAGCTTCAGCAGCCGCTTCCATCATTTCTTCGCGGTACTTCGCTACTTCGTCAGCCATTTCGGCAGGAACGTCGCGCTGGTCATAGGTAGCACCGGCATCATCTTCGTTCCAGTAAATCGCCTTGTTACGAATCAGGTCAACCAGACCAGCGAACTCGTCTTCGGCACCGATCGGCAACTGAATGGGAACGGCAGTCGCACCCAGACGGTTCTTAATCTGATTCACAACGCGCAGGAAGTTGGCACCGGCACGGTCCATCTTGTTGACGAACACCATGCGGGGCACTTCGTACTTGTTGGCCTGACGCCAAACAGTCTCAGACTGCGGCTCAACACCAGAGGAGCCACAGAACACCACAACTGCACCGTCGAGCACACGCAGGGAACGCTCTACCTCGATGGTAAAGTCAACGTGCCCCGGGGTGTCGATGATGTTGATGCGGTGCTCAGGATACTGCTTATCCATGCCCTGCCAGAAACAGGTGGTTGCAGCAGACGTGATGGTAATACCACGCTCCTGCTCCTGCTCCATCCAGTCCATGGTCGCCGCGCCATCATGAACCTCACCGATTTTGTGGGAAATGCCTGTGTAGAACAGAACCCGCTCGGTGGTTGTGGTCTTGCCCGCATCAACGTGCGCACAAATACCAATGTTTCTGTATCTCTTGATCGGAGTCTTGCGTGCCACTGTATGAACCTCGGCTGATTAGAAACGGAAGTGAGAGAACGCCTTGTTGGCTTCTGCCATGCGATGAACGTCTTCGCGCTTCTTAACAGCGGAGCCCTTGCTATCAGCGGCATCCAGGATTTCACCTGCCAGACGCTGCGCCATGGACTTTTCACCACGCTTCCGTGAAAATTCTACGAGCCAGCGCATGGCCAGCGCGTTCTGACGGGAAGGCCGTACTTCGACAGGCACCTGGTAGGTAGCACCACCCACACGACGGGATTTAACTTCAACCATCGGCTGGATGTTTTCCAGGGCCTTCTCGAACATGTCGATCGGCTCTTCCTTGGACTTGTCGGCAACGATATCGAGCGCGCCATAAACAATGCGCTCAGCAACAGCTTTTTTGCCGCTTTCCATCACATGGTTGATGAACTTGGCCAGCCGTGCACTGCCGAATTTGGGATCCGGGATAATTTCCCGTTTTGCTGCAACTCTTCTTCTAGGCATCGATAAGCCCTTATCTATTAAAAGGTCTTCAGGAACCCCTGAGATAGCATCAGCTACTCAGCCTTACTCTTACCGTTCTACGTAGCAACGATAAAAGACACCCGTGTGGGACATCAGGACTTGGGTCGTTTTGCACCGTACTTGGAGCGGCCCTGCTTACGGTTCTGCACACCCTGGGTGTCCAGCGTTCCGCGAACAGTGTGATAGCGCACACCCGGAAGGTCTTTTACTCGACCGCCACGGATCAGCACAACACTGTGCTCCTGAAGGTTGTGACCTTCACCACCAATGTATGAGGAAACCTCGTAGCCGTTGGTCAGGCGAACACGGCACACTTTACGCAGTGCTGAGTTCGGCTTCTTCGGCGTTGTGGTGTACACACGAGTACAAACACCACGGCGCTGCGGGCAAGCCTGCAGAGCAGGAACGTCGCTCTTGGCCGCTTTGCGTTTACGAGGCTTACGCACCAACTGATTAATCGTTGCCATGTAAGCAAACTCCAAAAAACCGTATCAATGAAACTTACCCCCGACAGGCGGGGGTAAAATTTGAGGGTCGCAAGTTTAAGCCTGCGACCCTGAACAGTCAAGATGACTGATCTCTTTTTGACCACCCGTCGGGTAAGTAACTACCGGCGGGTGGCGTTACCGGTCAACTCAGCTTTCGCGGTTGAGCTCGGCACTCAGAGCTTCTTCGACATCCGCTGCCGTTACGCCCTGCTCTTCCAGATCACGCTTGCGACGACGCTCTGCGTGGTATGCCAGACCGGTACCAGCCGGAATCAGGCGACCAACGACAACGTTCTCTTTCAGGCCGCGGAGGTAATCCCGCTTGCCGGTGACGGCGCCTTCGGTCAGAACCCGCGTGGTTTCCTGGAACGATGCCGCTGAAATGAACGACTCCGTCGCCAGAGATGCCTTGGTAATACCCAGCAACAAGCGCTCACAACGTGCGGTTTCCTTGTCTGCCGCTTCCGCTTTCTCATTCTCTTCCATGAACTGGGTAATTTCTACCTGATCGCCAGCCAGCAGGCTGGTATCACCGGCATCAGTGATCTCCACCTTACGCAGCATCTGTCGAACGATAACCTCAATATGCTTATCGTTGATGACAACACCCTGCAGACGGTAAACGTCCTGGATTTCGTTGGTGATGTACTTGGCCAACGCAACCACACCCAGAAGACGAAGGATGTCGTGCGGATTGGACGGGCCATCAGAGATAACCTCACCCTTCTCGACCGTTTCACCCTCGAACACGTTCATCTGGCGATGCTTGGGAATCAGAACCTCATACGGATCCGCATCCTTCGGCGTAATCACCAGACGTTTCTTGCCCTTGGTTTCCTTGCCGAAGGACACCACACCACTGACTTCAGCCAGGATGGACGATTCTTTCGGACGACGGGCCTCGAACAGGTCGGCAACACGCGGCAGACCACCGGTGATATCCCGGGTCTTCGAGCTTTCCTGCGGAATACGGGCAACCACGTCACCCAGCTCGATCTTGGCGCCATTGGCCATGGTCACCAGCGCGTTGGCCGGCAGGAAGAAGATCGCGGTACCACCACCTGGCAACTCAACATCGTTACCCTTGTCGTCGATCAGCTGAATGGCAGGACGAATGTCCTTACCAGCCGCCGGACGCTCTTTCGGGTCGATAACCTCCATCGTGGAAAGACCCGTCAGCTCATCAGTCTGGGTACGGACGGTAATGCCCTGATCCATGTTGACGAACTTGGCGGTACCTTCCGCTTCAGCGATGATTGGGTGCGTGTGCGGATCCCACTTGGCAACCGCAACCCCTGCTTCCACGGCGTCGCCGTGCTTGACAGACAGCACCGCACCATAGGGCAGCTTGTACCACTCGCGCTCACGACCCTGCTCATCGGCAATGGCCAGCGCTGAGGAACGGGACACAACAACCAGACTGCCGTCGCTCTTCTCGATCGATTTCAGGTTGTGCAGACGAACGGTGCCGCCGTGCTTGACCTGGATATTGTCAACCGCTGATGCCCGGCTTGCCGCACCACCAATGTGGAAGGTACGCATGGTCAGCTGGGTACCCGGCTCACCGATGGACTGTGCAGCGATAACACCGACAGCCTCGCCCACATTGACCTCGTGGCCACGGGCAAGATCACGGCCATAACACTTGGAGCAGATACCGTGGCGAGTCTCACAGGTGATCGCAGAGCGAACCCAGACTTCGTCCACACCGGCACGCTCAAGGGATTCAACCGCTTTCTCGTCCAGCAGGACGCCGGCCTCGACAACGGCATTGTCCTTGTCCGTTGGCGTAAAGGCTGCACGGGCCGTAACACGACCAAGCACACGATCACCCAGCGGTACAACAACGTCGCCACCCTCGATGTGCGGCGTCATCAACAGACCTTCTTCGGTACCACAGTCGGTTTCGGTAACGACCAGATCCTGGGAAACGTCTACCAGACGGCGAGTCAGGTAACCTGAGTTCGCGGTCTTCAGTGCCGTATCCGCCAGACCCTTACGGGCACCGTGGGTGGATATGAAGTACTGGAGTACGTTCAGACCCTCACGGAAGTTCGCAGTGATCGGCGTCTCGATGATGGAGCCGTCCGGCTTCGCCATCAGGCCCCGCATACCAGCCAGCTGGCGAATCTGAGCCGCGGAACCCCGGGCGCCCGAATCAGCCATCATGTAAACCGAGTTGAACGACTCCTGCATCAAGTCTTCGCCGTTCTCACCTTTAACTGGCTTGCCGTCTGGCCCGATAACCTGCTCCTTCGAGAGCCGATCCATCATCGCCTTCGACACTTTGTCGTTGGCACGGGACCAGATATCGATAACCTTGTTGTACTTCTCACCCTGGGTCAGCAGACCGGATGCGTACTGGGTCTCGATGTCCTTGACTTCCTCGGAGGCAGCATCCACCAACTCGTATTTCTCGGGAGGAATCTCGAAGTCGTTGAAGCCGATCGAGATACCGGAAACCGTCGCATAGTGGTAGCCCATGTACATGAGCTGGTCAGCAAAGATAACGGTATCCTTGAGGCCGGCATCACGGTAACAGGTGTTGATCAGATTCGAGATCGACTTCTTGACCATCGGCTTGTTGACCAGCTCATAGGACAGGCCGTCAGGAACGATATCGAACAACAGCGCACGACCGACCGTGGTGTCAACGATCTTGTACTCTTCGGTACGCTCGCCGTCTTCCTGGATCGTGACTTCCTTGACCCGGACCTTGACGATCGCCTGAAGGTCAACCTTGCCAGCACCATAGGCACGGTGCGCTTCTTTAACATCGGCAAACACCATGCCTTCACCGACGGCACTCTTGCGCTCGCGGGTCATGTAGTAAAGACCCAGTACCACGTCCTGGGACGGCACGATGATCGGCTCGCCGTTGGCCGGCGACAGCACGTTGTTGGTGGACATCATCAACGCACGGGCTTCGAGCTGGGCTTCCAGGGTCAGCGGTACGTGTACCGCCATCTGGTCACCGTCGAAGTCGGCGTTGTAGGCCGCACACACCAGCGGATGCAGCTGAATGGCCTTGCCTTCGATCAGTACCGGCTCGAACGCCTGGATACCCAGACGGTGAAGAGTCGGTGCCCGGTTCAGCATGATCGGATGCTCACGGATGACCTCGTCCAGGATATCCCAGACCACGCCTTCCTCACGCTCGACCATCTTCTTTGCGGCCTTGATGGTGGTCGCCAAGCCACGGTGCTCAAGCTTTGAGAAGATGAACGGCTTGAACAGCTCCAACGCCATCTTCTTGGGCAGACCACACTGATGCAAACGCAGGTACGGACCAACCACGATCACGGAACGACCGGAGTAGTCCACACGCTTACCGAGCAGGTTCTGACGGAAGCGACCTTGCTTACCCTTGATCATGTCGGCCAGGGACTTCAGCGGACGCTTGTTGGTACCAGTGATGGCGCGACCACGACGGCCGTTATCCAACAGCGCATCAACCGCTTCCTGTAGCATCCGCTTCTCGTTGCGCACAATAATGTCCGGAGCATTCAGCTCCAACAGGCGCTTGAGGCGGTTGTTACGGTTGATCACCCGGCGATACAGGTCGTTCAGGTCAGAGGTGGCAAAACGGCCACCATCCAGCGGCACCAGCGGACGAAGATCCGGCGGCAGAACCGGCAGAACGGTCATGACCATGTCGCCCGGCTTATTGCCGGAATACAGGAAAGCCTCAAGAATCTTCAGGCGCTTGCTGAACTTCTTGATCTTGGTCTCGGAGTTGGTCTGGGGAATCTCTTCCCGCAAGGCCTCAACCTCGGCCTGCAGATCAATACCTTCCAGCAGCTCCTGGACGGCTTCGGCACCCATGCGGGCATCGAATTCGTCACCGAACTCTTCAAGGGCTTCGTAATACTGCTCGTCGTTCAGCAATTGACCGCGCTCAAGCGTCGTCATGCCCGGCTCGATCACGATGAACGACTCAAAATACAGGACCCGCTCGATATCGCGCAGGGTCATGTCCAGCATCAGGCCGATGCGGGACGGCAGTGATTTCAGGAACCAGATGTGGGCGACCGGGCTGGCGAGCTCGATGTGCCCCATGCGCTCACGGCGCACACTGGCCAATGCCACTTCAACACCGCACTTCTCGCAGATGACACCACGGTGCTTGAGCCGCTTGTACTTGCCGCACAGGCACTCGTAATCCTTGATCGGGCCGAAGATCTTGGCACAGAAAAGACCGTCACGCTCAGGCTTGAACGTACGGTAGTTGATGGTCTCAGGCTTTTTGACCTCACCAAAAGACCATGAACGGATCATGTCAGGCGACGCCAGGCCAATACGAATGGCGTCAAATTCCTGCTTCTGGTTCTGGTTTTTGAGAAGATTCAGCAAATCTTTCATCAGTAACAGCTCCGGATGGCGTTATTCTCGGGCGGGTACCGACCGGTACCCGCTCACGCTGCCAAAAACAATTCGGCTCAGTCGGATTCCAGCTCGATGTCGATACCCAGCGAGCGGATTTCCTTGACCAGAACATTGAAGGACTCGGGCATGCCCGGCTCCATACGATGATCGCCATCGACAATGTTCTTGTACATCTTGGTCCGACCATTCACATCATCAGACTTCACGGTAAGCATTTCCTGCAGCGTATACGCCGCACCGTAGGCCTCGAGTGCCCACACTTCCATCTCACCGAAGCGCTGACCACCGAACTGCGCCTTACCACCCAGCGGCTGCTGGGTAACCAGGCTGTACGAACCGGTGGAACGAGCGTGCATCTTGTCGTCGATCAAGTGGTTCAGCTTGAGGATGTACATGTAGCCAACCGTTACCGGGCGGTCAAATTCATCACCCGTACGGCCGTCATACAACACAGTCTGGCCAGTCGTACTCAGACCTGCCAGCTCAAGCATACGCTTGACCTCTGCTTCCTTGGCACCGTCGAAGACCGGCGTTGCCATGGGGACACCTGCGCGCAGATTGTTAGCCAGGGCCAGGATCTCTTTGTCACTCAGCGAATCCAGGTCCACCTTGGTGACCTCGTCCGAGTGGTTATAGATCTCGTCCAGCAAATTGCGGAGCTCAGCGATCTTACGCTGCTCATCCAGCATCTGGCTGATGCGCTCACCCAGCCCTTTGGCTGCTGCACCCAGGTGCGTTTCAAGAACCTGACCGACGTTCATCCGCGACGGAACACCCAAGGGGTTGAGAACCACGTCAACTGTGTTGCCATGTTCATCATAAGGCATGTCCTCAATCGGCATGACCGATGAAATAACACCCTTGTTACCATGACGTCCGGCCATCTTGTCGCCCGGCTGAATCCGACGCTTGATCGCGAGGTACACCTTGACGATCTTGAGAACACCCGGGGCAAGGTCATCACCCTGCTGAAGCTTGCCTTTCTTATCGTCAAAGCGCGCTTCGTGCTCTTTTTTCCGATCTTCAAGACCCTGCTCGGATTTTTCAAGCAGCTCATTCAGCGCCTCGTCTTTCATCCGTAGCTTGAACCAGTCGTCGCGCGGCAACTCTGCCAGGTACGACTCGTCCAACTTGGCGCCTTTCTTGAGACCAGGACCACTGATGACTTCCTGCCCCTTGAGGGCATTGGTCAAACGCTCGAAGGTGGCACCTTCTACAATGCGATACTCGTCCTTCAGGTCCTTGCGATACTCGTCCAACTGCTCTTTTTCGATGGACTGGGCACGCGTGTCCTTTTCGATGCCGTCACGGGTAAAGACCTGAACGTCGATAACCGTGCCACGGGTGCCAGTGGGCACACGTGAGGACGTGTCCTTCACGTCCGAAGCCTTCTCGCCGAAGATGGCCCTCAGCAGCTTCTCCTCCGGGGTCAACTGGGTTTCACCTTTCGGTGTTACCTTGCCAACCAGGATATCGCCAGGACCTACTTCCGCACCGATATACACGATGCCGGACTCATCCAACTTGGACAGCGCACTTTCACCAACGTTCGGAATATCCGCGGTGATTTCCTCGCTACCCAGCTTGGTATCCCGAGCCACACAGGTCAGTTCCTGAATGTGGATGGTAGTCAGGCGGTCTTCCTGAACCACTTTCTCGGAAATGAGGATCGAGTCCTCAAAGTTGTAACCGTTCCAGGGCATGAACGCGATACGCATGTTCTGCCCCAGAGCCAGCTCACCCAGATCCACGGACGGGCCGTCAGCCAGCACGTCACCACGGGCAATTTCATCGCCCTGGTTAACAATGGAGCGCTGGTTGATACAGGTGTTCTGGTTCGAACGGGTGTACTTGGTGAGGTTGTAGATATCCACACCAGCATCACCGGCTTCAGTCTCATCGTCGTTGACACGTACCACGATACGGGCCGCATCGACGCTCTCGATCACACCACCGCGACGAGCGGTTACGCAAACGCCAGAGTCCTGGGCCACGGTACGCTCAACACCAGTACCTACCAAGGGCACCTGCGAACGCAACGTCGGAACCGCCTGGCGCTGCATGTTGGAGCCCATCAGTGCACGGTTGGCGTCGTCGTGTTCCAGGAACGGAATCAGCGAGGCTGCTACCGACACTACCTGGCGCGGTGAAACGTCCATGAAGTTGACGTTTTCCGGCGGCGTTACCGTGAACTCGTTCTGATGACGAACCGTTACCAGCTCATCAGACAGACGCTTGTTCTCGTCCATTGCCGCACTGGCCTGGGCGATGATGTAGTTGCTCTCTTCAATGGCCGACAGATAAACCACTTCATCGGTCACCTCGCCGTCAACCACCTTCCGGTACGGACTCTCAAGGAAACCGTAAGAGTTGGAGCGGGCGTAGGTTGCCAGCGAGTTGATCAGACCGATGTTCGGGCCTTCCGGCGTCTCGATCGGACACACACGACCATAGTGAGTCGGATGTACGTCACGAACCTCAAAGCCGGCACGCTCACGGGTCAGACCACCTGGACCGAGAGCGGAGATACGACGCTTGTGAGTCACTTCCGACAGCGGGTTGTTCTGGTCCATGAACTGGGACAGCTGGCTGGAGCCAAAGAATTCCTTCACCGCAGCCGCTACCGGCTTGGCGTTGATCAGATCCTGAGGCATCAGGCCTTCGCTTTCCGCCAGACTCAAACGCTCGCGCACAGCACGCTCAACACGCACCAGGCCAACGCGGAACTGGTTCTCCGCCATCTCACCGACACAACGAACTCGACGGTTGCCCAGGTTATCAATGTCGTCGACATTGCCCTGACCGTTACGAATATCGATCAGCGTCTTGAGGACGTCGATGATGTCGTCATGGGTCAACGTGCCTTCGCCGGTGCTTTCTTCGCGACGCAGGCGACGGTTCAGCTTCATGCGGCCAACGGAGGACAGGTCATACCGCTCTTCAGAGAAGAACAGGTTGTTGAACAGGTTCTCGGCCGACTCTTTGGTGGGCGGCTCACCCGGGCGCATCATGCGATAGATCTCAACCAGCGCCTCGAGGGGCGTGCGGGTTGGGTCGATGCGCAGCGTATCCGACATGAACGGACCACAATCCAAGTCGTTGGTGTACAGAGTTTCAATTTCTGTAACGCCAGCGTCGAGAATCTTGGTGACAACTTCTTCGGTCAGCTCGGTATTACACTCAACCAGAACCTCTCCGGACTTGGTGTCCACCATGTCTTTCGAGAGTACACGGCCGTAAAGGTATTCCGTCGGCACTTCCAGCTCGGTCAAGCCCGCTTTTTCAAGCTGCTTGATATGACGAGCGGTGATCCGGCGACCCTCTTCAACGATGACGGAGCCCTTCTTGTCCTTGATGTCGAACGTGGCAATGTCCCCGCGCAGGCGACTTGGAACCAGCTCGAGCTTGCACACCTCAGGACCGATACTGAACTTACTGGTATCAAAGAACATCTCCAGCATCTGCTCTGAGTTATAACCCAGGGCACGCAGGAGAATAGACGCGGGCAGCTTGCGGCGACGGTCGATACGGACAAAGACCGAGTCCTTGGCGTCGAACTCGAAGTCCAGCCAGGAACCACGGTAAGGAATCACCCGCGCCGAATACAACAGCTTACCTGACGAGTGGGTCTTACCCTTGTCATGATCGAAGAACACACCGGGTGAACGGTGGAGCTGGGAAACGATAACACGCTCGGTACCGTTGATAACGAAGGTACCGTTCTCGGTCATCAGGGGCATTTCGCCCATGTAGACTTCCTGCTCTTTAATATCCTTGATCGCCTTGTTGGACGATTCCTTATCATAAATGATAAGTCTTACTTTCACCCGCAGCGGTGCTGCGTAGGTGACGCCCCTAAGCTGGCATTCCTTGACGTCAAATACCGGCTCGCCGATGCGGTAACTCACGTATTCGAGTGCGGCGTTGCCAGAATAACTGACAATCGGGAATACGGATTTGAATGCTGCGTGGAGACCGGTTTCCCGACGATTTTCGGGCGCGGCTTCACTTTGGAGGAAGTCCCGGAACGAATCCAGCTGTATAGACAGCAAATAGGGAACATCCATCACGGACGGCAATTTACTAAAATCTTTGCGAATCCGCTTTTTCTCAGTATAGGAGTAAGTCATCTGCATTCCCCAGCTTTAGACCTGATACCTGGTATCAAGAAGCAACCATTTTCATGCTTCGGGGCCGAATTGCTCGGCTTACTGCGCCGTCTTGAACAAGACTCTCGCTGTAGGTTATAGAATCTGACAGCACCACTGAATCGGCGTTCAGAGTCTATAGCATATACAACAGAAAAAGGCCGGTGGCACATGGCCACCAGCCTGTCCATGCTTAACGCACGGTTTCGATCAAAAGCCAACTCTTACTTGAGCTCAACAGAAGCGCCTGCTTCCTCAAGCTTCTTCTTGGCTTCTTCAGCGTCGTCTTTGCTCGCTGCTTCCTTGATAACGGAAGGAGCGCTGTCGACCATTTCTTTCGCTTCTTTCAGACCCAGGCCAGTCAGTTCACGAACGGCTTGATGACGTTAACTTTCTTCTCACCAGGACCGGTAAGAACAACGTCAAATTCAGTCTGCTCTTCAGCAGCAGCGGCTTCGCCACCGGCGGCAGCCGGAGCAGCAGCTACAGCAGCAGCGGCGGATACGCCGAATTTTTCTTCCATTGCTTCAACCAGCGCAACAACGTCCATTACGCTCATTTCGGCAATTGCGTTCAAAATGTCTTCGTTAGACAGAGCCATGACTTTCTCCCAAAAATATAAAAATGGTGTTCAACAGAATCAAGCAGCTTCTTGCTTCTGGTCTCGAACTGCCGCAACAGCACGGGTCACTTTCGTTGGAACTTCGTTCAGTGTCCGCGCAAGCTTGGTGATCGGTGCCTGTGTTACAGCGGCCAGCATCGTCAACGCCTCGTGGCGTGTCGGTAGCTTGGCAAGGCGATCAATCTGGTCTGCGCCCATCAGCTCACCGCCGACAGCCAGGCCCTTGATCTCGAATGCCTCTTTCTCTTTGGCAAAATCCTTCAGCAGGCGCGCAGCCGCACCCGGATCTTCCATAGAGAACGCCAGAATTGTCGGGCCGACCAGCGCCGCATCAATACACTCGAACTCAGTACCGCGGATTGCGATCTTCGCCAGGTTGTTACGAACAACCTTTAGATGAACGCTCTCAGCACGGGCCTTCGCTCGCAGCGCCGTCATATCACCTGAGGTGATACCACGGTAGTCAGCCAGAACAACAGACAGAGCACCACCGGCAGTCTCGTTGACTTCAGCGACGATCGCTTTCTTGTCTTCGAGTCTAATTGCCACTGGATTTCTCCTCGATTTCGCCGGGCATATTCCCGGCAAACCCACATATACCCCTCGCGGGGCTCCCAACGGTGTTTGGGTTCAGAGAGAACGTCTTCACACCGTCTGCGCAGGCGTTGCTTTAACCCTTCCAGCATCTCTTCTATAAAAAGAGCGCTTCAGGGGCCTGCGGTCTTTGACAGCCTTGCTTCCGCCCAGACTACAAAGTAACTACCGAACAAAGCCTCAGATGCTCAGAGCGCTCTGATCGATAGTCAGGCCAGGACCCATCGTCGACGACAGAGTTACCTTCTTGAGGTAAACACCTTTCGAAGAAGACGGCTTGGCCTTTTTCAGGTCCGCGATCAGAGCTTCAAGGTTTTCCTTGATGTTCTGCGCAGAAAATTCCACATTACCCATCGGCGCATGGATGATACCGTTCTTATCAGTACGGTAACGCACCTGACCTGCCTTGGCGTTCTTTACAGCAGTCTCAACATCCGGGGTAACAGTGCCGACTTTCGGGTTCGGCATCAGGCCGCGGGGACCAAGGATCTGGCCCAGCTGACCAACAACACGCATGGCGTCCGGAGTGGCGATAACCACATCGAAATCCATGTTGCCTTTTTTGACTTCTTCCGCCAGGTCATCCATACCAACAATATCAGCACCGGCAGCGGTGGCTTTCTCGGCGTTGGCACCCTGGGTGAATACCGCCACACGAACGGTTTTGCCAGTACCGTGAGGCAGAACAGTGCTGCTGCGCACAACCTGGTCTGATTTACGCGCATCGACGCCCAGATTGACGGCAACGTCCACGGATTCCTTGAACTTGACGTTACCGCCCAGCTCAACCAGCAACGCTACCGCTTCGTCAACGGAATATGCGCGGGTGGAATCGACTTTTTCACGAATCAGCTTCTGACGCTTGCTAAGCTTTGCCATGTTACAGGCCCTCCACGTTCAGGCCCATGCTACGGGCAGTTCCGGCAATGGTACGAACCGCAGCATCCATGTCGGCTGCAGTCAGATCCGGCTCTTTGGTCTTGGCAATTTCTTCCAACTGGTCACGAGTTACCGTGCCAACTTTGTCGGTATTGGGACGACCAGAGCCGCTCTTGATGCCGGCTGCCTTCTTCAGCAGCACCGGTGCGGGCGGAGTCTTGGTGATAAAGGTAAAGCTGCGATCACTGTAAACGGTGATAACAGTAGGAATCGGCAGGCCCGGTTCCATATCCTGGGTCTGTGCGTTGAACGCCTTACAGAACTCCATGATATTTACGCCACGCTGACCCAGCGCGGGACCAACGGGAGGACTCGGGTTGGCCTTGCCGGCAGCAACCTGAAGCTTGATGTACGCTTCAATCTTCTTAGCCATGATATTTCTCCTGTGGGTTCGAACGCCTCTCGGCTCCCCTGTATTTACAACTGCCAGTAGCAGACACAAAAAGCCCGCGTCGCCATAGCGCGCGAGCTCTCAGCATGTAAGGCTGCCGCTCAGTCTTTTTCGACTTGCCCAAACTCCAGCTCTACCGGAGTTGAACGACCGAAAATCAACACAGCAACCTTGACCCGACTCTTGTCGTAGTCAACTTCTTCAACCACGCCATTGAAGTCCGCAAACGGCCCTTCAGTGACGCGAACAATCTCGCCTGGCTCGAACAGAGTCTTCGGCTTGGGCTTGTCAGCACCGCTCTCAACACGGCGAAGAATGGCCTCTGCCTCACGCTCTGTAATTGGGGCCGGCTTATCCTTGGTACCACCAATGAAACCAAGAACCCTGGGCGTATTCTTGACCAGATGCCAGGTGCCGTCATCCATTTCCATCTGCACCAGAACGTAGCCGGGATAGAACTTGCGCTCACTCTTGCGCTTCTTCCCGTCACGCATCTCAACGACTTCTTCAGTCGGCACAAGGATTTCGCCGAACTTCTCTTCCAAGTCATTGAGAGCAACACGCTCCCTGAGAGTGCGCATTACGTGCTTTTCAAAGCCAGAATACGCATGAACGACGTACCAGCGCTTAGCCATTGCCCACTCCTGTTACCCGATAACTCCGGAGACCAGCCAACTGATCAACGAATCCATACCCCACAGCATCAACGCCACAACCAATACAAACACAACGACGATAGCTGTGGTCTGGATCAGCTCCGGCCTGGTGGGCCATACGACCTTCCGGATTTCAACCCTGGCTTCCTTGAGCAGAGTCGCAAAACGCCGACCACGCTCGGTTTGGAGCGCCACAAAAGCAGCGACCAGAGCAAGAGCTACGAGAGCCAGCACCCGATACAGCAGTGACTCGGCATTAAAATACTGATTGCCAACGACGCCCGCTGCAATCAGAACAAATACGACCAGCCACTTTACTGCATCGAAGCTACTGGTCGAACGATCGGCTTTTGACTCCATAGGAATCAGCTTATGTATCCGGATGTTAAAAAAATGGCAGGCCAGGAGGGAATCGAACCCCCAACCTGCGGTTTTGGAGACCGCTGCTCTGCCAATTGAGCTACTGGCCTGCACCGAAACAACTCAGCGCACTTACTTCAAGCTCTTACTCAAAAAGAGCAATTACTCGATGATCTTTGAGACTACGCCGGCACCAACGGTACGGCCACCTTCACGAATCGCGAAGCGCAGACCATCTTCCATGGCGATCGGAGCAATCAGGGTAACACTCATCTTCACGTTGTCACCCGGCATAACCATTTCCACACCTTCCGGCAGTTTAAGAACCATGGCCAGCGCGGCGCCGCCGCTGATGCCCAACATCTCCGGGCTCCCCATTGGATTACCCGTCATCCGCTGAATCAGCGTGCCGGCGAGACCCAGTGCGACCCCTGCCAGCATGGCGGCCAACAGGCGGGGGCCGCGCCACACCCAGGCATTGTCCCATTGGGTGACAGGTGTCCAGTTCCAGCCATCCAGGCCCGGGGACCAACCCATGGAAACGACAACGGTCAGTGTGATCAGCCCGGTCACGATACCACTGACCAGCAACGGCGCGCGCCGCCTGGGCTGGAAGCCCGCAAGGTTGGATTCCTGCCCGGGCATGTGATGGGTGTTTCTGAAACCCTGTAACGCCAGCAGGATGATGGGGCCGCCAATGAGGGCCGTGGTGGTTCCCGTCGGCACCAGGGAGCCATCACCCCAGGTAGATGCCCAATGAGCCAAGGTATCCGCCAGCAGCAATAGCCCACCGCCCATGAGCGTGCTCCACAGGATGCGACTGGCTAATGTACGCGCGCCCAGCAGGCGTGCCAGTACCGGCGCTGCCAGCCCCACAAAGGCCACGACGCCCACCCGGCTGACAACCGTTGCCGTCATCAGTACCACCAGGAACAGAGCCAGTGCCCGAATAAGCCCGACCCTGGCACCCAGTGAACTGGCGGACGACTGCCCCAGTTGCAGCACCTGCAACGGGCGCATCAGCAGCAATATCAGCACCGAGATGACCAGCACGCGGGGCCACAGCTCCATGAACGGCCCCCAATTGTTCTGTACCAGGGAGCCGGCGCCCCAGATGAAAAGATTGCCCAGCCACTCACCTTTGAGCAGCAGAAACGCCATGTTGAGGGCGCCCAGGAAGAAGGTGATGACAAGGCCGGCAAGGATCACCGTCACGGGTGAAAAACCAAGCCGCCACGTCAGGGCGATGACCATGCCGATGGCGATGAGGCCACCTGCAATGGCCACCAGATCCAGCTGAAGGCCAGTAAACCGGGCGCGAACAGCGTGGCAACGGTCACCCCGAATTGGCCACCCGCTTCCACACCTAGGGTGGTGGGCGAAGCCAGCGGATTGCCCAGCACCTGTTGGGTAACCGCCCCGGCCAGCCCCAGGCCGCAGCCAATCAGGATGGCGATGGATACACGCGGCGCCCAGCTGAAGTGAGCCAGAACCGATGAATAGTCGTCCGGATTGAAGGCCCAGAATGCTGACACAACAGCACCGGCATCCAACTGGTTGAGCCAGGGAGCGGCGCTGGCAAGTAACGCGCCCAGCCAGAGGAGTGTGGCGGCGATGGGCAGCCTGGCGGGCATGTCAGGCTGGGAAGCAGGCATGCCGGAGGTGCTAGCGTACATTGTCAGAGCCCCCGGCCAGCAGGCTGTCTGTCAGCATGGTGGCCAGCCGTTTCACCGGAAAAACCCCGCCAAACGGCCAGATGGCGTCGATCTCGTAAACCTGATGGCGGTTGACCGCTGGCAGGTACGTCCAGAACGGGCTGGCGGCCAGGGTGTCTGCAAGCCCGGGGGCGGTGGGCGCAATCACCACAATACGGCTGTCTTCATAAGGAGCTATGGATTCCAGGCCCACCACCGAGAAGCCCCAGAAGTTGCCTTGCCGGGGCCAGGCGTTTTCCAGCCCGAGTGCATTCAGGGCACTCTGGTAAAGGCCGTTGGGGGCATAAATACGCACGTGGCGGGCGTCCATGAAATTAACCAGTGCAACCGGCCGGTCTGTCAGTCCCGCCGCTTCCAGCCGGCGGCGTTGCGTTTCCAGAGTGGTGTCAATATCCGCCAGAATCGATTCGGCGCGAGCCTCGCGGCCCAGCATCTCGCCGAGGGTGGTCAGCATGTCACTGGCTTTCTCGAAGGGTTGACTGCCATCTTTGTACACACTGATGACGTAAGTGGGGGCGATGCGCTCCAGCAGTTTTGCGGCGGGTGCCATTTCGGCACTGGTAACAATCAGATCCGGTTTGAGTTCTGCGATAGCCTCGAGGCTGGGGGCGACGCGGGTGCCGATGTTGGCAACCTCCTCTGGAAGCTGCGGCTCATTCACCCACACGTCATAGCCATCGCGGTCAGCGACGCCTACGGGCGTCACGCCCAGCAACAGCAAGGCTTCTGTGGCGGCCCAATTGAGGGCAACAATCCGCTCAGGTTGCTCGTCCAGGGTGAGGGTGCCGCCTTCATGCTGCCAGGTGCCGGCGCTGGCGGGCAGCGACAGGGCACCAATGAACACCATGGCAATCAGGGTTTTAGCCACACGCTCAGTGCACATACGAGACCCACTGGCCCGGCGCCCGCTCCATCACCCCCATTGGTACGCCGTAAATGGATTCCAGGATTCCCGAGTCCATGATGTCGCGTGGGCTGCCATCTGCAATCAACCGGCCGCCTTTGAGGGCCACCAAGCGGTCGCAGAAGCGGGCGGCCAGGTCGACATCGTGCAGTACCACAATCACCGTCAGTTCCCGTTCTTCGGCCAGGCGGTGCACCAGGCGCAGGGTTTCCACCTGGTGTTTGACGTCCAGGGCGGAAATCGGCTCGTCCAGCAGCAGGCAGCGAGTTTGTTGCGCCAGCAGCATGGCAATCCAGGCGCGCTGGCGTTCGCCGCCGGAGAGCGTGTCCACAGAGCGGTGCTGGAAGTGGTCGAGCCCGGTATCGTGTATGGCCTGGTCGATGAACTGGTGGTCTTCGCCGGTATAGCGGCCTAACGGCCCGCGCCAGGGATAACGCCCGAGGGCAACCAGTTCCCGTACGGTGAGGCCGTCTGTGCCCGGTGGATGCTGGGGGAGGTAACCGACCGTACGGGCGAATTCCCGCGCGCCGGTGGTCCGGAATGAGCTGCCAAGAAGGCTTGCATTGCCCGAAGAAGGCGACATCTGGCGGGCCAGCACTTTCAATAACGTGGACTTGCCGGAGCCATTGTGACCGAGCAGGGCAGTGACCTCGCCTTCACGAAACTCGATGTTGATGTTGTCAAGGATGGCAGCGTCACCAATGTGCACGCCCAGGCTGGATACTTCAAAGAACGCAGACATGCAGGCTCCCATGGATCTGAGGGCCTGCAGAATAATCTAAATGCGAATTACTATCAATGTGTGCCTGGCAATGTATGGCGTGCTGTCAGGCCTGACCGGTCTGTACGCGCCATTGTGCGGAATAGGGGCCGTTGTTCTCCAGCAGTTCCTCATGGCGGCCGGATTCCAGAATGCGCCCGCCGGCTACCACGGCAATGGTATCGGCATCCACAATGGTGGACAGCCGATGCGCGATCATGATCACCGTGCGATTGTGCCCGATCCGCTTCAGGGAGCGCTGGATGGCCGCCTCGGTTTCGTTGTCCACGGCACTCGTGGCTTCGTCGAGCACCAGAATGGGCGGGTCTTTCAGCAGTGCGCGGGCCAGTGAAAGGCGCTGGCGCTGGCCACCGGAAAGCCGAACTCCTCGTTCACCCACGGCGGTGGCAAGCCCTTCGGGCAGCGCCTCGATGAATGACCAGGCCTCCGCCGTCCTGGCCGCTTCGATAATCTGTTCGTCACTCGCGCCGGGGGAGCCGTAGGCGAGATTGTCACGAATGCTGCCCTCAAACAGGTATACGTCCTGGCTGACCAGGCCGATGGCCTCCCGCAGGGACTTCAGGCTGACGGACTGGATGGGCTGGCCGTCGATGCGGATCTGGCCGCCCGTGGGGTCGTAGAAACGCAACAACAGCTTGATCAGTGTGGACTTACCGGAACCTGTCGCCCCGACCAGCGCCAGGGTGTTGCCGGCTGGTACCGCTACCGAAATGTCGTCGATACCGGCACCGCTGGACGGGTAGTGGAAGCTCACGCCCTCGAAGGTGACTTCGCCCTTCACCGGCTGTTCCAGCGTTTTGCCGGATTCATCCCGAACGTGAACCGGCTCAGCCAGCAGGTCCAGGATGCGGCGGGTGCTGGCCATGGCTCGTTCAAACAGGTCGATTACTTCCGCAAGGCCGGTCAGAGGCCACAGCAAACGTTGGGTCAGGAACACCAGCACGCCGTAAGCACCGACGTTCAGAGAGCCTTCCAGGGCCATCATGCCGCCCACGGTAAAGGTGGCCAGGAAACCCGCCAGGATCGCCATGCGGATCACCGGAATAAACGCGGAGCTGATGCGAATGGCCCGGCGGTTTGCGTCCACATAGGCTTCACTGCTGGCTTTCAGCCGCTCCGCTTCCCGGTTTTCGGCTGTGAAACTCTTGATGGTGGCAATGCCGCCCAGGTTGTTGGCCAACCGGCTCGACAGGTCACCGACCTTCTCGCGCACGTCGGCGTACAGCGGGCCAGCCTTGCGCTGGAAGTAGAACGCGCCCCAGATAATCAGCGGAATGGGAGTAAACGCCAGCAGGGCAATGAGCGGTGACAATACGAAAAACACAGCGCCTACGGCAACGACCGTCACCACCACCTGAATCATGGCGTTGGCGCCGCCATCCAGGAAACGCTCCAACTGGTTGACGTCGTCGTTCATGGTGGCGACCAGTTGCCCTGAGCTGCGGGCTTCAAAGAAGCTCATGTCCAGCTTCTGGGCATGCTCGTAGGCGTCTTGCCGCAGGTCGGACTGCAGGCGTTGAGCCAGGTTGCGCCAGAGGATCTGGAACAGGTACTCGAATATCGATTCGCCGGCCCAGATAAAGAAGGTCAGCACAGCCAGGATGGTGATCTGCTCCTGAGCGGTCTCAAAGCCCAGGCCCGCCACAAAGCTTTCTTCCTTGTTTACCACCACGTCGATGGCGATACCAATCAGGATCTCCGGTGCGATATCGAACAACTTGTTGATGATGGAGCAAGTGGTGGCGGTAATGATCTGGCGACGATAGCCGCGAGCGTATTTCAGCAGTCGGCCCAGGGCGGCAAAGCTGCTGGTGGTGTGGGGGGAAGACTGTGTCATGGTTCGCTCCGCTTGCGCCAGAAAGCGGCAAGCGTAGCGGATTTGTCGAGAATTTAAAATGGAATCATTATCACCTACTGGCGTTCTGTTGCAGCCAGCGGTCAAGCTTGTCGGCGAATTCCTTGCGGTCGGTCTGGCTGAAGGGCGCCGGGCCACCGGTGACCTGGCCAGCATTGCGCATTTCTTCCATGAAGTTGCGCATAGCCAGGCGCTGGCGGATATTCTCTTTGGTGAAAGCCTGGCCGCGCGGGTTGAACACGTCCGCGCCTTTTTCGATGGCTTCGGCAGCCAGGGGGATGTCCTGGGTGATCACCAGATCGCCTGTCTCCATCTGGTCAATGATGTCGTTGTCGGCCACGTCGAAACCCTGGGGTACCTGCCGGCGTTTGATGTAAGGGCTCGGGGGCAGGTTAATGGCGTGGTTGGCGATGAAGGTGGTATCGACCTGCCAGCGGGTGGCGGCGCGGCAGAGGATTTCCCGAATGGGCACGGGGCAGGCGTCGGCGTCGACCCAGATTGGCATGTTTGGTTCCTTTGTTGGTTCGGTGCTTGGTGAAGTTTACCTTTTGATGATGTGAGCCTGGTAGGTTTGGGGTGCGTATTAATTACGTGGTTGCATGCTTTGCGGGTGGAGGATCGACAAACTTATGAAAACTCACAGTGTTCTTACTGCACTTCTTGTGTTTTCGCTGGGGCTGATTTCCCTTTTTGCAGGAACTGCGTACGCCGATGAATCAGAGGCCTGGGAGGCTCTCCGGGAAGGCCGGGCGGTTTTGATGTTGCGACACGCCCTGGCACCGGGAACAGGCGACCCCGCGAACTTTGATGTCGACGATTGCAGCACGCAGCGAAACCTGAATGCCGAAGGGCGCGAGCAGGCGCGGGCTTGGAAGGTCTATTTGGCGGAGCATGGCGTTGAGGAGGCCAGGGTCTTCAGCAGTCAGTGGTGCCGCTGCCTCGATACCGCGCGGGGAATGGATGTGGGGCCGGTGAAGGAGATGATGTCGCTGAACTCGTTTTTCCAGAACCGTAGCAACTCAGACATGCATACCCAGCAGACCATCGCCATTGTGAATGAAATGGAGCCAGGCCTGCCAGTGGTGCTGGTATCCCATCAGGTAAATATTACGGCACTGACCGGCATATACCCATCGTCGAACGAGGGAGTGGTTATGGCACTGCCGTTGTCAGAAAACCCGACGATACTGGCGCGTGTGTCGCCGGGGAGTTAGGCGCTCAAATCCAGGGCTCGATGTTCCCTATCTATCGGTCAACCGGCCTTCAGGCGTGGGAGGTCGTACACCTCCTGCCCGCTCAGGTGAAGGTATTTCTGGATCACCAGCAGTGCAATGGTCTGTTCCATCTGCTGATCGAAAAACTTCTCTACATACCGGTTGGCGTTGGCAATGATGGCCTCTGCCTGTTCAGGGTGATTCTGGTAATAGCGTACTTTTTCCGGCAGGTCAGAGTGGTCATCGGCCAGTTCCACATAGTGATAACCGGGCACCAGTGAGCCTTCCATGAACCAGGTTTCAAAGCGGGGCCGGCGCATCAGGCACAGGGAGTTGGAGGCCATGATCCACTTCAGGTTCGTCGCCACATCAATGCCTTCCACGCTCACCACAAACTGGTGCTGCAGCTGTTCCTCAATGCTCATGAAGTCCTTGTGGTAGGGCTGGGGTGCGGGTTCCTTATGTTGGGTGCAGCCAATATCGCAGAGGGGGTGGTCATTAAAGCGGGTAGCAAATTCGATGCGGTGCTGGCGGTTGGACTTGCCGCGCCACACCGCCAGGGGCTTCTTTTGGCGGAAAGGTGTCGGGTCCTCTACAAACTGGTAATGCCGAACCGAGTTGAGTTTGAGCAATACTGAGTTACGGTTGGAGGCATCACGACGTACCGGGCGGCTTTTCACGAAACGGGGTTCGTTCGGGATTTCGGTTACATCACCGAACTGGTAGTCCACTTTTCGGTTCCGAGGGAAACACTGGATCAGATTGCGAAAATCGAAGCAGTAGGCGCTGCTTTTGCCGGCGAAGGTAAAGTCGCCGGCGGGTTCGGCGGTTGCTGGTAGCGTGAACGGGTTTGAAAGGCGATTGTAGTACGCAACCCTTGCGTCAATCGCCGCTCTGCGTTCGCCCGTCATCGCCTCGTATTCCGACATCAGCAGGTCGCACTGCCATTGCCAGTAGGCTCGAGGAACCAGGGAGCGCACCGCGTTTCCGGAGTAGTAACCCAGTTTGTGCAGGTTCTTGGAAAAATTGTCACCGACTCGCATTGTTGTCACCAGACGTTGGTTGAGGCGCGCCTTCCGCAGCACGCAAGGGCCCGAAATAGGTCAGGTAGACACCACTAAAACAGCAAAGTGTGTCAGGAGGATTAAATGAATGAGCGATCTTCAAAACCCCTGTCGCCGGTGTTGGCCGGGCCTGTTCTCCGGCATACCTCTCTCAACCGGCTTACGCTCTGGCTGGTCGGCTCCTGTGCGCTCGCCCTGAGATTGCGCCTGTATCTGCAAGATGCGGATGAGCCATGGATGGACCGGGTACTGACAGAGAAGGACGTCACCAGGGTGCGATTCGGCGCCTCCGCCTACCTCTATCTGATCGACGTTGAATTGAACGACTCGTTGCCGGCAAACACCCGCATCGGGTACGACCTGGGCGTTTCGGACGACACCGTGGATTCGGTCGGGAGCGACGAGCGATGGATACGGGAATGGGCGCCACACCTGTGCCTGCCGGGCGCCGAGCGGCCTGACTTCGTGATCCGGGAGCGATTGGACCGGATCGCCCATGGTTCCTGCCGGCGGCCCCATTCCGCCGCTTCCGACGGTATGGTGAGAGTGGATCAATCGTTACTGGAAGCCGAAGGCGATATCGCCGACCGGCCAGCATTGTTGTTGATGACCGGCGACCAGATATACGCGGACGACGTGGCTGGCCCCATGCTGCGGGCCATACACCACCTGATCGATCGTCTGGGTTTGTATGAGGAAACGCTCTCCGGCGGTTCGGTCAGCGACAGCAAAACCCTGCGGGAAAACGCAGACACCTACTTTCACAGGGAAAAGCTGCTCCCGGATGTGCGTAGCAATGAAGCGTTGATCGAGCGATTCTTCGGCGGTGTGCGAAAACCGGTGTTCACCACTGCCAGTGCCCACAACCACCTGATTTCCTTCAGCGAAGTGATGGCCATGTACCTCTTGGTGTGGTCGCCTGTGTGCTGGGAACTGGTCGAACGGGACCAGCCTGCGCTGGCTTCCAAGGATGCCGCCGTTTTTCAGGACCAGCAGGCCGCCATCGATGACTTCGTCGCTGGCCTGCCACAAGCTTCCCGGGCGCTGGCACACTTGCCTACCTACATGATCTTTGACGATCACGACGTGACCGACGACTGGAACCTGTCTGCCCTTTGGGAAACCACCACCTATGAACACCCGTTTTCCCGGCGCATCGTTGGCAATGCCTGGTGGCCTACCTGTTGTGCCAGGGCTGGGGCAACAACCCTGACGTCTTCGATGACATCATGCCGGCCATCAAGGAACTGGCCGCCTCCGCAGAGCAGGGTGGCGTGTTTAATCACGCCGGGCAGGACCAACTGATTGATGATCTGCTGCAGTTTCAGCAATGGCACTACTCCCTGCAGACGTCACCTAAAGTGGTGGTGCTGGATACCCGCACCCGCCGATGGCGAAGCGAGCTCAATCGGGCGCGGCCTTCCGGCCTGCTGGACTGGGAAGCGCTGACCGAATTCCAGCAGGATGTGATGGGCGAAGACGCTGTCATTGTGGTGTCGCCTGCGCCCATGTTTGGTGTAAAACTGATTGAAGCCATCCAGAGTGTGTTCACCTTCTTCGGCAAACCCTTGGTGGTGGACGCTGAAAATTGGATGGCCCACCGGGGTGCTGCCAACGTTCTGCTCAATATCTTCGGCCACTCCCGCACACCGGAAACCTTCGTGATTCTCTCGGGTGACGTACATTACTCATTCGTCTACGATGTTCGACTGCGGCACAGGCCGGAACGGCCCAGAATCTGGCAAATTACCAGCAGCGGCCTCAAGAACGAATTCCCCCACACCCTTATGGAGTGGCTGGATAGGATCAATCGCTGGTTGTACGCGCCCTGGTCCCCGCTGAACTGGTTTACCAAGCGCCGGCGCATGCGAGTGAGCCCCAGGCTGCCCGAGGGGCGTGATGCTGGCGAACGGCTATGGAACAACGCCGGTATCGGCTTGGTAGAGCTGGATGGAACCGGTGCGCCAACCAATATCCAGCAACTGAATTCGCGCTCTGGCGGCACACGTTTCCTGAAACCGGAACGCCACGGCCCCGACGACCATTCCCACTAAAACAACCATTGAAAAGGCAGAAACACCGTGAACCCACTCAAAAAACTGGCCGCCAGCGCCCTGATCGCCTGCAGCACCCTGATCGCCACACCCGCACTTGCTCACGACTATTCCAACGAAAACGTCACCATCGACCACCCCTGGAGTCGCCCAACACCCCCGGGTGTGCCCGTGGGCGTTGGCTACATGGCCATCACCAACCACAGCGATAAAGACATCACCTTCACCAGCGCCACCACACCCAGGGCGAAGAACGTCTCCATTCACGAAAGCGCGATGAAAGACGGCACCATGACCATGCGCCCGCTGAAAGACGGACTGACCATCCCCGCCGGCGACACCGTGGAATTGAAACCCCACAGCTATCACCTGATGCTGGAAAAGCTGGAGGCGCCTTTGAAAGAAGGGGAGAGCATACCGCTGACGGTGAGCTTTGAGGGCGCCGAAACCATGGAGGTTGAACTGAAGGTTGTGCCGCTGGATGGGGAGATGAAGATGCAAGGGGATGGGATGGATCATTCCGGGCATTGACCGATGGGGGCTGGAGTTATACGAACGCGTTCGTATAACGCCGAATCCAGTACCTTGGGTGCGCCATTTAAGTTTATGAACTATATTGGGTTTTTGGGGCAATATTCGGGAAGGTATGTGGAGTTATGCGAATGCTGGATATACGCTCGGAGTTTTGCAAACGAGTTCGTATGGCACGCTGTTAGCAATCAATATATACGAATCTATTAAGAGAAGAGTATGCATATAGCAGTTACATGGGATATCAGTGCTTCTGGAGAAAACTGGTCATCTATTAACGAGAGAATGAGAGATGTGCTTAAGCCCTATTCTTGGGCACGGCCTTTGACAACATTCTATGTCGTTAAAGTTAACGGCGAGGTCGATAGAACAGCGATAAAGGAAGGGCTCACTTCTATAGCGTCCACAGCCTCATCTACTGTCCACTTTGTTGTTACTCCGGTGATGTCGTCAGGATCGTATGACGGTTATCTCCCTAAGGATATGTGGGACAACATCAATAAGAGGACAATCTAATGGCCTCTTTTGATAATGAGAACAAAAATAAGCATGAAGATTTGGTAAGGCAACATTCTTCCCAGCCGGCATCAGAAAACCCTTTTGCTCATTCATCAAACATTACTGTATCAGTTCCAGAAACTGTTGAGGTGAAGCTAGTAGATGCAAGTGTGTTAGCAGATTATGAAGTTTGGTCATTGGCAACATCAATAATCGGGTCTGCGGTTGTCGGTTTTCTCGTAGCTTATTTCCAATCTGAAGAATCAGTAAAGGGTATCTATGGTGCGGTTACTTTAGTGTTTAGTACTTTAATGATTTTGTCAGGTGGTATGGCTGCTTACAAACGAAGAGCATTGACCAAAAAATCTAAAAAAGTCAGCTTTGGAGTAGGTCCGCAAATCGGCAATGGAAATTAACCAAATTGCTAGCAAGGCAAATCAATACGCGGTTTGTTCTGCTGCGCATGGCGTTATAAGTTTTGAGGGCAAGAGCATGAGTCTGTTCAAGTTTTATGCATCTTTGCGAGCTGATATCCTCGGGGTCATTACGGGAGTTCAAAACTCTGATGAGAGCTTATTTTGGGATCAAACCACGCCAAACTGGGTGACTAACAGTGATCTTGAGGAACTGTATCGGAAGTATTTGTCTCGGGCAAAGTCGTATGGGTTTTATGTAGTCACTAGACATTGTGAGTGTGAAAATCCTGATCATGATGACTACCCAATAACCGAAAACTATGGGCTTGGGATAACCTATCAGGATGAGCGCTTTATTTGGCCAGGAAATCAAATGTATCAGGGGCCGCGAGTCGAAAAATGCCCATGCGCAGAAGGAAACCCGGTTGAGAACCATTGGGTAATTGACGATGTAATTTTCGATCGAGACGCTGATCAAGAAAAGTGCAATAGGCTGGGGCGGATATTATCAGACCTCCATGAAGCTATGGAATGTGCTGGGGACAAACGACCTCGATCTGCGATTCGAGAATATCTGCTTAGAGCAGTTATACGAATAAATGATGAATTGCTTCCCGAGCCTATGGACTCTTACATCGAATCTCGGTTGTCAAAAACTGTATGACCATACGCGTCACTCGGGTGGCCTATACGCCGCTTCGCTTTGTAAAGGCCATCGGTGCACTTTGCGTTAACGTATCGGCAACTACAGGAGGAGAAAAGTATGAAGATGAATCCGCAGGATTTTGTCGCAATGAAGGGCTCCAAGCCCATCCCCATGCTGACCGCCTATACCTGCCGGTTGCCCGCAGCATCGAAGAAGCTAAGGTCCCAGTGATTCTAGTTGGTGACACTGTTGGAATGGTTGAAATGGGCTTTGATAGCACCCGGGATGTCACCATAGAGCACATGGAATATCATATAGGTGCTGTGCGTCGTGGTGCGAGAAAAACCCACATAATAGGTGACCTGCCTTACGGTACAGATATAGATCCGGAAACAGCATTCACCAACGCTCAGCGGCTTATCCAGGCGGGCGCAGACAGCGTGAAACTGGAAGGCCCCAATATCGAGGTCATCCAGCACTTGGTGAAGCGCAATATTCCTGTGGTAGGGCATACGGGCTTGCTTCCCCAGACAGCCAAAAACTTCAAGCAAGTCGGCCAGTCCGGCGAGGAAGCGAAGAGAATCATGAATGAAGCGCAAGCAATTGAGAATGCGGGTGCATTCATGGTGGTGCTCGAACATATTCCTTATTCGCTAGCAGGTGAAATCACCGAGGCTTTGTCTATTCCCACTATCGGTATTGGTGCTGGCCCCGATTGCGAAGGGCAAGTATTGGTCATTAACGATGCACTGGGGCTCGGTGATTACTGGCCTCCATTTTCGAAGCAGTATGCTTATGTCAGTAAAACCATTCTGAAAGTGGCGAACGAGTTTTCCGAGGAGGTTGAGTCAATGAAGTTTCCAAGCAACATCATTCAGTTCACTGGTACCAACCGTGGTTGAAAGAGGCGGCCATCTTTAGAGAGCGGCTCTCGGCGTTGGTCGTGTTCTGGTGGCAGGGTTTGATGATGCAAACAAAGGTAAAGGAAGCATTGCAGTTGCCATCAGACTTGGAACCTATGGCGCTGCTGTTTATCGGGCAAGTGATAGATCAGGGAGTAGCCATCGATGGAGTGGCGCAAGAACGAATACCTCATTACCGACGACAAATCCCGGGTGCAACTGGATGTTGTCCACCGCTTGCTTGCCGCAACCTATTGGGGTAGCCGCCGTCCCAGAGAAATCGTAGACAGTATGGTTGCTGGTTCCATTTGCTTCAGTCTTTACCGTGGATCCACACAGATTGGTTTCGGGCGAGCCGTCACCGACAGTGCTACGTTTACGTGGGTAGCGGATATTGTCGTTGAGCCGGAGTTTCGCGGTGCGGGTCTGGGGCAGTGGATTATGGAATGTTTGGTTGCGCATCCGGCCATTGAGGGCACTCAAATGGTGTTGCAAACCCGTGATGCTCAAGGGTTGTATGAGAAGTTTGGCTTTTCTGGGAACAGTGCTCTCATGAGCACCAGCGTTACTGGTTTATAGAAAGTGATTGAGATTACGGTAGCCTCGGCATTGATCGTTCTGTACTTGGTCTTGAATCGTGAGGATGTCTATGAGGTGCAGGTTGCCTATGCGTCGGCCTTCATGGTGATTTACCTGGCGATCTATTTGTACGTTCCCCCCAAACTGGGAATAACAGCTACCCATTTGGGCCAGATTTTCGGGTTTGTCCCGGCGGTCTCTTTTGGGGCAATTCTGTTCCCGGAATTGAATGCTCGATTTCCGGTCGGAGTTACCAGGTTTTGTGGATGGCTTGGGTTGGTAGTGGTTTTCTCGATCCTCTGTGTTTTGAAGGTCTTTGTTTGGTGAGCACCAGCGGGTTCGGGAAAGAGCGGTGGTATCAGAGCCATTTACTACTGGAAGAAGTCTGACCACGAGATATGGATGCTCACGCTGTACAGTAAATCAGAGCGCGCCAGCATTCCTGGCCATACGCTCAAGCAGATAGCGGAGGCAATCAAAAATGGGTGACAGGAACCTTGGAGCAGAGATTCTTGACGGTATCAATGAAATCAAGCAATTCAAGAAGGGCAAATTGGCTCTACGAACACATGAGCTTTCTGAGCCCTCACCGCCCAAAGTGATTAGGCTGAAGTTGAATATGTCGCAATCAGCGTTTGCAGGTCTTATGGGAGTGAGCGTGCGAACTCTTCAGGATTGGGAGCAAGGACGCAGGGAGCCACAAGGCCCAGCGGTTGCTCTTTTGCGCATTGCTGAGCAACACCCGGAAGTTTTTAATCAGCTTCACTGACCGAAGTGAGGCGTAACCAGGTCATGCACCGAATGTTATAACCTCCGCTTTGCTCTGATTTTGTCACCGGTGGTGGCGTTCGTTACCTTAATTATGAAACAACAATCGCAATATAAACCAGATATTGCCCCCGAGGATCGAGTGGTCCTGTTCGACGGAGTGTGCCGATTGTGTTCCGCGTGGGCGCGGTTCCTCGTCAGGTTTGATAGAAAGCGTCGATTCAAGTTGGCGACTGTTCAGTCACCTGAAGGCCAGGCCATTCTGGAATCGCATGGTTTCCCAACGGATTCATACGAAACCATGCTGCTTGCTGAAGGGCCCAACATATACACGAAGTCCTCAGCGTTTTTCAGAGTAATGCTTCGGTTACCATGCCGTGGCCACTTTTCTGTATTGGCTGGGTTGTCCCCTCAGTCATTCGGGACTGGCTTTACGACCGCATCGCACTAAATCGTTACAAGCTTTTCGGTCGCTATGAAGTTTGTATGATTCCGGATAAAGATCATGATTCGAGGTTCCTGGGCGAGTAGCCCATTTTTTAGCTATGCAGTCTGCCGTGGCGCTATCGCCTTTATTTGGTTCTATCATGGCTTGATTCCGAAACTGCTCTATCCGCATGAGGATGAACTGGCTATGGGGATGGCAGCGGGCTTTTCACCGGCTGGTGCGTTGCAGTTGGCAACTATCGGTGGCGTACTAGAGATCACCATGTCGGCTGTTGTCTTGATATTTTGGCGCCAGCGATGGCCGATAGTCGTTACATTGATTGCAATGATCGGCTTGCTGGCATTTGTGGCTCTGATGCAGCCCATGCTGCTTGGGGCAGCCTTCAACCTGTGTCAACGAATGTCGCTGTAGCCGCGCTTGCAATCGTTAGTTTGCACCTTCTGAGCGTGGTAGAGAGTGGTAACCACGAGGATTAATGGCGAGCTCATTAGCCTCGGTAACCCAATTTCAGACGGTAGCTTGGTAGTGTATTACCATCAGCTACTCGTGCACCCAGATCAACACGGTAAAGGTGTTGGTAGGAAAATAGTTGAGGCGATGCAGCGGCGAATGCCAAAGATATGGACTTACCCGGCCTTCGTTTGCACGAACTCTCTGGCACCCGGGTGAAGTACTGCGAGAGCTTTGTCTTGAGCCCCTTGGCCTCTCTGTCACGGCGGCGGCTAAAGCATTGGGTGTTAGCCGCAAAACGCTAAGTGCCGTGTTGAATGGCAAAGCTGGTATCAGTCCTGAAATGGCGATCCGGCTCTCTATTGCTTTCGATACTTCGGCAGAAAGCTGGTTGAATCAGCAGTCCCAATATGAACTCTGGCACGCCGAACAACATCGCAAAGAGCTCAACGTGAAGAGGCTTGTTGCAGCCTGAAGAAGCGCATAACCCATATGATCCTTCTTGGGATCAATAAGCAATAGTCTTTTTGGGGCCGCGCCAGCGGCCACCTGGCTCTCAGTCATCATCTTGTATGATTCAGTTAGAGGTCATGCTCAAACCGTGGCGTGACTAACAAAACCGTCGCAAAAGCCAGCGTTAGGAGATAAGGATGTCCGTAAGTATTGAGGTGGCTGAGACCGCCGAACAGTTTGATTTGGGTGGTAGTTGATTCGTGCATATGCAGAATTTCTAGGGCTGGATTTGGAGTTTCAGGGCTTTTCCAGTGAGTTGGCATCGCTGCCAATAATGTACGGTCCACCCAAAGGTGCGCTATTGCTGAGCTCTTTTGAGGGAGTGCATGTTGGTGCTGTCGGCCTCAGAGAGTTCGAGCCCGGAGTTGCTGAGATGAAGCGGATGTATGTTTTGCCAGACTACCATGGCATGGGTATCGGTAAAGCTCTGACTGAAGCTTTGCTCTGTCAGGCGAAGGAAATGGGTTATGGTTCAGTGCGACTCGACAGCGTTCGTGAGCTTGATAAGGCCTTGCGGTTGTACCAAGCTTTTGGCTTCAAGGAAATCGAGCCGTACCGGTTCAACCAACGCCATCCTGCCACATCACCAGTTCCACGGGCTGTTCCAGCACGTCTTCGGGGGCAATATCGGGCGAGGTACTGGCCAGTTCCAGCTTGCAATGGCACAGCCTGGAAAGGTGCTCGGTCAGCTCGAAACGGGCGACCACGAACAGGTCTTTGGGGAGTTGGCCAAGGGTGGCCGTGAACTGCAGTCCGGTTGCCTGGGGCATGTCTTCGATCCTTGAAGAAGTGAATATCTCTTGCTCGTCCTGAGCGAAGCCTGAATTATATACGCAATAAGGCGACCATTAACAGGCTGCCTGCCGATCCGTAACCGGCTAGTATCCGGTGCTGTTGCTATCCAGTTCGAACACGAAATCGGTCGCGCGACTGACTTCGGTGGAAAACTCACCCGACGGCTGCAATTCGAACCACCGATAGCCCGGCGCCTTATCCTCCACCGAAAACTCCACGGAGCCGGCTGTAAACTGTATGCAGGTCGACGGCGTCGCCAGCAGGCGCGCACTCTTGCGGGTTTGATCCAGTTCCTGATGAATATGGCCCCAGAGGACGATTTTTACCTGCGGGAAACGATCGATCACCTGCCAGAACGCGTCACGATTGCGAAGCCCGATCGGTGACATCCAGCGGGTATCGATTTCAACCGGATGGTGGTGAAGAGCGACCAGTGCTGGCAGGTCGGGATTCTCACTCAGGGTCTTCTCCAGGAACGCCAGCTCAGGCTCCGAAAGCTCACCGAACACCTTCCCGGGAACCGAGGTGTCCAGCAGCACAAACTGCCACCCACCCTGGATAATATGGTGCTGATTGGCTCCTCGCTCGGCGGCGATACGGGATAGCAGTGGCGAATCGTCATGATTGCCGGCCATCCAGGCCGTGTCACACTGAAAGACCTCCAACTTGTCGCCAAACAGGCGGTAGGCTTCTTCGCTTGCATCCTGGGCAATATCACCCGTGGCGAGGATAAGGTCCGGCTGGCCATGGTCCCGGAAAACCTGAGCAATCACGGCATCCAGGCTGTCCCTCGTATTGACACCCAGCAGCCCACCCGCCGGATCGGCCATCAGGTGCGGGTCAGTCAGTTGTAGCACCCGGAGGGCACGCTGGTTGTCGTTCTCTGTCATGGCACTCGTGGTTCTTGCGTTTGCGCAACACACACCGGTGAAGCAGACCTACTGGCAGGTTATTGAGTTTTTCCGCCTGCATCCAGAATATTCATCACATTCTGCTCAGGCTTTCCCAGGCAACTGCCGGTTTTGACAACTCTCGCACAGTCTACGAGCACTCTATGCCATTGGATGCAGAGCAGACATACAACCTTAGTCCACGCCCTCTCCGGCGGACCAGGCGGCATGTTCCATCGGCAAGTGGCCGAAACGCAGGCAGTAATCCAGCCAGTCGGCCAGGAAACTGTTGACCTGAACTTTCTCGTCAGGGTGGTGCATGAAGCGGTTCGGGTAGTCGTTCACCGGCGCAATCTGTCGATCGCGGTAACAACTGATAACCTCGGCCATAGTTGCATCGTGATAGACCCGAACCGTCAACTGGGGATTATTCAGCCAGCGCCCGGAGTTGTGCACCTGTTCAAGCAGCAGGGTTTCCGTAAACTTTGTGGTTTGCAGCACTTCGATGCGAACACGGCCCAGGTACTGGTCCTCACGATGAAGCTCGAATTCACAAATGGGGCGGCCCTTGGCTTCAAGCTCCGCAGGCGGTGAAGCCGCATGTAATTACCATCACACAGCGCGCCGAAACGTCTTAGATCCGGTACATAACGCCGGGGTTTCATTACCCACTCTGTCATATCAGCTCCAACCTTCCCGCAAACGCGGGCGATTCAACTGCAACCACTGCAGCGCGATGATCGCGGCAGCGTTATTGATACGTCCATCATAAATCATTGCGATGGCTTCGTCGGCGCTGAATACATGAGCACGGATATCTTCGTGTTCATGCTCCATGCCAAACAAACCGCCGGCGGATTTGGTGCTGATGCGACCGCAGTATAGGTGGATCAGCTCTGTGCTCCCGCCGGGAGACACAAGATAGTCGCAGATTTTGTCCAGCGGTTTGAACGTCAGGCCGGCTTCTTCCTGGCCTTCTCGCTGGGCAACATCTTCGGGCGACTCACCCTCCTCGTTCATGCCAGCCACGAGTTCCAGTAACCAGGGAGACTGCTTCCGACCTAAAGCGCCGAGGCGGAATTGTTCGAGAAGAACAACTTCGTCACGATCGGGATCGTAAGGTAATACGCAGGTGGCGTCGCCGCGGATGAAGAGTTCGCGGGTGAATGTTGGCATTTGCCCGCCGTCAAAGCGCGGGTGCGTCAGCCAGAGCTTGTCCATGCGGAAGAAGCCATGGAACACGGTTTCGCGTTTTTCGATTTTTACATCGCGGTCTTTAAACTGGAACGGTTCGGTCATTACAAGAGTTCAGATCCGTTTTTGAGAACGATTCTGAACGATAGCCGGATTTACAGGGCTACTGCAAGCTTGGGCCCCAGCCTTAAATCACGGGGAGGCAGCTATTGGGAACCCCTTTTCCAAAACACGCTCAAGCCCGTCCCTGGGGCGCTTGAGCTCCGCCAGGGATGGCGGAGCCCGAGACGCACAGGGACGTCTCGAGTCGTTTTCTGAACGGGGCCACCACCCTGGCTCACACTCCGAACCAAGCAGTCTTACAAAAGGTCAAACCTTGTCATAAAGCTTGGACCCAGCCTCCACAAACTCCCGGGATTTCTCCTTCATGCCGGCATCCACCGCAGACACCTCGTCTAGGCCATTCTCCTTGGCATACTCCCGAACTTCCTGGGAAATCTGCATGGAACAGAACTTCGGGCCACACATGGAGCAGAAGTGAGCCACCTTCGCGGAGTCCTTGGGCAGGGTTTCGTCGTGGAAGGCACGAGCGGTGTCCGGGTCGAGGCCGAGGTTGAACTGATCTTCCCAGCGGAACTCGAAGCGGGCTTTGGACAGCGCGTTGTCGCGGATCTGGGCACCGGGGTGGCCTTTTGCCAGATCAGCGGCATGAGCTGCGATTTTGTAGGTAATGATGCCGGTCTTTACATCGTCCTTGTTGGGCAGGCCCAGATGCTCCTTCGGGGTAACGTAGCAAAGCATGGCGCAGCCGTACCAGCCGATCATTGCCGCGCCGATACCGGACGTAATGTGGTCGTAGCCAGGGGCAATGTCCGTGGTCAGTGGCCCGAGTGTGTAAAACGGTGCCTCATCACAGCATTCCAGCTGCTTGTCCATGTTTTCCTTGATCAGCTGCATGGGCACATGGCCCGGCCCTTCGATCATTACCTGAACATCGTGCTTCCAGGCAATCTTGGTGAGCTCACCCAGGGTTTCGAGCTCGCCGAACTGGGCTTCGTCGTTGGCATCGGCAATGGAGCCGGGACGCAGGCCGTCGCCGAGACTGAAGGCCACGTCGTAGGCTTTCATAATTTCGCAGATGTCTTCGAAGTGCTCGTACAGGAAGCTTTCCTTGTGGTGGGCCAAACACCACTTGGCCATGATGGAGCCGCCACGGGACACAATGCCGGTGGTACGCTTGGCCGTCATAGGCACATGATGCAGGCGCACGCCAGCGTGGATGGTGAAGTAGTCGACGCCCTGCTCTGCTTGTTCAATCAGCGTGTCACGGAAAATCTCCCAGGTCAGGTCTTCGGCAGCGCCGCCGACTTTTTCCAATGCCTGATAGATGGGCACGGTGCCGATGGGAACCGGCGAGTTGCGGATAATCCATTCACGGGTTTCATGGATATTCTTGCCGGTAGACAGATCCATGATGGTGTCGGAACCCCAGCGAGTGCCCCAGGTGAGCTTCTCGACCTCTTCCTCGATGGAAGAACTGACCGCCGAGTTGCCGATGTTGCCGTTGATTTTTACCAGGAAGTTGCGACCGATGATCATCGGTTCGGTTTCCGGGTGATTGATATTGTTGGGAATAATCGCCCGGCCGCGGGCAACTTCGTCCCTGACAAATTCCGGCGTAATTTCTTGCGGCAGGGACGCGCCGAAGGACTGGCCCGGGTGCTGATCCTTCAGTAGACCCTGCTCTCGCGCTTCCTGCAGCTTCATGTTCTCGCGGATGGCCACAAATTCCATCTCAGGAGTGATGATCCCCTGGCGGGCATAATGCATCTGGCTGACGTTCTTGCCGGGCTTGGCCCTCAGCGGCTTGCGCTCATCCATAAAACGGAGTGGGTCCAGCAGAGGGTCTTTCATCCGGCGACGCGTGAATTCAGAGGTGTAATCGGATAGCTGCTCTACATCTCCGCGCTCCTCAATCCAGGCGGAACGGATGGGCTTGAGTCCCTTACGCAGATCAATAGTGGCTTCAGGGTCGCTGTACGGACCGGAGGTGTCATAAACGGCGACGGGCGCATTTTTCTCGCCACCCATGTCGGTCGGCGTGTCGCCCACAGTAATTTCCCTCATGGGCACCCGAATATCAGGTCGGCTACCCTGTACGTAGATTTTTCGGGACTGGGGCAGCGGCTTGATGGCTGCAGAATCGACTTTTGCTGAATCGCTAAGATAGGAAGGTATTGTTGTCATAGTGCGTCCCCGGGTTGATTAGGTATACGGGTCGCGCATGACGGGCAGTGATCACAGAACGGTTCTGTGTCGTTGCAGCATATTGTCTCAAATCCCTACGCCGGTATTATCCGGATCAGGTTGCGGGTTCTGCATGGCAATCTCAGCCGGCGGTCAGATGTTCTGACGCCAGCACCCCGTCAAGACGCGAAATCAATGTAATTGACACTTACAATCAGTGCCGACTGCAAGTGTAGAGCTCAGGCCGATTATTGTCCATAATGGCGAGCCTGAAACGCTCAATGGTTATCTGAACATATGTGGCCAGGTATTCCAACACGCCGGGTGATTCACTAACAGGAGACATCATGAAGAAACGACTGCTTTCCGGGCTGATTGGACTGCTCGCAGCCCAGCCTGCACTATCCATGGATCTGGTTGAGACGTACGAGAAAGCACTCTCCTATGATTCCGGCATTGCATCGGCTCAGGCTCAGTTCCAGGCGCAGCAAGCTGCCGTTGACGTCAGTAAAAGCTCCCTGCTGCCGCAAATCACGGCAACAGGGTCAGTAAACCACACAGATTTTGAGCCCCATAACGCATTCAGCGGCTCAGGGAACGATGAGTTGGCGCGACAGTTTTTTTCGGGTGACAGCTACAAGGCTTATCGTTACGGCGTTGAGTTGAGCCAACCTATATTCCAGGCCAGCGACTGGTTTACATACGAAGCCAGCCAATTCCAAACAAAGGCTGCTGAAGCCCAATACAACCTGTCCCAACAACAACTGATTCTCGATGCAGCAACCGCCTATTTCAATGTTTTGCGGGCTCAGGATACAGTTACCACCGCGAGAGCAACTGAAGCTGCCATTCAGCGCCAATATGATCAGGCCCAGGAACGCTTTGAAGTGGGCCTTATCGCCATAACCGAAGTATACGAAGCGCGGGCCAGCTATGACGATGCCAGAAGCCAACGCATCGCTGCTGAAAATCAACTGAACATTGCAAAAGAACAACTGGCGCGACTAACCGGCGATTACCCTACCGCTCTGGAAAACCTTCGGCAGAACTTCCCTCTTAGGCGCCCTGAACCGGCAAACCCAGCATCCTGGGAGTCAAGAGCCCTCAAAAACAACTGGTCTCTTCAAACGACCCTTTTCCAGCTTAACGCAAGTCAGTCCGACCTGAAAGCGGCCAAGTCAGGCCATTTGCCAACGCTTGAGCTTACCGCCTCCTATCGTGAAACTCGTCTCGACAACGCCTTATCAACAACGCAAGAAGGCACTGAGGGCGTCATTGGCCTGTCCCTCAATATTCCTCTATATACAGGAGGAGGAACGAAGCTAGCGTGCGTCAACAGCGCTCGCTGGTGACGGCTGCCGAACATGACCTGAATACAGCGCGCCGCGATGTACGTGTAAACACGCGCAGCCTGTTCCTGACCATTGACAACAACATTGAGGCCGCCAATGCACTTGAACAGACCATCATTTCCCGCCGCAGTGCATTGGATGCCACCCGTGCCGGTTACGAAGTGGGTACACGGAACATCGTGGAAGTGCTGGATGCGGAACGGAACTATTACGTGGCACTGCGTGACTTCGCCAATGCCCGTTACGACTACGTGATTAACACCCTGAACCTGAAACAGGCAGCTGGCACCCTAAGCCCTCAGGATCTGGTTGACCTGAACAATTGGCTGAGCGCATCAGCGCCGGGGATTGAAGCCATGGCTAACGAACAGGAAACCATCGACAACCCCTCTCAGTAAACTGATGCAAACCAGGCCGGGGCACCATGCCCCGGCCAATAACAAAACGCCGGCATCACACCTTAGACCCGCTTAACAATCCCATCGACCACTTTTTCGAGCGCACCACGGTTGGCATTCACAACCGCCAGCGCGTTGTGCCCCGCCTTTTGAGCAGAAGATTTATCCGAAAAGAGATGAACGACGCACTGGGCAAGAGACTCCGCCGAATCCGTAATAAACAGCCCCTGCCCTGAATCAAGGCGGTCGTAAATGGTTTCGAAATTGAATATGTGCGGCCCGGAAACAACAGGTATTCCCCAAGCGGCTGGCTCCAGCGGGTTGTGGCCGCCGCGCTCAATCAGCGAACCGCCCACAAAGGCCACATCGGAGGCGCCGTACAGCATTAACAATTCACCCATAGTGTCACCAAGATACACCTCGCTCCCCACCTTTCCGCCCCCGTCACTTCCTGACTGGGACCGACGGACAAGAGAGAGCCCCATGGCGTCAATGAGCCTGGCCACATCATCAAAACGCTCTGGATGCCGCGGCACAATCATCAGCAATGCGTTCGGGAAATGCTCGAGGATTTGTTGGTGAGCTTCCAATATCTGGCGATCCTCACCGTCGTGGGTACTGGCTGCGATCCAAACCGGACGGTCAGCGCCCAGCGCCGCCCTCAGCCCCGAAGATTCGGCGCGCACTTCGTCCGAGACCTCAACATCAAACTTGATACTGCCGGTCACCGACACCGACTCCGGCGTGGCCCCAATACGCAGGAACCGGCCAGCGTCTTCCTCTGCTTGCGCGGCTATCCAGCTAATACTGCGGAGCAGCGGGCGAACCAGTGACGCCACCCGCTCATATCCCCGCGCGGAACGGCTGGAAAGGCGCGCATTAATGAGAAAAATGGGCACCTCGCGTTGGCGGCTAAGAGCAATCATATTGGGCCAAAGCTCAGTTTCCATAATCACAAGCGCCCGGGGCCTTACGCGGCCAACAAAACGGCGCACCGCACCGGGTGTGTCATAAGGTGAGAAAGCATAGTGGACCCGGTCACCGAACAAAGCCCTGGCTCGGGCCGAGCCGGTCGGTGTCATCGCGGTCATCAATATGGGGATATCAGGATTACGCCTCAGCAAGGCTTTCACCAGGGGGGCTGCGGCAATGGTTTCACCCACCGATACGGCATGAACCCATATGACCGGCTCATCGAAGGCCTCCACGTACCCCAGGCGCTCCTGCCAGCGCACGAACGCTTCAGGATTGGTACGCCCGATCCACCACAACCGCAGCAACACAAACGGCAGCGCGATGCGGAAAAAAAGGGAGTAGAAAAAATGAAGCATGGTAACTCCGGCCGGGTCGATGCGGCGGTCATTCTACATAAAGCGGTGGCCGGCGTCTGCGACCTGGAATTCATGATTTTCCGCAACTTGCGGATATTGCGGCTTTAGCCGGAGATAATGGCCCTGCTAAACTCCGGTTCTTACCGTTAAAAATCATCAGGGACTGACACGAGTGAAGACCGCTAAACAGAGAACTCGCGACACCCGCTATACCAGCTACCTTCATCCGCGCTGGTGGCCAACCTGGATCGGGGTCGCCGCCATGTGGCTGGGTGCCCAATTGCCACTGAAGTTACAATGGTGGCTGGGCAAACGGGTTGGTGACATAGCCTATCGCATTGCCCACCGTCGCAAGCATATCACCGAGGTGAACATACGCCTTTGCTTTCCGGAGTTATCTGAAACGGACAAGCAGGCACTGGTGGAGGCGTCTTTCCGCGCCAACGGCATCGGTGTCATGGAGCTTGGGTTGGCCTGGTTCCGCAATCCCACCAGCTTCATGCCCATTACCCATGTCCACGGCCTTGAACATGTCGACGCTGCCCTTGCCAGAGGCAAGGGCATCCTGTTGCTGGGCGGTCACTACAGCACCCTTGATTTGGGGGGCGCCCTGGTCACCGAATACATTGAGGCCGACGTGATGCAGCGCGACCATAACAACCCATTGATGAACGCGGTGATGACCCGCGCAAGGGAGTGTCGTTATGGGGTGGCACTGGACAGCCGGAACCTGCGCGGCCTGCTCAAACAGCTCAAAAACAACCGTATCGTCTGGTACGCCACGGATCAGGACTACGGCCGCAAAGGCATCGTTTTTGCCCCATTTTTCGGCGTGCCTGCGGGGTCCATCACCGCCACCTCACGCATTGCCGACCGTAGCGGCTGTGCCGTGGTGCCGTTCAGCCATTTCCGACGGGAACACGCTCCAGGGTACGATATCTACTTCCATCCTCCACTGGAGAACTTTCCTTCCGGAGACGACATGGCGGACGCCACCTTGGTGAACAAGACCATCGAAAACGAAATCCGCAAACACCCGGACCAGTACCTCTGGATGCATCGCCGCTTCAAGACCCGTCCTTCCAGGGAAGATCCTAACCTGTACAGCAAGGACGCAAACTGAATGCGCTCCCACACGGGTTCACCCGCCCCGGTTGTCTGGCTACTGACCGATAACAAGCCCGGCCATCGCAACCAGTTGAAAGGGTTGGGCAACCGGCTTCGGGTGCTGGCTGGCGCCAGCGTGAGTGAGATTGATGCGACCGAAGCACCCATGCCCTTGTGGCGGGCGCTGCTTGGAGTTGCCCCAGCCATGGATAAAACCCTGGGAACGCCAAACCTGATTATCGCAGCCGGCAGCGGTACCCATCGCCTGTTGCTATCCCTGCGCCGGCTCCGGAAGGTAAAAACGGTGGTTTTAATGAAACCGGGCTTCCCCCTTAACTGGATCGACGCGGCCATCATCCCGGAACACGATAAGGTCGCCCCAGCCAGACATGTCCTTGCCACCGAAGGTGTCATAAACGCGATCACGCCCCTGGCCAGAATTACCGACAAACCCGAAGGCCTTGTTCTCATTGGCGGCCCCTCACCCCATTTCGACTGGGAGGACGACGTTATTCTCGGACAGTTATCCCAGCTAATGGGTCGCTACCCGGAATGGCGCTGGACGATCAGCGGCTCTCGCCGTACGCCCGAAAACCTGTTGATGCGACTGAACGACCTGGCAGGCCCGAAGGTCACGGTCGTGGATCCCAGGCGAACGCACGCCAGCTGGCTTCCCCATCAACTCGCCGCCTCCCGCGCGGTGTGGGTCACACCAGACAGCGCCTCCATGGCCTGCGAAGCTGCCACCTCCGGCGTGCCTACGGGTCTGTTTGAGCTCGCGCCCAAGAATAACAGCCGGGTCGCCCGGGGCATGGCCAGCCTGGTAGAGAAAGGGTACGTCGCGCACTGGAGTGACCATGCCTCGGTTATGGCTGGAAAATTGCGCGGATCGCAGGAGCTTTGGGAGGCTGATAGGGCCGCAAGGTGGCTGATTGAACACTTTTTAAGGGGAGGCAAACGTTGAGGATTCTGCAGGCGTTACCCGCGCTATACAGTGGCGGGGTGGAACGAGGCACCGTGGAGTTCGCCGCCGACCTGGTGAAACGTGGGCACGAGTCCTATGTGGTTTCGAAAGGCGGGCCCATGGCGGAGCAGCTTCGTGGGCAAGGCTCGGAACACATTTTCATGCCAATACACCGGAAGAACCCGGCGTCGTTCGGGCAAATCCTCCCCATGCGCAAGCTGCTGCTGGAGCTGAAACCGGACATCGTGCACGTGCGCTCCCGTATGCCCGCCTGGATCATCTTCCTGGCTCTGAAGACCATTCCAGCCAACCAGCGCCCGGCCGTTGTCTCAACCTTTCACGGCATGTATTCCGTGACCCCCTACAGCGCCATCATGACCCGGCTGATCACATCATCGCCGTGTCCGGTTGTGTTCGGGATTATGTGCTGAACAAATACCCGGTGCCGGAAGAAAAACTGACCGTCATCCAACGGGGCGTGGACGTGAGTGCTTTTCGACAACGGGAGCTCAGCCCACAATGGCTGGACCGCTGGTTCCGACAGTACCCACAATTGGCCCAGAAAAAGATCATCATGATGCCCGGGCGCATTTCCCGCTGGAAAGGCCAACTGGACTTTCTGGCCATGATGGCGCAGCTGGTGCAAAAACGACCGGACTGCCACGGCATCATTGTCGGCGGCGCTGAACCTGGCAAGGAGCAGTTTCTGGAAGAGCTGGAAAAGGAACGTGCCCGCCTGAACCTGACCGACAAGGTGAGCTTCCTCGGCCAGCGCAACGATATGACCACCCTCTACCTTCTGGCGGACGTGGTCTGCCACATGTCCACGAAACCAGAACCTTTCGGCCGCACCGTTACCGAAGCCCTGGCCTCCGGCACACCGGTGGCCGCCTTTGACCGAGGTGGCGCAGCCGAAACACTGCGCGCCTGTTTCTCCGACGGACTGGTACCGCCAGACAATATAGAAGCGTTTGCCCAGACCGCGCTCGCCCTCCTCGACAATCCCCGACCTGAGATAGAGATACCGTGGCGATTCCAACTGGAAGCACAGACCGAAACCACGCTGAAGGTCTATGAGAACCTTCTTGCGCGGAGGCCTGCGCACCAATGAATGCGCAAGGCCCGCTGACAATCGCGCTGATTATCGCCACGCCCGGCACGGGCTGGGGCGGTATGGAAACGCACACAGCCGACCTCGCGAACGCCCTCTCGACAAGAGGCCACACCGTTCACGTTCTGGCACACAGCCACTACAGCGAACGCTTCGCCTCGCCGGTTTGTTTCCATCCACTGCCCGTTCAGCTCGGCCGACGCAACCCATGGCTGCACTACCGCCTGCGGCGACTGCTTCGCTCCATCCACCCGGACATCGTTCATGCCCAGGGTAACAAGGCCGCAAACCTGATCAGTTCAGCCCGTCATCTGAACAGTGCAACAGTGGGCACGCTTCATGGCACCAAGCGCTCCCATAAGGGGTTTGAGCGGCTGGATGGCGTGATTGGTGTCAGCCGTGATATTACCGACACCATTGCCCACGCCAATGCTCGGCTGATCCACAATGGCTTACCGCCTGTGGACACCTCCGGCGAAGAAAAGACGGAGGCCCCGACCTTCGAAATTCCTGCAGATCGCCCTCTCCTGTTAGCCGCAGGCCGTCTGGAACCAGTCAAACAGTTCGACCGGCTGATTCGCGCCTGGGCCAGGGCCGACTGCGGTGGCAGTCTGGTTATCCTGGGTGATGGTAGCCAGCGTGCTCAACTAGGTACCCTGATTCAGGAGCTGGACGTCTCAGACCACGTACTGCTTCCAGGCCATGAGCTCCATATGAAGCCCTGGCTCCAAGCCGCCACCGCCTGCATCATCAGCTCCAGCCGCGAAGGTTTTCCTTATATCATGGTGGAAGCGCTGATGGCGGGTTGCCCGGTACTGTCAACGCCAGTCAGCGGAGTGGGGGAATTTCTGCCAGAACAGAGTATTGCCGCGTCTGACCGCGTTGAGGATATCGCCACACTGGTTCGCACCAATCTCCGCAGCCCGATGGTTATGAGAGATTCCCAAAACGGCAGTTTCCTGTGGGCCCGGGAGCAACTCAGCCTTGAGGCGATGGTATCGAAGACTGAGGCTTTTTATCGGGACCTGTTGGCCAGTATGTCGACAGCGCGCTGATCACCGTATCCGCCAGGAGTCGATGCCCTGTTTCGGTAAGGTGGGTTCCGTCTGCCATCAAGGACTCGGCTTTCCGCTGCCATAATGGGTGGTAGGCATCGGCAAAAAATGCATTTGGCTCTCGTATGGCTAACTCTCGCAGGCCCTCATTGTAGCGCTCAATGCGCGGGTTCCGGGGCTCGTCGAGGTTCGGCGGCGTGGACACCAACGCGAACAGGGTGTCGGGGGCCGAGCGCAACACACGCTCAATATTGCCCAGATACTCATCCAGCGGCACCTGCTCCACCGCGCCCCAACGATCCTGCAGGTGGAGACGCCGGGCCCATTTCTTCAGCTTTTTGACGAGCTTTCGGGCAAGCTTCCTGCGGGGGCTGTCCGGGTAATAAAGCACATAGGGCGCACCACGAAAGGTGAGCCAGGAATCAACGAGCCCGTACTGAATAAACGCCAATTGATAGTTCCTGGGCGGGAAGGCCTCAGCATACTGAAGCAGCTCACGGGTTGTGCTCATGGTATGACCACAATTGGTGAGCGAAAGACCCAATTGCTTCGCAACGATCTGCGGCCAGACCGGTTCATGATAGTCTTTCAGGCCCTCGGTATTACAATCACCGTAGGCAATACAACCGTTCATACACGTGGCTTCCCGAGGCTTCCGTTGCACAAGGCAATAAAACGAGATTCGGATACGATCCATGATTGACCTGTCAGGCATTGAGCCATTCGCCTCTGGCTACAACCGACACTGCTACCGGCATCCGGATGATCCGGCATTGTGTCTCAAAGTACTGCGGCCTGAAAACATCGAAGTTCGGTTCCAGCGCCAGGCCTGGCCAAAGAAAATGCTCGGCAGAGCGAGGATTGATGACAACCGCCAGGAACTCCGGGCGCATCAACAGCAGGCCATCCGGGCACTGATCAAAGATGGCCACAACGAATTGGTCTGGGCACACCTGCCGCAATTTCACGGCGCGGTGGAAACCTCAATCGGCCAGGCAAACATGAGCGAGCTCCTCATCGATGACCACGGCCTACCGGGCGAAACGCTCGAACACTACCTGAAACACCGGGGGTTTGATCAACCGATTCGGGACGCCGCAGGCCGCTTCTGCAACTGGTTACTCGAAACCGGAATCCTCACCCGGAACCTGCTGCCCCACAACCTGGTGATCGCCGACAGGTGCGGACAACCGGAGCTGTTCCTGGTTGACGGGCTCGGCGCCCCCGCCATCCCCGACAAACTGGCAACCCTCTCCGCTTGGCGAAAGCGATACATTGGCCGTCGTATCCGGCGCTTTTACCTGAGGATTGGCTGGGAAACCGGTAATCGCAGCGAAAGCTGGGAGGACTCTCAAAAGCTTTAGGGCAAATGACGAGCCTCAAAGGCCAACGAGCCTTGCCGCACAAGCCGGATGGTGGTAGCTTCCGTTCATTCTTTTTTCAGTTGATTGTCCTCCGATTTATGGCTATGTCCAAAGCATCGTTTTTGATCACTATCCTTGGGCTTGCCGGCAAGCTGCCACTACGTGCGGCCCAGTTGGCCGGCCGCTTTCTGGGCACTATCGCATGGACGTTCAGAACAAATTCTCGGCGTGTCACCGAGATCAATCTCGGCATTGCCTTTCCAGATCTTACGAACGATCAGCATCAGAACATGGCTCGCTCCAGTCTACGTCATACCGGACAGACCATGATGGAAATTCCACTGATGTGGGAATGGCCGGTCGAACGCTGCCTTGGCCTGATTCGGGAAATCGAAGGCGAGGAACTACTGGAAAATGCAAAGAAGGACGGCCGTGGCTTACTGCTGCTGGCCCCACATCTGGGCAACTGGGAACTCACAGGACTTTACTTTTCGTCACGCTACCGTATGGCGGCGCTGTACAGTCCGCCACATATCAAGGAATTTGAGGACTATATGATCCGGGTTCGCGGCCGGCTCGGCTCTGAACTGGTGCGTGGCGACCGTCGTGGCCTGGCACGGCTTATTGCCCTTCTACGTGAAGGCGAGGTAACCGGCATTCTTCCAGACCAGAGCCCACGAGGAAAAGGAAACGCCTACGCGCCCTTTTTTGGCATGGACGTACGTACCATGACACTGGTTTCCAAGCTGCTGCAAAAGTCCGGCGCCAAGCCTTTGATGACCTATTCCGAACGCCTGAAAGACGGACGTGGATTTCGATTGGTTATTCGCGAGTGTGAAGAAGGCATTGCCGACACAGACCCCCTCATTGCCACTACAGCCCTGAACCGCTCAATAGAGAATGTGGTCAGAGAAATCCCGGAACAGTATCAATGGGAATACAAACGCTTTCGCCATCGTGTTCCTGGGGAAATCAATCCCTATAAACCTGATCGTGTATGCTGAATCGATGGTAAAGGCCTGAAACGTGTCGACTACGGATAGCATGAATATAAGTTCGCGCACCAGCCTTCTTGTTGCACTACTGATGATGATCGGCCTGGGAGGCGCGCTCGTCTCGTCAAGCGTGCTCTCGGCAGCAACACTGATGCTCTCAGTTATCGGCATCATACTTATAGCACGCCAATCACTCCAGAAAACCGGCTGGGAACCCCCAAGGGAGCTGCGTTTAATCCACTTCGCTTTCTGGTTTTACGTCTCCGTCAGCGCATACTCCTGGGCTGTTGAAGGCTTCGACTATGAAGGCGGAAAAACGCTCGGCACACACGCCCGCTTTATATTGTTCTGGCCGCTCGTTATGGCTCTGAGCCATGCTCGCCTGCGTGCGATCACCGGATTCGCTGCCATCGGATTGATTTCCCTGTCCGTTATCGGTGCATTGATTTATGCGCTGCAGCCAGGTGCAGCAACACCCACCGGCACTTTGAGTTCACGGTTCGGGGGCGGCATCAACCCAATCAGTTTCGGTAACATTGCACTTCTGGGAGGTATGCTCACCCTGGTAGGCGGGTTGTTTTTCCTGCGCAACGGAAACCGATTCCTGGCGATGGCCTTTATCGCGGGAAGCGTCGCGGCCGTGCTCACGTCCCTACTATCTGAAACCCGCAGCAACCTCCTGGCTCTACCATTTTTGCTTCTCATTGTTATTCCACTGCTTGGCCGAAAGCTCCGGCTGGCTGCTGTCTTGCTTATTCCAATCCTGGTCCTCAGTGCCGTTTTCTCAACGGATCGTACGCTGCAATCAATCGACGCCGCTCTGAATGACCATAGTCTCGATTCGGGAATCGAACTGCGCCTGGAGCTTTGGAATCATGCCTGGGAAATGTTTGTCGAAAATCCCTGGACGGGCGCAGGCCTTGGCGGGTTTAGCCATACCATCAGATCTGCCGTTGACAACGGTAGCGCATCGCCAGCGCTTCTGGATTGCTGCGTTGGTCATGCTCACAACGACCTGATCAACAATGCCGCGACGAGTGGCATTCCCGGCGTCCTAAGCTGGGCATTTCTGATTTTTATTCCTTTGGCGATCTTCAGCCAGCACGTTCGTAGCAAGCATTTCCCCACAGCTCACATTGCTGCGGCCGGTACCATGGTCACGGTGGGCTACTTTTTCTTTGGACTAACGGAAGCCACTTTCAATCGAAGCCTGTTTCTGACCTTCTATCTATTGATCATTTCCGTACTGGCGACCACTCTATTCCATGAATTAAAGGCGTCATGTGTTCGCAAGCGCGGATGTCGGGTGTCGACAACCGTAATCACCATGAATGAAGAGGACCACATTGCGGACTGCCTGGTGTCGGCCCGGCAGGTCTCCGACGAAATAATTGTGCTGGACAGTGGCAGTTCTGATCGCACTGTAGAAATTGCACGGCAATACGCCGACATGGTTGAAACCACAGACTGGCCTGGGTTCGGAGTACAAAAACAAAGGGCTCTTGAGAGAGCAACAGGTGACTGGGTGTTATCTCTGGATGCCGACGAGCGGATTACCGAGGAACTGGCCCGCGAAATAAATCATCGTTTGGCCGCCCCGGATGCCGACGCTTATAAGCTCCCCTGGGCCGTTACGATCTATGGCAAAAGACTGGACTTCGGTCGCAGCGGACGCGCCCCTCTACGCCTTTTTCGACGTGAAGGCGTATCCTTTTCGGATGCTTTAGTCCATGAGCGAATTCTTATCCCCGAAGGCCGCAGCATAAAAACACTGCGAGGGCGACTCACCCATTACACCCATCGTGACTTTGGGCACTCCCTGGAAAAGAGCGCAAAATACGCGTGGCTGGGATCCAGGGAAAAGCACCGTCGGGGCAAAAGAACTCGCACCATGCTCTACCCTACCCTAAGGGCGGTCATGACGTTCATACAGGTCTACTTTATCCGTTTTGGTTTTCTCGATGGCTCTGTGGGGTATCTAACGGCGTCACCTATGCACAGGTGACATTTAATAAATACGCCGGCCTCTGGACATTGAGCCGTAACAAACACCCTGTCGAATAGCTATTTCACATAGCAATAAAGGCAGTACTGATCGAACTTGGCGTCGCCGTCAGCGCAGTTGAGAACCGAGCCGTTGGGTACATTCATAATCAAAGGTGAGACCTTGTCATCCAGACTTGAAAGCATTGTGGCCAGTCAACGCTTCAGCCAACTGATGGTGGCCACTATCATCGGCTTCGTTCTGTTCAAACGATTCTACCGGGATATCGGTGACGTCTTCTTTATGATCACCTTTATTGGCACCTTGTTATCCATTTTCTATAATTTCAAGAAGATAAAAAAAGACCCGATATACATTGCGTTTTTCATCTCCATTGCCATTCCCCTGTTGAGCTGGATCAACAGCATCGTAGCCATCCCTGATCTGGCTATGCCAAAACCGTCCCCGTTCTTCTTCTATAGCTTTTTCATCTTTTGGTTTATCGCCTATTGGACGAGAGGAAATACCAACAGATATGCCGGCAGAACTGGCCGGTGGTGCCTGGGTGCAGCCGACTATCTGGACCGGACTGGCTGATGACTCGGCGGTGGTTACGGACGAAATCTTCGGCCCCTGTGTTCACCTGTGCCCGTTCGATAGTGAGGAAGAGGCCATCGAACTGGCCAACAGCCTCCCCTATGGACTGGCTTCGGCAATCTGGAGTGAAAACATCACCCGTGCGCACCGGGTTGCGGGTCAGATTGAAGCCGGGATTATCTGGGTGAACAGCTGGTTCCTGCGGGACCTTCGCACGCCCTTTGGTGGTAGCAAACAGTCGGGCATCGGACGTGAGGGTGGCGTTCACTCTCTTGAGTTCTACACCGAAATGAAAAATATCTGTGTCAAATTGTGAGGTTGTCATGAATGCACCTGTAGACAGCCCTGAAATCGGGCGTGAAATTGTCGCCGCCGGGTACCGCACCAACGTTCACGACCACGGGGAAGGCGGCTTCCCTGTGATGATGATTCACGGTTCGGGCCCCGGGGTTACCGCCTGGGCCAACTGGCGTCTGGTCATTCCTGAGCTGGCCAGGCATCGCCGGGTGGTAGCGCCGGACATGCTGGGCTTCGGCTACAGCGAACGTCCCGAAGATCAGACCTACAACCGGGAGCGTTGGGTAAAGCACGCCCTGGGTGTGATGGACGAGCTGGGGCTGGAGCAGGTCGACCTGGTGGGCAACTCCTTCGGGGGTGGTCTCGCCCTGGCCCTTGCGATCGAGTACCCGGAACGGGTCCGCCGGCTTGTGCTCATGGGATCGGTGGGGGTCAGCTTCCCGATCACCAAGGGTCTGGAGGAAGTCTGGGGTTATCAGCCGTCCCTCGAAACCATGCGCCGGTTGATGGATGTGTTTGCCTTTAACAAGGGGCTGTTGACCGACGAACTGGCGGAAATGCGTTATCAGGCCAGCATTCGACCGGGCTTCCAGGAGTCCTTCTCGGCGATGTTCCCGGCCCCCCGTCAGCGTTGGGTCGACAATCTGGCCAGTAACGAAGATGACATCCGGGCACTGCCGCATGAGACCCTGATTCTGCATGGCCGTGAAGATGAAGTCATTCCCCTGGAGGCCTCACTCAAGCTGGCTGAGCTGATTGATCGTGCCCAGCTGCACGTGTTTGGCCGCTGCGGCCACTGGACCCAGATTGAACATGCCGACCGTTTCGCGCGGCTGGTCAACGATTTTCTGAGAGAAGCCGATCAAGCGGCGGAAGGAGCTGAATAATGGAACAGTCACGAATCCAGGCGCTTGGCGATGAGCTTTACCAGGCCATGCTGGGTCGGGAGGCGGTAGAGCCGCTGACCAGCCGCGGTGAGGACATCAGCATCGACGATGCCTACCACATTTCCTTGCGCATGCTCGAACGACGTCTGGCGGACGGGGCATCCATCATTGGCAAGAAGATCGGTGTTACCAGTAAGGCCGTGCAAAACATGCTCAACGTTCACCAGCCAGACTTCGGTTATTTGACCGACGACATGGTGTTCAACAGCGGCGAAGTCATGCCCATCAGCGATCGCCTGATTGCACCCAGAGCGGAGGGTGAAATCGCCTTCATTCTGAAGAAGGATCTGATCGGCCCGGGCATCACCAACGCCGATGTGCTGGCCGCCACGGAGTGCGTTATGCCCTGCTTCGAGATTGTCGATTCCCGCATCCGCGACTGGAAGATTGCCATTCAGGACACCATCGCCGACAACGCCTCCTGCGGTCTGTTCGTGTTGGGCAACCAGGCGGTTTCACCGCGCAAGGTGGACCTGGTCACCTGCGGCATGGTGGTGGAGAAGAACGGCAGTGTAATCAGTGCCGGTGCCGGCGCTGCCGCCCTTGGCTCCCCGGTGAACTGTGTGACCTGGCTGGCCAACACCCTGGGCGAGTTTGGTATTCCCCTGAAGGCAGGTGAAGTCATCCTGTCCGGCTCGCTGGTGCCGCTGGAACCGGTAAAAGCCGGCGACTACATGCGCGTGGATATTGGTGGCATCGGCAGTGCCTCGGTGCGCTTCGCCTGATCGGGATTAATGAGGACAACGTTATGAGCAAGAAAATCAAAGCAGCCATCATCGGCTCGGGCAACATCGGCACCGACCTGATGATCAAGATCCTGCGCAACGGCAAGCACATAGAAATGGGCGCCATGGTGGGTATCGATCCGGAATCCGACGGCCTGGCCCGCGCCGCGCGCATGGGTGTGGCCACCACCCACGAAGCGTGGACGGCCTGGTGAAAATGCCGGAATTTGCCGACATCGACATCGTGTTTGATGCCACTTCCGCCCGGGCCCACATGCACAACGAAGTGTTCCTGCGGGGCCATAAAGAGAGCATCAAGATCATCGACATGACCCCGGCGGCCATCGGCCCGTACTGCGTGCCGGTGGTGAACCTGGAACAGAATCTGAAGGAAGGCAACGTCAACATGGTCACCTGCGGTGGCCAGGCGACGATTCCCATGGTGGCGGCGGTCTCTCGTGTCGCCAAGGCCCACTACGCCGAGATTGTGGCTTCAATCTCCAGCAAGTCCGCCGGCCCCGGCACCCGTGCCAACATCGACGAATTCACCGAGACCACCGCCAAGGCCATCGAAGTGGTGGGCGGCGCCCAGAAAGGCAAGGCCATCATCATCCTCAATCCGGCCGAACCACCCCTGCTGATGCGGGACACGGTGTATGTGCTCTCCGATGCCGCCGATCAGGCGGAAGTAGAAGCCTCCGTCGAGGAAATGGTAAAGGCGGTGAACAGCTACGTGCCCGGCTATCGCCTCAAGCAGAAAGTGCAGTTTGACGTGATCCCGGAAGACCAGCCATGAACGTTCCGGGCCTGGGCCGCTTCAGCGGCCTGAAGACCTCCATCTTCCTGGAAGTGGAAGCGCCGCCCATTACCTCCCGGCCTACGCCGGCAACCTGGACATCATGACCTCCGCGGCCCTTGGCACCGCCGAGCGCATCGCCGAATCGCTGGTCAAGTGAGGAGACTGACTCATGACTTTTAACCCTGGCAAGAAACTCTATATCTCCGACGTGACCCTGCGCGACGGCAGCCACGCCATTCGCCACCAGTACTCCATAAAGAACGTGCAGGACATTGCCCGTGCCCTGGACCAGGCCAAGGTGGATTCCATCGAAGTGGCCCACGGCGACGGCCTGCAGGGCTCCAGCTTCAACTATGGCTTCGGTGCCCACACCGATCTGGAATGGATTGAAGCCGTGGCCGAAGTGGTGACCCATGCCAAGATCGCTACTCTGCTGCTGCCCGGTATCGGCACCGTCCACGACCTGGACAACGCCTACAACGCCGGCGCGAGAATCGTAAGAGTGGCCACCCACTGCACCGAGGCGGATGTGTCCAGACAGCACATCGAGCACGCCCGCAAACTGGGCATGGACACCGTGGGCTTCCTGATGATGAGCCACATGCAGACCCCACAGGGTCTCGCGGAACAGGCCAAGCTGATGGAAGACTACGGTGCGACCTGCCTCTATGTCGTCGACTCCGGCGGTGCCATGAACATGAACGACATCCGCGACCGCTTCCGGGCGCTGAAAGACGTTCTGAAACCTGAAACCGAAACCGGCATCCACGCCCACCACAACCTGGCCCTGGGTGTGGCCAACTCCATCGTGGCGGTCGAGGAAGGCTGTGACCGTGTCGATGCCTCCCTGGCGGGCATGGGCGCCGGCGCCGGTAACGCGCCGCTGGAAGTGTGCATCGCGGCCTTTGACAAGATGGGCTGGGAGCACGGCACCGACGTGTACGCCCTGATGGACGCCGCTGACGATATCGTTCGGCCCTTGCAGGACCGTCCCGTAAGAGTGGATCGCGAAACCCTGGCGCTGGGCTATGCCGGTGTCTACTCCAGCTTCCTGCGCCACTCCGAAGTAGCGGCACAGAAGTACGGCCTGAAGACCGTGGACATTCTGGTAGAGCTTGGCAAACGCCGCATGGTGGGTGGCCAGGAAGACATGATCGTGGATGTGGCGCTGGATCTGCTGGCGGCGCAAAAGGAGCAGAATGCATGAGCAAGACACTAAGCCGCGAGCAGATGCTGGCGCTGGCCGAACATGTGGAAAACGCCGAACTGCAGGCCCACGACATCACCAAGGTCACCAACGACTACCCGGACATGACCTTCGAGGATGCCTACGACGTGCAGTGGGAAATTCGCCGCCGCAAGGAGGAGCGGGGCAACAAGATCGTTGGTATGAAAATGGGGCTAACGTCCTGGGCCAAAATGGCACAGATGGGTGTCGAGACCCCGATCTATGGTTTCCTCGCCGATTATTTCAGCGTGCCAGATGGCGGCGTGGTCGACACCAAAGAACTGATTCACCCGAAAATCGAAGCAGAAATTGCCTTTGTCACCAAAGCGCCGCTGAAAGGGCCCGGCTGTCATATTGGCCAGGTTCTGGCAGCGACCGACTTCGTGATTCCTGCTGTGGAAGTGATCGATTCCCGTTATGAGAATTTCAAGTTCGATCTGGTGAGCGTGGTGGCGGACAACGCCTCCTCTACACGTTTCATCACGGGCGGGCAAATGGCCGACGTTGCGGACGTGGACCTGAAAACCCTGGGTGTGGTGGTCGAGAAGAACGGCGAAGTGGTCGATGTGGGCGCAGGCGCTGCCGTGCTGGGCCATCCGGCCTCCAGCGTGGCCATGCTAGCGAACCTGCTGGCCGAGCGGGGCGAACACATCCCTGCAGGCACCTTCATCATGACCGGTGGTATCACCGCCGCCATCGCCGTGGAACCCGGTGACAACATCACTGTGCGTTATCAGGGACTGGGAACCGTTTCCGGACGATTCATCTGACTCGGACAAGGAGGTGTTATGCCATTGCTCAGCTTTACGTTATTGAAGGCAGAACGGACGAGCAGAAAGAAACCCTGATCCAGGAAGTGAGCGAGGCCATGGCCCGCTCCCTGGATGCCCCCATGGACCGTATCCGGGTAATGATCACCGAGATGCCGAAGCAACACTTCGGTATTGGTGGTCAGTCGGCCAAAAAACTGGGGCGGTAGACAGGTGAGCAAACTGCCAGTGCTGTACCTGTCCTGCGAAACGGAAGCCCTGACCGGTCCCAAGGGACAGGAGAGTCTGCGCCGACTGGTACCGCGGGATCAAGTCGTGGACAGCGTGGCTTTTTTCACCTCAGAGGAAGGCTTTCCGGCCAGGCACCTGCAATCCAACATGAAGGCGCGAGGTTTTGAGGTTGCCGTCAGCGGTTCGCGGGACCCCGGCCTGAAACTGCTGGCCGAGAGCATGATGCAGCTGGTGCCCGAGGAGGCGATTGAGTTGCGCCTCAAAATACCGGGATGACCAGTGAGCATTATCGGGATATCGGCCACTGCCTTGAAGCATTACGGGATTAGGGCGTATTACTGATCTGCCTTGACCGACTGGAGGCCAATGGAAAAAACGCCAGCCATCATCAGCCCCACGACAGCTATATCCGGAATCTGATCCGTCAGTGGGAGGATGAGCAACGATGGGTGAAGGCAATGTCGAATTCCAGCCTGAGGGGCAGCCCTCGGTCCGCTGCCCATGCCAGCCCCGTGGCAGAACCGACATTATGTATCCTCAATACCGCCTTCAGCCTGGGCGGAATGAAAGCGCCCCAGTGCCTGTTCGGGTTTTCCCTGAATCAGAACAGGCAGTCCCTCGCAGGTTATGGTTGGATGCAATAAACTACGGAAAAAACAAAGGATTCCGTAAATGCTCAAACTGTTGATGGTGGGTGCCGGCGGCATTGGTGGTTACTACGCAGCAAGGTTTCTGGAAGCAGGGCATCAGGTTGTACTTACAGCCCGCGGGGCTCATTTGCATGCGCTTAAGCGGAGCGGCTTGACAGTCCACTATGAAGGTCGCGAGCTGGTCCATATGGCGGCTGCTCATGACCATCAGGAACTTGTCACCCGATATAAGTCTGACGAGTTTGACCTTATCATCATCACACTCAAAGCCACGGCAACAGTTTCGGTGGTGAGTGAGCTCGGCGACTGGCTGAAGCAGGGACGGGCACCCGTGCTTTCCTTGCAGAACGGAGTCGATAATGAACAACTGCTAGCGAAAGCAGTTGGTGCTGAAAGAGTCATCGGTGGACTTGCGGTCCGTATAGGAGGACACATTGTGAGGCCGGGCGTTATAGAAGCCGAGGGCCTCGCGCAAATCGTGATGGGGGAATGGCCCAAAGTAAGCGGTAGGCAGGATTCCCGAACTCCGCTACTCAAGATCTTGGTTGCCGCTTTTAATGATGCCGGTATTCCAACTAGGTATTCCGATAACATTAACTATTAGCTCTGGCGTAAACTCCTGATTAATAACGGGGTTAACCCACTCTCTGCCCTTACTGGCTTGGATACTCGAAGCCTTACCCATCACCCCGGATTCAGAAAAATCGTGTATGGAATGATGGCTGAAACCGTCGAAGCCTCAAAGGCAGACGACGTGAATCTCGGAAAGAAGGACCTGGGCGAGATGTTTGAGCTGATCAGTAGCTTCAATGCGATCAAGACGTCAATGCTTGTCGATAGGGAAAGAGGTCGCCCGCTGGAACTGGATACCATTGCCGGGGCGGTACTGCGACGCTGCGAGCGTCTGGGGATTAAGGCTCCCTATACTGAGACAGTCCACACATTATTGATGCACTCAGGTGATTGGAACCTTGGGATGAATTCATTGACGGGCGGGCATTGAAGCAACCGGAGGCTTGCCTGCGCTCGCTATTTGAACCTGTCCCAGTACGGAGGTTCGCCGAAAAAACTGTCGATAAAGTCGACAAAGCTAGGAACCTTGCTTGCCAACAACTGCCGGTGTGCATATACCGCATAAAGTACCATGGGCTCTGGTTCATGCTCTGGCAGGACGACCTTCAGTTTTCCTTCCCTGATCGCCGCCCCAGCAATGAAGGTGGGCTGCAGGGCGGTGCCGGCTACGGCAATCGCCGTTTCTATCAATACGTCACTGTTATTGCTGATCATCTCCCTAGTTTCGTCGCGACCACTGCCTTGTAGCCACTTCTGTACCGTGTGATCTGCATCCAGGGTAAGTAGTCGCCCCTGAAAAATAAAAACCTGAGTAAATGCAATTATTTACCGTGAATCTGGGGTATACAATCCACCATAAATTTACCCGTTTCGCTCAAAAACCGGGAAAATGCCCATGATCCGTAAGCGGCCGATAATCCCATCTTGAGCCAGGCGCTGCCGCCGTCAGGATAGTGTCCACTTATTTTCTAGTGGACACTTAACATGAACGAAGTAAGCGTAACCAAGCCCTACCAACGCCGTCGCCGGTTTTCCCGGGAATTCAAAGCCCAGATTGTTGCCCAGTGCCTGGAACCCGGTGCCTCCGTTTCCCGAATCTCACTGGATAACGGTCTCAACGCCAACATGGTCCGGCGCTGGATAAGTGAAGCTCAGAGAGCGGATAAAACACCAGCAACACCGGGATTTGTTCCGGTTAATCTGCCAGTGGCAACCTCTGCACCGGGCAACCCATCGGTCTCGGATAAGCGTAGCACCATCCGTATCGAGATTCCCCGCGCCGGTGGTGCGGTTGTGGTGGAGTGGCCTGTGGAGCAGGCGCACCAGTGTGCTGTCCTGTTACGGGATCTGCTGGGATGATCCGCATCGACGAGATCTGGCTGGCTACTGAGCCGCTGGATATGCGGGCGGGACCCGACAAGGCCCTGGCCCGGGTTATTCAGGTGTTCGGTTCAGCCAGACCCCATTGCGCCTACCTGTTCGCCAACAAACGGGGCAACCGGATGAAGGTGCTGATCCACGATGGCCTCGGCATCTGGCTCTGCGCCCGCCGGCTGAACCGAGGCAAATTCCACTGGGGCGAAACCTGGCGCGGTGAGCAACTGCGCCTGACCGAAGAGCAGTTGTCCGCCCTGGTTCAGGGCCTGCCCTGGCAACGCCTTGGGGCCGACGGCGTTATCTCCATCCTGTAACCACAAGTGCCGTGATGCCGCTATAGCCAGAACCGCGAATCGCTTGCCGCACAGGGACTTGGCATATTAGGTGGCATGACTCAGCGCCCCGACATCAACCAACTCTCTGCCGATCAGCTCCGTGCCCTGGCGACGGAACTGATAGACTCTCTGGACGCCAAGGATCAAGTCTTGGGCCTGAAGGAGCGAGAGTTGGTGTGCAGCAACGCCATCATCGGGAAGCTGACCCACGAAGTAGCCATCCTCAAGCGTCACAAGTACGCCAGGTGCAGTGAACAACTCGATGCGGATGGTGCTACGCTTGTCCGAGACCGATTGGTTGCCCGATAAAGCAGTTGCCACAGGCAGATTAACCGGAACAAATCCCGGCGTTCCTGGTGTTTTATTCGCTCGCTGCGCGCCCTTCATCCAGCGCCGGACCATGTTGGCGTTGAGACCGTTATCCAGTGAGATCCGGGAAACCGAAGCACCGGGTTCCTGGCACTGGGCAACAATCTGAGCTTTGAATTCCCGAGAAAACCGGCGACGGCGTTGGTAGGGTTTGTTTACGCTTAATTCTGCACTTCCCCCAATACGCATGACACACACGACCCATCTGAGTCTTGCGATCCTTCCGATCGCTCACCGGATCGGGCCCTTGAAAAAACCACAAAACGGAAGTTCGGTGAGGCTTTGGCCCTTGTCTTGGCGAAGCTGGCGAATTCTGAGATTTGATCGGCCGTCACCTTCTCGTCGGGGCCTACCTCTACAGTGCCCGCTGACAGAGATACCAGTGGAAAACGGCAGGGCTGGCCGTTTCGGTCTTCGGATTCAATAAACCCGCTTTTCAGTATGCAATCGCTGTAAAAGCGCCGGCTTCGTTCGGCGAATAGTGACTGTACGGTACCAGCATTATAATTAGCTGAGGACGAAGAGCTGATGACGACAAAATCGTCCCCACCTATGTGCCCGACAAAGTCATCACTGGCATGGAATACCTCTTTCAAAAGCTCAGCCAGCAAAACTATTACCTGGTCACCAACCCGGTAGCCGAGGACATCGTTCAAAGGTTTGAACATGTTGATATCGAAATAAATTAGTGAAAAGGCGCGCATTTCTTCCGTTCGGGCAACCAAAGTCTGTTGTATGGGAACATTGCCTGGCAGGAAGGTCAGTGGATTTGAGTAGCGTGCGTTTTCGATCTTTTGTTCGGTGATGTGTTTGAGCAGCGAGCGCGTGGCTCCCAGGCCGGCGTACTTTCCATTCTTGACAACAATGAAATGCTGTTTGAGATAGTGCGCATCGTCATTAATCAGCCTTTCGCTCACTTCGTTTAGTGGCACCTCGTAATCCACAACCAATGCATCTGCACTGTGTCAATTGGAAACTGGGAGCCGCTCATAAAGCGACCGGCCGTAAGGCGTGCTGAAAGTTTCCATAATCCTCCACTTATGGATCAGGCCAAGCGGCCTGCCGTTATCCACCACCGGCAAAGCGAACACGTCAGGCTCACTCTGGAGCCGCTCCCATGCATCTCGCAGTGTCGATTCCGAAGTGACGGGTTCGATGTACCGACACAAGAGCCCTGCTATTTCCTTTTCTCTCCGGGGTGGCTTGGACGCAAGGGCCGCATGATCGTTCAGCGAGTCGAGGTAGGCTGTAGCTATCGGTTTTGGTCGACCGAAAAGGAAACCTTGAACCAGTGCAATGCCAAGCTCCGAGACAACCCGGAATTCTGCTTCCGTTTCGACCCCTTCTGCGATTAATTTGCAGCCCAATCGGTCTGCCAAATCTACAACGGACCGCAGAAACTCGCGCTTGATGAGGTCGTCCTGAATATCACGGATGAAGTGCCGGTCAATTTTCACAAAGTCCGGCTTCAGCTCGGACCATAGTTTTAATCCGGAATATCCACTTCCAAGATCGTCGATAGCAATGAGAAAGCCCTCTGCTTTCAGCCATACCAGTGTCTTCAAAAGCTCTGAAGGATCGGCAGTGGGGTAGCGTTCAGAGAGTTCGATAACGATGTCTGATGCCTTCAGCCGTTCGCCAACAAAAGCTCCTGCAGTTGCGTCGGGTTGAATTCTGGAGGCATCAGCTTGGCCGGACTGATATTGACGAAAAGTTTCAGCGGAGTGCCATGACCGGACCAATGGCGTGCAGCGGTGCGAAGACAGAGCGTTTCCAGTTCTAGCGTCTGGCCGCAGCGTTCTGCTGTTTCAAACAGCATTGGGGCCGTGTGCAAGGGGCTGTCCGAAGGTCCGAGGCTCAGTGCCTCAAAACCAAACACACATTTTCTATTAATGTTTACGATTGGTTGTAGAAGTGTCGTAATGTCTTCTGTCAACAACAAGCGATTCAGTTCTTGACTGAGGCAGTCCTGCATTAGGTCACTCCTGGATGTGAGTGCGGCTTCGGGAAACCAAATTTTGTCGCTCCGTCGCAGATCCCAAACCTACTGATTCGAATGGCTCATATCCGGTTGTGCCAAGTATCTTCATGCCATTCACATACTCCTCGCCAAACATTACCGAAATATTTCAGTGATGCTGAAGTCGTGTGCTAATCGATGTTATTTTTTGTAAATTAATTTATTAAATCAGAGTGTTATGTGGCTCAAGTAACAAGAATGTCACAATCGATCTGCAGCCTTATAGCCATCATTAATATGTGGTGGCGTCATGCTCAAAACCGTTCGAAGTAGAATCCTGTTCTTTTCATTTTTTTCGGTCCTTGCGCTCTTGGCACTTGCATTGTTGTCCTGGTCAATTATTGGAAAGGCGGAAAACGCCGCAAAAGATTTGATCCAGAATCGCATGCATGAAGCCTGGTTACTGGATGATCTGGAGCAGGACCTGCGGCTTGTGCAGGACCTTTCTTTCAAAATCAAAGGTCAGTTACTGCTGTGGGGTGAGATCAACGAAGAATACGAGTCACTTGCAGAGTCTATTCCTGCTAAGTGGAGCGCGATTCAGCGAAGTGCACAGCTGAGTGCCTGGGCAAAAGATAACCAAAGTATCCACGAAGCGGTGGTTGTATACCTAGAAGAACTCGCGGAAGGAATCGAGGAGAAGAGTTACTATCAGGCAGGTAAAACGGTGGACTTTTCACTATTTGCTGCTCTGTCGCCATTGCTTGAGAGCATCAACGATCGCAAGGAGGGAAGTCGCACTCATATCGCTGAGGAATCTGATGAGCTACTGGGGTATCTCGACCGCCAACAGGTTTCGCTGATTATCGGATCTGTTGCCTTTTTGGCGGTCATTGTTCTGATGACGCTCTGGCTGAGGCAAACAGTCATTGTGAGGCTGCAGCGGATCGAGCGGGATATCCAGAGAATGGATGAGTGTTCGGATTTGGCCAATCCGCCGGGTCTGGCCGGGTCTGACGAAGTCGCAGGAGTTGCTGCAGCTCTGATTCGGCTGGTCGGTCGGTTTGAAGGGTTCATCAAAGAAATAAGGGAAGCTTCAAAAAGTATCAACGAGGGATCTGATCGCCTCGGTATCCAGGCGGGAGAACTGGAGTCAGCATCTCAAACGACACAGCATCAGATTCAAGATGTGACAGACTCAATGAAGGCGATGGCAGATCAGGCTTCCACCATTGAGGCATCGACTCGTGAATCCACTGAAGCTGTTCAGGCGCCGTGACGGCAAATTCGGACATTCAGTCCAGCTTAATAAAAAGTGATACGGCGGTAGAGCGCACTGTAGAGGTCATTGGTCGGGTCTCCGGGGCGATACAAGAGCTGACGGAATCGGCCTCGAAAATCGAGAAGGTGATCGGGGTAATTGCTGACATAGCTGAGCAAACGAATTTGCTGGCCCTTAATGCAGCAATCGAGGCAGCAAGGGCGGGCGAATATGGACGCGGGTTTGCCGTTGTTGCTGATGAGGTTCGAACACTTTCGAAACGCACTGCCGATTCCACTCATGAAACACGGCAATGGGTAGCTGATCTGGTTAAGGGCGTGCAGGGTGTTGAATACTTGATAGCTGAAATGACGGAGGCCGGTGATGATAACCGGCAGACTCTTGACGATCTTAAAGGTCATCTTGTCTCGATGAACCACTGGTTTTCGGATCTGGAGGGGCGGAGTGTCACAATTAATGAGGCGCTCTCGCTGCAACGTGAGGCAATTGAACGTGTGGGTGAGCGGTTTGTGGCGCTTGATGCCCATGCGGCGACAGTCAGCCAACATGTGGCTGGTAGCCGAGAGATAAGTTTGGGTTTGAAGCAGAAAGCGCACTTGATGAGTGATCTCACCGGCCGTTTCCGGATAACTGTTGATTGAAGTATGTAGAGCCATCAAAGCCGGATCTGCTCCCGCACTTCTTAGTACTTTTCAGCAATCGACAAACGTTTCGCCGTCACGGAATTGTGGCATCGCCACTGTGCAAATATGGAGTTCTACCGCGTTACTGGGGGCGGTTATAAACCGGCCACTCGTCGAGGTTTTTGGCCCGCCAGCTCTTGAATTCTGACCCTGACCCCGTTTCAGATCCGTCCAGAATTGGAAAATTTCGGCCCTGCCCCTAACGGACCTCCAAACCGGCCGCTAAGCATCGAGGGTGATCTTCCAATCTGAATGTCCGCTTTGCGACCTACAGGATAATTTGTTGTGTCAATTTCCGACCACGCTATAGCGGCATGACCAGTTGGCTGATCCATTGTTTAAATGTTGTTTCTGAGTCTTTCGCACTTAACGACTTCAGGAGTATGTCGGTAGATTAGACTCGATATACAAGGAAGGTCGGTAGAGCCTATCTTGCGAAACGGGTTGATTGTTAATCCTCCTCATCCCTGGTCAGACAGTCGCCGCCACGCCCAATTCAGGATCCTACGCAGCTCTAAGGTATATCTCACACGAATCCTGCATTGACAATGATAGGGTTGGGGCCGAGTCAGTTGGTCAGGACGACCGGGACTCAACGCCGGCACGGATGCCAGGCAAACGCGACACCTGCCAAGTGGTGTGACGCGCCAGGGAGAGACTTGGCACCACCCGCGCTTGTCACAATTTTTCCCCTTTGATCGACCCAATCTTGACCTATTGAATCAGGCACAGCAGAATACTGTTTGCATATCGCTATGTTGGCATTGGCTGTTGGTTTGCGCCGATCGCAATTCGGAGCCAGGCCTCTTCGGAGGGCTGAGCGCGCTCAAATAGCCTCCGCCATGCCAGATAGCTTGGCAGATATGCCGTTCCAACCCCATGAAACCGCGCCATCCAGCCCTTCAATCGACTCATATAACTGTTGACGTTCTGTATGTGGTATTCCTTCCCGATCACTCGCTGATTATCGAGTGTAACCAGTCGGTGGTGGGCAATGCCGTGCTCTCTGGAAAAGGTTTTATACCAGCTGTGGCCATCTGAACATAGAATCGAGTCAGGATTGATAATCGGCGTCAGAAAAGCATGAACCGTCGGTTTGTTTAATGCAGGATCTACCAGATCGCTGATGTTACCGTTGCGATCCCGTGCAATAAGTACCGGGATTTTATCCGCTTTATGCTTCCTGTTACTTTGCCCGCCACGCTTCCTGGAACTGCGATGCGTGATGTTGCGCTTGCCTTTGCAGGACTCGGCAAAAAAGGTTTCATCCACTTCGACAATGCCGGAGAGGGCATTCGCGTTGGCATTTGCACTGGCTGTTAGAAAACGGTGACGCCACCTAAAAGCTGTCTTTAAATCAATGCCTACTCGAACTGCCGATACCCGCAGGGTCAGGCTGTCTCGCATACATCTCAGGTAATCAAACCACTTGTTGCGGTGATGCAGCCTGGCCAGTGATGTTCCTGTGACGGCATTAAAGGTCTTGTGACAAGTCAGGCTCTGGCATCGATATCGCTGCAACCCACTGGAACGCCCCCATTTGACGACGTGCTCATATCCACAACGAGGGCATCGGCGGTGAGATCTGGCCGCTTCAAGCAAAGTGTGAGACTGAGCGTTGATCTGCCCAAGAAGCTGATGGGCAAGGTGTTGTTTGAGATCAACCGGGAGGTGGGCCAAGGCCTTTTCGAGGGCACTAAGGTCAGCTTTTTTCATGTTGCACTCCACCGAAGGACTGTTTATACAGTAGTATATACAGTACTATCAGAGTGTACCAACAGCCGAAGCCAACATAGCCTTGCATATACAATATTGAGTCGGAGGCATTCCATCACTCTCCATTAGCATCGGTTGCCGTCCGCATTGTTTTTGGAAAAGTTACGGTATTTGCCATCTGACCATACTGGTTTGCCACTCTGGGCGCACGGGGATTAGCGGGCTGGGGATGGAGTTTCGTCGCCGACATAATATGGCATATGCCACCCTTCAAGCGTTTGCTTCAATGCAACCGTAGGCATCGTTACAGAAGATGGTATTGAGCTTTATCATTGGCTCGGCGTGGCAGATCGAAGGATTCTACGATTAGTTCCGGGGTTAAAGTCGGTTCTATTGGATATCGAAGCTTGGCGAACGATGATTCTTGAACCTTACAAACGGCTTGGCTCCGGTGTCTACATTGTAGTGGCTTTCATTGGAGATGGCAGAGTTGTTGGCGTCATGGAAGGACGACAGCCGATGGTCAGGGTTTTGTCGTCTAAACCGGACGCGCTGGGCCGGTCCTTCGGCCACGACACTGAATAGATCTAATTCTGGAACTCTGACACCTGGCGTTCCAGGTTCGCGTACATTGCCAGAAGATCGTCCTCGTTGAGCTTTCCTCTAGTGGTTTTCTTAGCCCTATGTTTTTCCAGCTGGCTTCGCTGTTCGGCGTAGAGTGATGGAGGACGCTGGCTTGATAGTCGCAGCCCTCGTGATCGTTCAGTTGTTTGCGAAGCGATTTGAACTGATCAGGACTGGGAACCTGTTCGAGCTTTTTAGCGATGTCTTTGGGTCGGATATCGAACGCTTCTCCCCAATGTTTTACGGCCTGCTCCCATGCCTGAGAAAGAGATGCCCGCTCATCAATGTAGAATTTGGTGGCAGCGCCTCGTTTGTTTACGGAGAAATAGCAGGTTTCTTGTGCAGCACTTTTCCCACTTCCGATGCCAAGCGTGATGCCCTGGAAGCCAACACCGCGACAGGGGAGGGTTGTGGGATGGTCTTTCCCAATGAAATCCAAATATTGAAGTGCTGCGGAGCGGGCCATGTAACGGGCCTCATAGTACCTGGCCCTGGTCTCTTGATATTGGTACCAGAGTTCTTGAGTAATTCGGGTGTTCGGCCTCTTAAGAGAGAAATACTTCTGATAGCGTTTGCCTCGGATGGTGGCAACAACTCGCCAGCCGTGGAAGCCAGAGGTCAGCTCCCCTTTTTCATAAAAGCTAATAGCCATGGATAGTCGATCTTTCCCGTTCAATTCACGTTAAAGATATTAGGCAGCCAAGCAAACGTCTTCGCTTTGTTCTCAGGCTGATGCCAGCTTGCTGCGACTGTTACTGGTGAATAAACTTCGCAGCCTTTTTGGGCTGCAAATTCGTAACACCGACCGTTGGTTAGTCGTTGTCATTTCCTTGGAGTGGAGCATCGTCCATGGGGCGTCAGGATGCGGGGGATGATACGTTGGCACCCTACGGCAAGTTTACACCCCAGAGGACATTTACACATCATGGTTTGCGTTTTAAGAATCCTGCCCCTCTTCTTTTCGTTGGTAGTGGGTTTCGTCAGTGTTCCGGCCCATGCGTCCGTTATAAAAAAGTCGAACAGTGGCCTTTGCCATCCACCGCAAAGCAGTTGGTATGAGCGAACCCAGAATTATCAACCCTACGACTCCCTTGATGCCTGTTTGGATTCAGGTGGTAAATTACCAGATGGAGTCTCTTTTGCATCGGTTCGACAGGCCCAGGAGCAGCAAAGCAGGCTACGTAGCTATGAACGGTCTGCGTTTGGTCACGGTTGGGATGATGCTGAAGGAGACTGTCAGGACAGCCGTGCTGAGGCATTGGTTGCCCAATCCACAACCAACGTCCGGTTTGCAGACGAAAGTCGTTGTAGGGTGGTCTCAGGCCGATGGATCAGTCCGTTCACAGGCAAGGTCATCCAGAACAGCAGCGAGATTGACATTGAAACACGTAGTTCCGCTCAAGTGGGCGCTGGAAGCGCGGAGCGAAGGGTTGGACGCGAGCTAAACGAGAACGGTTTGCAAACGATATGGTCAATCTCTCGCCCGTCGAGCTAGTCTTAATAGAAGTAAGGGTGCCCAGGGTCCGGATGAATGGGTGCCACCGTCAGGCCAGTGCGGTTATGTGGCAAGGTTCGTTCGTATCGTGAAACAGTACGATCTTAAGCCGACAAAGCCGGAAGCTCGATGGTTGAAAGCGTTCCTGGAGCGCTGCCGCAGCTGACTCCCTGCTAAACTACCCTTCGAGGCAATGATTCTCACTGAGGGAATAAACGAGGTGAAAAAGAAACAGTTTACTGAGCAGGAGTTGCTGGAAGATTTGGATGCGGATTCGGCGCATACCGAAGAGTTCGCTCAGCCCAATATGAAAGGGCACTCACCACTGGAGCGACTGAGAGGTTCAGTTAAACGCTATGAGCGACCTACCGATCCCGTTTGGGATGAATTCTTTGACTCCAGTGAGCGAGTTTCAGAGGATTTCATGGTGGAACGGGATCAGCCGTTGGGCAAAGGCTGATACCTGCATGTCGGGTGCTACCCCGTTACTGCGGACATTCCTAAAAAGAGGCTGTCTCCACAATGACATACTATGAGAGGATTCTAGGAGCTGAAAGCAGTGGCATGAAGCTACTCTTGCTCGAAATCATGGCCCACCTTTCGCCCGAGCTGCCAAGCCTTTTTTCTTGGAGTGGGTAAAGAGGCCTGATTCCATCGTTTAAATGCCATGTCAATCGGGCAGAGCGGATTGGAGGATGGGAGGCGATGTCTCAAAAAAATAGCCATTTCAAAGCATTAACGTCATTGTACCTGTCATCAACATCCGATGCTTGGATCCGTCCCAACATTGAGCTGGAAATTGGTTATTGCTCGATTTCTGTAAGGCTCACTCCGTTCTCCAATTCTCCATGGGGGGTGGTCAAAGAATCTGTGATCTTTCAACTATTGCATGATGCCTCTCTTTTAGCTGCCAATACTCAGGAAACCTCACGGCTGGCCAAATGTTACAAGTTTGAATTGCAGCCTTTCCAGGCCCTCTGGGAAAGCCGCGTTGCAGCTGTTGCCCGAGTCATTCACTCCGACCTTCACCAATGGACCATTGAGTCGACCATTTATGATGAAGCGGAGAATGAAATCGCCTGGGCTCGCAGCTGGTTTTCCCGCTCCAATGTTTTGCTTGAGACGATCGCGCCCTACAAAAACCAAATGCTCAAATCGAGCCAGGACTGGAACTGACTTAAAGATGTCAGAAGGGCCTTCCGTGGCCCGTGAAGCTGGTCTGATGGTTAATTTGCGGGAAAGTCCGTCCAGCCGTCGAGCCAGCTTTGGGCAGATACCGGGCTCACAGCACCTACAAAGTTAGCCGACTCATCAAAGAATTCGCTTTGTGGTGGGCGTGTTGCGTTCATTTGCCGCAGTTGCACCCTTTCTAACATATTGGTGATACGCCAGATATTTAATACAGGCAGCTAACCCGGGCCGAAGACCCTGATTGCGCGCAAACCTCCCAAGCTTTTTCTGCCCAAATCTTTCCTTTACAGCAAACTCAAGAACTATCAGTGCCTGGTGCTGCGCAACCATATAAAAACGGTAGACCGCCCAAGCATGAAGGTAGAGATTCCGAGCCACCTCGTACTGTGTAATGACTGACTCTGGCACGCCATCATGCAGGGCATAGTGGGCAATCCTCGCGTGATGTTCCTCGACTGAACGGTCATCCATTACCTGACGAATATCTGCCTGAAAAAGGTTGTCAATCGAACGAAATTCGTCCCCTGGCATACTTCAAGACTCCGATTTAATGAGACCCGTATTTAAGCAACGAGTCATAGCAGCGCGCCCGTTCTTATTTCCATGATACTGAGTGCCAAAGCCAGTGTGGAATAGACTTAGCTGTCAGTAGTGGACACTCCGGACTTTCAATTGGGCTTACCCCACTCTAGTGGAACCTCTTGGCCCATGATTAAAGTATAGGAGGGCGCGCCACGTGAAACGGTCCCCGCTTGAGGCTAGTGCGGTCACGCTTAGTGGGGAGGTCCAGTGGCGGGATTTCTCCAACTCTCTGGATCGGCCTAATATGAAGTCAGGCTCTTCTTGATGCTTATATATTAGAACTTCGAACTAGTGGTTAGGGTAGCTCCCAAACCAAGCAGTTGCTGAGCGCTTTTGTCCAAAAAGTGACAAACTCTTTTAAAACGACTAGCTTGCCTAGTGTCGGCGTTGATCAGAAAAGACCCTTCCTCTTCACTGATGGGTCGTCATATTTTAAATTTTCAGCGATCACAGGAAGTCATGGATTGAAACAGTTTTTAGGATACGCAGCGATCGTGGTTCTTGGGATGTTTACAGTGAATTACTGGTTAACGGACAAGTTCGAACTACGTGAACCGCTTGTTGGCTGCTGGCCTTTACTTGATCCAATTATCGGATTCTGTCTCTAATGGACCAACGGCTCCTTACATCGATCTTTCTTCTCGCTTCTGGCCCCATCGCAGCATCAAGTTTTGCAATTAAGGCGAACTACTCAACGGCTATCGGTCTTCCGGTTCCTGACAAAAACGGAGATATGATCACTTCAGTCGGATCCGGCCTGGATATTTCAAGCAGAAGCGAATGTTTATCCGCACTCCGCAGTGAGCTTGTTGAAGGCATCGCCACGGGCTATGGCCTTGACTATGGAGCCCATCACGTTGTTCTTAAGTGCACTGAGTACTGGGAATACGAAAACTGCTCAAGAACCTTGCCTGGCTGCATTGGTTCCGCTGAATTTGGAAACGCGAACCACATCCAGATTTACTATGACGGCGCAATTATTGAGCCCTATCTGAGGTTTTCGAGCCAGCCACACGAAGTTGTCAAAACAGTAATGTATGGGGCTGACGAAGATGGCGATGGAAATTTAGACATCGGGATGGGTACTCAAGTCCAATTCTCTTTACCCACCAAATTGCGCAGCCGTGGCGTTCCCGAGCAGTGCTCAGAATTTATCGAAACCCAAATCTTCGAAGAAGTAGTCCGCCAAAATTATTTCACTGATAGGCGCACGAGAGCATATAAGGTCGACTGCTTTCAGGTCGGAAGGTCTGGCAGAGTCACGGGCCTCGCTTCTAGGGTTTTTCGCAGGCCCAATCAATAAGAACAACAGATCTCACCCAGATCATTTGCTTCCTATGGAATCATGAGCTTTTCTGCCTAGGCTTCTGATAATAGCTTCGCAAATGCCTCGCCGCCTTTTGCTGCAAACACGCCTAGAGATAAAATCAAAGTTCCTTCCTGTAAAGCATTCTTAAGTTGGTCTCTAGTTCTGTGCTATGTCGCTCTCAGCCGATGATGTGCTGTCGATTCCGCCCTCCTTTAGACGGCGCTCTTCTTCCAACTGCCGGCGCACATCAGATAGCGATGAAGCGATGATTCCTGTGGGCACTGCAATCATGCCCAGCCCAACCATTAGAATTCCAAATGTAAATAAACGACCTCCTCCAGTTATGGGATAAATATCCCCATATCCAACAGTAGTCAGCGTTGCAACTGCCCACCATAGCGCGTCAAATATCGAACGAAAGACCTCGGGCTGGGCTTCGTTTTCGAAGTGATAGATACCCACGGCAGCAAGGAATAGAAGCACAAAGCTCGCAATTGTAAAAATGACCAGCTCTTCCTTAGCGAGGTACATGGCGCGCACAAATCGGAGAATAGCCAAGTTGTAGCGGGCGAGCTTCAGGATCCGAAGCAGGCGCAACAGGCGGACTAACCGCAAGCTGCGTAGATCGAAGAAAAAGCCAAGATAAAATGGCAAGATTGCAAGAAGGTCCACCAACCCATAGAAGCTGAAAATGAAGCGTAGCCTCTGGGGAGACGTGTATATCCGGCAGAGGTACTCAATCGAAAAAAGGCCTACAACGACTATCTCTGAATAGTAGAGAAATGCCCTAGTCATTGATGAGAGGCCTGGCAGGGTTTCAATTGAAAAGGTGACGACTGAAAAGAGGATCAGCCCTGCAATTGACCAAGCGAAGAAGGGACGATCAAGAATTGCCGTTTTGTTGTTGCTCACTTTATTGTTCCCTCACCGGACTTCGAAAAGAGGTTGAGTCGCAGCTGTCTCCTCGCATTGTGAAACCCCGCCTCGAGCGATCGACAGGTTCTCGATAGATAAATCTTTCGAGACGGTACAACACTGACGAATCATTGCAAGTTTGTTAGCCTGCTATAAGCTTACTGAAGTGACCTTCCAAAAATAGTGGAACTAGGAGTAGTCAATGGAAGTGACGGTGTTGTTGGGTGCATTAGTGTTCATTGCCCTTGCGTCCTATTTTTTTGGAGAAAAGCCTTCCTCAAAGAAACCCTCAACGAGGTCCCCAAAAGTCGGAAAAGGCCAGTACGGAGCGAAGCTATCCACTGTGAAGCGCGCCACACGCAATGGAACTAAAACCAAAACAGATCATCGTGAGGTTCTCGGTTCTACGGAAATTGACGATGATGGTTTAGCTACCTTCACCATTTCAGTTGGCCAGCAGGAAGAAAGCAGTCGAAACCGAAATCCAGGCCGTTGGATCCCTCCTGGAGAAGAAATAGAAGTTGCTGGCCATACCACCAAGGATGGCAATTTCTATTTTGGGGGAAGATTAAGCGCCACAAACCAGTTTGGTTCCGAAGCGTCACTCATTGATGAAACCTTGAAGGTTGAGAAGGCAACTTGCCGTGAGTCTGACCAATCGTTGGGGTATTGGCCAAAGTACAATCGGCTCTCCCCCAGGTGCAGGGGGGCCTACCTTGATTGGTTATCATCGACACGGGATGATCCGAATACCCCCATCGGCTACGTCTTCCTATATTTTTATGGATTGGAGCGTCGAATTGTCGTCGATTCAGTTGAATCCAATCAGGTCGGTGATGAGGACTTCAAAGGAATTGCACAGGAGATCCGGCGACTGCTCGACGTTTATGGCAAGAACCCGGCTTTCAGGAACTATGCTTTCCGTTTATTAGAATGGATGAAGCTTTTGCGCCCTAAACAGGTGTCGATTTCAAGTAATGAGGTCTCTGAGCATAACCTCAGGCTCTTGTTCTCGATCCATGCCGGAAAGCTTGTGGCGGCCGGCCAACTAATTCCACCGCAAATGGCTTATGTGTGGTTGAATTTTACCGACTTCATTCCGAAAACACCTGCACGGCGATGCCGCAGTGATTTTAAAAAGCTCTTCTCGAAACTCTATTGTGACCAATTTGCTGATGGTCTGAAGATTAAACCCAACAAAACCTTTGTGCAGCCTTCATATCGACCAGCGAGTGGTTCATTGTCGCATACCACCCTCGATGACACTCGGGTACCTGACCCGACTGCACTCAAATCCGTGGCGAATAAGCTTATAAAAGTTGCGGAACAGGCCTCCGAAAAGCTCGACTCATACAGTCGTTATTTGGGAAAGGAGGGAAACTCTCGGGATGATATTGAGGCCGTGCTCCTACTACCTGAGGAGATATCAGACTCATCCAACTCCGATCTCCTATCATCATTCTCAGATTGGTCAGAAAGGGTCATAGCTGACAACAAAGGTTTGGTGTCCTTCCAGGAGCTTTGGGCGCAGCTATCCGACACGCCAGCCGAGAAGGTAAACAAAAAGGAGGTTGAGGTTTTACAAGGTGTTCTGGACAGAACGGGTTTCGGCATAGCCCCAGACCCACGCTTTCATCATGCCAAGCCTCAACCTACTGGTAACGTGGTTTTGTTTTCTGGTGGCCATAAACAGTTAGAAGAACCCAGTGACACATTTAATGAGGTGGGCATGGCCCTTAGACTCGGTGCCATGGTTGCGAAAATCGATGATCACGTGCATGAGGCCGAGGTTAGTGTTTTAGAGAATCTCATTAATAACCGTCCGGGGCTAACGGAACCGGCTAAAGCAAGCCTACATGCTTACCTCACCTGGCGGCTGAGTTCACCGCAGAACACCGCCAGTTTGAAGAAGCAGATTGAGAATCTTAGTCAGGATGGGAAACACGGTATTAGTAAGATTCTGGTCAGTGTCGCTCTGGCGGACGGCAGAATCAGTCCGGATGAAATTAGGCAGATGGAAAAACTCTACACTAGCCTTGGGTTGGATAAGGCATTGGTCTCCAGTGATATTCATGGCTTAACAACCGCTAGAGCGCCGGAGAGCCCAGCCGCTTTCACTTCTCCAAAAGCTGTCGGCTTCGAGCTTAATGCGAGTGTTTTGGCGCTGCATGAATCAGAGACAAAGGATGTGCAGAGCATTCTCGGCTCCATTTTTACAGAGTCTGATGAGGAGGAATCAACGGTAACTGAGCCGGAATCCGCAAAAGAGGATTTGCCTGTGGATGATGATCACGGACTGGATCCAGCGCATCGAAAGCTGTTTGAGAAACTGATCACCCAAGAGAAATGGAGCCGCACAGAACTTGAGTCGATGTGCAATGGGCTAGGGCTGATGGTGGACGGAGCCCTTGAGACGATCAACGATTGGTCGTTTGAGGTATTGGATGAACCAGTTCTGGAAGACGATGGCGACATTTACGTCATGCTTGATGTGGCCGAAGACATCGAACAAACCGTTAAGGAATAATTGCTCATGAGTGATAAACGTATCAGGCCCAAGGAACGAGATTCGATTATCCAATCGCTCAAATCAGGGGTAACGCCAAAGGTCGGAATCCAGCATATTCAAGTCGGGCGAGTAAACGAAATAAAGGCTCTGTACCGCGATATTGAGCGAGTTACTGATGGCGGTTCCGCTTTTCGTTTAATCATTGGGGAGTACGGCTCAGGCAAGACCTTTTTCCTAAGTGTTGTGCGAAGCATCGCCTTGGAACGGAAAATGGTGTCGGTGAACGCTGATCTGTCACCAGATCGGCGAATCCATGCGTCATCGGGCCAGGCACGCAACTTATATTCGGAACTCATGCGGAACATGTCGACCCGAAACAAGCCTGATGGGAACGCTCTGACAAGCGTTGTCGAGCGCTTCGTCACGCAAGCTCGAAAAGAGGCATCCGCTAAGAATGAGTCAGTGAATGACGTAATTCATGAGAAGCTGGCGAAACTTTCTGAAATGGTTGGTGGTTATGATTTTGCGTCTGTTGTCGAAGCGTATTGGAACGGCCATGAACAGGGTAACGATGATTTAAAGACAAATGCTATTCGATGGTTGAGAGGTGAGTACTCCACCAAAACGGATGCCCGCCGTGATCTTGGCGTCCGAACAATCATTGATGACTCCAGTTTCTATGACTCGCTTAAATTGATGGGCCTGTTCGTTCAGCAGGCTGGATATAGCGGGCTCTTGGTGAACCTCGATGAGATGGTTAATCTCTACAAATTAAATTCTACCCAAGCTCGAACTTCGAACTACGAGCAAATTCTCAGGATGCTTAATGATTGCTTGCAGGGCTCTGTTGAGGGGCTCGGCTTTCTGCTCGGGGGCACGCCCGAGTTCCTTTTGGATCCACGAAAAGGACTCTATAGTTATGAAGCTCTTCAATCGAGCTAGCTGAAAACAGCTTCGCTCAGCGAGCCGGTGTGACAGACTATTCATCCCCTGCCCTGCATCTCGCAAGCCTGACCCCGGAAGAGTTATATATTCTTCTCCGAAACCTGCGGCATGTATTCGCCAGCGGGGACCAGGAACAATATCTCGTTCCGGACGATGCCCTTGAATCATTTCTGAATCATTGTCATCAGAACATTGGCGAGTCTTACTTCAGGACACCACGAAGCATCATAAAAGCGTTCCTGGACATGCTGTCGATTGTGGACCAGAACCCACAGATACAGTGGTCGGATCTGGTAGCCAATATCGAGCTTGAGCCTGATCTGCCTAGCGATGTGGATACCGAGATCGATGTGAATGAAGGGGCTCAGGATTCGCAGGATCCTCCGTCAAATGATGATGGACTTGCCGGATTCAAAATTTAATGGACGAATATCAGAAACTGGACAGACGAATTCAGAAATGGATCTTCAAACAAGGCTGGCCCGATCTGAGAGAGATCCAAAAAAAGGCCGTTGACCCAGTTCTGTCCGGAAATACAGATGTCCTGATCAGCGCTACAACCGCAGCGGGTAAAACGGAGGCGTTCTTCCTGCCCGCTATGACAGCCGTAGCGAATCAAGAAGAGGGCTTCGGCATCCTCTACCTGAGTCCACTTAAAGCGTTGATTAACGATCAGTACCGTCGTTTGGACATCCTTTGCGATATGATGGAAATGCCCGTCACCCCTTGGCATGGAGACGCTCCGCAAGGTTTGAAGAATCGTGCTCGGAAGACTCCTTCTGGCATCCTTTTGATCACGCCCGAATCTTTGGAAGCAATGCTTATTAAGCATGCTGGATGGTGTCGCCAGGCTTTCGCTCACACGCAATATATTGTAATCGACGAATTTCACGCGTTCATCGGCACTGAGCGCGGCCAGCAGCTTTTATCCCTGCTCAATCGTTTGGAACACATGCTTGGTCGTATGGGAAATCCAATTCCAAGGGTTGCCCTTAGTGCGACTCTCGGAAACCTGGAATCTGTTCCGGCTTCCTTGCGCCCGAATGGCACTATGTCCTGTGTCACGATTACTAATTCTCAGAGCCAGGCAACGCTCAAAATGCAGGTTAAGGGATATCGTGATCCGATCGACCTTAAGCCAAACGATCCTCGGACGCCTGCGGAATACCGAATCTGTGAGGAACTTTACACTCTTTGCAGAGGCGGCTCTCACTTGGTTTTTGCGAACAGTCGACAACGAACAGAAGCCATCGCAGCTCGACTAAGCGACTTCTCCGAAAGCGCTGTAGTTCCAAATGAGTTCTTTCCGCATCACGGGTCTTTGTCTAGAGAACTTCGAGAAGGGCTCGAGTCTCGCCTACAGAAAGATACCTTGCCCACCACTGCGATTTGCACAATGACCTTGGAGCTAGGGATCGATATTGGGAAGGTGAACTCGGTGATACAAGTGACAGCTCCCCACTCTGTATCAAGTTTGCGTCAACGTATGGGCCGCTCAGGAAGAAGAGGCGGCCCCGCCATTCTGAGAATGCTGATTGCTGAAAACGAACTTAAGGCCGAATCAAGCCCCAACGATAAGTTGCGAATGGAACTTGTCCAGTCGATGGCAATGATTCGGCTACTTATTGCCGATAAATGGTTCGAGCCGGCGGATACCACTCAATTTCACTTTTCGACGCTCGTTCACCAGGTTCTTGCGACAGTTGCGCAGTGGGGAGGAATTCGTGCAGATCAACTTTTTGCCCTTCTATGTCGCCAAGGCCCGTTTCAACAGATTTCTGCTTCACAATTCATGTCACTTCTGCGCCATCTCGGCGGCAAGGATTGTATTACTCAGCTTGGTAGCGGAGAACTCGTACTTGGTGTTGAGGGTGAGCGCCTCGTAAACCAATACACCTTCTATGCGGTGTTCAAGACTCCTGATGAGTTCCGGGTGGTAAATGGTGCAAAGACAATCGGTCAGCTGCCCGTCGACGCTATGATTCTCCCCAATCAACACATTATTTTTGCCGGTAGACGCTGGAAGGTCATCGATGTCGATACGGATAGTAAAGTTATCTACGTCGAAAAAACAAAGGGGGGCAAACCTCCTAAATTTGGCGGTGAAGGCCTGGGTATCCATGACCTTGTCAGAAAGGAAATGCTCTCCATTTATAAATCTGGTGACTATCGAATCAGCACTGCCAGTGGGATGGTCGATTATGCAGACACAGAGGCAAAGGAGTTGTTTCGGGAGGGCGTCGAGTTTTTTGAGCGCGCTGAGCTTCGGAAAAGGTCTGTGATTGAGCAAGAGGGCCACGCCTATATATTTCCGTGGCGCGGAGATAAGATCGTGAACACCCTCTCCGCTATTCTTCTGATGAAGGGGTTCCGTGCCAGTCATTTCGCGGGAGTAATTGAAGTGCAAAAGACCACTTCCGATTCAGTCATCAGCTCTCTGAGGAGTGTGCTCCACTCCGGTTTGCCCTCCGATTCGGAGCTTGCGGAAACAGTACCGGAGAAACATATAGAAAAATTTGATGAGCTATTACCCGAGGATTTGCTTACGGAGGGTTTTGGGCGACGTATGTTTGATGTCGATGGCACGGAAGATTGGCTACTGACCGCACTCGAATAATGGGGCAGGAATGCTCAGCCCAACCCGCCAGAGCAAAGCCAATGCTCCTCAGTAAGGATCACAACGGGTAAGCCCTTCTCTCTATACTCGATTGCTTTCTCAATTTTCCGACCAAAAGTTTCATGGGCCCAACTGTCCGTCACATAAGTGCCGAGAACAAGGTAGTTCAGATTTTTATTAACACCCTTCGCAATGGTCCCGCCGAGCGACTCCGTTGCTTCATGGCATTGCTTCCTGGTTCCAAACGCGCATGTTCCCGTGAAAAGGAAAGAACTTCCGTTAAATTCGATCTCAGGCAAGGGGTCATTAACGGGTAATGAAGACGTTTTGGCTAATTCACCAATCTCAGAAGTGTCGCCCGAGATCTTCTGAAGGATCTCTAGTAGCTCGACGGATTCTTCGCGATCCAGAACTCCGTCCTCGAGCATTGCTGAGACTCTTTGGAGCAAATTAATGATAATGGGGTTATCGGTGGATTGCCTACTCTGAACAAGCCAACTCATCAAGAACTCAGCTTCAGCTTGATTTACATTGCCGTCAGCTGAAACTCCTTTGCTTAGACCTATCAGTGTGTCGATCTGACGATCTTGTATATCCTTTCTATTAAATTTGTTGAAAATATCCACGTCCAATAGTTCCTCCTGTTATCTCCTCCGCCGAAAAAAGAATGCTTTCGGTTTCTCTAAAAATTCTGGCACTTAATGGTCGTTAGTTCGGTAATCCACCCAGAGTTGAGAAACCCGGCTCATTGACCCTGACCCCGTATTAGGTCCACCCAGAGTTGGAAAAATCCGGCTCCTGAACGTTAATAAGTTGAAAACGGGTAAGCCAGAGGGAAGTAGGTCTTATTGCGAGGGGTACTTCCTCCTATATTCTTGTCTCAGATCTTGTAATAAAAACGAATTGATTTGACCGGTCGCGTGCATTCCTTTTGAGCGCTGAAACGCTCTTACTGCTTCTTCAGTTCTTGGCCCCATAATTCCATCCGCTACGCCAGGACCAAATCTAAGCACTCTCAACAACATCTGCACTTCTTTAACCATGGCTTTGCTGGGACCGGTATCTCCAGAGAGAGACGATGACGGAGCAGTGGTCGACGTAGAAGCAATCTGATCCATTTGTCGTGCTTTGTCCTTTGCTTCATTTTCTATTGCAACCCTCCACTCCTCAACTTGACGCTGCGCAAGTCCCAGATTTCCCTCCCGATACCTGTAACTTCCACAACGGCGGTTGTAGTCATCAACAATCGCATTGAACTTGTCTACGCCGTCGTTTGAACTGAATACACCCCGCATCGCTTCGATTTCCATGCCCCCCCTCACACACCAACGAATCTCAGCGATAGAAAGGACGTTATTGGTACCCACCGAAGGCTTTATGTATTGCAGCAATACATCATCATAGCGACTTGGTTCGGAGCCATTTGAAGCTGCCAATTGAGTTTCTACCGTAGAGTCAGAATTTAAATCGTCAGAAGATAAGTCCGAGAAGTCAGATTCAATGTCGTTATTGTTTCCTGCTCCCTCATAGCCTGAATTGGTGCTGGCGTCAGAATCAGCTGAGTAAATCGAAGACTCTTGGTCAGAACTCTGGGATCCCGCGTAGAGAATCACCAAAAAAACGATTGCCAAGGTCCAAAGCACAAACTGTGTATCTCCACCCATGCCAGCCGAGCTTTCAGATGAGGTCCTAGCAGGGGTCTGATTCTGATTACTCTTCGGCTCCCGCTCACTTATCTGCGTGTCAGGCGGCGTTTCGGTTATTTCTTGCTTCTGCAATTCATCAAGCGGCCTTAGATCACTTAGATCAGAAACAAGATCCACTAACCCTGAAAAACCTCTGCTTCCCTTCCTGCCGGCAGCCATCGTTACTTCACCTTCTGACTCATGAGTTCAAGATACTGCTAAGTCGCTCGCCCCCGCTTTTCCACAAGATGCTCATCGCTCCCTGAAGAATATGAACGTTATTGACGTCAAGATACGACAAGCCTGCCGCCAATTTTTCATCGTCTTTATGGCCAATATGGAAAGCTCCGTCAGCGGTCCCGGTCAAAAGCTCGTCCCATTTGCAAAACTGAGCGCTCCCTTTCGACAATATTCCCCGCCTGGTTAATTCCACGCCAAAGTCACTTACTACCAGTGGACCAAACCGGAATTTCTGCCCAGTTCGGAGACTATCGAGAAATTCGGTCAAGAGCCGAACACCTACAGACCGCCATAAACGATCGACCAAGCTCGAGTAAATAGCCTGATTTTTCAGTTCAATGTCCATACTCTGAGATTTGCTAAAGATCATGATGGTATAGGTAGTTCCTGAGGGGATGCCATTAACTGAACGACTGATTCCTCCCCAGCGAACCCCGGTTACATCATCAAGAGGAATGCGCCTTCCTTTCCACTCGATACCCTCTGGTGAAATTCGGAGCTTATTTTTGAACAGAGCCCAACTTCGGCCTCATAGGTGATTTCTCTTTGCCACTCTTCCTCTTGTCGCGCAGCATCTTCAACCAGTCTCTCCCGTTGCTCCGCAAGATCATCGAGGGCTCCTGCATCCTCAGCAACTCTATCTGCAACATCGACCACCTCAGCGAAGACCTCTCGAAGCATCTCAGTAAGCTTTTTGGCCAATTCAAGTTTTGCAAAATCATTATTCAGCGTAACGGCGAGGGCTCGCACAGAATAAGCTATGTCCTGACTGGCCTCATGAGGCAGGCCACGGCTTTTTTGAACCACCTGAATCGGCTGGGCAACGAGATCCCAGTTCCGTGTAACCTGACAGAGCCGCTCAATTATGGGCTCCAGGTCAGCGTCTGCCAGTTCAAGGTCGAGAGCTTCCTCTACTCGGCTTATCAGAAGATTGATATTTTCCCCTTCCCGCTCCAAAAACTCTTGAGCTTCGACCTCAAATGATTCGACAAGATCAGCAAGCAGTTTTGGCCCCGAAACCTCGCCAAGTTCAGTTGCTTTCTCTACTGTCAAAGTAATGGCTGTCACAAGATCAAGGGACTCCATCTTGCCCAAAGCACTTTTCATTACCTGACGGTAGTAGCGCCTTCTTTCCGCAATTCCTGATTCAACAATAGAAAGATCAGTGATTTCTGCGAAGCCCGAAACGACACGTTCTTCATTAATGACGCGACGAAGTGATTCGGGCTCTACATCTTCAAACGCCCAACCAAGCTCGAGTAGCCAGTCAGATACAGCGCGAGGTTCCGTAAGATTGGATCGAGCTAACGCAGCACCGACTGCGTTACAACGGGCGATCGGAAGAATACCCTCCAAAGAGAAAAGATCGTTGGGTTTGCTCTCAACGGCCGCCAGTACCTCTGAAGCTTTTTTGGGTCCAAGCCCGGGCAGCCAGGCTAACTCCGCTTCCAAGCGCTTTCTCGGCATCGTAAGAATAGAGCGGGCCTCAGAACATTCTTGGGGGTCTAGCAATAAAGCGCCCTCATCCGCCAACTCCATGATTCGGCGGCGGTCATCTCTGGGTGTTGCGCCAAGCGCTTTAAAAGGATTATCAAATAAGTCCATATTTAATCCTTTTCCTCCCCCCAAACAAAACCGATACTCGTCGAGCGCGACCCTTTTTCCTGAGGTAAGCTGGCGAAAGCCGCTTCCAGACTTTCGTCATCCATTTGTGCCTTGCCATTTTTTGCGGTTATCCGAGCGGCTTCTCGGACAAAGAATGCTGCATCGGAAAGGGGCCTCCCGACGAGCGCCTTCACAAAGCTTTCAACCGCAAGTTCTCGTGACAGAGGGATGCCAGAAAGCAACGAGCCTAATAACGACCTGATTTCGTCGACCGAAGGCATACCGACCTCAATTACGTGATCAAACCGCCCACGCCTGAGTATTGCCGGATCAATCATGTCAATCATGTTGGTCATGCCAATAACTAACACCCGGTTACTGATCGCCTCTGGAATCCGCCTTAGAAACTCAGCTACTTCCTCGACATGATGAAGACCAGAGCTACTTCCAGAGCGTCGGTCAGTAAGAAATGCCTCCATCTCATCGATCACAACGACCGAGGGAGCGTTATCCAAAGCCTTGTCGAATACCTCAGATATCTTTTTGCTCGTCTCGTGAATGTAAGGGCTCCCCACACTGTTAGAATCTATCGCATAGCTGGGCCAGCCAATGAACTCAACCAGACGATCCACGGCAAAGGTTTTCCCGCACCCTGGGGGCCCATGAAGAATAATGGCGGAGGGAAAATCAATTCCCATTGTTCGGTAGCGCTCAGGATTGAAAATGATGTCCACAACGTGCTCGTTGAAAAAATCCTCGAGTGCTTCGCGCCCGGGAAGATTGAACGATCTCTGAATATCTGCATTGCCGTTTATTTCGGGCACGAGAGGATCTTCTATCCCACCATCATTTCGCTTATTTTCATCCTTGCCCAGTAAACACGCATTTGACGAACCGAGAGCCGCGGGCTTATCCAAAAGTTCGGAACCTGGCGGTACTTCGAACCCGGCAGATCTAACAACGTCAATTAAGTCCCTTACCGACATCCATCCACAAAGAGCGTGGATGCGTCGGAATGAAGATACGGACACGTTAACACCGCCGGTAAGCCATCTACCGAGTACCTCATCGTCTGGAATCTCTGAACCTTCAGAAGTCAGAGGCAACAGACGAGAATATCGTTCAATAAACAAGGAGTTTTGCAGCGATCCATCTGGAAGGCGCTTTCTGGTTTCCTTCCATGCATCAACGAAGCTGAGGGCGTCTGCTTTTGTCTGTGGCCCCCCTCCAGCAGACACCGGTTCGATAGTAGCGTCCGCCCCAGAGGAAAGATAAAAAAAATCTTTCCCGCCAATGCTCAGCGCACTGAACAAATCTTTTTCAATCAGCGCCAAACTACACCACCAATCCACAAGAGCAGCTTCTACAACTAGAACAAGGCTGCGTCCTTTCGTTCGAAAGATTTGCCACCCGTCGCCGGATTGCAGTAAGGAACGAAGTTTAAAATCCGTTCCCAAATCAGCGCCATTGGGAAGCCACTGATCAGTAGACATCAGTGGCCCTTAATAATGTTTGCAACATCAAATAGTTCATCACCTGTAGCCATGCCGACTTGTATCTGGGCAAGCTCGGCGATGACAGTCCGAAGCCGCTGAATATCGTCGTTCTTCATTGCCTCTACCCCAGCCTGCACCAACTGAGTATATTTCTGTTGATCTGTAAATTCTTGAGGGGCCTGAGCCATAGACTTGAATTTATCCACAACGAACCAATCCTGACGCCACAGAATCTCAAAGTTCTTTCCTTTCAGTTCATCAAGGTGGTGGTCAAAGCTGGTGTCGTTATCCTGAATTGCAGTACGTGCCGTATGGACCAGAGCGTCAAATGCAGAGGCTTCGGATGGACGGGCATGCTCACGAATATAAGTGTTGAAGAACTCTACAACGTTCTCGAGTTCAATGGCTCTCGTTTCCTTAAGATGTGATTTTTTAACATCAGCAATCAGACGCTTTGCGTCCAGGATATTTTCCATCGCCTGCTTGGTAGACTCAGGGTCAGAGTTTTCATCCAGATTATTCACTGAACGCAGTTTTTCACTAGCCTTCGTTAGCCTAGGATCGTCAATCTTTGAGCTAAAATCGTCAACGCGAGAGAGCGTTCTTTCGCCTTCCTGGACAATAGAGTCGGCAGACGCCGAATAGTCATGCATGCCTTCTTGCGGGGAGTAAAAGCTTCGGTCTGAATGGAAAGTACCTCCAATCGCCGGGATTGATACGTTAAATACAATGTTCCCGGAGTCGAGAATCTCATACTCACACTCAAGATCAGCACCAGCGGGAATGACGCCTTCGTCAAAATCACTACCAGAAATCTTTAACGAACCGACGGGACGATTGTCACGAATAGGATCCCCAATTTCACCCTCCCAGAGGATGAAATTCAACGACCCTGATGCTCCCGCCTTCAGAGACTCACCCGCTTTGTAGACCCGCTTTCCTTTGGCCGGAAGATGATCTCCTGCCCGAACCAAATAATCGGGTTCAGGACGCCCTCCCAATTTGTTCAACACCTCTATCGCAATTGAATGCGAAGCGGGGATCGCATCAACTGTGGCAGCGGTTCGTGTGATAATAATCGAGTCTTGAGAGAGTGGAATTTTCCCACCACTCCCATCAAACACTGAAACGGTGAATTTGTTCTCACCTGACTTTGATAGGCTCAAAGTTAATGTCGCGCCATTGGCCAGAGGAACACGCCCTGATGTCCAGCCTGTGTCTGCGCTATCGATTTGGAATTCTGCGCCCTCTGGAATTTCGCCCGGTATCTTTACAGCAAGTTTTGCATTGACGTCTGGTGTTCGAGAAATGTAGTTGAACGAAATATCTAGACTGCCAGTATTTGATAGCGTTCCCCGGTTCCCCTTTCGACTTCTCCTCTGCGTACTCCAATCGATCGACTCAGCGAAAATACTCGCTCCCTCTGCAACAGCTGTCATTGGGTTAACGTCTGTGTTGGCAGGGATTCCGAGTTCAAATGCAACCTTATCTCGAAGTGGCTTATAGTTGGTGGGACCACCCACAAATACTATTCGCTCGAGATCGTGGGGGCTCAAGCTGGCTTTTGCCAATGTATCTCGCGCAGCGTCGATAGTTTCTGAAAGCCTATCGGCAATTAACCCATCCATAGTCTGCCGAGTTAGCGGGATATCCAAGTAAATCTCTTCACCATCAAGATCACGGGCTCTGGCTTCTACTTCCGTCAGACTTATTACTGCCTCCTCACTCGCTGATAGCTCAATCTTGGCTCGTTCTGCGGCCCACGCCGCCAACCTAATGAGTGGCTCAAATTCCGAATCAGTCGAAAAGTTCTCTGGTAAGTTAAAATTTTCCATCAACCAGGGCTTTACAACGTTACCAAGCAACATACGATCAAAATCTCGCCCGCCGCACATAGAGATACCCCCATGGGCGTGCAAGTTGATTCGGCCGCCCATGCTCTCAGCTACCGCAATATCCAACGTACCACCGCCCAAGTCGTATATGAGAAACATCCCATCAACGTTACGGGCTCGCATAACACTCATTACTGCCGCGACAGGCTCTTGCATCAAAGCGACATTACCAATGCCAGCCATGTTCGCAGCCTGCATGGTCGCGTCTCTTTGCATTTGGTTGAAGGCGGCGGGGACTGTTATTACTGTTCCCGTGTCAGGATCGCTCCTGACCTCTTCCGGCAAGTAGCCATAAAGCGCTTTGAGGACTTCCGCAGAACACTCCTCGGGAGTTTTCGTAAGATTGACTGCCGGTAGTTCGACGGGAGTGCTTGTCCCCATCAATCGTTTGAAAAGCATTGCTGAATTCTTCGGGCTGTGGGGTGCGGAATCGTACGCCCTCTTGCCTACGTACTTGTTTCCGCGACGATCAATATAGATGACTGAGGGAGTGACGTCGTTCTGCTCCGGACTTTTCCAGATTCGCGTGTCCGTGCCATCGTATGAACATATCGCGCTGTTGGTGGTACCCAGGTCAATTCCTACAAAGTGCTTCATTGTTCTGCGATCCTTAACGTCACTGTTCCCGTTCTCACAATTCCTTCATCACCCATGATGATGGGCTCCAGCATTTGATCCACTACTAGCGTATCAGAGGCGTCGAACTCTTCGATGTTGAGCGGAGTTGCGGCCATGCCAGGATCAAATGACTGACCCTCTACATTCACAATGCGAAGGCCGGCTTGAGTTAAAGACTCATCGACTTTCCTCATGAACCAGTTAAATTGATTCCTGTAGCGCTTGGTCTCGCCGGCATCAAGACGTCCTAGTAATCGATCGAAGACCCTTCCAAATCGCCAAGCCTCTACAGCCATTGTCAGCACCGACTCACGCATTGCCTGAGTCTCTGTGACTTGCGTTCCGGTTTCATCCATGTGTCACTCCTACACAGCACTTTGTTAGTAGCCTAGCAATTAACTGGCTTTTTGGCCTGCTTAATCGACCATACCTAAGGAGTGCCCAGTCAAACTAGCAGGGAGCAGGTCACGCAAACTTCATGCCCCCTAGCTTGCAGTATTCAGCCCTGGCCCCCAGGGCCAGGGAGGCGCTCCTACTCGAACCAGCTTGCCCAGATGTCATCGCGAACAGATTCTCCATTCTGAGCCCATGCTGCTAACGCCTTGCCCCCGGCTCCGATAGTAAGCTGAGAATAGGTCGCGCTTCCGCCATCCCCTTTGATCAAGCGTGCCGTTTGCCAGCCCTGCCCTTCAACGTATCTATTTGAATGCATTTTCGATGACTGGCTCCAGATAGCCATAGCATTGCCGGCATCATCAACTGCAACCTGCGGAAGGCTCGATTTATCGTTACCTGATTGAATCAGTTGGCCCGTCGCCCAGCCACCGTCAAAACTATACGCTCTGGCAACGACGTTATAGATGGTACTTCCAACATGGTGCGCCCACACAACCATGCCGGCACCCGCATCATTCAAAGACACTCTCGGAAGTGAACTGCTACCAGTATCTGACGCCACCAGTAGCCCCTCCTGCCAGCCAGTTCCGGCAACGTAGAGATTGGCGTAAATATCCCAGTCGGTTCCGTTGTACTGCTTCCATATAGCCAGGGCATTACCCGAGGCATCGACGGAAAGTTGGGGGCTGGAAGTGTTCCCCGATGAACTTTCTATTGAATTCGCAGTTTCCCAACCGAGACCAGCAATGTAACGGGTCGCCACCACGTCGTAATTGCTTCCGCCGTTCGACTGCGACCAGAGAATCAACGCATTACCTGCTTGATCAAGACCAACTTGCGGCCTAAAACCAGAGAGTGACATAAAGTCTTTATTTTTCTGAGCCACTGCCCAGCCACCGTCAGTCGTAAACCGGTTGGCCCAGATATCGCCGCCCTGGTTCCAAACCGCTAATCCGTTACCCGTGCTATCCAACGCAATTCTGGGATAATCGGCTGACGCTGAATCGTTGGTTTCAATCATTTGTGCCGACTGCCAGCCACTGTCAGAAACGTATCGTCGGGCCCAGACATGCTTTATCGTCCCGTAATAGTCAATCCACACGGCCATAATGTTTCCATCTTGATCGACCGCCACATCAGGTGAGCGTCCACCAACACCCGAATCGATAATCTGTGCGGCTTCCCAGCCGCTGCCGGCGACAAACCTATTTGCGACAACCCGCCAACGATCATCGATGGATTGAGACCAGACGGCGATAGCGTTGCCGTCAGTGCCCGCAGCGATCTCAACAGCACTTGCGATACCCGTATTGTCTGTCTCGATTAGTTCCGCCTCGCGCCACATTCCATCCTGCGTAGTAAAATTCCATGCATGGTCAGCGGCCATGGGGTCACCAGCCAGATCGGTGATGGCTGTAGTCGCGGTGGCGGTGTATCGGGTGAGGAGATCCAGTTCATGACCGGGCTGTAGGGTCGCTACATTGTTTTCACCGTCAAAAGTCACGGTGCTTGGTACCGTTAGACCAGCAGCATCACGCAAGGTAAAACTCGACTCGGAAACACTGGTTCCGAGTACGTCCGTATCAAATCGCGCAGCGACCTGAGCCTGGAGCGAGACCTCTGACTGGTCTGACGCAGGGACAGTTGCTTTGACCGCCGGACCTGATGGGGCGGGTTCTCCGCCACCATCTCCCCCGCCACCACCGCACGCAGCGAGGGAGCCCAAGGTAACGAGCGAGAGAGACTGCATGACTGCCTTGCAGAGATTGTAAATGATGAAAACTCCTGTGCTTTATAATTCAGTAGGTTGCGATCTAGATGACGGCTAAACGTGACAGGTTTAACTTGCTGCCGCAATTGTTTTCTCGTTGTGTGTCTGTGGCCAGGGGCCAAAAATTTCTATCCAACCAGTCAGTACTTGGATCCAATTTCAGTACTTGGATCCGATTTGCCCTGACTTGCCAAACTCTTTACTCTCCTTCCCGATGTGGATCGCCGGCGCAGGCAGTTCTATGGCCCACCCCCGCTCTAAGTAATCGCCTTCACTAAGAAGAATTTAATTATGAAATTACTGCACAGAGTTCTGTTGCTGATGGTCACCAGTCTTTCCTTGGTTGGTTGTGCGTCGACGCCCAAGGTTGCTCCAGATATGCGTGCGTATTCAACGCCGACCGAAGGCACCGCCGGAATCTACTTTTACCAATGGAAAACCGGGATGATGGGAGCTATGTCAGACGTTAAATTTGTACTCAACGACGAAGTGTTGGGGCGGATTAATACCGGTGAATGGCTCTACTTCGAAGTCGAAGAAGGTACCCATGAAGTGCGGCTTCTCGGCGGAATATTTCAGCAAGCCAGGCCATTGGAGTTCGTTAAGGGACAGAATTATTTTTTCCGAGGCGCTTTATTAAATTCGCTGGAATCCTGATCGCTTATTGCTTGAGTGCGCTGGGAATCTTTATCAGCAACTCGAGCGATTTTTTCGGGGAAATATACGCCGGAATCTCCGGTTCCCGTATTGATTTTAATGTAGTTAATGCTCAGCACACCTCGTTATTTTCAGGATTTGGCTTAATTGCATCCATTTTTTTGCTCCTTGCCAGAACGACAGCGTCAAAGCACCTGAAACTACTGAAGTCATCGCTTGCCATCGCTTTCTTCCTGTTTTTCCTACTGATTACCGTGATCACCCAGTCGCGTCAGGTTTGGCTCTCCTTGCTCTTGTGTTTTCTCGCAGCCCCTTTAACCCTGAAACTTTTGCCACAGTCACGTATCTCAACTAAAGCTGTGGTGCTTTCTTATATCGCATTGTTTTTCGTACTGATGGCGCTGTCAACGTCGCAAATCGTCTCCAAAAGGATCGGTGCTGAAACTGACAACATAAAAAATGCGGCAACGTTGGACATAGAATCTATTCCTAACAGTGGCAGTGTCGGAATACGGATTAACCTGTGGATAGAAGCCTGGCAGTGGTTCAAAATGCGGCCTCTACTCGGCAGCGGCGAGAATGCCAGAGAGTTGGTTATCTCCGAATCAGATAATTTTTCAGACGCCATGAAATCCAGTTTCAGCCACCTTCACAACTCCCACATCGAAAGCTTGGTCAGCTTTGGAATAGTCGGAACTGTGTTCATTTATTTTCTGATCTTTTTCCCCGTGATCACGGTTTCAAAGAGCCCCAAAGGCGTCACTGGCAATACGTGGCGTATATTCGCAACAACGACGGCCATATTCTGGATAACCGTGAACTGTTTTGAGTCATTTTTCTTTTCCTGGAATGGCATATATGTCTTTTCGGTGTTCTACGGCATTATTTATAGCTTCCAATTCAAAAAAAATGACCGTCTCCTTACAGGCCCTCCGTAAAATTCGGATCAATCTACGATCCCCTGCTTAAACACCTTTGACATTTTCTTGATGTTTCTACAAAGCTTTTCTGACAGTCCTTCAACTACCATACCGACCTAAACCTGAACTGTGCTCGCATTACAGCGAGCGCTTCCTGTGAAACAGCACTGGAATCAGACATGGTCAACTCCCAGGTATCCCCGGGTATCCGCCAGCAGGTGCTTGGCTTTGCAGCCGCAGGCGGCATCGCAACCGCCATTCATTGGGCGTCGATGGCTGGCCTTGTACTACTTGGACTCTCGCCTTTATACGCAACCGCTATTGGAAGCCTGTGCGGCGCTGTTGCCAATTATTTGTTTCAACGTCAGTTAGCCTTTCCGAATGCAGATACCCATGCAAAGACCGTCGGACGCTATGCGTTGTCCTGTCTGCTTGCCTGGATAACGAATTTCATTCTGTTTTCTTTCTTCCATCAGGGCCTGTCCCTGCCAGTCACCGCTGCCCAGATCGTCACAACGACATTCGGGGCGCTATTGAACTTTGTTGTTTACCAGAGGTTGGTCTTCCATGAGCAGACATAGTGTTCTCCCTACCCGTATTAGCAGTAAACAAGTTCTTTCCATCGTCGTACCCGTCTTCAACGAACGAGCAATGCTGCCCGTTTTTCTGGAACGGGTGCTGCCTATTCTTGATTCCCTCACGGTAGCGACCCAACTGGTTTTCGTTGATGACGGCAGCGAAGACGGGAGCGCCAACTACATCTCCAGTTTTCTGGCGCGTCGCAGTGGTATTCGATTGGTAAAACTGACCCGTAACTTTGGCAAAGAAGCGGCTCTCACTGCCGGCCTGGAACATGCGACCGGTGATGCTGTCGTGGTGATTGATGCGGATCTTCAGGACCCACCAGAACTTATTCCAACCATGGTCGAAGCGTGGCAGTCCGGTTCCGATGTTGTATTGATGCAGAGGCGGTCCAGGCACGGGGAATCTCTGCCCAAGCGCCTGAGCGCTCATCTGTTTTACCGGCTGCTCAATCGAACAAGCAGGACAAATATCCCCGTCGATACCGGAGATTTTCGACTGATGAGCCGCAGGGCAGTCGATGCGCTGATGTCTCTGGGCGAACGCAATCGCTATATGAAGGGGCTTTTTGCGTGGATAGGCATGCCCACCACGGTACTTCCCTATGACCGGGCGCCACGAGCTGCGGGAGTTACCAAGTGGGACTATCCCGGGTTGATCGGGCTCGCGCTGGAAGGACTGACCTCGTTTTCAACATCACCACTGCGCTGGGCCACTGGCGTGGGCCTGCTTGCAGCATCAATGGGTGCCCTTTTCGGGCTCTGGATCGTCGTCAAGGCTACGTTACTGGGTGACGTCACCAACGGCTATCCATCGCTGGTGGCCATCATTACGTTTCTGGGAGGGATTCAGCTTCTTAGTATTGGCATCGTAGGCGAGTATGTCGGCAAAACCTATGTCGAGACAAAGCAACGCCCGATTTACCTCACAGAAGATGTCATGGAGAGCGTCCAGGCAGGAGCTCGACCCAACACCCTGAATCCGGAGCCATATCGCCATGCTAGCTCGAATTAGCCCCTGGTTGCTTGTCCTGTCCGCCATTTTAGCAAGTCGCTTCATCGGTATGGCCCTGTTTCCATTCGCCGACACGACAGAACCACGGTACGCTGAAATCGCCCGGCTGATGGTAGAAACCGGTGACTGGATCACCCCCTGGTTTGAACCGGGCGTACCGTTCTGGGGCAAACCGCCACTGTCGTTCTGGGCGCAGGCCGCGTCAATCCAGTTGTTCGGGCTCTCCGAATTCGTCATCAGGCTACCCTCCTGGATCGCAACCGTCGGTATCGTCTATCTAACCTGGCACTTCGCTTTACTGCTCTGGGGGAAAACAGTCGCTCGTTGGTCCGCTCTGGTCTTCTCTTCCATGGCCCTGACTTACATCAGTGCCGGAGCGGTGATGACCGACGCCTTTCTGGCGCTTGGCACCACGCTTGCCCTCGTCAGCCTTGGTCTCACCCTGAATGGGAAGTCCACTGCCTGGGGATTCCTTTTCTTCGTAGGCGTGGCCATTGGACTGCTGGCTAAAGGCCCGCTCACCTTGGTTTTGATTGGCGTTCCGATTGGCACCTGGCTGGTTATGACCCGAACAGCGCCCGCAAAGCTTGGCCGGCTCCCCTGGCTCTGGGGGTGTACCTTCACAGCTCTGGTTGTTCTGCCGTGGTATGTGCTTGCCGAGTGGAAAACCCCTGGATTTATCGACTACTTTATTGTTGGCGAACATGTTCGCCGGTTTCTTGACCCGGGATGGGCGGGGGACCTTTACGGTACTGCCCATCTGCAACCCAAAGGTATGATCTGGGTTTTCTGGATCTGGGCCAGTTTTCCCTGGGGTCTTATCGCCATCAGCTGTCTGGCGGTGTCCTGGTTTCGAGGGAAGGGCAAGGATTCGATGCGCGCACTGCGCGACCCAAGACTGCTTTTCGTTTTTCTGGCGACCATGGGCCCGCTGTTATTCTTTACCCCTGCTGGCAACACACTCTGGACCTACGCACTCCCCTCCTTGCCGTTTACTGCCATACTGATCGCTTACTGGCTCACCAGGCTGGATTTGGCCCGCTTCAGTAAGTTTTATTATCCATTGGCAGGAGCCGTTCCAGTGTTGATGACCGTATTTGTCTTGCTGGGAACGCAAGGCGTCTATACGCTGAAAACCGAAAAGCAGCTGGTTCTGGAGTACGAAAAGCTGGCCGATCACGACAGCAGTCCACTCTTGTACCTCAATGATCTGCCGTTCTCTGCAAGGTATTATTCCAGAGGAGCTGCACAAGAAATAACATCGGAGGAACTGTCAGCAACGAAAGCCAATCCTCACTATGCGACCTATTTCGTTGCCATTCCGAAGCAAAGCTCCCAGGAATCAGTGGTCACATGGCTTCGAGAGGCCAACACAGAATTACTGAACCGGCGATATCGATTAGTGTCGTTTAATCCAAATATCCATCGTCAGGAATTGTCAAAGAATGACCAATAGATCCTTTAGTTCAATCGACAGCCGACGACTTGGCATCCTGATTGTGGAAGACCAGAAAGACCTGGCGGAAAACCTGTTCGAGTTTCTCGGCGACGACCGCTACACCCTGGACTATGCCGCCGACGGGTTGACCGCACTGCACCTGCTGGCAACTCAGACATACGATGTCATTGTTCTGGACCTGATGCTTCCCGGGGTAGACGGTTTCGAGATCTGTCGCCGTATCCGGCAAGATCTACAATGCCAGAAACCGGTCATCCTTATGACCGCGTTGAGCTCACTCGCAGATAAAGAGAAGGGGTTTAACTGTGGTGCTGACGATTACCTGGTGAAACCATTTGAACTCAAAGAGCTACAGCTCAGAATTGACGCTCTTCACCGGCGCTACACCCCGGTTTTCAAGGGACTTCAGGCCGGAGAGCTTCAGTTTGATCCCGGCACGCTCAGCGTACATTATCGGGGAAAATCGACAGAACTTACCGGTACGCCCGCCAGGCTCTTTGAACTACTGATTCGCGCCTATCCCAGCTTTCTCAGTCATGATGTCCTTTCGGAATCAATCTGGGGTGATGAAAATACAGAAACCGGAGGGAACACGCTGCGTACCCATATCTATGCATTACGCAAGACCCTGGAGAAGGCGTTTGGCGATAGCCTGATAAAAACCGTTCATGGGCGCGGCTATCGTTTAATACTGCCTGACCCAAAGGCCATGCCACAATGAAGCAGCATTCACTGTCCCGCCGCCTGTCCGCCACACTGTTTGGCATTGTTGTCATAACGACAACAGTTTCGATGGTCGCCGTCGAGCTCTTTGTAAACGATGTGGAAGACACTATTCGGGGCCTGGAACTGAAACTTGATGCCGAGTACTTCAAAGAGCAAATTACGGAGTCGAGCTTTCAGAGCTGGAAAACCGGTCGCATTGAAGCGTACTTTCTACCAAGTGGCGCACCAGAATCACTTTTGCCCCAGCACCTTCATGACCGTCCCGTCGGATACTCAGACGAAATCGAGTTTGATGACTGGACGAAAATACTGAACGTTGAAACAACCATCAAACCTCCTGGACGGCTCTACGTGTCGGAGGACATCACGATTATGGAGAACAGGGAAGCGGTGATTCAGATCGTGCTGCTCGTTCTGGCTGCAGGGCTGATGTTTTTGGGGCTTTTCGTTTCAGGTATTGCCTCATCTTATCTGCTAAAGCCGCTACGGGCACTGACTCACGACGTGCAGTCAACAGAGCCCGGGGTTTCGATGCAAAGACTCTCACGCGACTACAGGGATCGCGAATTCGACCAGATCGCCGATGCCTTTAATCGCTTCCTTTCGGCAATGGAGACCGTGGTTGAGCGGGAAAAGTCCTTTGTAAAGCTTGCCAGCCACGAATTTCGAACCCCCCTGGCGGTCATTATGGGCGCTTTAGATGTACTGGAGCAGCGCAAAACGCTCTCGGAAGCCGATCAGAAAACCCTGGGACGAATTCGCAGATCTACCGCACCATGCGGGAAGACACAGAAATGCTATTGAGAATTGCCCGCGGGGAACAGGATAGGGACAACCCTACCAACATTGATATCGTAGCAACGACCCGTGAACTGCTTGTCGACCTCAAGGATCTGAACCCTGCATTTAACGGCCGCACAGTACTCCACCCCCAGAAAGATCGCGTTGTCCTACGTTCAGACCCCGCCCTGGTACGGATGATTATCCGCAATCTGGTTCAGAATGCTCTCGGACACACCAACGGCAGCGTCGACATTTTTATAACGGATCACAGGATTCGCATTCAGGACTTTGGCAAAGGTCTTTCAACCTCGGCAATGGAGGCAATATCAACCGTTGTGGCGCCGGAGACCAGAAAACTCCATCAAAGCAGCTTTGGCCTATTGATTGTGCAACTGGCCTGCGAACGCATTCACTGGGGCCTCCAGGTTGAAAAAACAGACTCCGAAGGCACCGTCATTGTCATTGATACGCAGGATCTGCCCCACTGAGTACCTGCAACGCCGTCGCTATGGTTTATTCACGTCAGGGGTATCATACTTTTGCTCACGATAAAGCCATAGTGGCAGTTGGGCAAATGCCAAAGCCCGTTGAAATTCAGCCTGCGACGGCTCGGCATCGGAGTATTCCGTTTTGCCCGACCCGGGGTCGTAGATGCCCTTCAAGGGCGATTGATCCGGCCTGAGAACCAACACCTGATGATCGCCTCCCATCCACGCATAGTTGTCATTGAACTGCATCATAGCGCGCCCGGCTTTTTCCGGGTGCCTGGTGATGTCCCTCCCTACCATCGGATGGTCCGCTTCCATGCCCATCAATGACAGCAATGTCGGCGCCAAATCGATCTGACTGACCATGGTTCTGATACGCTGCGGCGCAATCTTGCCACCGAGAATTAATCCGGGGATGTGGAAGTTTTTGATAGGAACCAGCTCGTCACCCCATACACGAGCATCATGATCTGCCACAATCAAGAAGACGGTATTCTCCCAGTAGTCCTGCTGGCGTGCCGTCGCAATAAATTCGCCCAGGGCATGATCAGCGTACTTTACCGCATTATTGACGGTGTTCTTCTCGCTGTCATAAAGCGAGATCCGCCCATCTGGAAATTCGAAGGGGGTGTGATTGGAAGAGGAGAATACCAATCTGAAAAACGGCTGCCCGGCGGCGTTCAGTTTTCGCAGTTCTTGATCCGCTTTCCGAAACAGATCCTCGTCGCTTACTCCCCAGCTACCTGTGAACGTTGGGCTATCGTAGTCGAGCTGATCGACAATATGCTGAAAGCCATTGCCTGAGAAAAAGCTCCGCATATTGTCGAAATGCGCTTCACCTCCGTAAATAAAACCGGTGTCATAGCCTTTGCGTTCCAAAAGGCCGGCCAGCGTAAAGAAGTTCGACTGCGACAGTGACAGCTTCACCACACTGCGCGATGCGGAGGGTAGAAACCCGGAGATGACGGCCTCAATTCCGCGAACAGAGCGCGTTCCTGTGGCATAAAGGCTCTCAAACCACCACCCGTCATTTTTCAATGCTTCCAATCTGGGCGTAACCGGCCTGCCCCCGAGGGATTCCACAAATGTTGCGCCCAGGCTTTCTTCCAGGACAATCACCAGATTGATGGGCGACGTCCTTTGATAGCTGGGAGTTTGATGATGCAATGTAGGGTAGTTGTCAGACGAAAACTCGTAACCTTCCAGCCAAGGCGCACTTCTAACCTCATCCAACATCACCTCGTCTGTTATTGACCCGTAGGCCTGATTGCTCTCGGTTTCATGCTTTAAGTTGTAGATGGCAAATGCAACAGACCACGTAGAGTTGATGATCAATGAGTTGACCAGCGGATCTGACGTTAGAGCAAACATGGCCGGATTCGCTGGGCGATGGCCGGTTGTCGAACGCACACACATAAATACCGTTACGACCACCAGCGGCCAGATCAACAGTGCTTTTCTATGGCTTGAAGGCCGGGGTGCGCCCAACCACGAGCGTAATGTTCTCCAAAAAACGGCCACACCAGCAACGGTAAGCCCGAGGCTGAGGAATACCGTGGACTTGTAGCCGGTCCACAGCATGGAAAACACTTCCCGGGGATACTTTAAATACTCGATAAAAAGCCGGTTAGGCCGAACATCGTACTGGTTGATAAAGGCAGGAGTGACTAGCTCCATAAAAATGATCAGCGCGATGACCAGAATTGCCCAGGAGAACGTCAGCTTTTTCCACAGAGCCCAGTTAAATCGGTTCCCTAAAATGGGAAGAACCAACAGCATCGGCGCCACAGCCATCCCCGCGAGAATCAAATCAACTCTCAGCCCATGTAAGAATATACTTGGGAACACGCCTGACTCGGACACTCGGTCGAACTGCCATAGAACAAGCAAACAGCGCGATAGACTACCGACAAGCAGAACAGAACAAAAAACAACCAACAAAGGAAAATAAGCACCCGCCCTCGTAACAAAGTGGCATTTGGGCTTGGCACTACCAGAACGTTCTACGGGCATTGGAATGCAATCCTCGTACTTAAAAGGCTGAATTTTTAAGCGGGAGGTTATTGCATTCGGGGTGGAAGCAGTGTCAGGAAAATGTCAAAGAAATATCAAAAAGTAGAGCGACCTGAGACCCGAAGGTTAAGTCAGGATCGACCGCGAAAAAAGTATTTCTGCCAGGTATAAAGTCGCCCCCAAAAACCAAGATGCTTCGATTTCAAAAAAACAAGTCCGGGAGCGCGCCCCCAACTATGCTGAAACCAGTGGATTAAATAGCTGTTGTCTGGAGCGACGAAGTTCATTGGTTCCTGTTGATAGCCATAGAAGTATTCAACCGGATAGAGATTGCAACGCTCAAGCTCTTGCAGTCCCTTGTCGACCAGTAAGCTGGTCAGTATTTGGGGGCCAATGTACAACGGCGATTCCCATATCGCACTTTCATAAAAATCAATCAGTGCTGCCAGAATTCTGGAATTCTTTTCGGCATATATCGACGCCGTTCCAAGAAAATCCTGATTCTCATAACCAACGGAAAACTGAAGGCCGGAAAAAAGCGGAAACGGATCTTTTCGGATGGTCACGTCGGTATCAAGGTATAGGCCACCATCACGCTGAAGGACCTTCAACCTTAGGTAGTCGGATACGAATGCGTACAGCTTTTTCTGGTAGCACACCTTTGCGAAGGCACAGGAGTCAACCCATTCGTTTATCGCCTGGTCAGACTCTGTCCAAAGCCTGTAGTGGTAGCCCTGCTTTGACCAGTCATCAATACAGGCATGGGCCAATGGTGGCATTCGACTCCCCAACCAAATGGCATGTATTGTTTCATTCATCACCCGAAAGCCCTATTCGAATCCCCATATTACCTTCTATTTCAACCAAAATTTTCTATTGTAAACATACCGTTGAATCCGCTCACCCAGAGTAAACAACTCCCTGAGGATTGTGACAACAATAGCTCTACGCTGCGTTTTTTCCGTGTAACCGATCATCGATTCAAACTGATGATCGTGATAGACAAAGCCCGGCTCAACGCCACAACACAACACCTTATTTGACCAGTATCGGTCCATATAGATATCAACCGACAGAAAAACCGGCCTCAGCGATTCGATAAACTTTTCTGCGGCGCCTGGGGTCAGGTAATACCCCATGGTGCTCATAGGCCCTTTGGTATAGCGAAGCAATCGAAGTCCTTTCAATTGAGCGTACTCAAATGCCTTGTGATTTCGTGTTTTGTTTTCAAACAGCCTGACGCACCCCGCCTCTTGAGGTAATTCAGGAATATTCTTCAAAAAGATCTTGAACAATCCCTCGTCAAATATGACATCGTCTTCCAGAATTACCAGATTCTGATTTTCCTGAAGACACTTTTGCCAAATTCTGTAATGGCTGGCAAAACAGCCAAGCTGTCCCTGACTTAAAGGAGCTCCTTTCACCCTCAGTCTTTTTTTCTCGTCGTAGAACGGCTCAATGGGGTTTGGATCGCGCTGGCCATCTACCCCCCAAAAGAATTCAAAGGGAATTCCGGCACTGTCCAGAAGGGACTTAATGCGGGCTTGCCGGGCTTTTGCCCGTTCCAACGTGAGCACGATGACTTTGGCTGGGCAGATCCCATCCGGCATAGATTCTATCCCTTTGAAGTACAGGTATCAGTACTCGGCCGACTTCCTCAGCTCACGCTTGAGGCGCCGGCGCACTTTGATTTTTCGAAGGATATTCAACGGCTTTCCCCTGAGCTCTCCCTTCTCACCGGTAAGGAACTCATCGACCGCATCGATCACGCGAGCACTGGACTTGCCGTCACGAAAACCATGCAGTTCATCGCACAGGGCCCTTGCCGCAGACATCAGTTCAGGGGGCCGACCCAATGCTGTTTCCAGCGCTTGCTCAACCCGATCAGGCGAGTTGACGTCAATCAGATATGGACCCGGCATTTTTGTGTTGAGCGTCACCACCGGACGGTCCAGAAACATAAACTCGAACATGATGGAGGATGTGTCGCATAACATCACGTCCGCCTCTGGCAGTATCGGCAGCAAGTCTTCATGGCTCTCGACAAAACGCAGGTTTGGCCCTGCAAGCGCCCGGTACTGATCGGTAATTGCCGGATCCATTTTGGGGTGCAATGTGACGATAAACTGCCAGCGATCATTTTGAGACAGATTTGCGATAGTGCTCAACAACTGGGGAGCTGCAGTCACGGAACGACTGAACGTGGATGCAAAAAATACGACGGGCCGCTCGCCCTCATTCCGTAGACGTTCACCGGTATGCCGGTTATCGAACAGGGGGTCCAACTTGGGCCAGCCGGTTTTGGCAACCGAAAAATACTTATACTGCTGTGCCAACTCGCCAAATTTTTTGGTGTCTTTGCTCGCGTGAGTACAGTAGAGGTCAAAAAAGCCACGAATCCGGTAGTGATCACTTTTGTCCTCGCTGCTATGCCCCCTTTTGTTTCGAGCGAGGCCGTGAAATACCTCAACTTTGATTCCGGGAAAGAAATACGGCACCCAGTCACCAGGGGCAAAAGTCGCACAGGCATCGTATTCCATCACGCCCTTCACAGTTGTCAGGCGGTGCTCATCCGGTAACAGCGGCGCCGCAGAGCAGCCTGCTACAAACCAGGCGGCGTCATCGCCCCGTTTGCGTATTTCTTCCTGTAAAGGCCGCAGAATGGAATACGAGTACGGCTGATTAACAAACAAAAGATAACGACGCATTCAGAACCTGCCCGTCAAAGCGTTATAAAGCTCGCCGGTCTGCTGTACAGTTTGCGAGGTATGAAAATCAGCAGCTATCCGCTCTCGGGCTGCAAGCCCCAACTGGCGCAACAAGCTGCCATCTCGATACAGGCGCTCAAGGGCACTCGCGAGGGCCTGAGAGTGATCAGGAGCCACCACCAACCCGCTGGCTCCATCCTCAACAAGTTCAGGCATGCCACCAACACTTGTCACCACCGGCGCAACTCCATAGGCCATCGCTTCAATCACAGCCCGAGGCAGCCCCTCTCGCTCCGTGGAGGGCAATACAAAGACATTGCTGGCTGCCGCAATGGCCGGCGCATCCCTGCGAAAACCAGTAAAGTGAATTCGAGCAGAACGATTAGTGGACTCCGCCTGAGCTCGCAGATCCTTGTTCTCAGCCATATCGCCCACCAGAATCAGGTGCGCTTCAATGTCATCAGGCAACTTGCAGAATGCGTCAATAAGAACGTCGTAGCCTTGCGAGGGGAGTTACGACCAGTACAACAAACCACAAAGGCGCCCTCGGGTATACCAAACTCCCCCAGATCAGCTGGCTCAGCCTGGTACCACCCGAGGTCATGGCCCTTGTAGATCCGCTGGAGCTTCGAATCTGGAATACGCATCCACAAAAACTTCAGGCTCGACAGGTAATCTTTAATTGCATCGGCGACGCACACAATTTTACTGACCCGGGGATGCAGAAACGTTATCCAGGATTCGGGGTTCAAAAAACTGATGTTCCCGATCACACCTCGATAGGCCACGATCCTTATGTCCGTGCCTTTCGAGGCAGTCAGGCCACAGGCCAGGGCCCGAGGATTGTACGCGTGTATGACCTCGTAATCTTTCTTCTTCAACTGCTCGCGGATAGCCGCGATGCCTACCTTGTCGAAGCGATCTTCCAGCGCCATCGGTTGAGCGACCATGCCCTCATCCACAAGGCGCTGATAATTTTGCCCTTTCGGATTACACATTACATCCACATCATACCCGGCTTTTTTAAGGCCAATGAATAGCTCGGTTTCCGGGCGATCACATGCGTCAGTCAGACAAAGGACAGCTGGTAGCGGCCCGTTTTTTTGCGTATTACTCAAGCCTCTTGACTCCCGTTATAGCCATTCATTAAAAAATACCAGACGCGCTCCTGAGTTTTCGCGCCAGCCAGTTTCCGAAGAGACCGGGCGAAGCGCTCAAGGTTGGCAGATTTCCAACCCGCAGACGCCGGTGACTGGACAATCCGCCCCTTATCAAAATCAATCAAAAAGAACTCATCCCCTCGCACCAGAACGTTAAAACAATTCAGGTCTGCGTGTTTTACTCCAGCATCGTGGAACCGGCGCAAATTCACGCCGAGATTCCTCCATCCGTTATCATCCAGCGATCCTATCAGGTCAGCTAGTGGCGCGGTGTTGTCAATTCGCTCAATAATAATCGATGCTTGATAATGTAACGGCGACATTCTTCGATACCATGCTGCCACCGGTTTGGGTACAGGCAGCTCCAACTCTGTCAACCAGTTGAGCAGGCGAAACTCGGCAAAGGATCGGACATGCTGTTCCCCCAGAAACACATAAGATGACCTAGAGAGCCTTGTCATCAATCCGCCACGCAGGTATTTCCGCAGCACAACCTGATGGCCGTCGGCATCGACAAACCATGCGCCACCACGCCCTCCGCTACTGACTGGACGTGCCAGTTTTCCCCAGTATTCAGGACTGAACCAAGCCTCTGACACCTGGCCGAGATAATCCGGATGGAGAAGGCAGGCTGAGTGGTTGTCCCGGACGCAAATTTCAGACTCAGCCATGCTCACCCTAATACAAACCAATAACCAAAGAGACGAACCGCTGGTCGCCCTGAGACGATAACCAGCGAGTAGGTTAGAATACGCAGCAGTTTATCAATGAATCACGCCAAAGCTCTACATACATGTTTTCTGAACCTGAAACGGACCGTAACTTGATTAACTCCATCTGCATATTACGATTGTCCGCCATTGGCGACGTGACCCATGTGATACCGGTGATCCTGAGTCTTCAGGAGCAACTACCCGGCGTGAAGATCACCTGGGTGATCGGCAAGATTGAAGCCAAGCTGATTGGTGATCTACCCGGCGTCGAGTTCGTTATCTTCGACAAAAAAGCCGGGAGCAAAGGGTACGCTGATTTGCGCAACACCCTTAAAGCCAGGAAGTTTGATGCGTTGCTCCACATGCAGGTAGCCTTCAGAGCCAATCTGGCAGCAGCGATGATTCCGGCCAAGGTGAAGGTTGGCTATGACAAGGCGCGCAGCAAAGACCTACACAGTTTGTTTATTAACCGGCGGATTGCCCCCGCAGCACAACAACACGTGCGGGATTGCCTGGCAAGCTTCCTGGAGCCACTTGGCCTGGAACCCGCCGCACCAAAATGGGTCATTCCATTGGCCTCCGAAGATCATGAGTTCGCCAGGCAGCACCTCGCAACGGACCGCAGGAACCTCGTGATCAGCCCCTGTGCCAGCCACACCCTTCGCAACTGGCCTGCCGAGCGCTATGCCCAACTGGCTGATCACGCCATCCGCACTCACGGCATGAAGGTGATTCTGGTGGGCAGTCCCGCCCCCTTTGAAGCGGAGTTTTGCACAGACATCGAAAACGCTATGGCGGAACAAGCGCACAACATCTGTGGCAAGGATACACTGAAACAGCTCACCGCTCTGTTGGAACGCGCCGATCTGGTCGTCGCACCGGATACCGGGCCGGCCCACATTGCCAGTTCAATGGGCACCGATGTGCTGGGTATTTTCGCGGCCAGCAATCCCAATCGTTCCGGCCCTTACAACTCGCTGCAATGGTGCGTGAATCGATATCCGGAAGCGTTGAAGCGGTTTACCGGAAAAACCGTTGAGCAGGCTCGCTGGGGCGCCAAGGCGGAATTCGAGGGGGCGATGGAACTGGTGACGGTGGAGGACGTGACGGAGATGCTGGATCAGTGGGTTGCCCAGCACTGATGCCGAGCCACTGTCTACGGCTCTCTCGGGCCTTCTCTTTAACCCTCTCCCGCGATGGGAGAGGGTATGACAATCCAGGCGAATGAAAGCACCGCTTTACTTGCGGGCGGTGTAATCCTGATAGGACTTTTCTTCCACAAATCGTGACCCCAGGGCCAGGTTCACGTCCTTCTTGATGGCGGCGCGCTTGTCGTTGGTGACATAGACGGCACGAGCCAGTTCAATAAACTTTGCGCCGAAATCCTGAGCAGCTTCCTGATCACGAATGTCGTCTTCGATTTCCCAGAGCGCCTCGTTCACTTCCTTAAGCTGCCTGCGCAGATCTGCGATGGCTGCCTGATCCTGAACGGCCTCGTTCCAGGTGGCGCTCAGTTCGTCCAGCTCGAGCCGAACATTTTTGACCTTTTCCGCGTCTGCTATGCGTTCAGACTTGATCTCCAGAATGGTGATCTTGTCCAGCACTTCGCCGAAGGAGACCGGCACTTTGATAACGTCCGCCATTTGCTCTTCCTGCAGGTGTTGTTAGTGGACCACGGCGTTAGCCGTTAACCGCTGTCAGCCAGTGTGAATGCGCAGGACTCTTGCCCTTCACAGCATCGAAATACATACCCTGCAACTTCTCGGTCAGCGGGCCGCGCTTGCCAGCGCCGATCAAACGGCCATCCAGCTCACGGATCGGCAGCACTTCTGCAGCGGTGCCAGTAAAGAAGGCTTCGTCCGCAATATAGACCTCATCCCGGGTGATACGACGCTCTTTCACCGGAATGTTCAGCTCTTTCGCGAAATCCAGGATGGTCTGGCGGGTGATGCCTTCCAGGCAGGACGTCAGTTCCGGTGTATGGAGCACGCCATCACGCATAATGAAGATATTCTCGCCGGAACCTTCAGCCACGTAGCCTTCGTTGTCCAGCAACAGGGCTTCTTCGCAGCCACTGGCAATGGCTTCATTCAGGGCCAGCATGGAGTTGATGTAGTTACCGTTGGCCTTGGCCTTACACATGGTGATGTTGACGTGATGCCGCGTGTAGGAAGAAGTGCGAACCTTGATGCCCAATTCCTTTGCTTCCGGTGACATGTAGGACGGCCAGCTCCAGGCGGCGACCATCACATGAACCTTGAGGTTGTCGGCACGCAGCCCCATACCTTCAGAGCCGAGAAATACCATCGGGCGCAGGTAGGCTTCGTCCAGGTTATTCTCCCGCACGGCGGCGGTCTGTGCCGCATTCAACTCGTCCTTGCTGAACGGCATGGTCATGTTGAGGATATGCGCGGAGCGGAAAAGACGATTGGTGTGATCTTCCAGCCGAAAAATCGCAGCACCCTTTTCAGTGCTGTAGGCGCGGACACCCTCGAAACAACCCAGACCATAGTGCAGGGTGTGGGTCAGCACGTGAGTTTTGGCTTCCCGCCAGGGAACCATTTCACCATCCAGCCAGATCAGGCCATCGCGATCAGCCATCGACATTGTTTCTGCTCCTAAAGCACTCTATTCGGGAAACCGGCATTCTAGCAGGAAAACTCGGGGTTACGAAGGGGCGCAATCACTCTTCCATCACTCCTCCATCACTTCTCAATCACCCCAACATAACCCGATTCCACATACTTTGGATGTAATCACGCTCTTCGGGAAACGCATCACCCGCCACCTGGCTATTCAGGTTCTGCAGTGCCCGCCGGTGTATGGTGGAGCGCAGGGTGATAAACGTTTCCCTGAGTTTTTCAGTGTCTTCCACCGGCAATACCCCCGCCCGGCCCAGTTCCTCCATCTGGCGAATATTATCGGACCACTGCGTCAGTTCCGGATGCTCGGAACACCAGGCCAGCATCAGGTACTGCACCATGAACTCGATATCGATAATGCCGCCGTAGTCGTGTTTGATATGGAAAACCTCAGGCACCTTGCCTTCGATTTGCGGGGTGCCCAGGGCGGTGCGCATCTTCTCTCGCATGCCGACCACTTCTTCCCTCAGCTTTCCCCGATCCCTTTGCTGACACAGGATGTCTGCACGTAGCTTTTCAAAGGCTTCCAACGTTTCCGGACAGCCTGCCACACCACGGGCGCGGGCCAGCGCTTGGTGTTCCCAGGTCCAGGCATCGCTACGCTGGTACTTCTCGAAGGCGGGCAGCGTACTGACCAACAACCCCGAGCTGCCCGAGGGTCGCAGGCGCATATCCACTTCGTAAAGCTGGCCGGACGGCGTCTGGGTGTTGAGAATGTGCACAATTCGCTGCCCGAGCCGGGTGTAGAAAACGGCGTTGTCGATGGGCTTGTCACCATCCGTTGACTGCTCCGGATCGGCATCGTGGATAAAGACCAGGTCGAGGTCCGAGGTGTAGCCAAGCTCGATACCCCCCAACTTGCCATAGCCAACGACGGCAAAATCGGTGTCACAGGCTGAGCCATCCTTGCGCCGGGGGTAACCATGGCGGCTGACCAGGTTAGCGAACGCCACGTCCACCACATGGTCCAGCACCACTTCGGCAATCCACGTCAGATAGTCACTGACCTTCATCAATGGCAGGGTTTCCCGTATCTCCGAGGCGGCCACTCGCAGTATGTGGGCTTTCTTGAAGTGCCGCAGAGTCTCCATCTGCTCCTCAAGATCCTCATAGGGAATCCGCAGCATCTGCTGGCGCAGGTCATCCTGAAGTTCGGTTTTTGCCGGCGGGCTGTACAGACTCTCTGCGTTCAAAAGCTCGTCGAGCAGCAAGGGCGTTTCCGCCAGTTGGCTTGCGATCCAAGGGCTTTCACTGCACAGGCGGACCAGCTGGGTCCTGGCTCCCGGATTCTCCAACAGCAACACCATGTAGGCGGTTCTGCGCAGAATCGCTTCAACCAGTTGAAGAACCCGCACCAGCGTCTGGGACGGCCCCTCCACGTGAGTAAGCGCTTCCAACAATACCGGTATGAACTTGTTTAACCGCTGTCGCCCTTGGGTCTGCAGCGTCTGCAATGTGCGGGTTTCGCGCAGGTCGCTGAGGGCAGCATAGCTGCCTTCGGCGTCCTCAAAACCATGTTCATCGAGCCAGGCGGTCGCCGCCTCCTCGTCCATTTCACCCAGCCAAAGTTCCTGCCAGCCTTCATCAAGCGCCGCCACCTCGTGTTCTTCATCTTCGATGGCGATGATATCTGCAAAATGCGTGGCCACCCGTTCGCGATGTTTTTCCAGTTCCGCAACGCAGGCTGGCCAATCATCAAACCCCATGATCAGTGCTACACGGGCTTGCGAGAGATCGTCTTCCGGCAGCAGTTGGGTCTGTTTGTCTTCCATGCCCTGAAGGGCATGCTCAAGATTGCGAAGGAAGACATAGGCCTCCTTCAGCTCCTTTACCACCGGTGACGGCAGCAGCTCCAGTTCTTCCAGCTCCTTCAGGATTACCAATAGTTCCCGCTGTTGTAATTCCCTGTCACGGCCGCCCCGGATCAACTGGAACGCCTGTACCACAAATTCAATCTCGCGGATGCCTCCATTGCCGAGCTTGATGTTGTTTTCCAGCCTTTACGGCGTACTTCCCGGCTGATCATGGACTTCATGGCACGCAGGGACTCAAACGCACTGAAGTCGATATACTTGCGATAGACAAAGGGCTTCAGGCTATCCATCAGCACTTGCCCCGCCTGCTGATCACCGGCCACAACCCGCGCCTTTACCATGGCATAGCGCTCCCAGTCCCGCCCCTGGTCCTGGTAATAGGTCTCCAGCGCAGCGAAACTCAGCACCAAGGCCCCACTCTGGCCATAGGGGCGCAGGCGCATATCCACGCGGAACACAAAGCCGTCTGCGGTGATCTGGTCCAGCGCCTGGATCAGCCTCTGGCCCAGGCGGATAAAAAACTGCTGGTTATCAATGGATCGGCGCCCGCCACGGGTTTCGCCCTTCCCCGGGAACGCGAAGATGAGATCAATATCAGAAGAGACGTTAAGCTCGTGCCCCCCCAACTTCCCCATACCCAGAACAATCAAGGGTTGCGGGCCTTCCTTTCCCGTCGCCGGATTTACTCCCCACGGCGTTCCTGATTGCTCGCAGGTGTCTTCGTACAACCAGTCCAGGGCACCCTGGATACAGGTGTCGGCGAAATCACTTGTGGCCGCCATGGTTTCGGCAAGGTCTGCCCAGCGCATCAGGTCCCGCCAGATAATCCGGAACTGTATTTCCGTCCGGAATTGCCGCAACGACGCGTGGAGACTGCCTTCATCAACCACGTCTGACAGGAATTCCTGCCAGCGCTGGCGCAGGTAATCCGCGGTTGTGCGCTCAGTCAGCGGGCGCGAGTGACATAGTGCCGCTACCTGTTCCAGATGGCGCTCAAGGGTGCGCCTGACAAAAGGGCTGCGAGCGACGGCCTGGGCCACATCCTCATCGGATACGCCACCCTGAGTGCCCAGAAAACTGGGCATGCCCTCGGAAAATACCGAAGACCAGGCACCGCCAACCTCATCTGCCAGACTCTTCGGTAAGGAGCGCCACGGCTCGGACATAATGCAAACCCCTGTGTCTCTGTTATATTTCCCGTACTGTATAACGAACTCTCCCCCGACAGAACCGTTGTAAGGACACCGATGCAGAGGAATCGCCGGCCGCTGAACCCGGAACATCAGCTTTCCCACCTGCCTATGTCCGGGATTATCCGGTCACGCATCAAGCGGCTTTTCACCATTCTTGGCGGGCTGCTGGTCACTCAGGTGGTGATCATATGGGCGGCAGAGGACCTCACGCTGTTCGAGTCTGCGTGGATGACCATGACAACGCTGGTTACCGTGGGCTACGGTGATTTTGCGCCGCAGACCATCATCGGACGACTCAGCACCGTTTTGCTGATGTTCATTGCCGCCATCACGCTGTTAACGCTTATCGTCAGTGATTATATTGAATACCGGTTCTACCGCCGGGAACGTATCTTAACCGGACGCTGGATATACGCCATGAAAGACCACATCGTTATCGTCAACACACCGCAGACGGGCGGAGAACAGTATTTTTCTCGCTTTGCCTCCCAAATGCGGGCCGTGCCCGGTTATGAAACCGTTCCCATCATCATATTGACCAGTCAGTTTCCCAACGGGCTTCCGCCCGAACTGGCGGACAATGGCCTGGTTCACTTTCATGGCTCCGGTAGTGACCCGGAAGCTCTCAAGGCGGTGCACGCTGGTTCAGCCCGACATATTGTTGTATTAGCCGCTGACGAATCCGACCCGACCTCCGACAGCCTGACCTTTGATATTGCCCACAGGCTGAGTGAGTCCAACCTTGGCCAGAAAGTCACGGTGGAGTGCGTACGGGATGAAAATCGGGATCGCTTTACTTCTGCGGGTGTCCGTACCGTTATCCGACCGGTTCGAACCTATCCGGAGATCATGGTGCGCTCGGTCATCGCACCGGGGTCAGAGAAAGTCCTTGAGGACTTGTTCAATTATCAACACGACCACCCCCACCGCTACGAAATTGAACTGGACGACCTGAATTGGGCGGATATCGTCAGCGCGCTGATTCGGCATGGCATCGGCACCGCACTCGCTATATTGACGACAACAACGAAGTCGTTTGCCACCCGCCCACCGATAAGGAAATTGAAGGCAAGGGCCTGATCGTTCTTGTGAAGTCCAGTGAGACCCCGGACGTGGAAGTGGTGAAAGAAGCCCTGTCCCATTATCGCGACTTCATTAACAAATGGCACAACCTTCAAAAACAGGCCACTCAAGAGGACAGCAACGTCTCCAAAGCGGCCGATCAGCCGTAAACTATGCCGCTGCTATGGCCAGTTGCAACTGGCCAAGTTCCTTGCTGCTTGCCATATCGCCAATAGCGTTTCCCTCAGCCAGCGAACGGAACACACGCTGGTAAAGCTCCCCGACGCCGCGCTCGCCGGCCATCCGAGCTATCGCTCGAAAATCGTCTCCATTCACGGGAGCGGACTGCCCCGTAAGCCATGACACGCTGAGGAGAAAGAGGAATTCATTCACGGACAACTCAGCATTTTGCTCTGCTTTCGAAACCGGGTGATAGAGCCCCGCAAGGTAGTACCCCTGCTCCGCCTTGCTGACAAGGTTCAGAAACACCGGCACTTCATCCGCCAGACGTCGCGCCCACGCCAGTAACAACGAGGCATCTCCGGCCTTAAGCTCAAATTCAACTTCACTGAGCGGGCGGGACTGCCCATCTGCCACGATTTCCCCGGAATCAATGGCTACTTCAACCAGGCTCTCCCCTTGCTCGATCATAACCACACGACGCTGAAAGTTGGTCTCAAAGACAGGCTGCAGTCTGGCAAGGTTCACGCTCTGCCCCACAGGGGTGTCCGCGATGAGTCCCATATTGAGCGTGGTACCGATCAGCGGCCACTCCCACTCCTGGCGACGATGAGCACCATCAACGAACTCACCGCGGGTTTTCAGGGTCTGGATGTGCCTGTCACCCAACTTCCGGATTCGCAGGGCAATCTTCTGGCGGTTGAGATCCCCATCGGGCGTGTCGTAGTAGGTGTTCCCCAATTGCAGGGTCCCGGACTCATAAGTGTTTGGCTGCCCCAATAGCCAGTCAACGACTCGATCCAGATCAGGCTGCGCCACGCTGAGTTTGATTTCCAGTTCCTGAGCCATCCGCCCTCCTGCCGTGTGAATTCTGATTTCAGCATAATCGAGTAGGAGGGGGAGTCACCTCCCCCGTCCTCTCACACCACCGTACATACGGTTCCGTATACGGCGGTTCATGGCTGACTCTGAAGCCGGGCCATCGTATCCAGCAAGCTTACCAGAGACAGGCGGTCGAATACCCTTTTTAGGTAAGGCGGCGTTCATGTGCGAAGCGCCGCTATTCCACCAGGGTCCACGCCCATTCGTTGCACTCTGCCAGGCTCTCGGTTCAGTCAGACCCAGCCGCATCAAGTTGCGAGCCCGCGTGCGGGTCCGCTTCCATTGCTGCCACAGAATCAGACGGAGTCGCCGCCTTATCCAACCATCCAGAGCTTCTACCGAGCGCTTTGTGTCGGTCAGGCGGTAATAATTCGCCCAACCTCGCAGCACCGGGTTCAGCTTCCGAATAGTCGTTGTCAACGACTGCCCCCGTGACCGTCTAAGCAGAGGGCGCAGCTTGGCCAGATAAGCCCTCAGGCTCTTGGGGGCGATCCTCAATCGTACCTGCCTTTTGTGCCAGCTCACGCTGTAACCCAGGAAGCTCCGACGCCAAGGGCGATCCACGGCGCTCTTCGCCGTGTTTATCGTCAGGCGCAGGTGCGTTTCCAGATAGTGGGTGATGCTGGCCATGACCCGGTCACCGGCCCGTTGGCTGCGGTAATCCGAAACCTTCGGATTTAATGTAAGCGCTGAAAACATGAAGGGCACAAAAGGGAGGAATAACATGGAGATCAATGCAGATTTCTCCAAACCGGTGGTTATGCATTCCGACCAGATTGAATGGCAGCCCTCGCCCATGAAAGGGGTGGAGCGGCGCATGCTGGACCGGATCGGGGACGAAGTTGCCCGCGCCACGACCATCGTGCGTTATGCGCCGGGCAGTCATTTCTCGGCGCATACCCATACCGGTGGAGAAGAATTCATCGTACTCGATGGCGTGTTCCAGGACGAGCACGGTGACTTCCCTGCTGGCACCTACGTGCGCAACCCCCCAACCACGTCACATATTCCGGGCTCTGAAACGGGCTGCACGATATTTGTGAAACTGTGGCAGTTCGACCTGGCCGACCGCACCCAGTTCAGCAAGAATATGGAGGCCGAGCTGGGCGCCCCAGTGGGCGGCGTTGCCACCGCAAAGCTGCATGAGGACGATCGTGAGATCGTGACCTACAGCCAGCTCGATGCGGGGGCGACACTGACCTCTGAGGCGCCCGGCGGAATCGAACTGCTGGTGGTCGAAGGTTCGGCTATCAGGGATGGCGAGGTGCTGGCCAGGCATGACTGGCTGCGCCTCCCTGAAGGACACAGGTTGTCCGTGACGGCCGGGGATGACGGCGCCAAGATCTGGATGAAAACGGGGCACCTGCGATTTGCCGGGGCGCCGAGGGTATAAGCCCGGCAATAGCGGGATTGAAAAGGCAGACAGGTGAATAACCATGAACCGTGATACCAGAACAGCCCTGATGGATCTTGCCGAGCACACCGTCCGGTCACGGGGCTTTGACGGGTTCAGCTACGCGGATCTCGCCGAGGCCATCGGCATTCGAAAGGCCTCGATCCATTATCATTTCCCCACCAAGGCGAAGCTCTCCGAAGCCTTGATCGAGCGCTATCAGACCAGTCTGCAGCAGGGTCTGACCGAGATAGACGCCGCCCATGCCAGCGCCTGCGCGCGCCTCAAGGCACTCATTGCCCTGTACCGCGGGGCGTTGCATGATGGCCAGACCGTGTGTCTGTGCGTTGCCTTTTCGACCTGCCGCGAAAGCCTCTCCGACACCGTCATTGCCAGAGTCGGCGCCGTTCGCGCAATGGTTCTGCAGTGGATTACGGCAACGTTTGAACTGGGACAAAGGGATGGATCCGTCTCGGCCATCCTGGGTCCCGCCGATGAAGCGCAGGCGACCCTGGCGATGCTGGAAGGGGCCCACCTTGCCGCGCGCACCGAAGAAGACCTCGCCGTGTTTGATGCCGCAACGCGACTGCTGCGCGCCCGCTGCCAGTAACGACGGGACAGGAATCGCGCTTTGAGCGAGCGATTAAATTCGTGTTCGCTCACCCGGCGACATTTCCTGTGAGCTTTGGTCGATGTCTACCCGTACATAATCGCTACGCAAATTGACTCATAACGAGCGAAAAGGAGCAAACAGATGATGAGCACCCTGAAAACAGCACTGGCAGCAGCCACGCTGTCACTCACTGTTGCAAGTACGCAGGTACTGGCAGAAACGCAAACCAGAACCATCGAGTATCAAGTCGGCGACGAGACCTTCACCGGCTACATGGCCTGGGATGATGAATTCGGGCAAAAGCGTCCGGGCGTTCTGGTGGTCCATGAATGGTGGGGGCACAATGAATTTGCCCGGAATCAGGCAGAACGGCTTGCTTCAGCCGGCTATACGGCGTTTGCGCTGGATATGTATGGCTCTGGCAAACAAGCCGACCATCCCGATACCGCCCAGAAGTTCATGCAGGAAGCCACCCGGGACATGAGTCAGGTCAAGGCGCGCTTCATGAAGGCGATGGACATCCTGAAGAACCACGAAAGTGTTGATGCGTCCCAAATTGCGGCACAGGGTTACTGTTTTGGCGGCGCGTGGTTCTCAACATGGCGCGCATGGGCGTCGATCTGGACGGCGTTGTCAGCTTCCACGGCGCGCTCGGCAGCCCCCTCACGGCTGAACCCGGGTCCGTGAAAGCCAGGATCCAGGTGTACACCGGCGGTGCCGACAAGCTGGTCCCCTCGGATCAGGTCGCGGGCCTGGTCAAGGAGATGCAGGATGCCGAAGTCGACCTTACACTGGTGAGCTTCCCCGGCGTGCTGCACTCATTCACCAACCCGAGCGCCGACAAGATCGCCGAAAAGTTTGGTATGCCGGTTGGTTATGACGAAGAGGCTGCCAGCCGTTCCTGGGATGGCACCATGCGTTTCTACAAGGCCATCTTCACCCAGTAACACAAGCGAGTGCAAACAAACCGAAACCGGCAGTATTTACAGTGAATTCTGGAACACCAACCGAAAAGCATGATGAGGTGCAACATGGCAACTGAGAGTTTACCACTGTTCGATGGAGACAATCGTCCAGACTATAAGTCGCTGGGCAACTCGGGGCTGTTCGTATCCGAACTGTGCCTGGGCACCATGACCTTCGGCGGCGATGAGGACATCTGGGGCCTGATCGGCCAGTTGCAGCAGGAACAGGCCGACGAACTCGTGAAGATCGCCCTGGAGGCGGGGATCAACTTTATCGATACCGCCAACATCTATGGTTTCGGTGCCAGTGAGCGCATCGTCGGCCAGTCCCTGAAGAATCTCGGCGTTCGCCGCGAAGATGTGGTGCTGGCGACCAAGGTGCTTGGCCCTATGGGGGCTGGCCCCAATGCCCGTGGTGCTTCCCGCGGCCATATAATGAGCGAATGCAAGGCGAGCCTGGCGCGCCTGCAAACGGATTATATTGACCTGTACCAGATCCACGGTTTTGACCCGGCCACGCCGATCGAGGAAACCCTGGAGGCACTGAACACCCTGGTGCAGCAAGGCCATGTGCGTTACGTGGGCCTGTCCAACTGGGCCGCCTGGCAAGTGATGAAAGCCATCGGCATCATCCGGGCCCGCAACCTGTGCCCGATCATATCCATGCAAGCCTACTACACCCTCGTAGTCGCGACCTGGAGCGGGATATTATTCCGATGCTGGAATCTGAGAACGTCGGTCTGATGGTGTGGAGCCCACTGGCCGGGGGTTACCTGTCCGGTAAATACGAGGGGCCGGACGTTTCCGAAGAAAACCGGCGCGCCAAGTTTGACTTTCCGCCCGTCAACCGCGAGCGGGGCAGCGAAGTCATCAAGGTTATGCGGGAGATTGCCGATGGCAAGCAGATCGACGGCGAACCGGTCAATGTGGCACAGATTGCCCTGTCATGGCTGCTACACCAGAAGCCTGTGACCAGCATCATCGTTGGCGCCAAGCGGCCCGAGCAGCTCAGGGACAATATCCGCGCGGCCCAAATCCGCTTGTCCGACGATGAACTGGCAGCCCTGGATGGAGTCAGCCGCCTGCCGAGGAGTACCCTGGCTGGATGATGAAGATGATGGCGGGGTACCGGGATCCGGTAAAGCCGGGAGAATGATGTCGCCAATTGATATCACGGGTAGCCGCGCCGCTCTGGTGCGGCTACCGGGGGAGGAGAGCATGAATATATTGTAAAACGCAGAAGCGCATGCCCACTGATCGCTGCATTGTATTTGCTGGCTGTTGCAGCGCCAAGCGTGGCAGGCGAAGAATGGGAAACCAGTCTCGGGGCCGGTGCGCTCTATGCTCCTGATTACCTGGGCAGTGATGACTACGAAACCCGGGCCTTGCCGATACTGAGGCTGAGCTATGGCGATCGTTTCTATTTTAATTTAACGTTCGCGATGGGCTGGGCTGGAATGCTATTCGCCAAAGCAATTGGCGGGTCTCACCCTTCATTGGCTATACAGCAGGGCGTGACAATGATAATGATCTTCAATTACTGGAAAAGGTTGATGGCGGCGCCATTGCCGGTCTACGCATTGCCTGCGCTGATAATGCCTGGTCCTACAGCGCCACCGCACAGACACCCTTTACCGGCGACGTAAATGGTTATCAATTGGCGTTCAAGGCGCAATGGCGCGATCAACTCAGTGAGAAATGGTCCGCTTCCTTCGGACCAAGCCTGACATACAGCAGTGAAGACTGGACCGAAGACATGTTTGGCATTTCCCCGAGCGAAAGTGCCCGGTCTGGCCTGAGTACCTACAGCCCTGATGGCTACTTTCGTTTTGGTTTGACCGGCAGCTTTAGGGAGCTTCTGTACAACTCTCCGAGACGATGGCGTGGGCTAGGGGGACTACCTGGAGCCACTTACCTACCTGATTTTCCTGAAAATGGCGGATAAGTACAGCAAGCCGCCCTACAGTCGCGATGTGGCGGTCCCGGAGTAGTACAGCTGGCAGTCGCTCACCCGTAAGAAGGGGGCTGAGCTCGAAGTGTTGTATGTTGAGCTATTGCGTGAATTGGGCAGGCAGACCGGAATGCTTGGGCAGATCTTCACCAAGGCTCAAAACAAGATTCAGGACCCGGCCAAGTTGTACGGGGCGGTCCATTGATGAAAAAACGCTCGCCGCAAAATTATGAGTTGCGCTTGAGCACGCGGGAGCGAGCCATGCGGCTCGTGAAAAGCAAGCGTTTGTGAGAGCTTTCAGTGAACTGACGCCCAAGGGGCAAGCGAAATTACTGGCGACGTTCAGCGGAAAGCTCAAATGGGCAAAACAAGTTCTGGAGTAACCCAGTGGCGAAGCGTTTTTGTTAACGCTCTATACCCAAGACCCTCAACCTGAAGTTCTGGATTTTGGTCAGTTGTACTGACTCGGGCATAGCCTCTGGGGCTGCTCCACCTTTAGCCACATGGTTTTTGCTTCATATGTTGTGCAATAGGGTTTCGCAACATCTGATAGTGAATTTCCGGCAACTTCACCGGCTTTTTCAGAGTGTTGCGAAAACAACTGTTTTTGCAACGTCATTGAGCAATAAGGTTTGAGTGAAGCTTGGTCGAGCTTCCAATTGACATCCGGTTTTGATTAGCCGATAGTGTAGGTACGGTGATTTTCCGTACGGTATGACATTTTAAGTTGCCAGCCAGTAAAACAGTAAAAACGGAAAACACTAAAACAGAGGGTTTGGTCGATTGGCCAGCCCGTTGAAAGAGGGATACCGCATGTCAAAGACAAGCGCGCGGCTGGATTTAAGAATTGATCCAGCGATCAAAGAATTGGCGGCGCGCGCTTCAGCTCTGACCGGGAGTCACAGTCTGTCGGAGTTTGTCATTCAAGCCATCCGAGAGAAGTCGGCTCGCGTGATCGAGGAAGCCGAAGTGTATCGGCTGAATAGTCAGTCGTTTGATGCTTTTGTAGCAGCCTGCGAGGCAGCTCCAGCGCCGAACGAGGCTTTGCTGAGCGCGAAACGTCGCCGTAACAAAAGGATAGAAAACGGTGACCTTGAGGTTGGAACCATTAGATAAGAAGTCCCATGACAGGAAATCGTTTGATTGTGGACTGGAACGGGTAAATGAGTTCCTTTGGCGCGAAGCACGCAATCAGATGGACAAGAAAATTAATCGTACCTGGGTGTTGGTGGACGATGAGCCGCCAATGTGTTGCCGGCTCCGATTGTGGGTTATTTCACCCTGACCAGCGCCACCGTGGTGCGTGACGAGCTACCAGATCAGGAGACCCGTAGTCGGTATCCTGCCTATCCCATTCCAGTGATCAAGCTGGCGTGGTTAGGTGTTGATAGCAGGCTACACAGCTCAGAGCGCCGACTCGGTGAAACGATTCTTCTTGAAGCTCTGGAAGAGGCATACCGGATTGTTCAGTACAGTGGCATGGGAATAGCGGTAGTAACGGATCCGCTTACCCAGGAAAGTGACCGCTTTTTTAAGCGTTACGGTTTCCTGCCAATGGGAAGGCAATTCGGAGAGCTACAGTCTCTCTACTTACCTATGGGCACAATTGGTCAGCTGATTGATCCTCCATCTTGAGGATGATACTGGCTTCAAATAGCCGTATCGGTGCTCTGATACGGCTATTCCCATTAAGGGTTTGCATTCGTATGAAAACGATTGGTGGCAGGCCGCGGTCATCATTTGTTCCTGGCTGGGCAACGCATGTGGTGTCCAGTGGCTCGCCTGGGCATCGCCGTGCCAGATCTGGTTGTTGAAGGTCAGTGCAATGAAGGAGTTGTCGGGGCAGATATCCAGAGCCATGAAAGCTTGCGGTGGTATTCACCGGCTGGCGTCTCTAGGTTGTGTCTTCATCCAAGTTACTGAAATTAGGTGATTAAAAGGTTTTTCGTGCAGTCAGAGTCTGGATGTATGAGGCCAACAGTTAAGTTTTAATCAAATGATCAAACTTGGACTCTGTTTGCTTATTTCGTGAGGCAGGAGGGTGAAGGCGAAACATCCCTGTTGCTGTAATGCCGTTTTGGTTTTCAGGCTTCAGAAAAAAATGCCCGTTTTTTTCTTCAGTCTGTAGGCCAGAGCCGGGCGTGTCAGTCCAAGAATGCGGGCTGCTCTGGATACGTTCTGATTGGCCTGCTCCATGGCTCTGCGCATGAGCGTCTCTTCTACTTCATCAAGGCTGATCGCACTTTCAAGAATTTGATCCGCCCAGCCGCTGGCGCTGGAGGAGGCATACTCCTGCACCAGATGTCCCTCAACATCCACGGACTCATGGGCCTTTTGGGAGCAATTGGTCGGAAAGACAGCAAAGAGGGAGTCCTGACTAATGGATTCGTTGTTGTCAGTCAGGATCACGCCCCGTTCAATCACGTTTTCAAGCTCGCGGATATTGCCCGGCCACTGGTAGTTCATGCACAGAGCGAGCGCCTTGTCTGAAAGACCGAGAGTCCGCTTGTTGTATCCCGCGTGAAACTTCTTGAGGAAATGTTCCGCCAATAATGGCAGGTCTTCCAGGCGCTCCCGCAGGGGTGGAATCTTTACCGGGAAAACATTCAGACGGTAGTAAAGATCTGCCCGGAACTTGCCGCTCTCAACCGCCTCGGCAAGGCTCTCATTGGTGGCGGCGATTACACGGACGTTGACTGAGCGCGTGCGATTGTCACCCACCCGTTCCAGTTCGCCTTCCTGCAGGACCCTCAGCAAGGTTGCCTGGGCTCGGGGCGTAAGCTCTACTACCTCGTCCAGGAATATGGTGCCGCCATGGGCGCGTTCAAACCGCCCCGGCCGGGACTGGTTTGCGCCAGTGTAGCTCCCTTCTCGACGCCAAACAATTCCGCTTCAATGAGATCGGGCGGTATAGCCGCGCAATTCACGGCAATAAAAGGTTGTTCCGCCCGCTCACTGCGTAAATGAACGCTTCTGGCAATAACCTCTTTGCCCACACCGGTCTCACCCAGAAGAAGCACCGAGACCTTGCCCAGAGCGGCCTTGTCGATCATTCTGCAGACCTTGTTATACGATGCGGACTGGCCAATCCCGTAATACTGGCCCTGCTGTTTCTCAAGACTGCTGCGCAGCGAACTCACCTGTGACTGCAGGTCGTAGAGCTCTTCGATCATCGGGTCTGCTTTGAAGTACTGGGTGAATTCTTCGGCGTCGTCCCACTCTTCTGCTGGTTTGCCGACGATATGGCACTTTTCATCGCCGCAGCCGCGACAGCTGACTTCTCTGAAGATGATCTGACGGCCCATGAATGAGGAGGTATAGGCGCAGGCATACCCGAGCAGGGACCAGCAGACGGGTTCGTCCATCTGGCCGAGCTCGGTTTGGCAGATCTCCACCTCGAACGAATCAATCCAGTCCAGCTCACCGTAAAAGCCCCCTGTTTCCTGATCGATATCGATCTCGATAGGAACCACTTTCACCATACCCGTCAGGGAGTGGAGTTGTGGTCCGGCCAGGAATATATCGAGCTCACTGCAGTGCGGGCGCAGCTTGCGGGCGAGTTCAGCGTCCCGAAGGCCGGACTGATAACCGAGGCGAAGAAAGAAACCTTTTGCCCGCTCGATACCGATGGTGTTGACCATTTCCCGGCGAAATGCCGCCAGGGCGGAGAGCTGCATCAGTAGCATGCGTTTCTCGCCTAACCAGATTTTGCCTTCCGTGCTTTGGAACTGGATCTGCTCCGTAAGATCCTGAAAATCCACGTATTGCAGCTGTGGCTTATAGCTGATTGCCATGTCAAGAACCCCGTTTGTTGTTGTGTGGGGTGGGGCGCCGCCCGGAGCGAAATCTCAGGGTGCCGACAACAAATGTTGCCGATTTATATAACACCTGACTGGAAGTCAAAAATCAATCAAATGGTAAAAAATTGATCCATGGACTGATGGTTCGGGGGACACCTGAGTATTTGCTGAGATACTCTTCTGAGATTAATCAAATAGTAAAATTGCTCTGTGCTGTGTTAGTTTTTTCTTCGAATTTCCCCGTTCCACCATCCCCGGAGAACAAAATAAAACTTGTTAATACCCGATAATTAAAGTTTTCTGTTGATGTTCAGATTTTTATTTTGCAAGGCTGACTATGTAACTTACCGCGGCCAATGTACCTCTTCTTCAGAAAAAACGATCGAAATGAATCCGATCAAACGGCACTTTGTGATCGATCATCAGCATGCGTTGAACCGCTTCCGTCAGCGGCGGCGGGCCGCAGAAATAGTACTCAAATTCCATCATATGATCGCCCAGTGTCTGCTCGGCCAGTTCATGTATGTAGCAACAAGGGCCCTCCCATTTTTCCTTCTCTGCAGACTGATGATCTGAAACCGCCGTCTTACATATTACTTTCGCTTTCGTGTTTAAAGGTTCGATCTCTGACAGCAATTCCGACGTGCAAAGGTCTTGTGGAGTGCGGCCCCCATAAAAAAGGTGGACCTTGCGTTCGGAGAAGCGTGGATCCCCTGTAATCGCTCGCACAATGGACATTACCGGAGAGAGCCCCGACCCGCCAGCAATGCAAACCACATCACGTTGAATTTCCGGATGAAGGTAGGCGAGACCGAAAGGTCCGTCAATCTCGATCATGCCCCCCGGTTTCAGTTCGTCGAAAAGCCAGTTGGATGCCTTACCTCCTGGCATTCGCTTTATAATAAACTGCCAGCGTCCGGAATCGTTAGAAACATTGGACATGGAATAAGCCCTATCTCCTTCAATACCCGGGACAGTCAGCATGGCATATTGTCCCGGAAGAAAAAGCGCGGGCTCCTCGGCCTGAAAAGAAAATTCGGCCATGTCGGACGTTAGATCACGTCGGCCTACATACTGAACCTGACGACGTGAGGGGCGTATTTCGGGTAGTTTATTATCTGTCAATTGAGCCTTGATGGTGACAGGTCCACTGGCGAGACACTGGCAGGCAAGTTTTCTGCTTTTTCTTTTGTCCCTTGGGCTTAGACCGGGCGCTTCCCCCCATAGGGTTTCAACCTGTCCTTCAACAACGTCTATTTTACAAGACCCACACCCGCCGGAGTTGCATTCGTAGGAGATTGGTATTCCATCACGTAAAGCCGCCCTCAGAATCGTATCCCTGTCGGCGATGGTAAATTCGACATCTGTATCCGCAATTTTTATCTTATTGCTCATATTGTTTATGCCTGTGTCTACTCATGAAGGAACCGGTCATAGCGCGACGACCATCACCGGTTCCTTTAGTGCTTACAAAGATTACAGCCCCATCATTTGGCGAACATAGCGCGACGCGCTTTTCGCTTCGACGACGGCGTTTTCACCGTCAGGTAATGCGCTGCAATATGCCTCTATGGCTTTGTCGGCTAATGGTTCCCATTTGGCAACCCATTTTTGCAACACTTCACGGTTGCCTTCTTTCTCCAGAGCCATTTTAACTAATGCAGAAGACCATCTCCGATGCCGCTCAGCGTCGCGTTTTTGTGCCTGAGTCAAGAGACCGAGCAGAGTATCGCCTTCGGATTGGGCAAGACTACCCAGTTGTTGCAATAGAGCTTCTTCTACAGCCGGTTTGGTAACGAGGTTAATGACCGTAAAAGCTTCACCCCAATCCCAGGCGGTGAGGGCTTTCTCTATCAATTCCCGGAAGCCCTGCCAAGCAGGATCATTTTCCCAAACATCTCGTTCTGTTTCCCCGAAACCCACATCAGGATAACAATTTGCGAGCTCCCTGGTACGGTATGCGGTGTGAGTTAACCAGCGCAAATGGTCTGCTGTCTCGTAAGTTGCACAGTTTGTGATGGTACTGGCCGGTGCAATTTGATGGATATATACTGAGCCCATTTGTAAGGCGTGAAAAAGATACCTTGCTGGTGTATAAACACGGGCTAATGTTTCTACCCATTCACGAGTCAGCATCTGGTCGTGGCCGCGGTCATTGAGTTGATCAAATAATCCCTGAACGTACGACTCTTGCCCGTCTTGAAGTAGGTTATAAGTTCTGTAGACGAGCTGGTCCGGATCGCGAAAAGCATTCCAGTCATCGTGTTTGAGTGGACTATCAAAGCAATATTTTTTATACCATGTTTGCATTGGGAGGTTTGAGTCTAACTCCCATGGCCTTTCCGGGTTATCCGTGAAGTAGTGAAGATTGGTCGATACAACCTCATATTCACTCGGACGTCGCCGATTGCCAGCAAGGTGCGACCAGGTTTTCAGTGGTTTTAATGCTTCAGGTTGTTGTTCTGACATTGTTCAGTTCTCCTTTATAGTGTGGCCGCTTCAAAGGTGCTTATTGAAGTAGAAACGGACTCGGTCGGAGTCCATGTCTATAATTCCAGAGAAAGAGCTTAGATTGATCTCTAACTCCTGCATGCGAAATGGTCGGCCTAGGCATTCTTCAATGGTTTCTTTTCTGAGAATTAATTCATCTTCTGCGCCGATACGTACATAGGCAATTTTGTCCTCGATTTTAATTTCTTTTCCGGGGTTGTCGATTTCCGCGGCATCTCCTATCGCAATCGCCAAATCTCCCGCCCTGACGACTGGCCCTACCATATTATTGTTAAGCGCTTTATCCGATGCAGATAATGTTTGAGCTGTATTGGTTGTCATTTTGTTTTCTCTAATTTGTTTGATTGAATAACCTTTGGTGCATTGCTTGTACCGAAAAAATGTGGTCACTTGTTACCGTTATGTAAAAGTTTCCACTTCCCACGTATCATCATTAGAACCAAGGCTTAGCTCTCCATTCAGGTTTCCCCACCTCTTTCGGAGAGCTTAGCCTGGGCTGACGTCCATTTCAGCTGTGGGACTTGAACGGTTCAACTCCTTCGACATCCACGAACACTTCTTCACCCTCGATCTTGACCGGGTATTGAGCGATCCGGCAGTCAGAAGGATTAATTCCTTCACCATTATGGCAATCAAACTGCCAAAGGTGTGCCTTGCAGGTCAGCACCTTGCCATCGAATTCACCTTCAACCAATTCGATTTCCTGATGCGGGCACATGGCCTGAAAAGCCTCATATCGCCGCCCTCGACGCCTATAAGTAATACGTCAGTGCCTGTCGACGTAGTGAAGACCTCCATTTCACCTTCCCAAACATCATCCAATGTGCAAATTTTTTCGAATGCCATAAAGCGAGGGACCCCTCAGTTGTCCAAAAAAAGAATATCGAGTGTTTCGGTAGGCCGAAGCCCTGCATCCGATACTTTCATGTCTCGCGGAAACATCATCCCATCCTCGTGACGGCGAACCCGCAACGTCTTTCCGGGTTGAGGACGTACCCTGCGATTAATGGAGTGGTAAGCGCACTTCTCTGCTACCTGATCCATCGTATCCTCTGTGTCAACGGGCACCAACTGGATAACAAAATCGCGCTCAAAATTAGACATAATCGGGAACATCGCCATTTCCCACCTCCTGTTAAATTGTTTTGTCAGATAGGTGGCGGCTGGGCGCCACCTATCCTTTTTTGTTAAATTAAATCAGGCCGCGTTGGTTTTTTTCTGGTACGCCTTGACCCATTCATAATTATGAGCATCGTCACCCATCACGCCCGGTTCAAGGCTCATGTACGCCAGGGCACCCGCTAAGTTCGCGGGCTGAATTTCACCTTTCAAGAATCGATCAACAAGGGTCATGTGGTTTTTATACCGTTCTGGATCGATCTGGAAACACCAGCGATCAGCCTCAGAGCCAAAGTGGTAAAGGCGTCCCTCATATTCAAGCTGGTAATCCTTTACATTCCATTTATTACCTGGAGTATTGTTAATCGGGAGATTGCACATGTTGCAGACCAAAGGTAGGGTTTCCGGAGCAGTCAACTCCGGTTTGCCATTCACCAGATTATCGATAATGACATCCCAACACTGCCCCCAAGTATCATTCCAACCGGGATATTTCTCTTCCAACCATTCCCGTTCTTCAGCAGACACACCAGCTGCCGGATCCCACCAGACCGTGGGGCGCCAATACCACACGCCCAAGTGCATGCCATGGTGTGTTTCATCGAGGTCTTGCATGAACTGATCCCAATACCATGGTTTGTCGAGCCCAAGGTCAATCAATTGACGTTCAAATTGAGCCACAATCCATTCAAGCATAAACTCCTTGAAGGACTGATTACGCGATTCCAGCGGCGTGTAATAATCCATGATGGGGCCGGTGAGTACCGAGAAAAGCTTCCATGATCGCCAGATTGCGGCATCGACCATTTGTTGTGCTTCGTCTTTTTTACCATTCTCCACCAGGATCTTGAGCGACGGTCCACCTTGTTGTGCGTGACGTGATTCGTCCGTCTGTATGCTTGAAATCAGGCTGGCAAAGGTATGGTCACCGGCCTCAGCAGCGTCAGCGGCCAAACCGAGAAACTGCATATTAGTGAAGCCTGTTTCAAATGCGAAGGTCAGCATGATAGAGACCGCCACAGAATCGCGGGTCATCATCATGTCGTCAAAGAAATGCCGTGCAGCGATTGCAGCCCATTCGTTAGTATGAATGGCTTTGTGTGACCAATCCCATTTCCTGCTTCGTTTGACATTAGCATACGGAAAATAGAGTTGGATTTGGCCATGGCGGTTTTCATCCATCATTCCGAAAGTCGCCATATTCCTGTTTCCTGGTGCTTTGGCGAATCGTGCCATACGGGCTTCAGCAGTACTTGCAGCGTATTCTTCAAGTGCGATTGCTCCAAAGTGGAGTTGCATGGTGCTAACCCAGCCTGGATCGGCTCGGTCAACGAAACCATCACGCTCTAGTGCCGCTTTGATTGAATAGGCGCCGGAGTCCTTTTCTCGCTGAATACTGACGTATTCCGGATAAGTTATCTTGTACGGTTCATCGTATTTTTCCCAACCTTCCATAGGAATGCCACGTGCTCCGCTCATTTCTTCCGGAAACAGTTCATCTTCTGTGACATATTTAGGCGTCCAGTTGGTGGTGCGCGTAAGATCGTACCAATCTTCACGTTTTAGCAGTGACATAAATGCCTCCTGTTAGGATTTCATCTTATTGGTGCTACAGCACCAGTTATTTTTAGGATCAATTGATCCAACACCCAGGAGATGTAGAATTTTTCTGTCCACATCTCCATTCCTAAACATTAAACGGTCAGGGCCTTATTAGCATTTTCATTGCATTATCATTTTTGGTATGAAACGTTGAATAGGCTTTATCGATCTCGTCGAGTTTGAAGTCATGAGAGAAATACTCCTCGGGTGAAAGTACCCCGCGTTCCATTAGGCGCAGCCCTTCCCACATGAATGGCTGTACATTCGCGAAGCCATTCATGTGCAGTGTAATATCGCGCAGGAATACATCCGCTAACACCAAATTAAACTCTTGGTCGCAGAAAACTCCAATGGCTGCAATCGTGCCACCGGGCCGAACGATATCTAATGACATCTGTAACGTTTCAGGATAACCAACCACCTCAATGACTTTGTCGAAACCCCGCGCGCCCGTTTCCGCGAGTGCTTTTTCTTTCCAGTCGCTATCGGTAGTATTGATCGGGACTGCACCTTTCTTTGCCGCCACACTCAAGCGGTGTGCTACCTTATCCATTGCCACAATCGTGCCGACCGACTTTTGTAACGCAATATCAAGGCACATTAGTCCGGTTGGCCCACACCCAATTAGCGCAACATTTTCCCCGGGCGCGATATCGGCCAGTTTGTTGGCAATGATTGCAGACGGTAAGTTGCAGGACAGCGTTAAAGCGGCCGAATCTGAAATTGCGTCGGGCACCTTAATAGTGTGTGCGTCGGCATGGGGAAGAATCAAGGCCTCGGCGTGCGTACCGTTTAGATCACCAAAAGGGACTCCGAACCCGTATACCGCCTTTTTCGTCGTCTCGCAGTGTGCGGTTTGGCCAACATTACACATATAACATTCACCACAGGAGCAAGAATAAGCCATGGAGACTCGATCGCCGGGTTTGAAGCGCCCTACATCCTTACCAATTTCTTTGACTCGCCCGATTAGCTCATGGCCAGTCTGAGAGCGCCCTTTTTCCATCATTGGGTCAAGGGCTCCCCGATACACGTGTAAATCAGACCCGCAGATAGATGTGGCCAAGACTTCAACCAACATAGCATGATCGTCGTTTAACTTGGGATCTTTGATATCCGTTGTACGAATATCTTCTGGGCCATAATAGACAGAAGCTCTCATTTATCACCTCCTTTAGAAACGATAGCTGTAACCGAATACTGCATTGATCTGCCGATGGGATGACTTGATTGGGACGGCGGAGTCTGTATTGGGTAATGATGCGTTGTTCATCGACTTCTCAAAGGCATATGATAGTCCGAAATCAAACGTGCTGTTTTCACTCCAAGAATAGGCAAGTCCGCCAGTCAGATGGTTCTGTAACTGAGCCGGAATAACTGCAAAGAGTAAATTGCTGCGTAACGCCTGATCGGAATGACTAAAACCTGCCCGAAAAATCCAGGCTTGGGTATATTGGTATTCCGCACCGATACTGTACAGATTGATATCTTTATAATTCTGTGGCAAAAGGATGTCGATATTATCGCCGGTACCATCCTGAACAAAACCAATATCAATATCCTTCATCACGTCTTTCCAGAAAACGCGGTTATAATCAGCCACAACAGTCAACTGTTCATTTATTTCATGACTCACGCCAAGCGAGAGTTGAGCGGGGTTCTGGAAATCGCGAATCTTGATTTTTCCACTTAAAGGAATCTGGTTATTGTTATTATCCACGGCTGTTAGTACGGCCCTGCCGGAAAGATCTTCAACATGTGTTTCCAGATTGTAGGCCATCCCAATCCGAGTCGTATCGGTGATTTGATAGGTGAACCCTAATTTGCCACCCAAACCCCAGCCCTCGGTCCCCCCACCAACGATGTCGTTTTTGGTAAGACTGAAGTGGGCGCCACTCAGATTGGGTATTGCCAGCAGGGTCGGCACTAAACTGCCGGACACTCGACCATCCCCGGCAAGTGCACCAACCTGGTTGACGTCCAGTAAGAGTTCCAGATTCAGTTGAGTCCAAACAGCATCGACAGACCCTCCGACGATCAGGCGATCATTCACCTCGTAGGCGGCTGCAAAGGGAATGCGCAGGTTCAATAAACGAGATGAGTTGTCAAGGCCTGTATCCACATTGTTTGTGGAGGTCCTGGACAGAAAGCTGGTCTTACCGAATTCCGTACCCAAGCCACCTTGGGCGAAGGCGCCTACTCCGAGTGTCAGGTTGCCAACATTGTTGGTGTACGCCAATTGCGGAGCGTAATAAATTGGGCCTCGGTTGTTGCTTTCACTATTTTTGTTGGACTTGGCCTTCTCTCCTGTCGCCTGGTTGACCGTATCGATATCGGTTCCGATAAGATCCAACCCGATATAAAGCCCAGGCCCATCTTCCATTAAGCCAAGCGTTGCTGGGTTGTACATCATGCCAGCCGCGCCAATGTCATGAGCTGCACCGGCCCCACCTAGCGCCCGTGACACAGGTCCAAAGCCTTCGAGGTTGAAGACGTTAGTTGCTCCAGCCCCGTTGGAAAACATAAGCAGAACAAGCAATCCAGTCACAATTGGATATTTCATGGTTTACCTCTGTTTGTTGTTGTTATGATATCTGAAGCAATGCGTGTTCCAATACCAAAAAAATACCTTTTAATTATCAAGTTACCTTTTTAAAGGCTTTCAACCCCAAGGTTGGTAACGATCTGAATGTTATGAATTGGTTAACTTGGTTTTAAGTTGCACCAGATGATTAAATGTTCGGATCCGTGATTTAAACTGTGTAGTCCAGACTAAAGTTGAAAGCATCGCAGCCCCGGAACCGGAACAGTGCGAATAAAGTGCGAGGCCTGAAATGATCAGCAGGGCCGACAACAGTCGCTTGCCTTCAAACCATTCGACTGCTGGTGTCAAGAGTAAGGAAAGCGATAGCGTAGGAATCAGTTACAGCTGGTTAATGTCAGATCCGATTGCCCGGAGCCAAATGTTTGATCAGGTATTTCTGGCGGGTGGCGTGATAGCGACTGACTCGCCGGCACTCATCGTGGCGCTGAGCGTTTGCGAGGTGTCGGTAGCAAGCCGGTGAATATCGCTGATTTCTTCACTGATTTGCTGCACGGTCTGGCTTTGTTGTTCTGTGGCTGCGGCAATCTGCTGGTTCAGTCCATCGTTATCGTTCAAACCGGCCACCACGGAGCGTAAGGCCTCGACACTCGACAAGACCTGTTCAACGCTTTCATTCGATTGTGTCTTTCCGGTTTCTATGGACTGCACCACGGCACGAGAACCGTCCTGAAGCGTGGTGATCATTTCCCGAATTTCGTCTGTGGATTTCTGTGTCCGCCTGGCCAGAGAACGCACTTCATCAGCCACCACGGCGAATCCCCGGCCGCTTTCCCCGGCTCTGGCCGCTTCTATGGCGGCGTTAAGAGCCAGCAGGTTGGTCTGTTCGGCAATGCCAATGATGACATCGAGAATCCGGCCAATAGACTGGCTGCTTTGATCCAGGCTCTGAACGACCTCGGTGGAATGCTCCAGCTCCTGTGCCAGTTTTTCGATGCTTTGTTGTGCGGCATTGGCGTAACGGGTTGCTTCATCACCGGCCTCACGGTTCTGATTGCTGAGCGTGGCAGCTTGTTGGGTGTTTTCTGAGACTTCCTTGATGGTGGCGCTGAATTCTTCCACGGATGCGGCAACCGCGGATAACGCGATCTGTTGTTCTTCGGAGGCCTGAGTACCCCTTTGTAGCAAGGTATTGGCTTGCATGACGGAGTGTTCGGTTTGCTGGCCACTATCCGAGACTCTGGCGATCATTACCTCGAGACGAATCTGGGCCAGACGCAGTGCCAGCTCGATCTGCCCCGTCAGGCCCGGGTTGCCGGTATAAACAAGCTGTTTGATCGGGTGGTGAACCAGTTTTCGGCTGTAGGCCGCAAGCTTCACCAAAGGCCGGTTAATAAAGTAAAGCGCTGCAAAAAGAATAGCGCTGCCGGTAATAAACGACACTATGACAGCCGCTGGTGACAGGAAAATCCCGGCTAAAAGCATCGGTAGAAACGCGACCATGGCTGCCAGAGCTTGTATTGTGGCCGGAGGCAATTGCGGAACGCGAAGCCGACTGGGCTGCTTGTTCCGGCTCCTCGCTTGATACACCTCATTGGTGCGTTTAATGGTGAGGGTATCGGGAATTCTATAGAGTGCCTGGTATTCCACCACTTGCCCGGTATTGTCGGTAATGGGAGTGACAAACGCATCCAGCCACAAATCCTGACCGTTGGCGGTTTGATTGCGGATCATCCCCATCCAGGATTCGTTTCGCCCTAGGGTTTTCCATAAATCATTCAATGGCGCCTTGGGCATATTCGGATGTTTCAGTTTGTTGAAGGACTGATCCTTCAACTGCGCTTCGGTGAAACCGCAAAGCTGACAAAAACCGGAACTCGCGTAAGTAATGTTCCCTTCGCGACCGGTCAGTATCAGGAGTTGGTCGCTGGTCTGTGTGGTATCTGGAAAGGGCTTATATTTTGGCATAACACTAACCTGCCTGGAATAAGAAAAAGGGGCCCGAAAAGCGGGCCCAAAGAGATCCGTGACGATGCGCGGGTCAATGATTCGGGGGCTGCCTGTTCTTCGGTGGCGTGTTGTCTATCCAGTCCGGCGTTTCAGCGGTGCGCGAGGCGCAGGCAAGAGAAATCTTCATGTCGGGTGACCGTGTTTGTTGTTTGAATAAGCGACTTGGGTAACCCAAGCAGGAACTGTGCCGGCATACTTTTATATTTTTAACTATCTAATTTATAGGTAAAAGGTAGTTGATCATTAACAGGAGCCTGGGGCGATTAACCCATTTCAGAAGACGTGATCTCACGAAATAATAAAATTCATCAGAGATGTACTTATTTCATAAAGCAAAGTGGAAACGTCCCTGTTCCACCGCCTGTTTTAGGCTTTCGTTGGTTGCGGCGATTACTTCTCTTTGCCTACCCCTCCCCGGTTTCCCCTGGCAACAACACTCGTGAAAAAGCAGTGCCTATAATCAAAGCAAAAAATTAACCAAATAGTAAAATTGGCCGTTGCCAGTGGATAAAAATGTGGTTTGAGCATTTGGTTAGATCGGTTTTTATTTTGATCATGTGGTAAAAAACACTTCGAGGTTTGGCGTTATTTTTAAGCTGTATTTCGTTCCTATTGCAGTCAATTTTCCACGAAAAAATACCTTTAAAACAGAGTTCTATATCCCTTCTTCTGGTCGTCGTTTTCGAAGTGGCACAGCTGTTGCTTTGCCTAAGTAGACTTCAAGAAGCCGATCACAAACATAAAAGGGGGCAAAATGACAACTCAACGGGAAACCAAATCCTTTGACGAGCTGACCCGATACATCCGGGTGCGCAGTGAGCCGGGCGACAAGTTCGTGGAATTCGACTTCGCCATTGCTTACCCCGAGCTCTTCGTTGAGCTCGTGCTGCCTCACGAAGCCTTCGAGATTTTCTGCAAACACAACAAAGTCGTCCACATGGACTCCAAGATGATCCGCAAAATTGACGAAGACATGGTCAAGTGGCGGTTCGGAGAGCATGGCAAGCGCTACTGAGCAAGACGCATCGGCATACAGTTTCACAACAACAAAACGGTAAGGTTGATATGAGTATTGAAATCAAGACCAATTCGGTGGAGCCCATCCGCCATACTTATGGCCACATCGCCCGTCGCTTCGGTGATAAGCCGGCTACCCGTTACCAGGAGGCCAGCTACGACATTGAAGCAAAGACCAATTTCCATTACCGGCCCCAGTGGGATTCCGAGCACACCCTGAACGATCCCACGCGTACCGCCATCCGCATGGAAGACTGGTGCGTCGTTTCCGATCCCCGCCAGTTTTACTACGGCGCCTATGTCGGCAACCGGGCCAAGATGCAGGAGTCGGCCGAGACCAGCTTTGGCTTCTGCGAAAAGCGTAATCTGCTGACTCGCCTTCCCGAAGAAACCCAGAAGCAATTGTTGCGGCTGCTGGTGCCCCTGCGTCATGTCGAGCTTGGCGCCAACATGAACAACGCCAAGATCGCCGGTGATGCCACCGCCACGACCGTCTCTCAGATGCACATCTACACCGGGATGGATCACTTGGGCATTGGTCAGTACCTGTCCCGTATTGCATTGATGATTGATGGCAGCACTGGTGCCGCTCTGGATGAGTCCAAGGCCTACTGGATGGATGACGAAATGTGGCAACCCATGCGTAAGCTGGTGGAAGACACGCTTGTGGTCGATGATTGGTATGAGCTGACTCTGGTTCAGAACATTCTTATCGACGGAATGATGTATCCGCTGGTCTACGACAAGATGGACCAGTGGTTCGAAAGCCAGGGTGCTGAAGATGTGTCCATGCTCACGGAGTTCATGCGTGACTGGTACAAGGAATCCCTACGCTGGACCAACGCCATGATGAAAGCCGTGGCCGGTGAAAGTGAGACTAACCGTGAATTGCTTCAAAAATGGATCGATCACTGGGAGCCGCAGGCCTACGAAGCCCTGAAACCTCTGGCCGAAGCCTCCGTTGGCCTCGACGCGCTGAATGAAGCCCGGGCGGAACTCTCTACCCGCCTGAAGAAATTCGAACTGCAGAGCCGGGGAGTCTCAGCATGAGCCAGCTTGTATTTATTGTATTCCAGGACAACGACGACTCCCGCTACCTCGCGGAAGCTGTTATGGAAGACAACCCCGACGCCGAAATGCAGCACCAGCCGGCAATGATCCGGATCCAGGCGGAAAAACGCTTGGTGATCAACCGCGAAACCATGGAAGAAAAGCTGGGGCGAGACTGGGATGTTCAGGAAATGCTCATAAATGTCATCAGCATCGCCGGCAACGTCGATGAAGACGATGATCACTTCATTCTTGAATGGAAGTAATCGGGAGAAACATCATGGTTAGTAAAAACAAGAAGCTTAACCTTAAAGACAAGTATCAATACCTGACCCGGGATATGGCCTGGGAACCCACTTACCAGGACAAGAAAGATATTTTTCCGGAGGAAGATTTTGAGGGCATCAAGATTACCGACTGGTCCCAGTGGGAAGACCCGTTCCGCCTGACCATGGACGCCTACTGGAAATACCAGGCGGAAAAAGAGAAGAAGCTGTACGCCATTTTCGATGCTTTTGCCCAGAACAACGGCCACCAGAACATTTCAGACGCCCGTTACGTGAACGCGCTGAAACTGTTCATCAGTGGTATATCTCCGCTTGAACATGCGGCGTTCCAGGGTTATTCCAAGGTCGGTCGCCAGTTTAGTGGCGCCGGGGCGCGCGTTGCCTGCCAGATGCAGGCAATCGACGAGCTGCGTCATTCCCAGACCCAGCAACACGCGATGAGTCACTACAACAAGCACTTCAACGGTCTGCACGATGGCGCGCACATGCACGACCGGGTGTGGTTCCTGTCGGTGCCGAAGTCGTTCTTTGACGATGCCCGCTCCGCCGGACCGTTCGAGTTCCTGACGGCCATCTCATTCTCGTTCGAGTATGTGCTCACCAATCTCTTGTTCGTACCGTTCATGTCTGGCGCTGCGTACAACGGCGACATGGCGACTGTGACCTTCGGCTTCTCGGCCCAGTCAGACGAAGCGCGTCATATGACCCTGGGCCTTGAGGTGATCAAGTTCATCCTCGAGCAGCACGAAGATAACGTGCCCATCGTTCAGCGCTGGATCGACAAGTGGTTCTGGCGCGGATTTCGCCTGCTCAGCCTGGTCAGCATGATGATGGACTACATGCTGCCAAACAAGGTAATGAGCTGGGCAGAGGCCTGGGAGGTGTACTACGAGCAGAACGGCGGTGCACTGTTCAAGGACCTAGAGCGATACGGCATTCGCCCGCCCAAGTACCAGGACGTGGCGAACGATGCCAAACATCACCTGAGCCACCAGCTTTGGACCACCTTCTACCAGTACTGCCAGGCCACCAACTTCCATACCTGGATTCCGGAGAAGGAAGAGATGGACTGGATGTCTGAGAAGTATCCGGACACTTTCGACAAGTACTATCGTCCGCGTTACGAGTACCTGGCGAAAGAGGCTGCCGCTGGCCGTCGCTTCTACAACAACACCCTGCGCAGCTGTGCCAAGTGTGTCAGATCCCGACCATTTTCACCGAGAAAGATGACCCAACCATGCTCAGCCATCGGCAGATCGAACACGAGGGCGAACGCTATCACTTCTGCTCTGACGGCTGCTGCGACATCTTCAAGCACGAGCCGGAGAAGTACGTACAGGCCTGGCTGCCGGTGCACCAGATTTACCAGGGCAACTGTGAAGGCGAGGATCTCGAGACCGTGGTGCAGAAGTATTACCACATCAACATCGGCGAGGACAATTTCGACTACGTTGGATCGCCCGACCAAAAACACTGGCTGTCGATCAAAGGCCGGAAGCCTGCGGACGAGGACCAGGACGCCGCCTGATATTGACTCGGGAGTTGCCCGGTGGCCACCAGCTCCGGGTAATACCCCCCACAACACAACAAGGTGACCATCATGAGTGTAAACGCACTTTACGACTACAAGTTTGAACCGAAAGACAAGGTCGAGAACTTCCACGGCATGCAGCTGCTGTATGTCTACTGGCCCGACCACCTGCTGTTCTGCGCGCCTTTCGCGCTGCTGGTGCGGCCTGATATGACCTTCCGTGCCCTGGTGGACGAGATTCTCAAGCCGGCTACCGCCGCGCACCCGGACTCTGCCAAGGCGGACTTCCTGAATGCCGAGTGGTTGCTGAACGATGAACCGTTCACACCCAAGGCTGGCGCCAGCCTGAAAGAGCAGGGTATTGATCACAAGAGCATGCTGACGGTGACCACACCGGGCCTGAAGGGCATGGCGAACGCCGGTTACTGAGGGTAGCACTATGAGTCACACCGTTACTATCGAGCCGATCGGCGAGCAGATTGAGGTAGAGGATGGCCAGACTATCCTCGCTGCCGCCCTGCGCCAGGGTGTCTGGCTGCCCTTTGCCTGCGGCCACGGCACCTGTGCTACCTGTAAGGTTCAGGTGCTTGAAGGTGATGTCGAGATCGGAGACGCCTCGCCCTTTGCGCTGATGGATATCGAACGTGACGAGGGCAAGGTTCTGGCCTGCTGCGCCACGGTTGAGAGCGACGTCACCATTGAGGCGGACATCGATGTGGATCCGGATTTTGAGGGCTACCCGGTTGAGGACTATGCCGCCATCGTGACCGATATCGTCGAACTCTCTCCGACCATCAAGGGCATCCACCTGAAACTGGACCGGCCGATGACATTCCAGGCCGGCCAGTACATCAATATCGAGCTGCCGGGTGTTGAAGGCGCGAGGGCCTTCTCCCTGGCCAACCCGCCCAGCAAAGCAGACGAAGTGGAGCTGCATGTGCGCCTCGTTGAGGGCGGTGCTGCCACCACCTACATCCACGAACAACTGAAAACGGGTGATACGCTGAACCTTTCAGGCCCCTATGGCCAGTTCTTCGTGCGCGGCTCACAGGCAGGGGATCTGATTTTCATTGCCGGCGGATCCGGATTGTCCAGCCCCCAGTCGATGATCCTTGATCTGCTTGAGCAGAACGATGAACGCAAGATCGTTCTGTTCCAGGGAGCCCGAAACCTGGCAGAGCTTTACAACCGGGAGCTGTTCGAGGCTCTGGATCGCGACCACGACAATTTCACCTACGTACCGGCGCTTAGCCAAGCCGACGAAGACCCTGACTGGAAGGGCTTCCGAGGCTATGTTCATGAGGCGGCCAACGCCCATTTCGATGGCCGCTTTGCCGGCAACAAGGCTTACCTGTGCGGCCCTCCTCCAATGATCGATGCGGCTATCACGGCATTGATGCAGGGGCGGCTGTTCGAGCGTGACATCTTCATGGAGAAATTCCTGACAGCGGCGGACGGAGCTGAAGACACCCAGCGTTCGGCCCTGTTCAAGAAGATATAGTCGGAGGTGAACCATGGGCATGGGTTTCCAAGTGTTCAACCGCACAACGGGAGGTCACTTTACCTGCCAGGAGGGCCAGAGTGTGCTCAAGGCCATGGAGCAGAGGGGCCTGAAGTGTGTCCCCGTGGGTTGTCGGGGTGGTGGTTGCGGATTTTGTAAGATCCAGGTTCTGGAAGGGCATTTCGAGTGCGGCAAGATGAGCAAGCGGCACGCCCCGCCTGAAGCCGTTGAAAAAGGGGAAGTTCTGGCCTGCCGGATCTACCCACTGACTGATCTGATCATTGAGTGTCCGCCGCAACCGGCGGCGGACGTTGCGAGCTAGTAAACAACAAAAACGTTGAGGTAACAGTCATGAAAAAAGGTGTAATGCGTCCCGGCCACGTCCAGATCCGTGTACTTGATATGGATGAGGCCCTCAAACACTACACAGACCTTCTTGGTCTGATCGAAACCGATCGCGACGCGGTCGATAGGCGACCTGTAGCGTTTGTCTGCGATGAAGCACATCTTTATCTCCCAAGAAAAGAGGGCAATCCTGTCGAACGCAGAGCTGTCGAAGCGTTTGAAAAAATTGCCAAAGAAGGGCGCAAATACGGAGTTGCACTCATGATAATCAGTCAACGACCGTCGGACGTTAGTGCAACGATCCTCAGCCAATGCAACAACATAATATCACTAAGGCTTACCAACGCTGATGATCAAGCTACTGTACGTAAGCTGCTGCCAGAGAGTCTCGAAAGTCTTTTGGAAGCACTCCCGATTATGGATGTCGGTGAAGCGATGGTTGTAGGAGACTCCGTTCTTTTACCCAGTCGTATCAAGATTGAGCCACCCAAAGAAAAGCCTTTGAGTGCGACCATCGATTTTTGGTCCCGCTGGCAAGAGGACAAGACGAATCCGGATTTTTCGATCGCCGTCGAGAATATGCGCCGACAGAGTAGGGCGAAGCAACAATCTTAAGTCGAATATTTCCGAGAACGGATAATGCAGATGACTCCCGAAGATGATGAGCTTACCGACGACGATGAAAAGTGGGTCTGTTTCCACTGTATCGATGAGCCGTGCCTGAGTTCCCAAATCCAAATATGCCCCTCGCATTCGTGTAGTTATTGCGGAAAATTTGCACCTGCATGGACACTGCAAGCGGTTGCAGAAGCGATTTTTTTGGTTGTAGAGGAACACTTTCGTCAAGTCTCGTGGGATTCATCACCATTCAATCAAGAAATAGGCAGCGAGGTTGCCTGGGTCATAGGGTCTACAGCCGAAATATCCGATGACGCCCTGATTGAGGACGTCCGTGAGTTGTGCGAGGAAATGGCGACTTCGGAGATGGAATATTATGAGATTCCTGATCCGGCACCTTACTCACGGGGGTCCGAATATATTGAAACGCCCACTGACACTTATTCTTGGAGTTCAAAATGGCGAGATTTTCAGACCATATTGAAAGAACAAAGTAGGTTTTTCAATCAGGAAGCGAGGAGCATACTCGAAGAGATCTTTGCCGATATCGACACCTTGGTTTCAAAAGAAGGTGAGCCTGTCCTAACTCACGCTGGTCCTAATACAAGTATTCCAGAGCTTTTCCGGGCTCGTAATTTCTATGATATCGATGAACTTGCACGAGCTTTGGGTACGCCTGACGAAGATCTGGGGCCACCCCCATCCAAATATGCTTCTGCGGGTCGAATGAATGCACAAGGTATATCTGCATTCTATGGCTCTGATTCACCGAAAGTTTGCCTCGCTGAAGTACGTCCGCCAGTGGGGAGCTGGGTTGCAATAGCCGCCTTTGAATTGATACGACCGCTAAATCTATTAAACCTGCCTCTTCTTCAACAACTTGAATATCCAGAGGGAAGCCTTTTCGAGCCAGGTTATTCGAATAAGCTGGCGAGATTTGAGTTTTTGCGCGCTTTGACTGACGTAATCGCACGACCTGTAATGCCACAGGACGAGAACACTGACTACCTAACGACACAAGCAGTAGCAGACTTTTTGAGCATGAACGGGAAAACGAACGTAGATGGAATAATTTTTCCCTCGGTACAAAGCCCCAGCGAAGGGCGCAATATCGTTCTTTTCCACAAATCATCGCTTGTAGAGAAAAGAAAACTGCCCAAAGGCACAGACATTTACTGCCAGTCCAGGAGTTTTGAAGATGATCAGTGGATAACAGAGTTCCATGTTTTTGAAGAGCTGCCAGAACAATCGAAAGATGACACCCCGAATTCAATACACTCGTTCGGTCTATTTCCCGTCCACCACGGATTTCCAACGGATCGAGTCGAAACACGCGAGCCAACTTTACGCGTGAAGATGAAAGAACTTTCGGTCCATCAGATCAAAGCCGCAAGCTTTACAGAGCAGAGATTCGATGTTGAACGAACACAAACCACCGGGAATAAAAGATTCGAGGAATTTTAACGAAGTAAGGTTCACCAGTTAATAGGTCTTTTACCCAGTGCGTCGCCAATGAGATTTTCACCTTCCAGGTAAACAGTTCACTCCGTCCCATTTTCATTTTGAGGGAAGGCTATCGCACCCTTGAATTCAGCGCCTGAGGGTTCGCGAGCAGAGAGGCGGAACGTCTCATCAGTTTTCAACTGATGCTTTTGGCAATCAAGGTAGTTTCGAGACAGGCGTAGTTCTGGTTCAGACCTATGGCCGATCAGATGTAACGGGTGGCTAGCTAGAATTTCGAGCTGAAGCGGAATAAAAAGCCTTGTTAAAAGGAAAACCTCAAAATCGTTCTGATTCATTAAGATACAGTGGTAGGCGACGAATTTAGCGGTTGCTGTGAAAATTTAGCGCTTTCTGTGACTATTCTTTAGCACTTTCTGTGGTCGTCCACGTGTATGTTACTTTCTTAACACTCTACTCTACTATACTGCGCATAATGTATATTATGTTAAATGGTGTACGTAGCTCTTTATAAGGTAGGAACAGCAGCCCCGGCCAAATTCGAGGGTTGGCAGACAAACGTGAAAAATTCCCCAGAAACACCCCCAACCCATTGAATTGCCTAATTTTAGGGTAGATTTTTATTCAGCTTCATCCTCAACACTCGTCCGAGCTTTGGACGCTCCCTGAGAGGCAAGTTCAGCCAGTTTCAAATCAAATAGCTGCTGCCCCACCGGTCGCTTCAGATCCAGTGTGTAGTCCCCGAAACGATTGATATGGCGAGTTCGGTACGGCGATAACGCTTTCAAAACATCCTCTGTGATGGCAATTCCTTCTGCGGCCATGTCGCGCAATACCCGACTGAGGCTTCGACGTTGTGCAGAATGAGCATATTCGCCACCAGGTGGTTGTACTTCACCACTTTTTGCTGCTCATGCCGGAGGTTGGCGGCAATGATGCCCGAGCCACCAAAGAAGCTCCATTTTGCAAACCCGTTAAACTGCTCGTTCTTGTTGGTTGCGGCGTGAATGGTCTGGCGCAGCTCCACATCGTCGATGTAATTGAGCAGGAAGCCGGTGCGCACGACCTTGCCCAGCTCCCGGAAGGCGAAATACAGTTTGTTCTTGCGACTGTAGGTTCCCAACCGTCTCAGTATGGTTGATGCCGTGATTTTACCCAACTTGATGGACACGGCCACTCGCAACATATCCGGCAGATGCCGCTCAATCCGTGCCCAGTCGATATGGCCGTTGAACAGTTCTTCGATATGCGCGTAGCGGAATCGCCGGTCAGGCCGGTAAAAGTTCAGATCCTTGAGGTTCCGGATACGCGGCATCAGCTTGATCCCTAGTAGATAGGACAGCCCAAAAACGGGATAGCTTTGCGCCTGCGTATCACCGTGCAAGGTATCCGGCTGGATATCGCTCCGGTTCTCAAGTAGCCCGTCGAGGATGTATACCGCCTCGTGAACGCCACAGGGGATGAAATGACTGAACAGCGCGATGTAGGTGTCCGAGACGTGGTAGTAACCGATGCCGCCGTAGCCGCCATAGCGGATGTGGTACTCGCTGAGCAGGTTTTGCTCGTAAAGATTCCATTTGGTGCCATCGGCGGCGGCTCGCCGCCCTGTCCCCCAGTATCCGGGCAATTCGTATTTCTTGTACGCGTTGATGACCTTGACGATAGCGCGGTCCAGCCTGTCTTCGGTCACGTGGTTAAGGTTGAGCCAGGCTATCTGGCGGCGGTTCAGCTGTTTGATAGAGTCGGCGGTCTGGGAGGGCCCCAGATTGCAGCCGTAGCAGAAAAGCGTCGCGATGAAGCGTAACCGGGGGTCTTCAACGCGCCCCTCATAGCCTGACAGTGGCCCGAATTCCCGGTGCAGCCCAAGCCAACGCTCCGCATCCACCAGAACGTCGACGATGCTGCGGGTGCCAAGCCGACGTGTGATGTCGTCATCAAGGGCCTGCCAGTTCGTCGGCAGCCCCTGCCTCTGATTCCGCTTGATGACAATGCGACCGTCTTCGATTGTGGCGTGTGTATTGTCCGGAAAGGCGGCGTCCACCGAGCGACTCACTTGGGTTAATTGTTCCTTGAGATGGCCGACCAGCGCCTTCGGTTCCATGGGAAGCTCTACTTCCAGCCCGTACTGGTCAATTTCCTGTTCGTAACCCGACCAGCTCACCAGCTGATCCCGATGGTCGTCGAACCGATCTCCGTGAACAACCGCCAGGTCCGCTGACTTCAGTTCCTGTTTCACCAGATTCAAAACGGCCAACTCAAAATATTTACGGTGAACCGTCAGGCTGTCCGGACGGATGAAAATCAGACGTCGCCACTTATCGAGCGTCCACTTGGTCTGCTGAACGTTTTCGATCAGATCCGGCGCATGGATTCGCAAATCCAGGGTCTCGGCTTTCAGCGAACGGTTTTTTCGGAGCAGCTCAATCAGTTGAATCGACAAGGTGTCGCTGGAGGTGCTTTGAAATGTCAGTATGTCCAGACAGTTGTACAGCAGGCTGCGTTTGGCGCGAAACGGTCGCAACATGAAAGGCAGGTAGTTGTTGCCCGCATAGGCCAGATGTTCCTCGCATTCATCCAGCCACTCCTGGCGCTTGTCGCCGACCACGGCCTGAAGTGATTGCCAGGGGTTGGGCCGGCTTCCATGGCGGTCAGCACGTCTTTAAAGCAGGACACGAGTCGATCCGTGCGCTGGGTCTGCTCCATTTGATAGGTCAGCAGATTTTGCTGGGCGGTGGTTTCCAGCTGCCTCATCAGCTTGATCAGAAGCTCGGCGGTATCGTCCAGTGCCTGGGCATACTGTTGCCGGATTAGGACGACCGCCAGGGCATAGCGTTTGCGTGCAGGGATTCGGGCCATCTTGGCCACATCTAGTGCTCTTGCTTCATTGGCGAACTGCCTCCGTTTGGTCACGGGAATGGCATGGACACTCGGTAATCGCTCGACGATATCCCTGAGCCACTTGAGGTGTTGCAGGTAGGACCGGATCTCTTTATTGGTCGGCTTGCGAATTTCTCGCTTCAGACGCTGCCAACCGCTGATCTCGATCCCCGGTGGCGACACCAGCAAGTCATTGATCAGTGCCTTTGTATCGTCGGTCAGTTCGCTGACGATGGACCGGTAACAGCGGTCATTCACGGTGGCTCGGGCATCCTTGGCAAGCCGCAATAGCACCGTGAAGCCGGGAATCTCAAAGCGGTGATGCACCAATTCTTCAAGGAGAATGTTGATAATATCAGCCAGCACCTCGCGGGACTCGGCAGCGTTTATGGCTTGGTTTTCGAGCCACAGGCGATCTTTATCGCCCAGAATTCGGCTGCCGACGTAGGCCCGAATCCAATTGATGTGGCGATTACGGGCACTGGATTGGTCATACTGCCTCTGCTGGATCTTGGTCGGCCGTTTTTGAAGGCCAAGACATCTCGCTATGTAGCCACTCAAGTCGGGCGGCAAATCAACCGTCGCGCAGAAAAAACCCTGTTTCTGATAAGCCTTCAGGTGCACCAGCAAAAAGAAGCGTTGTTGAAGTTGTTTAGCACATCGACGCGCCCAGCGTTGCTCGTTCGGGGTGGGCGTGTAAACGGCATCGAGTTCGTGTTGTGGGATATCCGACCGAAACCGTGGATAGGCTGTATCCTGGATCGCACTCATGATCGACTCAATCCCATGTCTGCCCGGTGGCCGGGTCCGTGATCAGTGTCTCCACCCAGCAGGCTTTGTCGGACGCTATACGGTGTACCTCATCGATCAAGTCGTCCATCGTTTCGTCCAGATGCTCATCCGACGTTGCAGGCACCTCGATGCGGTAGTGTCCATCGGTCTGGTGTTCCACCTCGAACGGTTTCAGGCAATGGGCTTCGATCACCGTGCGGGCCTGGTAGTGTTTGCGGCTTCGCGGACGCTGCGGCTCCAGGGTAAGCTGGACGGTCAAGGCCCGTAAGCGCAGTTGGGATGCGCCCGCCAGGCGCGGCTGGCCGACCGAAGACGCCACTTCGGTTGGAATCTGCACCAGGGCCTGCTCGAACGGTGATTTGGCTTCAATGTAACGCAAGGCCGTTTGGGTATCCCGCCAACCGACGTATTCCATCAGCGCTTTGATTTCCCAGCCCGACGCGCTGGCCCAGGTGGCAAAACCGCGCCGTAGTGAATGGCTGCTAAACGCTTCCACGGCGTCAATACCCGCGTCAGACAGTAGCTGGCGTAGCAACGGCACGATGCTGTTCGGGTGCAATGACACGTCCGACAGGTTCCCCCAGCGATCAATCGCCCTGAACAGGGCGCCGCTGGGTTGATCCAGGAAGTCCAGCCAATCCTGACAGGCCTCGACCGGACAGCACTGCCTCAGAGCGGGCACTTTATACAGACGCCCTTCGGCCTGACGATCCCCCTTACTTCTTCGCAGGTACAGGGACATACCGGCACCGGGGGCCAGCGTGATGTCTTCAATGGTTAACCGACAGAGTTCATCGCTGCGAAAGGCGCGCCAGAACCCGAGCAGGACCATCGCCCGGTTACGCAACCAGACCCCGAGACGCCGTGCGTCGTGCTGACGGGCCTGCGCGATCTGCCCGGCCAGCCACTGATCCAATAGCTGGAGCTGGGTGATGGCCAGGGGCTTGGCCTGTTTTTGCCGGTACGGATGTTCTTCGCGAATGCCCTTCAGGACCGTGCGTACCAGCGGGGCTTTGGTCGGGTCTGGGAACCCCTGGTCCCGATGCCAGCGTGCCAGCGCCGCCAGGCGCTGCTTCAGGGTGGCGGCCGACAGCCGCTCGGCATGATCGGCCAGATAGCGAGCGATGCTATCGGCGGTTGCCGGTAAAAACCCGCCCCAGGTCACCTCAAAATGCTCGACTGCGGATCGGTAGCTGCGTCGGGTGTTGTCGCGGGTCGCCGCCCGAACGTACCGATCAATCGTCATTGGGCCCACCCGTCTCGTTCGATGTCGGCAATGCCGCTATTGCTTCTGTTAACCAGCGCTCGACCGACTCGCACACGGCATCGTTGTCCGCGTTTGAAACCATCTTTGTGAACGTCTTGGCCATGGCATCGCGCACCTGTTGATCGAATGGATCGTCGGGATTGGTGATCAGTGAGCCAGACAGCCTGTCCAGCGCAGACCCCGTGGCTGCTCTATCCTGACGGCCTTGAACCCAGCTTTGCGCCTCAGCCAATGAACCGAACTGCTTGTGCTCCACCCAGAAGAAACTGTTTGGAATCGCGATTGAGCGCCCGTCTTTGAGGTAGGCCCTGATCTCCGCGTCAACGTCCGGTAAATAGGCGTCTTCACTTTGCAGACATTCAAGGGCCGCACGAAAGCTTGGTAATGGGGCGGGAAACCGGTTGCGAAAATCAAACGCCCGGAAGGCAAACACCTGATCCAGTGGATCGGCTTGTGTGTGCATGTGTGATCTCCTGCTGCGTGGCCGTCGTCCGAGGCCATATCGTACCGGTCGTGAGTCAGTATAGCCGCTGAAACGGGTATCACAATGGATAACTCTGGATTATCACATGTCTGTAAAGCTGTACTTTCCAACGATCTTTCTGGTGTATATAGTATGTAATTACATAATACGTACCACAGTACGAAATAGACATAAGGACACGATCATGGCCCGAGGCGGCATCACCCAACCCCTGGTCGAGGACGCCCGTAAACGTCTTCTGGCTCGCAATGTTCACCCCTCCATCGACGCCATACGAGCCGAGCTGGGCAACACCGGCTCAAAGACCACCATCAGCAACCACCTGAGAGCGATTGAGGCGCGTGAAAGCACCCGTCTGGACGACGAAGCGCTTCTGAGCAACCACGTAACCGACTTGGTGGGCCAACTGGCTCGGCAATTACGCCAGGACGCGCGGGAGACCATTGAGCAGGCCGAACAGCGCCACCAGGCCGAGGTGGCCAGCCTGCAGGATGCCTTGACGGCACAGACCGCTGAGACCAGGCAACACCAGGCGCAAAATGCAGTGTTGGCTCAGGCGCGGGATGATTTACAGGCGGAGATCCATGGGCTGCGTGAGGCGCTCTCAAAACTCGAAAGCGATAACCGCGCACAGGCCCAACGCATTGAAAGTTTGACTGAGCAGGTTCAGGACAAGCAACGCCAGGTGAATTCACTCGAAGAAAAACACAACCATGCCCGGCAGGCGCTGGAGCACTATCGCGGCTCCGTGAAAGAGCAGCGCGATCAGGATCAGCGGCGGCATGAGCAGCAGATTCAGCAAGTCCAGGAAGAGCAACGCCACCTGCAACAAGCCTTAGCCGTGAAACGCGACGAGCAGACCCAGGCCACCCGGGAGATTACCCGGCTATTCACGGAGGTGACTGAAACTCGAAAGCAGTCGGATCAGTTGACCCGGCAGCTGGGCGAGCGGGAGCGCGAAAATCGTCGTCTGGCCGACAAAACAGTGCGGCTAGAGCAGCAAGTCGTGGCGTTACGCCAGCGAAAGGCTGCCCTTGAAAAGCAGCAGCGCGTGAACGACCAACTGAAAGCGAAGGTGCAGCAGCTTGAAACCGAGCTGAGCGTGAAGAATGAGCTGTTGGATCGCTTGAGCGCTGGCAACGACTCCGACGAGGTGGACAGAGTTTCTTGAAATTCCTCCAGACTATGTTTTAAAGCCTACTGCAAGGCTATTGTCGCTCAAGTTTCAGGTGTTTTTCATTGGGGAGCCCGCGTGGTTTGGATGACGGGTTTAGGGCGACGTGTTGTCCGGTCTTTCGTCGTCCATCATGCTTAGCTGTAAAAATAAAAGTCGTTTTTTTTCCTCTGTTTCACGGTATACATGGCCATGTCTGCCCGCTCTACCAGCGTTTCCGCCCCCGCCCCGTCTTCAGTACATTGCAATCCCGATGCTGGTTCCGATAGAGACACGAAGGTCGGTGCCCTCAAACTGAAAAGGGGTTTCGAGCGAGTTCAGAAGTTTGCGTGCGACCGTTGCGGCGTCCTTTTTTTCGTCAAGCGAGGGCAACAGGACCGTAAATTCATCGCCACCATAGCGGGCAAGAGTATCCCCCTCTCGCAGACAATGTGTCAGACCGGCGGCGACTTTTTGCAACAGCTGATCGCCAACCCCATGCCCGTAGGTATCGTTTACCGCTTTGAAATCGTTCAGGTCGATAAAAAGCACGGCAAGCTTCTGCCCATTACGGCTCGCCTGACTGACAGCCAAGGTAAGTCGGTCCATAAACAGGCTCCTATTCGGCAGCCCGGTCAGTGTATCGTGAGAAGCATGAAACTCCATCAATGCCAGTGTCCGTTTGTGCTCCGTGATGTCCCGCACAATGCCCAAAAAAAGAGGCTTTGCTGGAGGGGGCTTTGCATAAGTTAGCGCGGTGTCGTTCGCCTCGAGCGGAGAGGCAACTGTAATGTCACAATCCAGGTAACCGATCCCTCCATGGTAAGTTTTAAGTTTGATCTCTTGGGTTACTGACTCTCCCACCTCGTTCTTACCAAATAACAGTGGAAGCTTAGCGATGTCACCCTCATGAACGAGCCGAGAAAACGGTTGGCCAATCAGCTCCCCTGTCGGTAATCCCAAGAGACTCTCGGAGTGATGATTCAGATAGTTGATGCACTTGCGCTCATCCAGTGAAAAAACCAGATCCGGAAGATGATCAAGTGTGTGCTTAAAAAAATCGGCCGTTAGCGGGTTAGACCAGCCCGTAGCCGCCTGAGAGCGGGCCTGCCGTCGTTCTAAAACCGTGCCGCCGACAGCCCGAATTAATTCATCTACATCGTAGGGCTTTCTTAGATAATCGCAGGCACCCAGCTTGAATGCTTGCCTGACGATGCGATAGTCGGAATGCCCGCTGATAATGATGACCGGAGCGTCAACGCCCGTTTCTTTCAACCAGGCCATGATCTCTAAACCGCTCTTTCCAGGCATGCGGATATCCAACAAAACCAGATCATAGGCATTCTCTCGTAATCGCTGGCAGACGGCGTCGCCATCCTCGGCACCGTCAACCTCGAACCCCTTGTCACGCAATATCGAGCATAAACTGTTAAGCAACCGCGGCTCATCGTCACCAATGAGCAGCCGCCCCAAATACTCTGAAGTTTCGCCGGTGACGTGGGGAGTTATATCAACGTCATCACTGGCGGAGTTTTCGCTGTAGTATTGCAAGATGGACACCAGTATGTCGGAGCAAGGGATTTGCTCCGATGATCAACCCGATAATAATAAACTGTACATTTTGACCTCACTAAAAAGCCTGAAGTCATCATCTCCCGCTTTTGGCCGCAGAGATGAAATGCGTTCATAAATTGCGTGTTAAGAAAGCCCCGATACAGCAACCACGCCCCTGATCTACAGCGGAAAGTCAGTTCGAAGAGACGCACTGAGCGCTTTGGTTAGTTCGCTCGGTAAACCAATGGCTTATTGATCGTCTGCTACTAATCTCCGGGTGGTTACTTCCGCCGTTGAGATCCCTTCATTTTTGAAAACGCGCTTTACAGCAGTTTGCACGGGCCCATGTTACAATATGTAATTATTGGACGTGTATGGCCCCCTCCTCTATTTCGGTGGTGGCTACCTCTGTGGAAGCTCTGTTTAACGTACTTGTGTGCTTCCGATAGCGCCTTCACATGCTAGCCGCAGCCATGCTGTGGTCATAGCCCGTCTCATTCTTTACCAATGCCCAGGCGCAGGCCGGACAAACGTGCCAGTGGTGGCGCCACCAAGATCGGGGCTCGCTGGTAAGGGCGTGCCAGCCAAAGCAACACCGCCACCGGCAGCAGGCGCGCTGGCGGTGTGCCAGCGGTCAGATCAGCCGCCCTATCAGGGCGGATCAGTTATCGCTGGTGTCCGACAGGTAGGCGCCGTCCTCGTCATGAACTTCCTGGCCGGTCACCGGCGGGTTGAAGGCGCAGATCAGGCGCATGTCCTCGGTGCCACCGTACAGGGTGTGCTTGTCGTGGTTGTCCAGGGCGTAGAGGGTACCGTCGGTAATCTCGTGAACTTCACCCGTGGAGAGGTCCCTGATGCGCCCGTTACCGGCAACGCAGTAAACGGCTTCCAGGTGGTGCTTGTACCAGAAAGTGTGCTCGGAGCCTGCCTTGATGATGGTTTCGTGGAAGGAAAATCCCATTCCGTCCTTCTTGAGCAGCAGACGGCGGCTGGTCCACTGCTTGTCGCTGACTTCACGCTCGGTACCAATGATGTCCTGAACTTTAACGATTTTCATGGGCGTATCTCATGGTTGGTTGGTCAAAATCGAGTGAAACAACTTTATAGTATAAACATTAGGCATCTATATAGTTCAAGCGGCCCTTTCCTCCCGCCACTGGTTATACCCCTCTAGCGCTTCCCGGCTGACATTGCCCGGTGTGTCCGCTCCGAACGCCGCCAGAGCGCTTAGCGTGCGATATTTTCCGTTTCGTGAGGTGGCCCTAATCAGGCTCCCTTCGGCAGATCTTCAAGGCTGGTCACGCCATTGACCGGAGCCCTGACGTCGGTATACCCCAAATTCAGTTCAGCTACCGTAACGCCTGCCTCGGCAACAGCCAGATTGGCCTGGGCCAGTTCCAGGGCGGAACGGGCGGAGTCACGATCCCGTTCACTGACGGCATTACGCTCGTACAACGAGGATATGCGATTCCATTCCCGCTCAGCCTGGCGGAGATCCGCTTCCGCCACCTGGCGTTGAGCCTTTGCTCCCTGCAGTGCGGCTTCCGAAGGCTTGGGGTCAATGCGGAACAGAGAGTCACCCTCACTGACAATCTGGCCTTCGCGATACAGGCGTTCCTCGAGGATGCCCTGAATCCGGGCGCGAACTTCTACTTCCCGAGCCCCGCGAGCCCGACCGGCATAGTCCTGGCGCACTGTCACGTCGGTTGTTTCAGCCGTTTCCACGATGACCTCCGGGGCTGGCCTGCCACTGCCCTCCCCAGCGTTTTGATTATTGTCACCGCTGCAGGCAGCCAGACCGGCCACAAGCACAGAAAGCAATAATGTTCGACGTAGTGATCTGGAGGAATACAGTAGGGCAGCATGCGACGGCATGACGGAGTTCTCCTTGGGTAAACGTTGTTCGAATTGATGGGACAATACCTACATTCATGGATGTATGCAAAAAACTTTGGCATGATGGCGCCCAAGACAAACGGACCCGTATGCACTTTAGCGGTGGGGCCTACACTCAGAATGACGGATATTCACCATGGCCAGAAAAACCAAGGCGGAAGCTGAAGTCACCTATCAGGCTTTGCTGGACGCAGCAGAGCAGGTCTTTCTCAACAAGGGCGTGGCCCGGGCCTCACTGGAGGAAATCGCCCGCACCGCCCAGGTCACCCGTGGCGCGATTTACTGGCACTTCCAGAATAAATCGCATGTTTTCAAGGCCATGCTCGAGCGGGTTCGATTGCCGATGGCAGAGATGACTGAAAACGCCGCTGACGAGCGCACTGGTGACCTTCGGACACTCAGAAACCTGTGTGTGTATGCGCTTCAGACCCTCGTTAAGGATCAACGCCACTTCCGTGTCTACAAGATCCTGTTTCACCACACGGAATCCGAACACGGTCTGCGGCTGCAGGATGAAATGACGCAGGAGTCTATTGATACACTGACGCGGTTTTTCAGCAATCACCCCCCCATTCATCACTAACCGCCAGTCAGGCCGCCCGTTCGCTGCATACCCAAATGCTGGGCATCTACGTTGATTGGCTCAGGAATCCTGACGCCTACGACCTGAGCGCCGAAGCGGAATGCCTGGTCGATACATTGTTCCGGGGCCTCTGCCCTGAAAACGAGCCATTCCAAACAAACAAGGAAACCCCATGAACAAACGCCTGTTGCCTGGCTGATGGCGGCGCTTGCAGCCCAGCACGTGCCGGCCATGAACCTGGTCGAAACCTATGAGAAAGCGCTTACCTACGATTCCGGCATCGCCGAATCCCGAGCTACCCTGCAGGCAGAACAGGCCGGCATTGATGTTAGCCGCGCCAACCTTTTGCCCCGGCTCAATGCGTTTGGTGATGCCAGGCACACAGATATCGATCCGGACAACGCCAGCGAAGACTCGTACAAAACTTTCAGCTACGGCGTTGAACTGACTCAGCCGCTGTTCCGCGCTGACGCCTGGTTTGATTTTGAAACCAGCCAGATTCGGAGCGAGGCCGCCCGAGCCCGTTACAACCTGGCGCAGCAGCAGTTGATCCTCGACGTTGCCGAAGGTTACTTCAATGTGTTGCGGGCGGCAGATGCGCTGACCACTGCACAGGCCACCGAGACAGCTATAGGCAGACAGTACGAGCAAGCTCAGGAGCGTTTCGATGTCGGCCTGATCGCCATTACCGAAGTGTATGAGGCCCGCGCCAGCTACGATGATTCCAAAAGCCGGCGTATTGCCGCCGAAAGTGACTTGGACATCGCCCGGGAAGATCTTGCCCGCTTGACCGGAGAATACACCGAACAACTGGACAACCTGCGCCAGGAATTCCCTCTGGCCAGACCCGCGCCCGCGAATCCCACAGAGTGGGAGAAGATCGCGTTGGGACAGAATTGGGAAATCCAGACCGCCCTGCTTGAGCTCGATGCCAGCAAGTCCACCCTTGAAAGCCGCAAGGCGGGGCATTACCCGACGCTGGACCTGAACGCCTCTTACGGTGAAACAGACATCAACGGCCTCGGGCCCGGCGGCACGGGTTCCACCGCCGGCAGTGGAGGCGCCACCCGCTCTGGCAATGGAACGACCACTGAGGGCGTGATCAGTCTGACCCTGAACGTGCCGTTGTACCTCGGCGGCGGAACACAGGCCGGAGTGCGGCAACAGCGATCACTGGTCACGGTGGCCGATCAGGCCCTGAATACCGTTCGTCGGGACGTGCGGGTCAACACCCGCAGTCTGTTTCGTCAGGTCAATACCAATATCGAATCCGCCTCGGCACTCGAACAGACCATCATCTCGCGCCGCAGTGCACTGGACGCTACCCGTGCGGGGTAAGAAGTCGGCACTCGCAACATCGTCGAAGTGCTGGATGCCGAACGGGACTATTACGAAGCCCTGCAAAACTATGCCAATGCCCGCTACGACTACGTACTCAACACTCTTAACCTGAAACAGTCCGCCGGCACCCTCAGCCCACAGGATTTGATGAATCTGAACCGCTGGCTCAGTGCATCGGCGCCAGGCATCGAAGCTCTGGCCGAGGACGATGAAACCATCGACGATCCAACCCGAAACTGAGGACGCTAGCTTTATGTTACGAAACAAATACGCCCCCACAGCGATGGCCCTGTCATTGGTAGTGCTCAGCCCCACCGTGTTTGCAGCCGCTGACTGGCAGAATGCCATGACCAGCCCAGACTGGGATGGCAGCATCGGGGCGGGAGCCTTCTATGCGCCGGACTATCTTGGCAGTGACGACTATGAAACCCGAGGCCTGCCCAACCTGAACCTGAGTTATGACGACCGGTTCTATCTGAATATCCGCGATGGCCTCGGCTGGAACTTTATTAATTATGGCGCATGGTCGCTGTCGACCTACATCGGCTATGTCGGGGGCCGTGATAATGAGGATGACCTGAGCAACCTTGATAAGGTGGACAGTGGGGCTGCCATTGGTTTGCGCGTTGCCCTGGAGGACGGGCCTTTCAATTACAGCGCGTCGGTAAAGACACCGGTGACCGGTGACGTCGACGGCTATCAGTTGACACTTAAGGGAAGTTGGCGAACCCCGCTGACAGAAAACCTTTTCTTGTCGGCCGGTCCGGGCCTCATTTATAGCAGTGAGCGCTGGACGGAGAGCAAGTTTGGAATATCCGAGGCAGAGAGCGCCCGCTCCGGGCTGAGCGCCTATGACGTTGATAAAGGTTACCTGCGCATACGTTTTGGCGGCGCCATGACTTACCGCCTAAGTGCTGATTGGTCACTGACCGGTCTTGCGGGAGTGGCTTACCTGACTGGAGAGGCCAAAGACAGTCCGATAGTTGCGGATATTGGAGATCATGTTCAGGGCTTCGGCGGATTATTGATGAACTATCGCTTTTAACGGGACAAAGCTCTCTTGAGGTTGATCATTTTTTTGTTTGCACTTATTCCCGAATTTGCCGGGGCCAGTTCCGGGGCCTTTAGCATTTCCTGGGACAACGACCTTCTGACCGGCTCGGATAAGGGGTATACCAATGGTGGTCGATTGTCCTATCTGAGTGCCTCGGCAGAAAACAACAACTGCGAGGTGTGTCTGGCCAGAAGCGCCAGAAACGCAATGGATTGGTTGCCCGTTATTGGTCGGACGGGCAACGCTCATGCCTTGACTTTCAGCTTGAGCCAACTGATGGTCACCCCAGAGAACATACAAGCATCTGGGCCGATTTATGAAGACTTGCCTTACGTCGGCTACCTCTCTGGCTCAATCACTCTCTGGAGCTGGAGTTCAGAATCCCTGACCGGCTATGGCATCGGTCTGGGTGTCGTTGGACCGAATTCCGGCGCCGAAGCAACGCAGAAATGGGTCCACAAACTGACCGGCAGCACCAATCCGAATGGCTGGGATAACCAGCTGGGCACTGATGTCATTGGCGAAGTGCACGCCTTTCATGCTCGGCGGTTGTTTCGCGAAAATATCGGCAGTGGGGTGCACCAAGAGATGGCTTGGGTAACCGGTGGCAGGCTGTCGAATTTCGTCAGCAGTGGCGAGCTGGGTATGTCTTGGCGAATCGGCACTAACTTGCCCGCCAATATCATCCCGGATTATGCAGGAGCCTCTTCAACCATTGCCCTGCCGGGCTCACTGAATGCCCCCGGCTCGGGTTGGTCCGTGTTCATTGGTTTGGGTATGGAATTCATACCCTATTCCTATCTGGAGGAGCAGTCAGGGCGCTACGATTATGACCAGCGTCCTGTTGTCGGTCTGGGTGGCGTGGGCGTTGGCTGGCATTCGCCTGGAATCCAGATTGCCATCACACTCAGAGCGACGACCAGTCAGGATGAAAGCAATAAAGATGCACTTTCTTTTGGAACTGTGTCGGCTGCGTATCACTTCTGAGTACCGAGACATTTTCCGGCAGTGTTTACCCTATGCCTTGACTCCTTTATTGATGACACCGTCCATAGCGATCTGCCAGATCAAATCACCAATGGCGTCGAGTGACTGGGCCCCGTTCGGGTCGAACCAGGTTGCAACCCAGTTGAGTGCCCCAAGGCCTATCAGGCGAAGCAAGCGGCCGTCAACATTCTTCCGGACCACGCCCTGCGCAATCATTGTTTCGAGGATACCGGCCCACAGGGACTCGTACTGGTCACGCAGTTCGATGATTTCCTTACTAGCCTCCGGGCCCAGCGCCCGCCATTCAAACAACAGCACGTAAACCGCATCCGAACCTAACAACAGGGCTCGCAGATGTGCGTTGATACAAAGACGCAAACGCTCAACCGGGTCGTCCGAGCTGGCGTAAGCCGACTCGACCTCTGCGGTAACCAGGTCGACTCCCCGGCGCATCAGCTCGACAAGCAGCGCTTCGGCAATCTACTTGAGCGACGTCCTTTCAAAACCTTTCTCACGAAAAAGCCTGGCTGAGTTAAAGACGATCTGTGGCGTCAAGAGGGCCAATGTTCCGAAAAAACAGTTTAAGTAAGCTTTTTTGCTGAACAGCATCTGACCGCCTCAACAAGCGCTGTATAGATGTACTGACAACAATAACGAGAAAACGGAGCATATTAATGCCTAAGACTCCCCTTTTTACTAAGGGCCCTACCTCTTGCCTTGCAATCGCAATTCTGTCCGCTGGGGGTTCTTTTCCCACTCAGGCCAGCATGGGCAACATCGGCACCACCTACGGGGTAATGGCAGCCGACGTGGCTACAGCGCAATCCCTGTCTATGTTCAACGATCAGGTGTCTGCCACTTACTATAACCCGGCTTATCTGACAAAAGATCCCCGGGGAGAGCTGACCCTAGGCCTGCTTCATGCAGAACAGGAACTGAGAGCGGATGGCCCCCTGCGGGATGGCGACGTACTCGCCGACTCACCGAGTCAGCATGTGCTCATCGGCATGAAAACAAATCTTTCTTCCTTGACCCGTTTTAAGCACCCCATTTACTTTGGCTTCATCGCGGGAGTAGAGAAGTATGGCAAGGAACTGCTGGCCTTCAGTTCAAACACATCAGAAAGCGGCCAGTTCATGGAGTATGGCAGGGAACCCCTGTTCCTCAATATCGGTGGTGCCACCAACATCTGGCGAGGTATTGACGCCGGAATCTCGGCAAGAGTCACCCTCGAAGCCACAGCCAAGCTGGATACGTTATCGAACCTGGCCGGTGAGACACGACGTGAGCGCCTGTCAGTCAATGCCGAACCCTCTGTAAAGTCGATTCTCAGTACCTCCATCGACTGGGGCAAAACTTTCTGCCCTGAAAGCGGCTGTTGGTTGAGCGGCTGGGAAACGGCCCTTGCTTACCGGGCAGAATCATCGGCTTCCACCAGTATCGACGCAAACGTCATTGTCGACCAGACGATTCCCGATCCGGGGCTTGCGCTTGCGGTTACCACGATAGACTCCTTTCAGCCGGAAATCTGGGTCGTCGGCACCCAGTATAAAGGTGACGGCTGGCGTATTGGCGGCAGTGTAGAACAACAGAACTGGTCAGGCCTGGAAGATAAATTTACCAGCGACACCATCAAGGATCAGAACAGCCTTTCCCCCGCTGCCCGTATGCAGTTTGAGGACACCCTGACTCCCCGCCTCGGTGGCGAGTACATGCTGAACGACAATTTTACCTTCCGTGCCGGCGTCGCCTATGAAGAATCCCCTCTGAAAACCACCCGAAACCCGGAAATCAACTACCTGGACACAGACAAGATTTCTGTCGGGCTTGGCTTAAGTGCCACCTACAACCGGACCCGTCTTCTGGCCTACCCCGTTCGCGTGGACCTCGGTTACCAGTACCAGATGCTGCAAGAGCGTGACTTCACCATTGTCGACTTCAATGGCAATGAAGAAGACGTTACTGCAGACGGCGATATTCACGTGTTCAGCGGCTCAATTACGCTGAGATTTTGAAGAGGTACGGCATGAAAAAAACCACTATTGCATTGATTGTCACCACAGCACTCGCAGGCTGCGGGGATAGCGGCGACCAGCAGACCGTTACCCGGGCTCCGACACCCGGATCGCTGACATTTACCTATCCGGCTGACAGTACGCCCCCGGGCGGCGATCAGCCCGGTGTCACGTCCACCGTTCCCACAACAACACCTGTCTTCCTGCGTTTCAACAAGTCCATCGACACACCGCTGACCGACATTCCTGACTCTCTGATCCTGAGGGATGCCACCGGGAACGAGGTTACCCTCACAGACGTGATGTTCACTGATGAAGACAAGATGGGGCTTGCGGCAAAGCCGGACAAGGCGCTTGCACCGGGAACCAGCTACACCCTGACCGCAGAGGGACTTCAGGTTGGCGGCGCACCAGTGTCCCTGACCGCGGACGGAATCAAATTCAAGACAGCACCGGCAACATCCGGCCCGCTTCTGAGCCAGACCGAAGGTACCGGATTTGAACTGGCGCGAACCATTCCGGACGGAGGGAACGACTACCCCGTCACGGACTTTACGACATTCCGGCTTCAGTTTACCGAGCCCGTCGACCCGCAATCGGTGGTTTACGGCCAGACCATCCGCCTGGCGGACCAGGCCGGCGAACCGGTCAATGCCGAAGTATACGTCAAGGACCACCGGGTTACGGTGGATCCGGAAGGCTACCTGGATCCGGCCCGAACCTATAACCTGACCGTGACCAGCGGCATAAAAAGCGCTCTGCTGGGTGACACCCTGTCCGAAGATCGCACACTGACCTTCAACCCGACCGACTCCCGCTCTCCGACTGGCAAGCGCCAGATCATGGCTCAGGTAGCTGAAAACATGCCAGGCCAACTGCCACTGACGGGTGCCGATTACAATTCGGTAAACCTGAGCTCCCTTCTTCTGGGCGAAGAGAACCCGACCAGTGTCGCCGGCACTGTGTTCGCGGAACTGGGTTTTATTCCCAAGTTTGAGGCGGCCGCTCAGAGCATTCCGTTGAGGATCGAACGGGGCACCTTGCTCACCGGAAGCTCTGTAGAAGTCAGCATCGCGGGGGCTGTGCCGGCCGGGTTCGAGTCCGAAGCCGTCGGGGTTCGCTTTCTCTCGGATGCCAATGGTTTCCTGATACCCAACCCCTATACCGATGCAGTGGATGCACCCCGGGTGCTCGAACTCTACATCGATATGGCCCTGAATACCGGGAACACCGTTACCAACGGCGCCCTTGGCCAACAGCTCATGCACGTGCAACTGGTGGGCACTGCCCTCGTCGAAGACGGAAAGCTGAGCATCGAAGCCGTTGGTGTTATTGAGCCGGACGTGATGGGCATTGACACAGCCTCAGGCCTGATTTCCTTCAAGCTGAACGGCTTCCGCAACGTCGAAGATGCCCCGCTACAGGCCGACTTTGCGGACACCGCAGCGCCCTTCATCAAGAGCTGGGTCCCGGGGAACACTCCAACATACAGAGGCCTTCTGACCCTTTGATTGTCTATTTCTCGGAACCTCTCCTTCCGTCATCCATCAATCCGGACAATATCACCCTCATCGCCAATGACGGCACCACATCGGCAGAGGTTGCCTTTAAATCCCGGCTTGACGGTCCGGCTCTCGTTATCCGGCCAACCGAGCCGTTAACGCATGGCATCGATTATACCCTTACGATGGACGGCCTTGTTGACCTGTCGGGTAATCCGATGGCCAGCACAAGCCGTAATTTCAGGCTCGACCCAACGGCGGAGGTTCCGCCAGCTGACGTTGGTCCGATTGCCCTTACAACCCTTCCTGGTTACCCATGCGCCAAGACGGACCTGGATGCCCAGCCCGGAAAACAGGGGCGGTGTCTTGGTGGCATCACGAGCCAGACCCCTGCTTCCGCGAATTTTGGACAGCGCCCGCTGGATGATTTGCTGCCCATAACCGAGCATCCGGCCAGCGAGCCTATTATCGTGCGCTTCTCACAGGATATCGATCCGGACTCCATTGTGGCCGGCGAAACTGTTGTTGTGGAAAAGCAGGACGAGAACGGCAGCTGGCAGTCAGTTGAAGGTTATAGTCTTAGCCTCCTCAATGGTCGTGAACTGAGAGCCGTACCACTCGACAAGTGGGAGCAAGGAACAAACTACCGTTACGTGCTGACCGATGGTATTACCAATCAACAGGGTATCCCCCTGTACAGCAGGCTCCTGAGCCAGTACGCCGACCCGGGAAGGAGCCTCGGGGACCTTTCGTCAGGCGGACAACCGCTTGAAAACCGGTTTGTTGCCAGAGATATAACCAAAACCTCCGTGCTTCTGCCGCTGAAAAATCTCCCGAGCAGGGATGTGAATGCTAATCTGAAGCTGGACCCGGAAGAGCCTGATGCCATCAGCGGAATTCCTGAAAATTCCATGAAGCTTGCCATCACGGAGATCAGTAGCGGGGTGCTTGAGGATAACGGGCAGATAGGCTGTGAAGTAGGCACCGAAGCTTGCGATGAGTTCAAAAAATTCATTTTTCTGACAGCAAACCTTGATGTTGAGATAGTGGGTGAACCAACCGTTGCCGAAGATGGCAGCACGCGAGTGCCTGTGAAGTTGCATCCGTCGGTACTCCTTACCACGCCTAGCGACATCTGGGTCAATCTGAGCAGTCAGTTGCTCGCAGTACTTGCGACCAGTGATTTACAGACCTCTCAAGAGTTTGACACCGGACCCCTCGCCTTGCGTATGCGTTACCAGGGCGAAAACCGCGACGGCCTGATTGATGGTGTGATTCTACAAAAAGACGGTCAGCTGACCTTCGAGACCGAGCTGGATGTTTACCTTGATGCACCGTATCTGAACGTTAGGCTGAGCGGACTGGCGAACACCCGCCTTGAGGATAATCTGCGCAGCTATCCAATTAATGGATTGAAGCTCTCTGGACCGATAACCTTCCTTGATGATGGCAGGATCGTCATAGAACAACGAAATGTTGAGCCGATTGTGCTGTCAACGAGGCTTTTGGGGCGAGCAACTGTGGGCTTGCTTGAAGAGGAGTCTGCAATTTGTAGTATCGGAACAGGTCTTCTTTGCCGCCTATTGGGCGGGGTTGTTAATGGAGTAGTAAACTCAGTGATCGACGTAGATACTGAGCTCACAATACAAGTTGCACCGAATGAACTTCAGCTCAGGTATGTGTCTCCCTACACGCAAAAGTGATGAAACCTGACACAGGGCCAGTCTCCGGACTGGCCCTTTTTCCGTCGAAACCGAAAACAGATCACCCCGGGAAGATGCCCCCTGCCAATAGTCCGGTTCTGCAACCAGCAGAGCACCGGTTACTTTTCACTCACTATAAAAGCCCGCGCAGTCGCGCTTCAGTGACTGCCTGAACCCGGCTGGTTACTTCAAGTTCGCTGAAAATCCTTTTCAGATGCCATTTGACAGCATCCTCAGTCACAAGAAGCCTCTCAGCGATCGCTTTGTTGGTCATTCCGCTGCTTATACACTTCAGTATGGAAATCTGCCTGACCGTGATAACGGAGTCGGTATGTCCCGGTACTGGTGGAGCGCTGAGGTCTTCTGCCCGGACTTCCGGGTCCCTTGTAGTGGCCGCTTCAGCGGTGTCTGGCGGATCATCAAAGAGATTCCGGGCAAGGGGACTCAGAGAAAGCAGCGCTTCTTTTATCCATAGCGGTGTAAAGTGGCAATTCAGATGCTCCGCATGCAGGTTGGCATCAAGAATCAGGCGCTTCGCCGGTTTTGAGGAACCCAGGGCAAACGCTGCCAGGGCCTGGCAATACTGGGCGGCGACCCTGGTTCTGGCATCGGAGATGGCGCTGGCAGCCTGAAGCGCCTCTCTGGCATAGTTCCCGGCCACACCAAACTGCTTCCCAAGCCTTAGCCTGTACATTGATTTCACTAAAGCAATGCGCGCCTGAATGGCCCGGTTTTGATTAGGCAGAAATGACAGCTCGGATTCATCGGGGAGTATGGGTGGCTCCAATTCCTCGTTGTTCAGGAGGGTGAACTCAGCCAACTGAACTTTTGTCAGGATATTGAGGCGCGGGAGCTCACGCTCGCTGGCGGCCAGGCGAGCCTGCTCCAACAGGGCCATGGCCCTGTCCCGCAACCCCTGGTGGTACAGCAAACGGCTGCATGCCTGTGTGCATCCACACAGAATGTCGGTAACGCCATAATTCAAGGCGAAATCAAAGGATATCTGTGCAGATTCCGGGGAAACCTGGTGATGATCCTGTTCGAGCAGAATTTGTAACTCAAGAACACCAAGCATCTTGTTTAAAAAGCTTTTTGGTACGCCAATCTTTTCTGCGGTTTTATTCGCCTGACGCAACAGGTACATTGCCCGGACCATGTCGCCTTTGAACAATTCTGTCTGGATTTCCGCCGTTTTAAGCCAGATAAACGCGTAGAGTTGATTGGATGACTGGTTGGCCACCGCCGCTCTGTGCAATAGTTCTTCTAACTCTTCAAAGCGGCGATCGCTGGAGGCAATGAATGCCTGGCATGTAAGGGCCGCGCCTTTACCGACCATATTGCGATCGCCAAAGGCATCAATCCACTTTTCACAGAGCGTCTGGCTCTCCGACAATTCATCCTGTGTGGCTTTACCTATTGCCTTAACCAGTTCCCGCCAGCCTTCCTCATCAAGGTTGCCCAGCCCCCTGGAAATCGGATGGTCCGAACTGGCCAGCATTTCCTCTGCCTGCCGCGCCTGCTGGCTGAAATACAGGGTCCAGGCATATCCTATGCCTAAGGAAGCGATTTTTTTTATCGTGCGGACCGGCACCTTTTCAAACCACGTGCGAAGCACTTCAATTTCACCTTGCCGGAGCGCCACGTCCAGTATGATGCTGTCACTGACACGCGCGCCCACCGATGGTCACTAGCCTCCAGGGCGACGTTGATTGAATGGAGGTACTCTCCCCTGCGCCAATGCCAGAACGCAACGCGTTTCAGTACATACGAACGACGCTCCCGTTGAGTGGCATTAAACACACTACGCAAATACCCTCTCAGCACAGGGTGCATGGCCAGGCGCTCGCCGGAGGAAACGGTGGGGGCTAAAAGTGCAAATTTTTCGTTAACAAACGAAATTTCCTGATCAGCCTGCTGCGTTTTATAGACATAGTCATAGCACTCCGCGCTGACCTCCTCGAGCATCGCGGCGTTGCAAACAAACCTTCGCGCATGTCTGGGTAGCACGGACAAGAGATTGTCCCTGAAATACGAGCGGGTTTCCGGCCAGGATTCGGGAGGCAGGTCCGGGTTCGGGGTTTGGCGCATCAGTCTGACGAGTGCGGGCCATCCGCCCGTGGCTTGTATAATGTTGCCTGCTTCGGAGCCACCTATACCCGTTACCTCACCAAGCTTCTCCGGCTCCTTTAGGTCCTCTTCTGTAAAGGCAAGCTCATCAGCACCATAGGTCACAACACCCGTCATCAGCGACAAACGCGGCAATGCCCCGGCGCTGCCGGGCGCAATAAAAAATTTTACATTGTCCGGTGTTTCACAGATCAGATCCTCAATCAGATACCCGTTATCCGCCCCTTCACCGGGCCCGTCAAGGCAAATTCTTATGGTCTTTCTTGCATTGAACAAGGCGTCCCGAAGCGCTTCGATGGTGTCAGTGTCACTTTTCAGCGCTTCCCGGGATTCAGGTCCTTCAATCTGGTATAAAACCAACGCCGCAAACAGGCTGTCAGTGACTTCGCGCGGGTCCGGGTAGGATCGTCCATTGATATAGACGGCGCTCTCGTGTTCCGGATCACGACGGTTTGCTGCCAGGGCGACCTGTACAGATTTTCCGTAGCCCGGCGGAGCCCGGTACAGAACGACTTTTGCCTCAGGCGTCGCAGAAGCACCCAGCGCTGGCGGTCTGTACAGCCTTGAGTGATGAAGCGCTGACGACCCCACATCCGGCCGGACATCCTTCGACACCAGTCTTCCAGGCTATGGTGTGTCATGACAGTCAAGTCTCCCGCTTTGCCAGCCCGGAACGCGAGCGCGCCAGGGCATGACGTATATCGACCGTTATCCGGCGCCAAACCTACCCGTTCGGGTAGTTGTTTGACCCCAACTTATAGCCAATCCTGTAACTGCGTACAACCGGCCCGCTCATCTGAGTGGCCCGTTGTGCGCGATGCAAAACAATACAATATGTAAAAAGATGATGAATCTAATAACAATAAGGTGATCCTCATGTCAATGTCAGAAAATGTACTAACAGAGTCCCTTCAAAGGGACCCTGGTGCCGAAAACTATGTGGACAGAAAGCGCCACCTGTGGATCCTTTCTGTGCTGTGGCCAGCAACACCTCTTATAGGCCTTTATCTGGTCGCCCAGACCGGATGGAGCATCTGGTACGGATTGGTGTTGATCCTTTGGTATGGCGCAGTTCCCTTGATTGATGCCATGTTTGGAGAGGATTTTTCCAACCCCCCCGAGTCGGCTGTGCCTCGGCTTGAACAGGATCGTTACTATCGGGTACTGACCTACTTGACGGTTCCTATTCACTATGCCGCCTTGATTGTCAGTGCCTGGTGGGTATCCACGCAACCAATGAGTGTTTTCGAGTTTCTGGCATTGGCCCTTTCCCTGGGAATCGTGAATGGCCTGGCTCTGAACACAGGCCACGAACTTGGCCATAAAAAAGAAACGTTTGACCGTTGGATGGCGAAGCTTGTCCTCGCCGTGGTCGGATATGGTCATTTCTTCATTGAGCACAATAAGGGGCATCACCGTGATGTGGCTACGCCGATGGACCCGGCGACATCCCGCATGGGCGAGTCCATTTACTCATTCTCACTGCGTGAAATTCCCGGTGCTTTCAAGCGGGCATGGGATTTAGAGGAACAGCGCCTCAGTCCTGGACATATCTGAACAGGTCAAAGCAAACCGCAGGCCAACATAATTTATTTGTTAATTTTCATAATGTTAATTAACAATCGGAGAGAAAGGCGAAAGACAGCGACGGTCTTTTGACGTGGGCACAAAAAACGGCACCCTTGGGTGCCGAACGAAGGAGCCTGTTGGTTGTGGTCAGGCGGCGGCCAGCTCTGCATCCAGATCGATGCCGGCATCGCGCATCTGGGCCAGTTTGTATCGGAGCGTGCGCGGGCTGATACCCAACTGCTCCGCCGCCCGGTTGCGTCGACCACGCTCTTTTTTCAACGTTTGGATGATAATCCGGAATTCACGCTGTCGGACTTCATCACCCAGTGACGTGGAAGATAGCGCTCCGAGACCCGACAGGCTTTCCTCGGCATAGGTATCCTGAGCGTCCCGATCAGGTGACTCAGCCCCGGATTCGGAAACGACTGGGTGTGGCGAGGCCGGAGATGTCGTGCCGGCGGGGCCACTTTCCATACGCCCGGTAATTCCGAGTTCCAGGCAAAGGTCACCAGCATGGATGACATTCCCCTGGTGCAAGACCAGCGCCCGCTGTATCGCGTTGTCCAGCTCGCGAACGTTGCCCGGCCATTGATGACCCATCAGCGCATCTCTGGCGTCGGGCGCGAAGGTCACGCCGGTCAATTTCATCTTGCGGCAATGATTTTTCAGCAATGCATTCGCCAGCGGCATGATATCCAGTGTACGTTCGCGCAGTGGCTGCCAGTGCATGGGGAAGACCGTCAGCCGGTAGTACAGGTCTTCACGGAATTTGTTTTCCCGCACGTAATCGGACAGATCCCGGTTGGTCGTGGCAATAACCCGTACATCCAGGGCGATGGTCTTGCGACCACCGACCCGCTCAACCTCGCGCTCCTGGAGCACCCGCAACAGCTTGGATTGCAGGCCAGGATCCATTTCCGAAATCTCATCCAGCAGGATGGTGCCACCATTGGCCTGCTCGAACTTGCCCGGGGAGGATGCAACCGCACCGGTAAAGGCACCCTTCTCGTGGCCAAACAGGATGGCCTCCAGCATATTCTCGGGAATTGCCGCGCAGTTGATCGCCACGAACGCCTGGTCTGACCTGGGAGACTGCTGGTGAATATAGCGCGCCAACACCTCTTTACCGGTTCCACTTTCCCCGGAAATCATCACCGTCGAGTCACTGGCTGCCACCTTCGCCGCCAGTTGGAACATCCGTTTGCTGATCGGATCTTCCGCAACGGGCTGGTCGACACTTTTCTGGCGGCCGCCGCCGACCACTCTGGTCACCGCATCCACAAGCACTGAGGGCTCGAACGGTTTGACCAGGTAGTCGATGGCACCGGACTGCATCGCGGACACCGCATGGCTGATCTGACCATAGGCAGTGATCAGCATGGTCGGCAGGCCGGGGTACCGTCTTTGTATTTCATGCAGCAAATCGTGACCGGACATTCCAGGCATGTTCACATCACTGACAACCATATCCACCGGCGACTCAGCCAGCTTCGCCAGGGCCTGCTCCGCATTGGCGGCTTCACGCACGCGAAACTTTGCCAGCTCAAGGGTGGTAACCAGCGCTTCTCGAAGATCCTGGTCATCCTCAACAATCAGAATTTGGGCTTTGGCCATAATAGCCTCCGATCAGTCATTCTTTGATGGCTGCTGCCGACGGTCACCCGTCGACAACGAACGCATCAATGGCAGGGAAATGATGGCAACAGCACCTCCGGCGGCAGGCGCATCAATCGAGAAACGACCCTGGTGCGCTTTCACCACCGCCTGGACCACGGCAAGGCCCAAGCCGGTGCCGTGGGATTTGGTGGTATAGAACGCTTCCAGCAATTGACTTGCCTGCTCCGTGGTAAACCCAGGACCGTTATCACTCACGCGCACCACCAGTTCCTCGTCAACGGACACAACGGCAACTTCAACGTTCGTCGCCCCGGCCTCCACGCTGTTGTTCACTAGGTTGGTACAGGCACCCACCAGAGCATCACGATTGCACATCAGCGCGGCGCTATTGACCTGGTCACTCAACTCCACCGACACACCGGCAGGGAGCTTCAGTCCTTCCAGCGCGGAAGCCAGCGCCTGAACCAGGGTGTCGGCAGACAATTCCTCTGCCAACCGCGTCTCGCCCCGGGCGAAAATAAGCATGTCACGCACCTGCTGCTCCAGGTGCGTCAAGCGGGACATCAACCGTGAGACACAACGCTGACGCATCTCCTCGTCCAGGTCTTCCTGGCTGAGGTGCCCGCCATACAGAATGGCAGCCGACAGCGGTGTGCGAATTTGATGAGCCAGGGAGGCCACCATCTTGCCCATGGCGGAAAGCCGCTGGGCATGGGCGAGCTGAGACTGCAAATGACGGGTTTCAGTCAAGTCGGTCAGCAGGATCAACTGCCCCGGCTGGTTTTCCATGGTACGAATTTCAATACTGACACGACGGCCATCCTTGAGTGACACTTCGTGGCCATCGTCGCGGCGGGGCGCAAAACAGCGACGGATAACATCCACCCACCGCTCTCCACCAAGAGGCTCCCCCAACAACGTGATCGCCGCCGGATTGGTCTGGGTCACCACCCCCTGGCTGTCGAGCACCACAACCCCGGCCGGTAGCGCATGCAGAAGCGTCGAGAGCCGGTCTGCCAGCTCCTCTTTCTGCTCCAGCTCCGCCTGGCGCTGCTGGGATTCCGCGGACAGCTCCCCGGACAACTGATTAACACGGGACTCAAGAGTGCGGTAGGAATCAGTGATCTGTCGGGACATCTGATTAAACAGCTCCAACGCTGTCCCCACAGCCTCATCGTCCTGTTCCGGGAACAACGCCGTCACCTTGTCATTGACATCGGCAGCCGCATTGGCAGACGCCTTTGCTGACGACAAACCCACAAACTGTAACTGACTCATAAACTCGCCCTCTGACCGGACTAACCCCCGGCCCGTACCAATCGGATGGATCGTTTGGACGAGACTAAGCCAGCACTGTGCCAACTTTAAATTTTGTTTATTTTTCAACAGGAAGGAAAAACAGAGGAAAGGTATACGACGGGTTTCCGTCGCCTAAAAACAGCGATGGCGCCGAAGGTTACGAACCTTTGACGCCATCAGAAACCAGTTTTTTGGGGGATTGATCAGCTCTCCTCGGACTCCTCATCCCGAAGTCCATACTTCCGGACCTTCTCAACCAGCGTCGTCCGACGAATCCGAAGCTTTTCGGCTGCCCGGGCCACTACTCCCCCGGCTTCATCCAGCGCCTGCTGAATCAACTGCCTTTCAAGATTGGACAGGTAGTCCTTCAGGTCGATGCCGTTCACCGGCAGCAGAGCCGGCGCATCCAGCCCCACCAGCCCGGGAATGCCAGAGGGCATACCGGAGTCTTCCACTGGCCGGTTCTCGTCGTAATCGTCCACGTAACGGAACTTCTTGGGCAACTCCTGAACCCCAATGACACCGTAGGGGTGCATAATCGCCAACCGCTCCACCAGATTCGCCAGTTCGCGAACATTCCCGGGCCAGTCGTGGCGGCAAAGACTCATGATCGCCGCCGAGTTCAGCCTGAGGGAGCCGCGCTTTTCTTTCTCCATCCGCGAAATCAATTCATTGATCAATAGGGGGATGTCTTCCACCCGGTCACGTAAAGCGGGCATTTCAATGGGGAAAACGTTCAGGCGGTAATAGAGATCTTCACGGAAATCGCCCGTTTCAATCATGTCTTCGAGATGTTTATGAGTCGCGGCAATAACCCTGACGTCGGCTGACTGAGTCCGGTTACTGCCAACACGCTCATAAGTGCGTTCCTGCAGAACCCGCAGAATCTTGACCTGCATGTTCAATGGCATGTCGCCGATCTCGTCCAGAAACAGGGTGCCCCCCTCGGCCATTTCAAACCGACCTACCCGCGACGTGATCGCGCCGGTGAACGCGCCCTTCTCGTGCCCGAACAATTCGCTTTCCAGTAATTCCGCTGGAATGGCACCGCAGTTGACCGGCACGAAGGGCTTGTCGCGACGAGAGGAATGGTAATGGAGGTTTCGCGCCACCACTTCCTTGCCCGTTCCCGACTCGCCAGTAATCAGCACACTCACATCCTTGTCGGCCACCTGCTCCATTAATTGGCGTACCGATTGCACTTTTCGACTCGTACCAACAAGGCTACGGAAAAGCTGTAGACCACGTTGCTGCCCCCGTTCACGGGAACGTGCAAACTGATCCCGGTAGATCTGTGCACGGTAGAGCGAGTCCACGAATTTGGTGTAGTTAAGCGGCCATTCCATGCGGGCAATTACCCGGCTTGTCTCGTCGTCGGAGAGGCCCGCCAGATCAGGGTCGCCAACCAACAGCAAAGGCACCCCCTGAGCGACCTCGCACACGGTTGAAATCACTGCGGTCACGCCATCGTCCTCGCCGTTAACAACGGCAACGGAAATTGACTCCAGATCCTCAGCGTCACCGCTGCTCAGCAGTGAATGGGCATCGGCCCCAACGACAATGCCCTCTTCGCCGATAAACTCAAGAATGGTAGAAATGTCACGTCTTTTCGCATCGTCCTCGCTGAGCACCAGCACCTTGTTATTCTTCGACATCCAAACGAATCTCTTGCGGGGATTTGTGCGGTATTTAAGACTGTAAGTGGGCCTGAGTCAATTTTATGACGCTATTTTGGCCGATTTAACGAGACGTTTTGATAGGCTTTTGCCGCGCTGCGGTTCTGGTTCACCCCTTTCAGCGCTTTCTGGGCTTCCGCCTTGGCTTCATTTGCCGAAATATTGGCACGATCACAGAATGTCTGCAGGGCTGCCAGCCTTTCCCTGACTGGCTCAGGGCTCAGATCGCCGGCCTCAAGGGCCGCCATAACCGGCTCGATCGTCGGTTTGACCAGCTCATTCAGACGGGACAGTTCGTCCCAGTTCTTCTCCGCAAGCGCGGTCTTCAGGTGTTCAACCAGGGTATCCACTGCCTCTAGCTGTTCCGGTACCGACATAATTGCATCTCCTTGAAAACGGTCCGGTAGCGCCCCGTGCCTCGACCGGCCCGGGGCTGCCAGTCATCAGCGGCGGGCTGCTCTCCGGGCTGCCGAGGCAGAAAACTGATTACCACGGAAGCCTGGCTCGAAATCATAGGCGGGGAAGCCGTTATCCAGACCATCGATGTAATAGCGCTGGGCGTTCAGATCGTAAGTCATCTCCATGGTAGTCCAGAATACCGGCTCACTGTAGTAGCTGATGTTGTGAGCTTCGGACACCCGCCAGAGTTCATCATTGCTGTCGTACTCCTCCGTGGCAAGAATCTGCCAGCTATCTTCGTCGACGTAGAACACCCTGCGGGAATAGATATGACTGATACCGGTCCGCAGTTTCGCTTCGACAACCCATACCCGATGTAGCTCGTATCGGGCCAACTCCTGGTTGATGTGCTGTGGCCGAATGACATCGTCCGGCTGGACATCCGCGTCGTGAAGCTTGTAGGCATTGTAGGGCACGAAGATCTCACGCTTGCCTTTCAGCTCCCAGTCGTACTGGTTAGGGGCGCCATTGTACATGTCTTTCTGATCAACCGAGCGGAGGGATGAAGAGTTCGGCAGATCGGTTTCATAGGCCAGGTTCGGTGACCGGCGCAGCCGCCTTGAGCCGGCATCGTATCGCCACGCGAGCCGGGGTGAGCGAATCTGATCCAGGGTTTCATGAACCAGAGTGATGGTGCCCGCGAGACTGGATGGCGCGATGGTGTCGGTTTTCAGATAAAAAATCTTGTTATCGATATCGGCGAGGTTCGCGCCGCGGCGGCTGTAGGCAAAGTAATAGTCGTACTGGTTAACAACCTGGTTGTAGGAACCGTTCACCTGGGGCGTCGCTGAAGCGCTACGGAACGACAGTTCCTCTCCGCGATAACGCAGGATGTGGTTCCAGATCACCTCCAGGCCATTCTTTGGAATCGGGAAGGGGCTGGTCATGATGGTGTCACGCACACCGTTTCCATTCGCCAGAAGTTCCGCGCTGCGGGCATTCTCCCGGGACTTTTCGTACACATCTTCCGGGAAGGCCGCGGTACGACGGGTCTGGTACACCGGCATCACAAATTCCGGGCCATATTGCTCAAGCATACGGATGTGTCCGTCGGTCAGCTTGTCGCGATATAGATCCACATTCGCGCCGGTAATAACAAACAGAGGCTCATCCTCGGGAAACGGGTTGGTTTCCACCTGCCCCGGTTTCCAACTAGCGGGCGGCTTGGTTAGCCCACCTGTCCACGCCGGAATGCTGCCAGAGGCATTGCCCTGCCGCTCAGCTCCAACTGGAGTCAGTTCGCTAGCCAGCCGCTGAGCTTCGGATTCACTGACCTTTGCCAACGCAACGCCTGACAACCCAAACAATGCCACTGTAAAACCCGTGACCCATTGGTTCCGCATTCCCTTCTACCTCCAAGGTAACCGATCAACCCATGTATCATTCGCGGTTTGGCATGCCTACGCCGGAAACAACAACAGGCGATCAAATGTTATTCAATCGGGGCGCCTTTTTGCCAAATTCAAACGACCGTTTCAAGTGAATCTTTGTAGTTTCTTGTCAAAACCACCAAACCAACGGTGGGAGGAGAAATTCACAATGAAAAATGTTATAGTTGGCGATTAATTCATCGCACAGCAGTGAACCACTCTCAGGTACTACCATGGCTTCGCAGTGGCATTCATTGGTTTCCCAGAAAATATTCCTGGCTCGCAACCTGTTGGGGCAGCTGGAGCACAGCGACAGCGTTCCAACGAAAGAAGCCCTGCTGCAAGGCAGCATAGAGCTGGGGCTGAGGGCTCGAAAACTGACGCTGGTAATGATCGCCAGGGTGTATCAGCACAAACATAGCCAGCCTGATGACCTTGAGGCACTGGATGAGCTGATCGGAACCCACAGCCCGGAAATGACAGAACTGGAGCAACTGGCCAGTGACGGGCGGAGTTGGTGGAGTCATCTCGAGCAGCTTGAGCGTCATCAGGGCAATCCCCCGGTGACCCGAAAAACGGTCAGCAATGAAAACGTGATTGCGGTTGCAGCTGACACCGGCCCGGATCGCTCAAAGCAGGCTCTGGAAACCACTCTGGGCGCGATGAAACACTTTATCGATATCCTCGAGGATCGGCACAGCGAATGGTAATGAACCACGGCGTTGCCGAACCCAACAGGAATGAACTGAAAGGCTAACTTAATGTCACCATCGTTTTTCGAGATTGTACAACTGAGCAACGGAGACTATGCGCTTCGCCGCATCGACGACGACAGTGCACCACTGGTCCAGATATCATTTTCGACGGAAGCCAGGGAGATGATGGAAGACCGGGATATGAACGTGGCCAAGGCCATGATTGCAGCCGGTATTGAGGCCGTCGGTAACGTTGCCCATGATATCGACTGGGAAGACGAAGAGCCGGACACTCAGGACATCCGGCCCTCCTACACACTTCATTGACGATCAGCGCTGGCGCAGCACCACACCATGACTGTTACCCCGAGCCGAAGCCTGCTCCAGTGACGCGAGCGCTTCGCGCCCGAGCTTGTGGGTCCACATGACCACAGCGTGACAGGTGCCTGCGCTCAGTGCTCGCTCGGCAAGCTCCCCGGCTGGGTAGTCAGGAGTAGACCTCAACACCAACAGTTCGCCTGCAACGATGCCACGCATGGTCTGCCACTTACTGACAAGGCTTTGGGGCGGATCAATCCAGGCTAACCAACGCTTCTCCTGATTCAACTGCGTAAGCATCGGTAGCAATAGCTGGAAGTTCTCAACCTGCTTCGGGCAAAATGATTTCGGTCACATTACCTGCCGGTTTGGCTGGGCGACTCCTGACAGCAGGCGCCCTGACGGTATCATGGTCGCTCATACCGGCAACCTCTGAACCGACAAACCTGCCGCCTCTGTGAGCATAAGCCAGATTCTGATTAAAGCTGAGTTGTTCCATGATAAGCCTCACCTGCCGTTAAGCCGCGCCCGCGGTGTTCAACACTCAACGAAACACAGCCGGATATGTCCGGACACCCTGGGGGTGTCAGTGAAGGTCCGAGCGCCGTATGACCCCGACGCCGAGCCCCTCAATGAAGAGTTCCTGTTCTGTCAGATCCACTTCTATGGGTTCGAATTCCTCGTTCTCGGCGATCAAGTACACTTTCGAGCCTTCCTTACGGAACCGTTTGACCGTGACTTCCTCACCTACCCTCGCCACAACCACTTGTCCGTTGTGCACATCGTGGGTGCGGTGCACCGCCAACAGGTCGCCGTCAAGGATGCCAATGTCCTTCATGCTCATGCCGCGTACCCTGAGCAAATAATCCGCCGAGGGCGAGAAAAATTCAGGCTGCAGGGTGCAATGGTCTTCGATATGCTCCTGGGCCAGTATGGGGCTACCGGCCGCCACCTGACCGATCACTGGCAAACCAAGATCAGCCTCTACATCGGGAAGACGTATTCCCCGGCTGGCTCCCGGCACCATCTCGATGGCGCCTTTTCGGGCCAGTGCCCGCAGATGTTCTTCTGCGGCATTGGCAGAACGAAACCCAAGTTCCGCCGCGATTTCTGCACGGGTCGGCGGATACCCAGTCTCGTCAAGGTAGCGACGAATAATATCCAGTACCTGTGTCTGCCTAGCTGTCAGCTTCATTTAGGTTGCCCCGGTTAGCCCTGTTTTTATATACAGTGATTTGACTATATACAGTGTTTTATCCAGTGTAAACCCTGTAAACGCAATTTTTCCTTGAGCCGCACTGGGTGGCCCGTCCACCACGCCCTGACGTATGACTGTGTTAAGGTAATCGCAACCAAGATAGGGAGTCGCCTGAATGAGCAACAGATGTAGGTTACCGGACATCCTCAAGACGGATGATGGCAAGGAACGCAGAGTTGGCGTTGAAATTGAGTTGTCCGGCCTCGGTTACGAAGATCTCGTCTCGCTGTCCGCAAAACTGCTGGGAGGTACCGGAAAGTCTGTTGCGCGCTATGTGTCCGAGGTTGAAACGGAACTCGGTGACTTTACCATCGAACTGGATTCGGACCCGATAAAGGACCTTGATCTGGCCGACGAGCGTCTTCCCGAGTCCGTCAGGGAACTTGGCGGCCAGGCCATGAGCGTGATCGACGCAGCCGCCGAGAAAATCGTGCCCCTGGAGATCGTCAGCCCTCCGCTGGCTTTCAGTAAGCTGGAACGCATAGAGACACTTTGCGATGAGCTGCGAAGAGCAGGCGCACTCGGCAGCCGGGAGGCGCTCTACTATGCCTTTGGTTTGCAATTGAACCCGGAGCTACCGGACCTCAGAGCCACAACGCTGGTGCGCTACCTGCGGGCCTTCGCTGCGCTCTACGAGTGGCTGAAGGCACGCCACCAGATCGATTTCAGCCGTAAGCTGACCAGCTACATTGAGCCCTGGAGCAGCACCTACATTGACCTTCTGATTTCAGAGGATTATGCGCCGGACATGGAGCAATTAATGCGGGACTACCTGCATTACAATCCAACCCGCAACAAGGCCCTGGACCTCCTCCCGCTGTTCGCACACCTGAACAGCGATTTGCTGGCAGAATATGTGGAGGATGAGCGCATCAAAAGCCGGCCAACACTGCATTACCGACTACCCGACTGCGACATTGATAACCCTGACTGGCATTTTTCCACGGTTTGGAATGACTGGGTTGTGCTGGAACAACTGGTGGCCAACGCTGATGACTTATCAGAACTGGTTACGGAGTTTCGCAACAGTCGCAAACTGAGCTTCCACAACCTGACCCACAGCTGGATAGACACGTCTGACCAGTGGCTTCGGTCCAGGAACTATGTCTGAAAACCCGGTAGAAAAGCCTGAACATCCGGGCCTTACAATTGGCATCAGCGGCCCGGCACGCCGCAGCCTCGCCCACCGGCTGATCACCTTCGCGCTGCGCCTCCACGGTGCGCGTACCCATTTTATCCGCCCGGGTTCGAAGGTGGACGTCTCGTTGCTCGACGGCCTTGTGCTCTCCGGTGGCACCCACGTGCACCCTTCGAGGTATGGTCAGACTCCCCAGGTAACCGCCCGGTATGACGTGCGCCGCGACGAAACCGATGTTCGCCTGCTGTCCCGTGCGGAAGAATTGAACATCCCGGTACTGGGTATCTGCCGGGGCGCCCAGTTTATCAATATTTTCCGCGGCGGATCTTTGTGCCAGAACGTGACACCTCTGCGGGTGAACACCCGCCACCGCCCATTATTGTTGCCGCTACAGACTGTTCGGGTCGTCAGTGACAGCCGCCTGGGAGAGGTGATGCGCAGCCCGGTCATTGGCGCGAACCGCATCCACAGCCAGAGCATCAAAAAACTGGGCACACATCTCCGCGTTGTTGCCGTGGACAACGACTCGTTTGTGCAAGCGATAGAAAATACACGTGGGCAATGGCTAATGGGCATCCAGTGGCACCCGGAGTACCTGCTTTATCACGGCGGCCACCGGCGGATTTTCAGCCATTTCGTGCAGGCTGCGGAAGACAGGAAGCTGATTCGGCTGGATGAACCCGTCGAAACTGCCGGAGAAGATGATGAGAATACCGCTCAGAATGGCAGATAACGCTGCAACACGGCCTTGATTTCACGAATTTCCCGAGCGTCGTCGGGCAGAGCCGTCAAATAACGGGCCGCCCACTCTTTCAGTTGCTCGCGGGTGGTCACATAATGGGGATCGCTCCCGGTCAGTCTGAACAGGATATCGCGCTCCCGGGGCGTCAACCTGACCTGATTCTCGTGTAATAACATGGAGATCCAACTATGTTCCATAACGTCCATCGATACCTGCTGGCCTCCACGGCCTGATTCTGTTTCCCCTGGGCGCATCAGCAGCAGAAGTCAGCCTGAGCGGTCAGGCCTCAGTCAAGTATACGCCAGACAGCGCACGGCTGCAGTTCACCGCCCGCGCCGAGCACAAGCTTCCCGAGACGGCCACTGAGGAAGTCAACGAGCAGATGGAGAAGTGGCGGGAGAGCATCGAGGACTTCCGCGACCGGCTCAAATCCTACAGCGACGCCTCGTTGAACCTTTACAGCCGTTCGATTCCCTCACCAGAGCGTCACGAGGAGCCCCGACGAGTGGCCGTGGCTTCACAAACGGTCAGCTTCACCATCGATGACCTCTCTCTGCTCAACCCGATTCTTGCACAGGCGCAATCACTGGGTATGGACTACAACGTCGGTCCCCATCAGTTTTTTCATTCCGATGAAGTCGGTTTGCGTAAACAGGCCCTGGCGGGCGCCATTGCGGATGCGAAATCACGCTGCGAATTTGTCGCCCGGGAACTGGACAAACAGTGCGGAGAGGTGATGACCATTAACGTCGATGGTGGCCATCAACCCCCGATGCCAATGATGGCGGAAATGCGAGGCGCCTCGGACGCTGTCTCAGCGGTCGGTTCCCGTGAACTGGAGGCCCGGGTTAGCGCGACTTTTGAACTGGAGTAAATCACCCGCTCAGAAGTCCCGCGTATAGAATATATCCAGGGAGGCTGCCAGGCCACTGGCAGCCTCCAGATAGAAGTAACGTCCGATATCGTAACGTAGCGCCACCGTGGTGATGGGCTGGAAGATGCCGACACCGTAGCGGATGCTGAGTTCATCCGTCAGGTAACCACTGGCCACTACTGCCGATTCATCCCCTGAGCCTTCCGCCTCCAGCGTCAGATTGCGTATTCCGAATTCCTCGCCAATACCCTGGGTTACCTTGTTAGCCTGAGTCAGCCCCAGCGATATGGCTGCCCTGCTCATTTGCCCCTCATCACCACGACTTTGCGGTGCCCGGCCGAGGATCACATACGAGAGCGCATCGGTCTGAGGCATTTCCGGTTCAGAAAACACTTCGGTCCGGGGCGAGCTCACCGGGCCGCTGAGGCGGATGCCGGCCACCACGTTGTCCACACGCCGCACTGCCTCGATGTCCAGGTACGGTTCTGACAGTGGCCCCACAAACACCAGCCTGGCCCGGCGCAGGTCGAGCTCCTGACCGTAGGCCTCATACCGGCCTTCAACAAGCTGCAGGGCACCTCGTATCCAGGTTGTTGCCGATACGCAGTGTCCCCTCAAGGTTACCGGTGACACCGAAACCACTAAAGCTGACCTCGTCCTCACCGACCACGACAGTGACGTCCATATTGAGAGTGCGGAGCCCGCTTCCTTCTCCTCAGCGCCGACGACAACCTCGTCCTCGGATACGGACACGGCCTGGGCGGGCAACTCGCGGATTTCGATCGTGCCCCGGGGTACGTTCAGGTTACCGGAAACCGACAGATCGCCGCCTTCGTAGGCGATAGTGATATCCGGCACCAGCTCCACTTGGGCGTACGGCTCGTAATTGAAGGGCAAACGGTCACCGGTCAGCCGCACTTCCACCGACGGTTCCGCCTCCCAGGCCAACGACCCTTCTATGTTGCCGCTTCCGCGTTCATTGCTGCGCCAACGTCCGGACAAATCCGCGCTATATCCTTTCAACTCCAGGCTGACCACCAGATCCTCAAGCGGAATCGGTAACCGTGGATCGGCAATGTGACCGCCCGAGAGCGCAAGCTCGCCGTTTACAGCTGGCTTCATTAGCGGCCCAGACAGTGTCCCCTCGCCATTGAGCTCTCCCTCAACAACCTCCAGCCCGGCAAATATGCCAGCCATGGCGATATCCAGGCCTTCGATGCTGAATTGCCCATCGACTTCACGGGCATCACTATCCGGGTCGACCGACATGCCGACAGAGAGATTACCAATATCGGGGCCCTGCAACTGCAGGTCCAGCTCCGCCACACTCGGCTTCAAACTCAGGCGCGTGGTGAAGGTGTTGTAGCTCAGGCTCTCCCATTCGTCCCTCACCTGCACTTCAAACTCGCCGGAACCGGCGTCGATGGATACTTCACCATCCGGCCCATCTTCCGTCATGACCAGTTGCAGGTCAGCATTCAGCGTTGCGTCCCAACGCAGGGTGTCCGGCAACAGCGGGGAGAGTGCCGTGGTCGGGAAGTTTTCAATGCGATAGGCGATATCTTGAGTCGGGAGCAGAGTCTGGTCCTCGGCACAGACAGACGCCTGTTGCCACTGCCAGCAGTGCTGTCCCAACGTGAGCTTGCCCGCTTCGGTATACTCGAGGGCCGCGGACTCTGATAGGGTCCATTGCTGGCCTTGGGCAGGCACACTGATTTGCCCCTGCTCAAGCGCACCCACCCAGGCATTCCAGCTTTCCGAGGCGTCTCCGGCCAGCAACAGCGACAACTCAGCCTCTTTGTGGCGGGCGTTTAGCCTGAGTTGGTGATCATCCCGAGTTCCCGTCAGTGCCAGCGACAAGTCTTCCAGTAGCTGTTCGCCATACCGAACTTCCTTTCCCCGAAGATCCGCCTGGATGTTGAACCTTCGCGCAGCGTGGCCGTCAGGTCCAGGCTGGACAGACTCAATTGATCCTGCCATGCCAGGTCGCTGCCAGTGAGTGTTACCTTGCCACGGGGTTGGTCCACGGTGCCGGAAACCGAGGCCGTACCGTTGACCGAACCCGCCAGCCCCGGCAGGAAGGTTTCCGGCGCAGGCAGGTTCAGTTCCAGGTTGCCGTTAATCTGTTGTCCCCATCGGCCCTGGCCGGTCACCCGGTTGTCCCCTACCTCAAGCTCCAGGTCCGACAATGTCCAGTTACCGGCATCACTGTCCAGCGCACCTCGCATCAGCGCCTCATTGGCCTGCCAACTTCCGGAAAGGTCCCATTTTGCCTGCAGCGTAGGCGTTCCTCCCTCCTGCAGACGTCCGCTGGTATCCACGTCGCCGCTCAGGCTCGCTTCCAGGGCGGGGAGCCAGAAACCAGGGTTAAAGCTGTCCAGCGTCAGGCTTGCATCCCAGGACAACTGATCAGCGAACGCCACGTCCGCACGGCCGCCGAGAAAACCCGCGCCGGTATTGACGCGCAGGTTCGTCAACGCAACGGACTCCAGGTCACCCTCAAGATCCCCCGCCATATCGGCGTCGCCCATGGGGCCGCTGACACTGGCGTCAATGCTCGCCTGATAGGCTCCCCCCTGGTATTGAACGTCGCCGTTGAATTGGCGCAATGTGACCGGCGGCTGTTCAAAATCCGGAATCAGGCTGTACCAGGGAAAAGCGTCGAGACTGACCTTGGCGTCTGCCTGAAGCGCCTGCTCCCAGCTTACGTTGCCGGTGACCCGGAGACGGCCCGTCTCAGCCTCAGTAGTCCCGGGGCCCGTCAAGACGAGCTCCAATCCATCGAGGCCCTCTGTAGTCACCAACCCCTTCAGTGACACGGGAATATCGCCTGTCGATCCGGGCAGCACGGTGCGGGAATCCGAGCGGAAACCGTTCTCAAGGCTGCCTTTCAAGGCAACCACGGTGTCTGTCAGCATCAGGTTTTCGGTAACCCCTCCGCCGGGACGAACCGGCTGGAACGAACGATCAGTTCCGCCGGCAGGGCGCTGTCCAGCGGCGCCACCCGGCCAGCCAGCGTGGCATCAAGATAACCGCTGCTCTGGCCCTTAACTCTCAGGTCTGCAGCGCTCCCGGTCAGATTGAGTGCCAATTGCCAATCAGCGCCATACGGGGGCGGGAGCATCAGCCCAACCTCCAGATCCAGCGGCCAGTCGCCCCGGGTCTGGAGCCTGCCGGAGGCATCAATACTGATATCGTCCCGAACAAAGGCGAGGTTCTGCAGATGCCAGTCCGAACCGGAACCCTGAGCCTTGAGCTGGAGCCGGTCCCAGACCTTGGCATCGTTGAGCGTAAAGGGACCAAGGTTCACGTCCCGGACCACCAGCCCCAACGGAAGGTCGACACTGGGTAGACTGATATCACCGCTGTCTTCTTTGGGCTCGCCGGACGGCTGCAGAGTCAGATCAATGCTGTCTGCCAGGAGTCGCTCCAGACAGAGCTGTTTGTTGAACAGGCAGGTGGGCGACCAGTCAACGACCGGCGACTCTACCTTTAGCCCCACACCGTAGCCCTGCCATGTCAGGGAGGCTGCCTGCCACTGTCCCAGCAACGAACCCCTGCCCCTGCTCGACCTCGAGGCCGGGAACCTGATCAATCACCCAGGCTGTACCGGTTTCCGAACGCAGCGCCAGCACCAACAACCCAAGCAGTAACAGCGGTAGCAGGACAATAACGGCCAGCGCTATCAACAACCCGTTTCTCAGGCGTTTTGACCGTTTTGGTGTTGGAGTTTTCGCTTCGTCGCTCATAACTCCGGCCCCATGGAAAAGTGAATGCGCCACTCACCGCCAAACTCGGGATCCAGGCCTTTGGCGACGTCCAGGCGCAGCGGCCCGACCGGGCTGATCCAGCGAATGCCCAGGCCGGCACCCGTCGCCAGCGGGTCCGACAGGTCATCCACGGCGTTGCCTTCGTCAACAAACGCCGCGACCCGCCAGTTTTCGGTAAACTCGTACTGATACTCGACACTGCCTACCATCAGGTAACGGCCACCAATGGCCACATCCTCGCTGTTCCGGGGTGACAGCGTCTCATAGCCATACCCCCGCACCGTCTGGTCGCCACCGGCAAAGAACCGCAATGACGGCGGCACATCCGAGAAGCGATTGGTGGCCACGCCACCAAACTGGAACCGGGACAGAAAACGGTGGTTGTCCGCCAGGGTGTAGAGGCCCTTTACCAGAACATTGGCATGGAGAATATCCACATCGGAGATGACGGCACGGTGAGAACCGGTCACATCGAACTGGATGCGATATCCCCGGGATGGATCCAACGGCGAGTCCGCCTGCAGTTTCGAATACCCAAGCCCCGGCAGCAACAGGCTGCTCTGCTCGGGGTCATCATCGCCGATGCGAAAACGCTCACCTTCCCAGCGGATCGATGCAACCTGCAACCAGCCGTTATCGAGCTGGTGTTTCCACTGCTGGCCAAGGGTCAGCAGTTCAGACTCCACATCCTCAATATCCTCCCGCTGATACCCGGCGGAAAGGCGAATGGAATCGGTCATGGGAGGATCAAGGGGCAACTCGTACCAGGCGCCCACGTTTTGTCGCGGCACCGAGAGTTCCGTCTGCGCGCCGCGGCGATGACCCATGGGGTTGATCCAGTGCTCCCGCCAGTTACCGCTGAAACGCGGCCCCACATCCGTGGAGAAACCGACACCGGCTGCAACCGAGCGCGGAGGACGAGTGGTCAGGTCCACCGACACGGGTATCACTCCCTCCTCGGCTTTACCAGGCGAAGCGTCAATGTCCACTCCGGAAAAATAACCGCTGTTGGAGAGATCGCCGCTTAGCCTCGCGACCTTGTCGGCGTGATAGATCTCACCGGGCTCAAAACGTACGAATTGCTCAAGCAACTGCTCCTCAAAGCCATGCCCTTCCTTGAAGCTCACTTCGCCCAGGCGATATCGCACGCCACTGCGAAAGACCAGGGAAATATCCGCAGTGTGCTGTTCCGGGTTGACTTCCAGCCGGCGGGTGGTGAACTCACCATCAAAATACCCCAGCCGGGTGGCTCGGTTCTGGATGGTCTGCCGCAACGTGCTGTACTGACCGTGATTCAGCACATCCCCCTCCGATGGCTTTTCCGGCAGGTTCCCACGAAATCGGGGTCCCGACTGGCCGGGCCTTCGATGGACACCTGCCGGGAACGGACGCGAATGGGTTCGCCGGGCTGCACGGTCAATACCAGGCGAGCGGGTGTTTCGTCATCGCCGGGCTGTTCGACCACTTCCCACTGAATCATCGGGCTGTAGTAGCCCAGCGCACGGAGCGCCTCTTCCACTTGTGCTTCGGCGGTGCTGGCGTATCGTCTGAGGCTTCCGGCACTGCGGCCCTCAACCTCACCCAGGAAGGCTTCCGCATTATCCTGAAGCTGCGGATAGTCCCCCTCCACGTTGACCTCCACCTGCTGCGCCCAGGTCAATCCCGGTGTTGCCAGCATCATCAGCCAGACGATCCCGACAGGGCTTAGAAACAGAGGTCTAATGTGGGAACGCATCAAGCAGCATTACTTCAGTGAAAGTGGGTGAAAAGGCGCGTTGGCAGTATGAGTGTACCGGGTAGCGGTCCGTTTAATCCATGGCAATTGACCATCTTGCCTGCCTGTAATGCGCTCTATGCCAATGGCGAGGATGCCCGATGCCCCCATGATCGCGTGACAACCACTGCATCGGATCGCCAGACAACCGGAAACGGGCGGCGTTAGCAGGAGAAAATGTATGGCCAGGAGAGAACGTATGACACGCACCCCCGTCGGCCTCGCCCTGTCGATGATGAATCGGCTTGCGGCCAACCCAATGCTGGACCGGCTGGGACTGCGTCAGTCTTTGGAAAGAACCGCCTATCACGGCACCCGTGCCGGGTTTCGCACCCTTGCTCACGCTGGCCGGGAGTTCAAGCGCGTGAACAACTGGCTGCCCCGCAAGCAATTGCCGAATCGCATACCCGGGGATCTGTTCGACCTCTCCCTGACCGATGACCAACAGATGATCACCGACATGCTCCGCAGGCTGGCAGAGGATCGGATCAGACCGGCGGCCTCAGACGCGGATGAAGCCGGGGAAATACCGGAAACCGTCACAGCGGCCACATCCGAGCTTGGCCTTGGCCTGTACGCAGTACCGGAAGCCTTTGGCGGCGTGGCGGAACATCAGTCTCCCGTGACCAGCGTGCCGATTGCCGAACAACTGGCCTGGGGCGACATGGGCATCGCAACCGCACTCCTGTCGCCGTTCAGTGTCGCCCAGGCCATCACCCGCTGGGGCACCGGGGAACAGCAGAGCCGATACCTGCCAGCGTTCTGCGACGACGCGCCGCCCACAGCCACCATTGCCCTTGACGAGCCCATACCCCTGTTTGACCCGAACAGCTGCGGACCACCGCCAGCGAAACCGCAACCGGCTACACCCTCAACGGCCTGAAAAGCAGCGTGGTCCTCGGCGCCAGTGCAGACCTGCTATTGATTGCCGCGGAACTGCACGGCCGACCGCGGCTGTTCATCGTGGAAGCCGGCGTGACAGGCATCCAGACCAAACCCGACCCGGGCATGGGGCTGAGAGCCTCCGCGCCTGTCCAGTTGCGGCTCGACAACGTTGAACTGTCTCCTGACGCCCTGCTGGGCGACGACGATTTCAACTACGAGGCGTTTCTGGACTGCGGCTCGTTGCTCCGCTGCGGACTTGCCATCGGCACATCACAGGCCGTTCTCGACTATGTTATCCCCTACTGCAACGAACGGGAGGCGTTCGGAGAACCCATCAGCCACCGCCAGTCCGTGGCGTTCATGATCAGCAACCTCGCCATAGAAACCGACAGCATGCGCATGCTCACCTGGCGCGCCGCCAGCCGACTGGAGCAAGGCTTATCAACGCACCGTGAAACATCCCTGGCCCGGTTACTGTGCAACGAAAAAGCCATGGAGATCGGCACCAACGGCGTTCAACTGCTGGGCGGGCACGGCTTCGTCAAGGAACATCCGGTCGAGCGCTGGTATCGCGACCTTCGCTCCATCTCCACCCTGAGCGGCGGCCTTCACGCCTGATCAAAACGTAAGGACACCTCTGATGAATCTCGAGATACCGAAGAAATTTTCGCCTCTGATCAATCAGGCACAACAAGTGGCCCGGGAGGTGTTTCGCCCAATATCCCGCAAATACGATCGGGCGGAACACGAATACCCAAAAGAACTCGACCTGTTTGCCTCCATCATGGACGGCATGAACGACGGCGCGGCCGACGGTGGCACCGGCGCCGGAAAACTGGCCCGTTCCGAAAGCAACGGCGGGGGTGGTAATCGTAACGGCACCAACATGAAAACCGTTCTGGGGCTGACCGAACTGTGCTGGGGCGACGTCGGCCTGGCCCTGTCCATCCCCCGACAGGGCCTCGGCAACTCAGCCATTGCCGCCGTTGCCAACGAAGAACAACTCGCCCGCCTGGGCAACACCTGGGCCGCCATGGCCATCACCGAACCCAGCGCCGGCTCCGACTCCGCCGCCATCCGCACCACCGCTACCGAAGACGGCGACGGATACATCCTAAACGGCGAAAAAATCTACGTCACCGCCGGAGAACGTGCCGACGCCGTCGTGGTCTGGGCCACCCTTGATCGCAATAAAGGCCGCGCCGCCATCAAATCCTTCGTGGTGGAAAAAGGTACCGCCGGCATGACCGTCGAACGCCTGGAGAAAAAACTTGGCATCCGCGCTTCCGACACCGCCGCCATCCGCTTCGACAACTGCCGCATTCCCAAAGAAAACCTCCTGGGCGACCCCGACGTCAGCGTCGAAAAAGGCTTCGCCGGTGCCATGCAAACCTTCGACAACACCCGCCCCGTCGTCGCCGGCATGGCCATAGGCGTCGCCAGCGCCGCCCTGCAGAAAACCCGCGAACTCATCGCATTAACCGGCACCGACCTGGAATACCACCACCAGACCTGGACCCAACCCGCCGTCACCCGCGAACTGCAACTAATGGAAGCCGAACTCGAAGCAGCCCGGCTCCTAACCCTCCGCGCCGCCTGGATGGCCGACAACGGCCTGCCCAACTCCAAGGAAGCCTCCATCGCCAAAGCCAAAGCTGGCCGCGTGGGCAACATGGTCACCCTGCGCTGCGTCGAACTCTGCGGCAGCCTTGGCTATGGCGAAACTGAACTACTGGAAAAATGGGCCAGGGACTCAAAGATTCTCGACATCTTTGAAGGCACCCAACAGATCCAGCTACTGATCATCGCCAGGAGACTGCTCGGTAAGTCGTCGGCAGAGCTGAAATAAGCTAACCTGTACGAAAGCGTCGAAAAATCAGGCAGGTGCAACCCGTTTTTCTCAACAGGAGGGCGGGCATCTCAGAGCCTGATCGCAGCGGATGTATCGCTTCTCCCAGACCGTGCATTGCCAAGGATGGCAATGCCGAGCCCCCATGGATGGGTTAACGGCGTGTCTGGGGAGAAGCGATACATCCGCTGCAGACTCCAAACTCGAAGTCCTGGATTGATGAATGCTGAAGATAAACCGAGAAAACCTGAAAACCAGCCACCAACTCATCTGGTTCATCATAGACTTCCTGATGCTAGGCCTGCTTATCATCAACCTGGCCTTCATCATCTTCGACTCCATCTACAACTTCACCGGTGTCCAGAACCTGCTCGCTGAACACGCACCGCTTGTCAAAGAACTCTACCAGCCCATCCACGAAAACTTCCTGTTCTACGACCTCATCTTCGTCAGCATCTTCCTGACCGAGTTCGTCGTGCGCTGGGGCTACGCCATCAAGGCCAAAGTCTACGACCGCTGGTACTTCTACCCGTTCATCCACTGGTACGACATCATCGGCTGCATCCCCGTTGGCAGCTTCCGCTTCCTGCGGATACTGCGGGTTATCTCCATCATCTACCGGCTGCACCAGTACAAAGTGATCGACGTCACCCAGACCCGAGCCTTCCAGTTCTTCAACTTCTACTACGAAGCCTTCATGGAAGAGCTCTCCGACCGCATCGTCATCAAAGTGCTCACCGGTGCTCAAGACGAGATTCGCAAGGGCTCACCCTTGTTCGAGCGCATTCAGAACGACATCCTCTACCCAAGGCGGGAAATGCTATCCGACTGGGTATCACAACGGGTTGCGGAAGCAGCACGGGAAGGGTACATCCCCAATCGCGGCGCCCTGCGAAGCTACCTGGAAACCCGCGTCGACAACGCCCTCAAACAGAACCTGGAGTTGTCGAGGCTGAAGTACCTGCCCGTCGTCGGCCCAACCATCCAGGAAACCCTGGAAGAAGCCGTGGGGGACATCGTCGCCAACGTGATTCACCAGATTCTGGAAGACCTTGCTTCCGCATCCAACCACGCGTTCATCGAAGACATCGTCAACGTATTCCTGCCATCGCCCGATAACGAAGACGAGAACGACGAACACAACGAAGCCCTGATCAACCTGATTGTCGAAGTGCTGGATGCCGTCAAAAGCCAGGTCAGGGTCAAACACTGGCGTAGCGAACTGACCTGAGCTGAACCTGCCAACAACATCGAGGTTTTCATGGAACCACTGCACTACCGTTCTGCCGCCGAATTGATTAGCGACCTTAAAAACGGGGAGCTAACCAGTGTGGACGTCACTCAGGCCTTCCTGAACAGAATTCGCCAGTGCAATGACACCATCAATGCCGTGGTGACGCTCGATGAAGAGAAAGCCCTGGAGAAAGCCCGGCAAGCCGATGAGGTACAGGCACAAGGTGAGACACTGGGCGCTTTGCATGGGCTGCCACTCACCCTGAAAGACACCTGGGAGGTTGCCGGCATGGCCTGTACCGCCGGTGCACCCGCGCTGAAAGACTACATCCCGACAAAACACGCCGACGTGGTCCAGCGCCTGGAAGACGCCGGTGCGATCATCCTGGGGAAGACCAACGTCCCCATTTACGCCACCGACCTCCAAAGTTACAACAAGCTCTTCGGTGTCACCAACAACCCCCACAACCTGGCACATACCCCCGGCGGCTCATCCGGGGGCGCTGCCGCAGCGCTTGCGGCAGGCATGACACCGTTGGAAGTGGGCAGTGATCTCGCGGGTTCCATCCGCACACCGGCGCATTTCTGCGGCGTTTTCGGGCACAAGCCTTCCCGTGCCCTGGTCTCCTTCCGTGGTCACATTCCAGGGCCTCCGGGCACAGAGTCGCGGCCGGACCTGGCCGAAGGCGGGCCATTGGCGCGCTCGGCAAAGGATCTGGAACTGCTGCTGAACGTGATTGCCGGCCCCGCAGAACGGGAACGCAACAGCTGGCAACTGGCCATGGCACCGGCCACCATTCATTCTCTGGAACAGACACGCGTGGGCCTTTGGCTGAAAGACCCGCTGTGCCCCATCGACGACGAATTACTGAACGGCTACCAACAGCTCGGGCGGACACTGGAAAGCAATGGAGCACTGGTTGCCGAAGCCCAGCATCAACTACTCAACCTGGAACACATCCTGCCTGCCTATTTCAACTTACTGGGCAGCCTTCTCAGCACGTCCATGAAACCGGCCCAACGCCGGCAAATGATGTGGATCTCCCGGCTTGAACGCTGGCTACACCTGTTTGGCCCTGTCACGGCTTCATCGGAGAATACGGCCGCGGCGTGAACCAGCCGGTACACCAGTGGATGGCCTGGAGCGAAATGCGGGAGAAGATGAGGGCCGAAATCACTACCCTGTTCGACGAATTCGATGTGCTATTAACGCCGATCACCCCAACCACGGCCATTCGCCACGATCACAGCAATCCGGTGTTCAAGCGGCAGATCACCGTTGCAGGTCAGCCCAGGGCGTACATGGACCAGTTCTGCTGGATTGCCCTGGCTACCTTGCTCGGGCTGCCCGCTACCTCCGTTCCTATTGGAAAAACAGCGGATGGGTTGCCGTTCAATGTGCAGGTCATCGGTGCGCCGGGGATGGACCTGACGACGATCCGATTCGCAGAGCTGCTGGAAGCCAGCGGACTTGCCGGCTTCCAGCAGCCGCCGGACCTCAGCCATTGACCATAAAGTGCACCCAGATACTGGCCCCGTAACCCAGCGCAATTGCCGGTGTCCATTTCAGGTGACTGAGAAACGTATACTGCCCCCTGGCCTGTCCCATCAGTGCGACGCCCGCAGCAGAGCCTATGGACAAGAGGCTGCCACCAACGCCAGCAGTCAGCGTAACCAGCAGCCATTGATAATCCGGCATGGCCGGGTTCATGGTCAGCACCGCAAACATCACCGGAATGTTGTCGACCAGCGCAGAGATCACTCCGATCATGACATTAGCAACGGTGGGCCCCAGATCGCCGTACAGCGTGGCCGATATCATGCCGAGATAACCAATGAAGCCCAGGCCGCCGACCGCCATAATCACCCCGTAGAAGAAGAACAGAGTGTCCCACTCCGACCGGGCAATGTGGGAAAAGACGTCAAAAGCACGACGTCCCTGGGTCCGGTCACCCGAGCTATCTCCCGGTGGGGACTCAAAGCCCTCGTTCCAGTGATATTCCTCATGGCGTTTGAGATAGAACCCAAAAATCTTCAGGTAACCGAGCCCCGTCATCATGCCGAACACCGGTGGAATGTGCAGGAACTGATGAAAACTGATGGCGGTGGCGATGGTCAGCAGGAACAGAGCGCAGATGACGAGCCCGCCCGGGCGAATAACGTTCCCGAACGACTCAGGTGATGACGGCTGGCCCTTCGGCAAAGCCAGATGCATCAACGCCGCCGGCACCAGGAAGTTGACGATGGAAGGCAGCAACAGCTGGAAGAAGTCCTGGAACGGGAGTATGCCTTTCTGCCAGACCATCAGTGTAGTGATGTCGCCGAACGGGCTAAACGCCCCGCCCGCGTTGGCGCCCACCACAATATTGATACAGGACAGGGACACAAATTTGGCGCTGTCCCGGCCCACGGCCATCACCACGGCACACATGATCAGAGCCGTGGTCAGGTTGTCCGCGACCGGTGACAGACAGAACGCCAGGATACCGGTGATCCAGAACAGACGCCGGTAACCAAAGCCCTTGCCAAGCAGCCATATCCGCAACTGGTCGAAGACACCGCGCTCCAGCATGGCATTGATGTACGTCATCGCCACCAGGAGGAAGAAGAACAGTTCCGCGTATTCCAGGAAATTATGCCGTATGGCTTCTTCCACTTCGCCATTGGCGCCCGCGGCGCGGTATGCCAGGGCCACGAGTATCCAGATCAACCCTGCCGCGATCAGCATCGGCTTGGATTTGGCCAGGTGAATCCGTTCTTCCAGAATGACCAATAGATACGCGACTACGAAAATCGCGATGGCAATGTAGCCCACAGGGTGGGAAATAAGATCCACGGCCCGGTCGGCATTTGCCCACACCGGTCCGGGCGCCAGCGACAACACGGCCGCTAACGACAGCAAGATCGACTTCATTCGAGGGGGTGCTCCCAACTGCGATGGAGTGCCCGGGACGATCGTCCCGGGGGGTTTGGTTATTCGATTTCGATCAGGCTCTCACCAGGCGCTACCCGGTCGCCTTTCGAGATATTCACCGCCTTGACGATACCAGACTTGGTGGCTTTAACCTCGGTTTCCATTTTCATGGCTTCGATGATCAGCACCGCGTCACCGGCAGATACCTCGTCACCCTCGCTCACCAGCACATCAACAATGTTGCCTGGCATGGTGGTGGTCACCTGGCCTTCTCCGGTGGCTCTGGCACGACCACCCTTGCGGGTATTTTCAGAAGCTTCGCCCTGGGATTCCAACTGAATTTCCTCGGGCACGCCGTCCACTGTCATGTAGAACCGGCGCTCGGTCTCGCTCACCGGATTGGCACCGGTCACATGAATATCGTAGCTTTCACCGTGCACCGTGATCCGGAATTCGGTGGACACACTGCCGCCGGTCTTACCGTTGGCGATGGGCTCCAGGGCTTCCGGCTGCAAGGTGCCGTCGCGGCGTTGCTCCAGGTACGTGCGGGCCTGGTCCGGGAACATGGCGTAGGTCAGTACGTCTTCCTCGCTCTCGGCGAGATCACCCAGCTCCTTGCGCAGTTCGGAAAACTCCTTGGGAATCAGGTTGGCCGGGCGCTCTTCAATCAACTCTTCCTTGCCCACAGCACGTCGTTGCAGCTGTGCGTCCACCTCTGCAGGCGCCTTGCCATACCAGCCCTGCATGTATTTCTTCACCTCATTGGTGATGGTGTCGTAACGCTTGCCGCCCAACACATTGATCACTGCCTGGGTGCCGACGATCTGTGAAGTGGGCGTCACCAGCGGAGGGTATCCCAGGTCTTTACGCACCCGGGGGATTTCCTCGAACACATCCTGAATCCGGTCGAGGGCGCCCTGCTCTTTTAGCTGATTCGCCAGGTTGGACATCATGCCACCGGGCACCTGGGACAGGAGTACGGAAGTATCCACCCCATTGTAGTCACTCTCGAACTGATGGTATTTCTTGCGAACTTCGCGGAAATGGCGGGTGGCCTTGTCCAGCAACTCGAGGTTGAGGCCGGTTTCACAGCCAGCATCATGCAACGCAGCCACCAACGATTCGGTCGGCGGATGGCTGGTCCCGCCCGCAAACGCCGACAGCGCGGTATCGATATGATCCACACCGGCCTCCAATGCAGCCCACTGGCACATGGGCGCCATGCCCGACGTGGCATGGGAGTGCAGGAATACCGGCAGTTTGAGGTTCTTCTTCAGGCCGCTGACCAGCTCGGCGGTCACCGCTGGCGTCAGCAGGCCCGCCATATCCTTGATAGCGATACTGTCAGCACCCATGTCTGCCATGGTCTCGGCCTGAGCCAGGAAGGTTTTCACGTCGTGCACCGGGCTGACCGTGTAGCACAGCGTACCCTGGGCATGCTTGCCGGCCTTCTTCACGGCTTTAATGCTGGTCTCCAGATTGCGCACGTCATTCAGCGCATCAAAAATACGGAACACATCGATACCGTTTTCCGCGGCCTTTTCAACAAACGCCTCCACCACATCGTCGCCGTAGTGGCGGTACCCGAGCAGATTCTGACCGCGCAACAGCATTTGCAGACGGGTGTTGGGCAGAGCCTTACGCAGGGTACGCAGGCGCTCCCATGGGTCTTCCTTAAGGAATCGCACACAGGCATCAAACGTGGCGCCGCCCCAGCATTCCAGTGACCAGTAGCCGGCCTGATCCAGCCATTCACAGGCCGGCAGCATGTCCTCGGTGCGCATACGCGTGGCGATCAGGGACTGATGGGCATCCCGCAGGATGACGTCGGTGATGTGAATTTTTCTCTTACTCATGGTGCTCTCCAATATTCGTGTTACAGGCCAGCCTGGGCTGCGATGGCGGCAGCAACGGCCGTGGCAATGGATTCCGGTCGGGATTTGTCGCTGTACTCCAACAACTGCGGATTGCGCTCCACGAAACCGGTATTAAACGTGCCGGCCTGGAAATCCGGGTGGTTCAGGATCTGCTGGTAGTAAGGAATCGTGGTGTGTACCCCGTAGATAGCCATGTCGCTGAGCGCTCTGCGGGAACGGGCCACCAGTTCCGGCCATTCCCGCGCCCAGACAATCAGCTTGGCGCACATGGAATCGTAGTAAGGGGGAATCTCGTAGCCGGTGTACATGGCGGCATCTGTGCGCACACCCGGGCCGCCGGCGGAATAATAGCGACTGATGCGACCAAAGCTGGGCAGAAACCCGTTTTTCGGGTCTTCCGCGTTAATGCGAAATTGAGCGGCGAAACCGCGATAACTGATGTCGGCCTGGGAAAACTCCAGCGGCTCGCCCGCCGCGATTCGGATCTGCGATTTGATGATGTCGATGCCGGTGATTTCCTCGGTGATCGTGTGCTCCACCTGCACCCGCGTGTTCATCTCCATAAAATAGAAGCTGTCGTCGTGGTCGAGCAGGAACTCTACCGTGCCAGCATTCACGTAACCGCATTGGCGGGTAACCTGGATGGCCAGGTTACCAATAGTTTCTCGCTGCTCCTCACTTAACTGTGGCGATGGTGCCACTTCGATCAGCTTCTGGTTACGGCGCTGGATGGAGCAGTCTCGCTCATACAGGTGCACCACATTGCGTGATGATCCGCTAATACCTGCACTTCAATATGACGAGGCTCAATGATGCACTTCTCCAGGAAAACCTCGGCACTGCCAAAGGCCTTGGTGGCCTCGGAAATCACTCGCTCGTAGTTCTGCCGCAACTCTTTCTCATTATCGCAACGACGAATGCCCCGGCCACCACCACCGGACGTGGCTTTGAGCATAACCGGGTAGCCAACGTCCTCCGCCTGGCGTACGGCATCTTCGACGTCATCCAGGTTGCCTTCCGAACCCGGTGTAACGGGGACACCTGCGGCAATGGCGGTCTTGCGGGCCTGGGTCTTGTCGCCCATGGCACTGATCGCCTCGGATGACGGGCCGACAAACGTTACCCCCCGCTGCTGGCAGATGGCTGCTAACTCGGCATTCTCGGAAAGAAAGCCGTAACCCGGATGCAGAGCATCACAGCCAGTTTCGACCGCCAGGTTCACGAGATGATGGGGATTCAGGTAACCGCTGAGCGGGTCCTTACTGATCTGATAGGACTCATCCGCTTTCTTGACATGCAAGGAGTACTGGTCCGCCTCTGAATAAACAGCGACAGACCGAATGCCCAACTCCTTGCAGGCCCGCGCAATGCGAACGGCAATTTCGCCGCGATTGGCGATGAGCACTTTTTTAATGGCCATGGAAGCTTCCTTCAAGTAATAGTCATTAACGGAAGAAAGCTGCAACCCGCAACGGCAGGCTGCAGCGTTGCGTTCTTCTACCCGGGGTTTTCCGCACCGCATGAACGATGTCGGAAAAGATCCCGGGCCGGGATCAGGGGTCACTCGAATACCAAGGCGCCGGCTAAGCTCGTCAGCGGACAGCAGCCCGCAAATGACCTGCTCCTCTGCCCCAACGGCGACAGTGTCCATTACCAAAAGATAGTCCGAATGAAGCCCCTTGAAAATGGTGATTAATTCATCAATTTTCAGGTCCTGAAGCTTACCGAGCTCTATCGTTGGCAAGCGCCATACCGACCGCATGATGTCCCGCGCAACAATATCGGCGATGCTACTTCCACGCTGGTTGGCGAGACTCATGGGCCAGGAACCGATCAGATCCTTCAGGGTCAATATTCCGACCACCTCATCATTTCGATTGATAACCACACAAAAGGTTTCTCCGGAAACATCCAGTGTCTTCTTGACCTCCTGGATCTCTCGCGATGACCGGACGATCACCGGGGCTTGCCTGGTGAAGTCCTTCAACAGCTCCGACGCGGCGGCGTCATTGGTGAGGGTGTCCTCGTCTTCCGGTGAAACAAGCCGGTATCTGGCTCCGGCAGACAGGGACGCTTGAACGCTTGATTGATTGCCCATGGCAATTCTCCTGGCTAAAGACCATTTCTCCAGGCGCGGGGCACCCACGCAGGGGCAGCAGCGCCTGAATCAGTTCGAATGTCTATAGCTGGTAGGGAGGTGCCTGTGACTGGCCTGGGTAACTGAGAATTCTTCTGGGGGGGCCGTCAAAGGCCAACTGATGAAGGGCGCGGGACGTCAACGCCGACGGTGGATAAACGAATGTGGGCGACAGCGACGACACATCGCCGGGTGACGAGGCCCCTTCTGAGGATTCGGAACTGCCTTGCCAATCGCTCAGCGCGACAGTGGTGGCAACAGGGTCATCCAGGGTGGGGAGCGCAACGGTAACCGATGTCCAGACAACAAATATCAGTGCCAGCAACGCAACGAGGTTGCCAGACAGACTGAATGTGTGTACGGAGCGACGGGGCATCATTTCACCGTGTTAGTAGTTGCCTAACTAATGCAAAGGCGACGGCTAATGATAACCCCAGGGGATGGTGGCAATGCAAGCTTTCGTGGCCGATACGGGAAAAGCGTGTCCTGCACCTCAGTGGACTGGCGCACCGTTGGCCGTTCGGCTTCCGGCAACTGAGCCAATGCCGCCGGCAACGTGCGATTGAATACCTGGGCACCAAGGCTGCCGCCCACCACCAGTAACCGCAGCGCACCCGCCCGACCGGACATCCGCTGATCGGGTTCGGCGAGCTCGGCCAGGTCCTGCCTGACCGGGTTGCCGGTACAGCGGGTTACCACAGTCGTGCCGAAGCTCCCGGGAAAGGCCTCCAACACGGTATGAGCGAAGCGCACCAGAATGCGGTTGGTCATTCCGGCAATGGCATTTTGCTCGTGAATTACCAGCGGCACCCGATTCAGCCAGGCGGAGAGACCGCCAGGACCGGTCACAAAGCCACCCATGCCGATGACGCAATGTGGGCGGATGGTGCGAACGATCGTAAAGGCCTGGCCAAGAGCGCGCATCAGCCGGAACGGCGCCATCAACAAAGCCAGGCGACCCTTGCCCCTCAGCCCGGAGACCTGGATCAGCGACAGTGGTATGTCGGTTTCGCCGATCAGTCGCTCTTCCATACCACCACGAGAACCCAACCAGAAAACCTCATGCCCCTTGTCCTGCAGCTGTCTCGCCGTTGCCAGGGCAGGGAAAACATGGCCACCGGTGCCACCAGCCATCATCAGAAAGCGACGTTTATCAGTCATAAACCGCACCTCCCCTGGCCGCTGGTTTACGGGTCTTTTCGCTGGCCAGTTTTTCGCGGTCCAGCCTCTCCATCTCCACCCGTGCCAGCACACCAATGCAGACAGCGGTAATCATCAGGCTGGAACCGCCATAGCTCACAAGCGGCAAGGTCAGCCCTTTGGTAGGCAGTAGGCCCGTACTGACCGCCATATTGATACCGGCCTGCAAGCCAATCAGCAAAGTAATGCCATAGGAGAAGCACGCGGCGAACGGCATGCCCGCTTTCTCGGCCCTTCTCGCAATCACAAATCCGGTCACCACCAGTACGGTGAACAGGCCCAGGACCATCAGCGACCCCAACAGCCCGAATTCTTCCGCGATGATCGCGAAGATAAAGTCGGTGTGGGCCTCCGGCAGATAGAACAGTTTCTGTACCGAATTCCCCAACCCGGTACCCGCCCAGTCGCCACGACCGAACGCAATCAGCGACTGGGTTAGCTGGTAGCCGGTATCAAACTGGTCTTTCCAGGGGTCGAGGTAACTCACAACCCGCTTCAACCGGTAGGGCTGGGTGAATACCAGCACGGAGCCCATCACCACCAACACGCCAATCAGCGGCATAAACCGGCTAAGCCGGACGCCACTCAGGAAAATCATGCCGGCTGATGCAGCAACCAGTACCACCGTGGCACCGAAGTCCGGCTCGATAACCAGCAGCACCGAGGCAATACCCAGCACGCCCAACGGCTTGAGGAACCCAGGCCAGGTGTTTAGCAACTCATCCCGACGACGCACGACGTAGCCGGCCAGATAGGCAATCAGGCAAAGCTTGGCAATTTCCGACACCTGAACATTGAACAGCCCGAACGAGATCCAGCGGGTGGAGCCATTCACCGTACGCCCGAGGGGCGTCAGCACCAGAAGCAGTGACAGCAAACCGACCCCGAGCAACAGCCACCCGCTGCGCTCCCACCAGGAGATCGGCACGTTGACGGCAATCAGCGCAAGTACGCAGCCGATGCCGGCAAAAATGAGCTGACGGATCACATAGTGGTAACTGTTGCCCATGGTTTCCGCCGCCATGTCCATGGAGGCGGAAGAAATCATCACAATGCCCATGACCAGCAACGCAGCGGAACTGATGATCAGTAGGGGCAGCGGGCGCAGATCACGGAACAAACCGTGATGACTGGTGAGGGACAGGTCAGCGTGCATCACAGCCCCTCCACCTGTTGACGGAAACGATCGCCACGATCCCCGTAGTCGCGGAACATGTCGAAACTGGCACAGGCAGGTGACAACAGCACCCTGTCACCCGGTTGGGCCAGTTTTCTTGCCGTATGGACAGCGCCTGCGATGTCAGCGGCGTTGACCGTCTCCACCCGATTACCCAAGGCGGTGGCGATGGTCTCAGCATCAGTGCCGATCAGTACAACCGCGCGACAATGAGTTGCCACGGGTTCAGCGAGCAATGAGAAATCAGCGCCCTTGCCTTCACCACCGGCAATCAACACGATCTTTCCACCCGCTGGCACCAGGCTTTCAATGGCGGCGGCCGTCGCTCCCACATTGGTGCCCTTGGAGTCATTGATGTAGTCGACATCACTCACCCGCCGAACGAATTCGCACCGATGCGGCAGCCCCTTGAAACGCTTGGCCGTTTCCAGCATCACGTCCATCGGTAATCCGGCAGCGTGTCCAAGTGCCAGTGCCGCCATCACATTGCTGATATTGTGCTGGCCCATCAGGCCCAATTCCTCGGCCAACAGCAGATTGTCAAAGCCGAAGGTAATCCAGGTACCTTCATCGTCATCGCGGGTACTGAACGTATCCGGGTTAACACGGTGAAAACCGAAACACAGGAACCGGAGGTTGTCCCTCGCCATGGGCGTGCTCAGGGCATCGTCCAGATTGACCACGGCGTTCTGGCAGCCGTTGAAAATTCGTTGTTTGGCCTGGAAATAGGCCATCTTGTCCGGGTAGCGATCCATGTGATCATCGCTGACGTTCAGCACCGTGGCCGCCAGGGCATTCAGTTCCCGGGTGGTTTCGAGCTGGAAGCTCGATAACTCCAGGACATAGAGGTCGGCACCGCGACCAAGCAGCTCCAGCGCCGGAGTGCCGATATTGCCGCCGACTTCCACGCGGCGGCCAGCGGCCCTCGCCATCTCTCCGACCAGCGTGGTCACCGTGGTTTTACCATTGGACCCCGTAATGGCGATGATCGGCGCGTCCGCTACCTCCGAGAACAGGTCAATGTCACCGCGAATAACAGCCCCTTTATCGGCTGCCACCCGAATGGCCGGTTCGGCAACACTGATCCCGGGGCTGACCACCAGTTCGTTAAAGCCGGCAAACAGGTCAGCATCGAACTCCCCCAGGTACACGGGCAGGTCCGGCCATTCGGCCCTTAGATCATCCAGGCCGGGCGGCGACAGGCGGCTATCAGCCACGGCAACATCGCGGCCTTTTTCGCACAGATAGCGCACGCAGGAGAGCCCGGTTTTACCGAGCCCCACAACCAGCGTTCGACGATCTGAAACGATGACACCCATGGTGCTTTGCTTCCCTATCTCAGTTTCAGGCTGGCCAGGCCAACCAGTACTAACACGACAGTGACAACCCAGAAGCGCACGATAACGCGCGGCTCCGGCCAGCCCTTCAGTTCAAAATGATGATGCAGCGGCGCCATGCGGAATATCCGCCGGCCGGTAAGCCGGAAGGACGCCACCTGCAGAATCACGGAGACGGTTTCCATAACGAACACGCCGCCCATGATGAACAATACGATTTCCTGCCGTACGATCACGGCCACGACACCCAGCGCCGCGCCAAGCGCCAACGCGCCCACATCCCCCATGAACACCTGCGCCGGATAGGTGTTGAACCACAGAAATCCCAGGCCGGCACCCACGAGCGCGCCACAAAATACAATCAACTCGCCGGTGCCCGGCAAATGAGGAATCAGCAAATAATCGGCGAACTGAGCATGGCCAGACACGTATGCGAAGATGCCCAGCGCCGCCGCCACCATCACCGTCGGCATAATGGCCAGCCCGTCCAGGCCATCGGTCAGGTTCACCGCGTTGCTGCTGCCCACAATCACGAAATAGCTCAACAGGATGAACAGCACCGGCCCCAGGGTCAGCGATACGTTCTTGAAAAATGGCACGTAGAGCGACGTTTCCTGGGGCAGTGCGGAACTCATGAACAACACGACCGCCGCCGTCGCCCCGATCACTGACTGCCAGAAATATTTCCAGCGAGCAGGCAGTCCTCTCGGATTGCGCTCCACCACTTTGCGGTAGTCGTCCACCCAGCCAATCGCACCGAACAAAAGCGTGACCAGAATCGCCACCCAGACATACCGATTGCTCAGGTCCGCCCACAGCAATGAGCTGACCCCGACGGCTACCAGAATCAGCGCACCACCCATGGTCGGCGTGCCGGCTTTACTCAGATGCGTTTGTGGGCCGTCGTCACGAACCGCCTGCCCGATCTGGTACTGGCTGAGTTTGCGAATCATCACCGGCCGATCAGCAGGGAAATCAAAAGGGCCGTCAACACCCCAAAGATCCCCCTGACGGTCAGGTACTGGAAAACCGTCAGCGCGGAAAAGTACTGTGAAAGAGCCTCTGTCAGCCAGAGCAGCATGCGTTACCCACCTTTTCTTGTATTCCCTCCACCACGCGATCCATGGCGGAACTGCGAGAACCCTTGACCAGTACCGTCTGTGACTCGGCAGGCCCCTCAAACAGACGACGCACGGCGTCGTCATGGCTCGCACACACCTCAGCGGCGTCTCCGAAACCCTCAACATATCCTTCACAGCCAGGACCCACAGCGATCAGCCTTTCGATGCCCCTCGCCCTGGCGAACTCACCAACCTCCCTGTGCAGAACTAAGCTGTCCTGCCCTAACTCAGCCATCGCCCCCAACACAGCCACACGGCCGGCCGGTCGCGCAGCCAACACATCCAAAGCGGCTTTCATGGAGGCAGGGTTGGCGTTGTAGCTGTCGTCGATGACGGTCAGTTTCGGTGTCAGCGCCATCATTTGCAGGCGCCCCTTTACCGGCTTCAAAGCCGCCAGCCCCGTCTTTATCGCCTCATCGCCTGCACCCAACTCGCGTGCAGCGGCAATCGCCAACAATGCATTGGTGATATTGTGCTCGCCCTGCAGGGAAAGGCGGATGTCACAAGACCAGCCGTCCGGCCCCTGTGCACGAAACTGCCGGACATCGCCATCGCAGCGGATATCTTCGGGGACGTAATCAGCCCCTTCACTTGCCCGGCCACTGACACCTGCGACCCGACGCTGGCCCGCCCGCTGACGCCATAGATCGAAGGCCGGGTCATCACTGTTCAGGACCACAAGACCGGATGCTGGCGCGCCATCAATGATTTCACCCTTTGCGCGCACCACGTTGTCATAACCGCCAAACCCTTCCAGATGCGCCTGCCCGGCGTTGGTGAGGATGACCACCTCCGGCCGAACAACATTGACGGTGTGGGCTATTTCCCCCAGGCCGCTGGCTCCGAGTTCTATCGCGCCCAACTGGTGTTCCGGTGACAGCCTGAACAGCGTTAGGGGAACGCCAATGTGGTTATTGAGGTTGCCCTCGGTGGCGAGGGTATTACCCACCTGCGAAAGAATCGCGGCCACCATTTCGCGTACCGTGGTCTTACCGCTGCTACCGGTGATCGCCACAAAACGCGCGGTGCTGGCATTGCGATTGGCCAGGGCCAGTTGTGCCAATGCGTCTATCGTGTCCGAAACCCGGATCTGCGGAAGCCCCAGGCTCGGGTCTGGCTTGTCTACAACAGCAGCCACGGCTCCAGCCTTCTCAGCCACAGCCAGATAATCGTGCCCGTCGAAGTTCTCACCCGAAGCGCCACGAACACGTCTCCGCTGGCGATTCGGCGCGTGTCGGTCGAGACACCGTCAAACTTCAAGCCTTCCAGATTGCCCACTGCCACAGTACCGCCAAGCCAGTTGACGGCATCGGCCAGCGCGAATGACTGCATCATGCGACACCTCCATTCAGCGACAGCGCATGTCGCACCTGCTCAGCGTCGCTGAACGGAAATCTCTGGCCTGCCACTTCCTGCCATGCTTCGTGGCCCTTTCCGGCAATCAGTACAATGTCTCCTGCCACAGCAGAGTGAATGGCCTGGCGAATCGCCTCAGCACGATCATGGATAACCGCGACCTGTTCCGGGCGCTCGAATCCGGCAACGATGTCGGCGGTAATGGCATCCGGGTCTTCACTGCGCGGATTGTCGTCCGTTACGATCACGACATCGGCCCCTTTTTCCGCTTCCCGGGCCATCTCTGGCCGCTTACCGGTGTCGCGGTCGCCGCCACAGCCGAATACACAGAAAAGCCGCCCGCCAACATGCGGGCGCAAGGCGGCAAGTGCACTGTTCAGGGCATCCGGGGTATGGGCGTAATCCACAACAACGCGCACATCGTTACTGCCGGCGAAGGGCTCCAGCCGTCCCGGTGGGGGCGACAACCGCTCAACCGCTTGCTGAACCCGCTCTACCGGCACACCCAGGCTGAGCACGGCTGCCATGGCTGCGAGAATATTGCTGACGTTAAAGCTACCCAAAACCCGGGCGGACACATCAAACCTGCCCCACAGCCCGTCCACACTTGCGCTAAAACCGTCAATGGATGGTGCGAACTCCGTTAGCCAGAGCTCGGTCTGGGCCTCGTGCAGGCTGTAACGGACACGGTCACATTTGCCATCAAGCTTCTCATAGAGCTGCCTTCCAAACGGATCATCGAAGTTGATGACCGCGAAATGCAGCTCTTCGCGATGAAACAGACGGGCCTTCGCCGCTCCGTATGCATCCATGGAACCGTGGTAGTCCAGGTGGTCCCGGGTAAGATTGGTAAACACTGCGCCGGTCATGGTCAGGTTGTCGACCCGCCCCTGTTCGAGTGCGTGTGAAGAGACCTCCATCGCCGCCGCGCGTCCACCCTGGGCGATGATTTTCGACAGTACGCGGTTTACCTGCACGACATCCGGCGTGGTGTGTGTACCTTCCTGCAGCGCACCGGGCATACCATAGCCGAGGGTGCCGATAACGCCGCATGGTGTGCCGGTTTCCTGTAGCAATGTCGCTATGTAATGGCTTACTGACGTCTTGCCATTCGTCCCGGTCACGCCAATCAGGCGCAATCGTTGGGAGGGATGCTCGAAAAATCGATCCGCGAGCTTCCCGAGGTGAGCGCGCAACATCGTCACCGGAACGATAAGAACACCTTCATGCTCGTAGCATTCATCCGGCTGCGCTGACTCCAACAGGATTACGGTGGCACCCGCACCGATCGCCTGTTCGATGTAGTGGTCGGCGGGTGTTCGGGCACCGGCCAGGGCAACGAACGCGTCGCCCGACCTGACGTCACGGCTGTCGGTCTTCAGGCCGTGGATTGTGACATCAAACACCGACGGTACCGGTGCGATTCCCTGCAACAAGGTGCTGAGTGATGTAATACACATAACCCTAACCCCGCTCCCCGGATGCCAGACGCGGCGCCTTTGCGTCGCCCAGCTCCAGTTCCGGCTTTACGTTCAGCAGCCGCAATGCATCTCCCATCACCCGGGCGAATACGGGTGCAGCCACTTCGCCACCGTAGTATTCGCCGGACTGGGGTGCATCGACAGCCACGACTGTGACAATCCGCGGATTGTCGATGGGAGCCATACCGGCAAATATCGCCTTGTACTGGCTATCCTCATACCCATTCTTACCCACCAGGTGTACCGTGCCGGTTTTACCACCGGCGGAATAGAATCCCGGTTGAGCGCGCTTTCCGGTACCGTTCTCGACCACCTCTCGCAACATTTCCCTGATCTGGAATGAGACGTCTTCGGAAAGAACTCGTTCCCCAACGGGTTTTTCATCGGCCTTCAACAGACTCAACGGGTAGCGAATTCCGCCATTGGCCAAAACCATGTATGCCTGCGCCAGCTGAAGCGCATTGACGCTCATGCCATACCCATAAGACAGGGTTGCCTCTTCGACGGGGCGCCACTTTGGTGGTGCCGGCAACACGCCAACAGCCTCACCAGGGAACCCGATACCGGTAGGCTGGCCCAACCCCAGGCGGGCATAAAGATCGCGGATAGTGTCACCACCCAACTCGGTGGCGATCTTGCTAATGCCGACGTTGCTGGATTTCGCAATCACGTCAGTCAGGCTGATGACCCCATAATTCCGGTGATCACGAATCGTGAAACGACCAAAGCGCCGGTACCCCGGCGCTGTGTCTATGGTGCTGGAAGCCTTGAACTTCCCCGATTCCAGTGCTGCAGCCATGGAAACAGGCTTCATCGTGGACCCCGGCTCAAACAGATCGGTAATAGCCTTGTTCCGTAAACGGTCGGGGCTCAGTTGGCTGCGGTCGTTGGGGTTGTAGGAGCCTGATTCACCATGGCCAATACCTCGCCGGTGTCCACGTCCAGCATCACCAGAGTGCCACCCCTGGCGTCGTGCGCGCCGACAACGGCTTTCAGCTCCCGATAAGCCAGATACTGGAGCCGCAAATCAATGCTGAGTTCGAGGTTGCGACCAGGCTTCGCGTCGCGGATCAACGTCAGATCCTTGATCACACGGCCACGGTTGTCCTTGAGAACCCGCTTGCGACCACTTTCACCACTCAGCCACTGGTTGTAGGCCAGCTCGATACCTTCCTGACCGCTTTCATCGATATTCGTAAACCCGACCACATGAGCCGTCACCTCTCCAGCGGGATAGTAACGACGGTACTCCTGGCGGCTGTAAACACCCGGAATACCCATTGCCAGCACCTGCCGAGCAATTTCTGGCTGAAGCTTACGGCGCAGGTAAATAAACTCGCGGCCCGAATACTTACGCAGCCGCTCGCGCAGCCTGGCCTCCTGAAGGCCCAACAGGCGCGCGACATTGGTCAGTCGCGGCTCATCCGCGTCGATCTCGGACGGATTCGCCCAGATGGTCTGGACTGGAGTGCTCACCGCCAGTGATTCGCCGTGCCGGTCCGTCACTACACCACGATGGGCATCGATGCTCTCCACCCGAATGGTGCGCACATCGCCCTGCTTACGCAGGAACTCGTTGTCCACCACATGCAGATCCACCAACCGCCAGGCAAGGGCACCGACAACCAACAGAAAAACGCCCAACACGGTGCCGTACCGCCAGGCCCCAAGCCCGGCAGCCAGTCGCTGGCCCCATGTTGCTGTTTTTCCCTGGTCCGACACTGTCTTCACCTTACGGTTTGTTGTTTTCGCTTAACGCGACCCGACGAGCGGCGCCATCAACGGCACCAGAACGATATCCTGTTTGCCTGGCACGACCATTCCGAAACGCTCGGAGGCCAGTTGCTCTACCCGTCCGTGGGCACTCAAAGCACTCTGCTCCAGCAACAACTGACTCCACTCACGCTGGTAGTTGTCACGCTGTTCCTGCAGCTGAGATAAGGAGTTGAACAATTCACGGTTCTCATGGGCACTGACAACAACGCCCAGCGAGGACACAATCAACAGCATCACCAAACCCACGGTGATCAACACGCGCTTCTGCTGAAGTGCGGTAAAGACCTGGTTCGACAACCTGACCGCAGTGGCAACGCCGTCCCTGACACGTTTTCTGTTCAGTCGCGCTGTTTTTGTTGGCTGTTCAATCGCTACCGCGCCCATGATTACGCGCTCCCTAACTTGTGTTGTTCCGGTATCCGTTCAAGTACACGCATAACCGCGCTCCTCGCCCGCACGTTGTCGCTCACTTCTTCTGTATCCGCCTTGTTCGCCTTGCCGATCAACCGAAACGCCGATGCTTCCTGCTCCGCCGTCACCGGCACGCCTTTTGGCAATCTCGGCCCGCGCGCCAAGTCCCGCATAAAGCGTTTGACCAGCCGGTCCTCCAACGAATGGAAGCTGATAACCACCAGCCTTCCACCGGGCATCAGCTTTTCAACAGCGGCATTGAGCCCAAGCTCCAGATCTTCCAGCTCCCGGTTGATAAAAATCCGGATTGCCTGGAACGTCCGGGTGGCCGGGTGCTTGTGCTTTTCTTTTTTCGGCACCGCCTCACTGACCAACGACGCCAGTTGACGCGTGGTTTCCAGCGGCGCCTCCTTACGCCGCTCCACAACAAGACGAGCGATACGGCGGGAGAATTTCTCCTCGCCGTATCGCCAGATCACGTTCGCGATGTCTTTTTCGTCCGCCTCGGCCAACCATTGCGCCGCACTTGGCGCCTGCCCGGGGTCCATTCTCATATCCAGTGGCCCATCGCGCATAAAGCTGAACCCCCTGGCGGCATCGTCCAGCTGCGGGGATGAAACACCAAGATCCAGCAAAACACCATTAACCTTCATCCACCCCTGGGCTTCAGCGGCGGCGCCCAGTTCCGCAAACGAGCCGTGAAATGGCTGAAACCGAGCATCGCTCGCTGACAGGTCTCGGGCCACCTGAATTGCGTCCGGATCCTTGTCGATACCCAACACCTTCCCGCCCTGCCCAAGCCGCCCCAGAATCAGCCGGCTGTGACCTCCGCGACCAAAGGTGCCATCGACATAAACGCCATCCGGATCGTTGACCAGCAAGTCCACCGCCGAGTCCAGGAGCACGGAACGGTGCCGGTACTGACCGGCAGGCTCCTGCCCGCGGCCGGCTGTCATAGCGACAACGCCTCCATTTCCGGCGGCATTTCGTCTTCATCCGATGACTCGTCAAGCCAAGCGAACCAACGCTCTTCGCTCCAAAGTTCCAACTTCTTGCCCTGACCAATCAGCATCAATTTCTTCTCCAGGCGCGCATAACTGCGCAACGTGGGTGGCACCAGAATGCGCCCCGCCGAGTCCAGCTCCAAAGGCGTGGCATGGCCCAGCAGCAGTCGCTGCAGCCTGCGGGCAGCTTTATTCATATTGGGAAGTGCTTCAATTTGTGGCCTTAACGCTCCCACTGCGGTTCCGGATACATCAGCAAACAGCGCTCTTCATCGGCATTGGCCGTCAATACAATGCGGCCACTGCAGGCATGCGCGAGCTCTTCGCGCACCCTGGCGGGGATCGCCAAGCGACCCTTTGCATCCATATTGATGGCATGACTGCCAAGAAAATTGCTCATTAGCACCAATTCCGGGGTTCAGAAACCACAAATAACCACTAGAAACCACTTTTTCCCACTTGTGCACACTATAGAAACACGCAATACACAATGCAAGCGCCGCGAACAGCGCCACACCAGGAAAAGTTCCTTTCACGACAAGAGGTTACAGAACAAGATTGGTCAAGAACTGGAGATTACGGAAAAGAAAAACCTAAAAATCAATCACCTGCAGTCAGTTCTGAAGATGGCAAGTGAACTCTAAGATTTTTTGGCTATAAAAGCTTGCTGGTGAGAATGACAAATGTCACATCAAGCGGAGAAATAAAAATGAGCTCGCCGGTAAGCCGGGTTCTGTCTGGGACAGTCATTCATCTAGGGCCTGCGTCACCGCAGGCCTCAAGCGACCTACCCGAATCCAGCGCGGGCCGCGCCATAGGATTCCTATTTGGTCTTGCTCCAGGTGGGGTTTACCATCGCCGTGAACTGTTGCCAGTCACGCGGTGCGCTCTTACCGCACCGTTTCACCCTTACCGGTGCCCGCGAACATGTCACGGCCACTTAGGCGGTATACTTTCTGTTGCACTTTCCGTCGCTCACGCCGCCCAGGCGTTACCTGGCACCTTGCCCTGTGGAGCCCGGACTTTCCTCCCCCGGTAAAACCGGCGGCGACTGTCTGGCGAGCTCGGGCGAGACCATACTCCAGCCTGCAGCGGCAGGCAAGAAAAACCGCGAACCAGTGACTTCCTGAGATCAGGCCTTCAGAGACAACGCTCGCTGATACAGCTCGTTCTTGGAGATTCCGGTTAACTCCGATGCCAGCTTCGCCGCCTTTTTCACCGGCAACTCTGTCAGCAGCAACGCCAACACCCGGTCCGCCTCTGCCGCCCCCACCGACAACTCCTCTGCGCTCGCGCCACGCACCATCACCACGAACTCGCCACGACTGCCATGGGGGTCCGCCTCCAGAGTTTGCCTGACATGGGCCGCCGCCCCTGCATAGAAAGTCTCGAACGTTTTGGTCAGCTCCCGGGCCAGCACGAGCTCTCGCTCTGCTCCCATCACCTCCGCAATATCCCCCACCGTATCGACAATACGGTGGGGCGACTCGTAAAACACCAATGTGGCGGATTCCCTCGCCAGGCGGTCCAGGGCAGCCTTGCGCGCTCCGGACTTGGAGGGCAGAAAACCCTCGAACAAAAACCGATCCGTCGGCAGCCCTGCCGCGCTCAACGCCGAAATGAGCGCACAGGCACCAGGCACCGGAGTAACCCGATAACCCCGAGCCCGAGCCTCCCTTACCAGCACAAAGCCCGGATCAGAGATCAGCGGCGTCCCCGCATCGGAAATCAGAGCCACATCCTGGCAGGCCGCAAGCTTGCCCAGAACCTGGCCAGCCCTGTCCCGCTCATTGTGTTCGTGCAAGGCCATCATTGGCTTGCTGATACCCAGGTGCTGCAATAGCCGGCCACTATGCCGTGTATCCTCGGCGGCAATCACGGCCACCCGCGACAAAACCGCCGCGGCCCTGGTAGACAGATCGTCCAGATTGCCAATTGGTGTGGCAACGATATACAGGGTGCCAGCCTGTTCCGGCAGCTCGCTTTCTGAGTTCACACATCCCTCTCTTTGCCCCCTGCGCATGACACCAACGTCATGTGAATTCACGCGGGAGCTGTTAAACTTGCGGCCTGATAAATCAAACCATTAATGGGAAGCCCGGCGGGCACCAGGCTCCCGGCATGATGCCGCCGATTACCCGGCGCCACAAGCGTAATAACCCGGAGTATTGTGAGCCAGCCATGACCAAATACCGCCAGAACCTGAAAACCATCACCATTCTCCTGGCCACGACGGTGCTGTTTGCGGGTTGCGCAAGCGTGAACCTGGAATCGTACATTGCCAAAACCGCCGGAGAAGCTCTTGAAGTCGCTGCCAGCGAAACCAACCGACAAAGCGCACAGGCTTACCTGTTGAGAGCAGCGGACAGGTTCCAGGGTCAAAACGAACACCGGGCCGCCAGGAAGTTGCTTCAAAGCAAGCAATTCTCGCCGACCACTGAGGCCACAGAAAACCAACGGCTTCTGCTAGCCATGGCCAGCGCCACTGCGCTTGAGGATGGCGATTGGGCGAAAAGCATTGTATCTGGCATAGAGCCAGATCATTTCCTTAATTATGAAAGAAACCTGATTAACCGCGCCGCAAGACTGCAAGAGCAAACCTATCGGCTTGCCGGAGACAACCTTGCGGCGGCCATTACCCTGATCTTGCTGTCCGGAGCGGACACAGAAGCCAATACGCAATCTATCCATGACGACATCTGGAAGAACCTGAAACAGACCTCAGACACCCAGCTCGCCGACAGAAAAGGCCGAGCGATTGGCTATGAAGCCCAGGGCTGGCTTGAACTGGCAGGCATTCTCCGGCAGCCGGGCATCAATCTGGACGAACAGGGAAGAATGATCCGCAACTGGCAGAACAACTGGCCCGACCACCCCGCCGCCGGGGCCTTACCGGCTGAACTGCAACTGATTGCAAGCCTTGCAGAGAGCCAGCCCGAAAGAATCACCCTGGCATTGCCGCTCAGCGGCCCACTGTCGAGTGCGGGCGCTGCCATCCGCGATGGTTTTTTCGCCGCCTACTACGAGGACGACTCAGCGGAGCGCGGAAAAATCAGCATTCGAGTCGTCGACACCTCGGATCAGAACTTTCGTTCGCTTTATGACGAACTGACCAAAGAGGAACAGGACCTGATTGTCGGCCCCCTGGAAAAAGAGTCCCTGGCAGCACTCGGCGACATGTCGACTCTGCCCGTGCCGGTTCTTGGCCTGAACTATCTGCCACGGGAGGTTACAGCTCCTGACGGACTCTACCAGTTCGGGCTGTCAGCAGAAGACGAAGCCAGACAAATTGCCAACCGTCTTGATGCAGAGGGTATCGATCAGATTCTTGTGCTGATCCCAACGGGGAATTGGGGGGACCGACTGGAAACTGCCCTGCTGGACCAGCTGGCAGAGAATGGAGGCATCGCCCTGGATATTGAGCGCTATTTCCGCGAGGACAATCTCCGTGCCGTCACTGCCGACCTGCTTGGCATCACAGTATCCCGCGATCGGGCCATAGACGTAGAACGCACTGCCGGCATTGACGTTGAATTCGAGCCCCGGCGGCGCCAGGATGCCGACGGCATCGTTATGGTGGCGGAGCAACCGTCGCTCGGCAGTTCAAACCATTATTCGCCTTCTATTTTGGCGGCGATCTGCCCGTTTACTCACCCTCCATGGTCTACGAAGGTAATCCGGACCCATCGAGGGACCGGGACCTGAACGGCGTCACCTTTACCGACACGCCTTGGGTTCTTGAAAAGAAAAACCGCTTTCGCGACATCGTCAAGGAAGCCATGCCTGATGTCCGGGGTCAGCTTGGCCGCCTGTTCGCCATGGGGGCCGATGCCTGGAATCTGAGCAAACGACTGCCATTACTGAGGCAGGTCGATGGCGCCACGATAGACGGCCAGACCGGGGTACTGACCATGACGCCGCAAGGCAGCATTCACCGGGAACAGCTCTGGGCCCGATTCAGCGAAGGAACGCCAGAACAATTGCCATCACTGGAACCTGAAGAAACAGAATCGGACGCCCCCGCTATGGAAAGCGCCTCCAATCCAAATTAACAACCAGGACACCTTATGCCATGGATGGCAGCACAGGAACTCGAAAAGCCACCGGGGACCATGCCGAGGGCGTTGCCGCGCGCTACCTTCAGACGCGAGGCGTCACTATTCTGACACGCAATGTGTTCAGTCGCGGGGGCGAAATTGACCTCATCGGCCGGGACAGTGATGCGCTGGTTTTCTTCGAGGTGCGATACCGCGGAAGCGGTAGCCTGACCGGCGCAGCCGAATCCATCACTCCCACGAAGCAAAAGCGCCTTATCCGCGCCGCTTCGTTTTACCTCCACAGGCATGGGCTGTGGAATGCGAACGCAAGAATTGACGTAATCGCAATCGCACCGGGCGATCGCAAAAAATACCGGATACAATGGATAAAAAACGCCATTCAGTCTGACTATGACGGATACCGAACAACAGATAAACCAGTGGTTTGCCAACCACATGGAACACACGGCCCACGCCGCCAGCCTGACGGCACCGGCCATTGAGAGCGCCGCAGACGCACTGGTTAACACGCTACTGAATGATGGCAAGATCATTACCTGCGCCAACGGCAATGCCAACGTACTCACACAGTACTTCTGCACTGCGCTGCTCAACCGCTTTGAGCACGACCGACCGGCACTGCCCGCCATCAATCTGGGAGCGGATGCGACAACCTATTCCGCAATCTGTCGCGACAATCGCTTCAATGACACCTTTTCAAGACAGGTTCGCGCTATTGGCAAAGCCAACGATCTGCTCCTGGTTATTGTGGACGACGGCCACAAGGCCAACCTGATCCAGGCCATACAGGCCGCGCACGACAGAGAAATGAATGTGGTAGTACTGAGTGCCAAGGAGAAAACCGACATCACCTCCCTGCTTCACCCGGAGGACCACGAAATCGCCCTGGATAACCTTTCCCCGACGGCTGCAACGCCTATCCTGCTAGTGATTATCAACGCCTTGTGCGGACTGATCGACGAAAAACTGTTCGGCGGATAAACAAAAAAGCCAGCTGTTAAAAACAGCTGGCTTTTAGGCATCCTGACACTTTCCCTTCAAGACAGTGCTATTTCACGACCTTGAGCGTTGGCCGACCGCTGGGCCGGTCACCACCTTGACCGTTATCACCACTACCATGCTCGGAATCCTTACCACCAGGTCCTTCCGGATCAGGGGAGCCTGGCTCGCTACCGAAGACCATGCCCTCACCATTCTCCTTTGCGTAAACCGCCATGACAGCCTGCAACGGGATAAAGACCTGCATTGGCACACCGCCAAAGCGTGCGCTGAATTCCAGAGCGCCGTTACCAATCACCAGACCACGCACAGCTCCAGGACTTATATTGAGCACGATCTGCCATTGGCCACATGCTCAGTCGGAACCTGAACGCCCTGCACTCCCGCATCCACAACAATGTAGGGCGTGCAGTCATTGTCGAGGATCCACTCGTTGAATGCCCGAACGAGGTAGGGACGGCTTGATGTCATCGTTATCTTACTATCAGGCACTGCCTTTCTCCTGAACCGGTTTCAGGCGCTGCATATCAGTTACGGATATCTTCTTCCAGGTCTGACAGGCTCGCCTTGAAACCTTCACGACTGAATATGCTATCCATGTACTTTTGAAGCGGCTTCGCCTGCTTTTCATTCAGCTCAATACCCAGCGACGGCAAGCGCCACAGAATCGGAGCAATACAGCAATCCACGATCGTGAACTCTTCCGACAGGAAAAAAGGCATCTCACCGAACAGCGGCGCCGTGGCCAGCAAACTTTCGCGAAGCTCTTTTCGGGCTGCATCCGACGCCTTTGCGTTGGGCTGAGCCAGAATCTGATCCACCAACCCACACCAGTCTTTCTGGATGCGATGGATCATCAGGCGACTGTTCGCACGCGCAACAGGATAAACCGGCAGCAATGGAGGATGCGGGAAACGCTCGTCCAGATACTCCATCATGATGTTTGGCTCGTAGAGCACAAGGTCACGATCCACCAGCGTCGGCAGGGCATTGTACGGATTCAGGTCAGCCAACTCTCCAGGCGGGTTATCCGGATCAACGTTCACGACGTCAACCGTCACCCCCTTCTCTGCCAGCACAATGCGGACTCTGTGGCTGTAATGACTGGCCGGGTCCGAGAAAAACGTCATTGATGACCGCTTGGTCACAACGCCCATAGAACTACCTCACGATTTGACTAACCGAATTGATCCTGAAAAACGCAAAAATCCAGCGGGCCGGCTATTGCCCGCTGGAACTCAGGGACAGGAATTATACCTGAAATCTCAGTGTACGTCCTTCCAGTACTCGCGATTAAGCAGGTAGCAAAGATAAAGAAGATCGCCACAAAGATCAGTACGAACATACCCAGCCTTTCACGCTCAACCTTTATCGGGTCACCCATGTAAGACATGAAATTGGTCAGGTCGTACATAGCCCGGTTGAATTCCTCCGGCTCCATGGAGCCTTCTGTTTCCCATTCCGGGCAAATGTCTGCATTACGAACATCGCCGCTGAGAGGATCAACACTCGCACCCTCACCAATTCTCGGCTCAACCGCACACAGCCCCTGCAAACCGATCAACACATGGGGCATACCAACGTTTTCGAAGACCACGTTGTTCACACCCAGCGGACGACTTTCATCCTTGTAAAAGCCACGAAGATAGGAATAGATCCAGTCTTCACCGCGAAGACGAGATTCCAGGGTCAGGTCAGGTGGCGGAGCACCGAACCAGCTCGCAGCCATTTCCTTGCTCATGGAGTTCTTCATGAGTTCACCGATCTTTGCACCAGTGAAAATCAGATTCTCCTCGTAAAGCTCGGCGGGAATCCCCAGATCATCCGATACACGCTTATACCGCGCATACTCCATGGAGTGACACCCCATGCAGTAGTTGGTGAAAAGGGCCGCACCGCGCTGAAGCGACGCTTTGTTGGTATGGTCCGGCTCCATGGTATCAAGCGGCACGGACGCCCCCGCTGCCAGCCCGAGAGCTGGCAGGATCGCTATGAAAAGACCAACTATCAGCTTTCTCATCATCCTGTCACCCTCTCTGGAACTGGCTTTGTTTTCTCCATGCGTGTGTAGAACGGCATGAGAATAAAATAGAGGAAGTAAAGCGTTGTCAGGATCTGGGCAACCGTTGTGCGACCCTCAGTGGCCGGAACAATACCCAGGTACCCCAGGACAATGAAGCTGATGGCGAAGATCGTCAGAGCGATCTTGCTCAACCAGCCTTTGTAGCGCATTGAGCGTACCGGACTTCTGTCCAGCCAGGGCAAAACAAACAGGATGGCGATAGCAGCCCCCATCACGACAACACCCCAGAACTTCGCGTCCAGGCCAAAGAGGTCAATAGTCACCGCCCGCAACATGGCGTAGAACGGTGTGAAGTACCACACCGGCGCTATGTGGTCGGGCGTCTTGAGGGCATTGGCAGGCTCGAAATTCGGCTTTTCAATGAACAACCCGCCCATCTCGGGGAAGAAGAAGACCACGATAAAGAAGATGAAGAAGAAAACACCCACGCCCAACAGGTCATGCACCGTGTAATAGGGATGGAACGGTATACCATCTTTGGGAATGCCGTTTTCGTCCTTGTTCTTCTTGATATCAATACCGTCAGGGTTGTTGGAGCCAACTTCGTGCAGCGCAAGAATGTGCAGCACCACCAAACCAAGCAGAACGATTGGTAATGCGACAACATGCAATGCAAAGAATCGGTTCAGGGTAATACCAGAGATCAGGTAGTCACCGCGGATCCACAGCGACAGATCATCGCCAATGACCGGAATGGCGCCAAACAGGTTTACGATCACCTGCGCACCCCAGTAGGACATCTGACCCCAGGGCAGCAGATAACCCATGAATGCTTCGGCCATCAGAACCAGGTAAATCAGCATACCGAAGATCCAGATCAGCTCGCGCGGCTTTTGATAAGAGCCGTACATCAAGCCACGGAACATGTGGAGATAAACCACCACGAAGAACGCGGAAGCGCCGGTGGAGTGCAGGTATCGAAGCAACCAACCCCACTCAACATCACGCATGATGTATTCAACTGACGCGAACGCACCTTCCGCTGTGGGGTTATAGCTCATGGTCAGCCAGATACCGGTCACGAGCTGATTCACCAGCACCAACATCGCCAGCGAACCAAAGAAGTACCACATGTTGAAGTTCTTGGGCGCGTAATACTTGCCAACGTGCTTGTTCCACGCATCGACAATTGGAAGACGTTCGTCTACCCAGTTCACTAACTTGTTCATTATGCGGCCCCCTCAGGATCCAGACCGACGGTCAGAGTGTTCTCGTCGTCAAAGCGATAGGGAGGCACCTGAAGATTCGAGGGTGCCGGCATATTCGGATAGACACGCCCGGCAAGATCGTAACGGGAGCCGTGACACGCACAATAGAAGCCGCCAAGCCAGTTTTCCCCGAGATCGGCTGGAGCGACTTCTGGCCTGAATTGGGGAGAGCAGCCCAGATGGGTACAGATACCGACGAGAACAGCGTACTCGTCTTTGAGTGCCCGGAGCTCGCCTTCGATGTAGGCAGGTTGGTCCGCTTCCTTGGAAAGAGGATCCTTCACCTGGTCATTCAGCTCGAGAATGTTTTCGTTCATCTCTTCGGTGCGGCGAATAACCCACACCGGCTTACCGCGCCATTTGACGGTCATTTGCTGACCTGGCTCCAGTTTACTGACATTGACGGTGACCGGTGCACCGGCTGCTTCCGCTTTGGCACTGGGATTCCAGGATGCTACGAAAGGCACGGCCGCACCGACGACGCCGACACCACCCACCACAGACGTGGCACCGATCAAAAATCGGCGCCCTGCCTTGGCTCACGTCGCCATTACTCATTATGGTTATCTCCCATCAGGCGACATACAGCCCTGCTTACAGGGAAACTGCACATCGAAAAGGACTTCTCTCAACCTAAAATTATAAGCGCTCAAATGGTAATGAAATTACCCTGCCCTTACAAGTCGGAAAGGCTTTGAGCCGGGCCATTACCTGTCTCAAGCCTGTTCGAAACTGACTTCCCAGACAACAAAAAACCCGGCCAATAGACCGGGTTTTTTTCGGATCTGCTCCAGCGATTTTAACGCTTGGAGAACTGAGGACGCTTACGCGCCTTCCGCAGACCAACTTTCTTACGCTCCACTTCACGAGCGTCACGGGTAACGTAACCCGCCTTACGCAGCGCAGGGCGCAGCGTTTCATCGTAATCCATCAGGGCGCGAGTCAGGCCGTGACGAATAGCGCCCGCCTGACCACTGATACCACCACCTTTAACAGTGATGTTGATATCGAAACGATCCGTGGATTCAGCAACCACCAGGGGCTGACGAACAATCATCCGCAGAGTTTCGCGACCGAAAAACTGCTCAATGGAACGACCGTTGATAGAGATGTTACCGCTTCCCGGCTTGATGAAAACCCGAGCCGTGGATGTCTTGCGGCGACCAGTACCGTAATTTTGTGCTACAGACATATCCGCCTTCCGTTAAATGTCGAGTTCTTTGGGCTGCTGGGCTGCATGAGGATGCTCAGCGCCGGCATAAATTTTCAGCTTCTTGAACATGGCACGGCCAAGCGGGCCATTCGGAAGCATGCCTTTAACAGACTTCTGAATGATTTGCTCAGGAGCCTTGTCGACCAGCTTCTCGAAGTTGATGGACTTGATTCCACCCGGAAAGCCGGTGTGACTGTAGTACATCTTGTCAAATGCTTTTTTGCCGGTAACCCGTACCTGACTGGCATTGATAACCACAATGTAATCACCAGTGTCGACGTGAGGGGTGTACTCAGGCTTATGCTTGCCCCGCAGACGACGGGCGATTTCAGTTGACAGACGACCCAGCGTCTTGCCGGCTGCGTCTACAACGTACCAGTCACGTGTTACTGTTTCTGGTTTCGCACTCAGAGTCTTCATTGATTCCGCCTTGAACGCTATATAAGAAACGTTAAAAACCACCACCGGTAAATGCTCGGCATCCGGAGGAGGTTCTTTACCTGTATGTTATGCGGCAGTGACATCATTCGGGGCTGAGATGATGGCATCGCCTTGAAAAGCCAGGGCGCGAAGTATATCCGAACCCAAAAAGAAAGCCAACCCTGAAAGGGACTGTTTCGTTATTCACGTATCCTCATTGCTACCGCGGAACGGAGCCACCAACCAAAGGGCACCGAAACAACCCGTGGTCGTCATTTCCACGACTCTAGCGCTCGGAAGCGCCGACTTCGTTCCAACCATACAGCCGCTGCACGTTGCAGAGCAGCGACTGGGCCAGGTCTTCGAGCCCCGAATTCCGCAACCGTGCCAGGGTGGCTAGTATCGACGGCAGGTACGCAGGCGAATTATGCCCCGCCTCGACGCCCGCTGGCGCCATATCAGGCGCGTCCGTCTCGAGGATCAACGCATCAACGGGCAACCGGGCGATGGTATCCCGGGTCTTTCGCGCTCGCTGATGGGTAATGACACCACCAACACCGATGAAGCAACCGAGGTCAATCAGCTTGGTAGCCTGCTCATAGCTGCCCGAAAACCCGTGCACCAACACCCGCCCTGAAAAGCGCTTGCGCCGCAGCACCTCATAGACCTCGTCGTGGGTCTTAACGGAGTGAATAACCAGCGGTAAATGTACAAGCGCAGCAATATCAACCTGCCCTTCAAACCAGGCGTACTGATCCCGCATGTCCCCGTGGAGCCGATCCAGGCCGCACTCCCCCAAGGCTACACAATGACCTGGACGGTCTTCGAGCAAGCCTTGCAATGCGCATAGGTCATCGGCGGTATGCTCAGCCACATACCAGGGATGGATTCCGAGACAGTAGTAGAGCCCATCGTATTCCGATGCAATGCGACTCACCCTGCTCCAGTCGGGCCGCCGAACGCCGGGAATAACGAGATTCGACAGACCACTGCTGCGAGCGTCCTCAAGCACTGCCTTGCGACGCCCATCAAACTCAGGGAAGTCAAAATGGCAATGAGCATCAATGAGTCGCATTCACTCACTCCAGCCTACTAGTGCTCCCGTGTTTTATGGAAGCTGATCTCTGGATAGCGCTCCTGGGCCAACTGCAGGTTGACCATCGTTGGCGCAATGTAGGCCAGTCGGTCGCTGCCATCCAGAGCCAGGAAATCGTTAGCCTTACGCTCGAACTCATCCAGTTTACGCTCATCAGAGGCCGTTACCCAGCGTGCCGTTGCAACATTTATCGGCTCATACACCGCCTCAACCTTATATTCGCTCTTGAGCCGACTAACCACCACATCAAACTGCAGGACACCCACCGCTCCCACGATCAGGTCGTTGTTTCGAAGCGGGCGAAAAACCTGTACCGCGCCTTCTTCCGCAAGCTGGATCAAACCCTTTTGCAGCTGCTTGGACTTGAGCGGGTCCTTCAGGCGAATACGACGGAACAATTCCGGTGCAAAATTGGGGATGCCGGTAAATTTCATATCCTCACCGGCAGTGAAGGTATCTCCCAGCTGGATGGTGCCGTGGTTGTGAAGGCCGATAATATCGCCTGCGAACGCCTCCCCCGCGTGCTCCCGATCACCTGCCATGAAGGTCAGCGCATCGGAAAAGCGAACTTCCTTGCCGATTCTCACGTGACGCGCTTTCATGCCCTGATTGTAGCGCCCCGACACGATCCTCAGAAAAGCCACACGATCCCGGTGCTGGGGGTCCATATTCGCCTGAATCTTGAACACGAAGCCCGAGAAGACATCCTCTTCTGGTTTCACTAATCGCTGATCGGTTTCACGCGGTTGCGGTGTTGGGGCCCACTCCACCAACCCATCAAGCATGTGATCCACACCAAAATTGCCCAGCGCCGTACCGAAGAACACCGGCGTGAGCTCGCCCGCAAGGAAGGCGTCCAGATCGAACTCATGGGACGCTCCTTTCACCAGCTCAATCTCGTCTCGGAGATCACCAGCATAGCCTCCCAGAACCTCGTCCAGCTCAGGATTCTCAAGCCCCTGGATCACTCGTTTTTCCTGGATGGCATGGCCCTGACCGGATTTGTACAGGATCACTTCGTCCCGGGTCAGGTGATAGACACCTTTAAAATTCTTCCCCATACCGATGGGCCAGGTAATCGGTGCGCAGGCGATTTTGAGGACATCCTCAACCTCATCCATCAACTCCACGGGATCACGCGTATCACGGTCTAGCTTGTTCATGAAGGTCAGTATTGGCGTATCCCGCAAGCGGGTTACTTCCATCAGCTTGATCGTGCGTTCCTCAACACCCTTGGCGCTGTCGATCACCATCAGGCACGAATCCACCGCCGTTAACGTGCGGTAGGTATCTTCCGAGAAATCTTCGTGGCCAGGCGTATCCAGGAGGTTGACCAGGCGCCCGCCATATGGGAATTGCATCACCGAGGTGGTGACGGAAATACCACGCTCCTTTTCCATCTCCATCCAGTCGGATTTTGCGTGCTGCCCCGACTTCTTTCCCTTGACCGTGCCGGCTTTCTGGATGGCCTGCCCAAACAGCAGAACCTTCTCTGTAATGGTGGTTTTACCCGCATCCGGATGCGAGATAATCGCAAACGTGCGGCGCTGGGATACTTCGCTGGCAAGGCTGGTCATAATTGGTAACAACCTGGTTCGGAGAGACTGAAAAAACGGACGTCATTATAGGGATATTAAGGCACTGACGCGAACCCGCATCCGTTGAGAGCGTGCCGATCTAACCGCGGAGTTTCGAGGGACTATCTGCCCAAGGGTAAGGCCATGACCAGTGCGTCTTCCCGCTCGCGGCCTGCAGGGTAGTAGCCCTTCCTGCGACCAATCACGTCAAAACCTTCCGCCGCGTACAGATCAATTGCTGCACGGTTGCTGGCGCGCACCTCCAGTAAAACCTGGCTCATGCCATCCCGCGCCGCCTCCAGCACAAGGTGCCGAAGCAAACGGCGTCCTCCGCCATTGCCCTGTTTAGCCGGTGCCACGCACAGATTCAGCAAATGGGCTTCACCCACCATATAAGCGACGACGGCGTATCCACTGAGCCGCTGCCCCCACTCGAGTGCCCAGAGCCGATAGTCAGGCCGAAAGCACCCCAAAAAAACGGACTCGCTCCAGGGGAAGGAGTAGCCCTGGGCTTCGATATTGAGGACGTCAGGCAGATCCTCCTGGCGTAAGGCCCGGATCATGAGGTCGGCAATCTCTATCTCGCGGTATAGATCCTGACCCACAAGTCAGCCCCCGACGGCGGACTTCAACTGCTGCCAGAGCTCACGCTTGTAAGCGGGCACCGCAGCCAATTCGGCAAGAGTATGGGAGAAGTCGACAGCAGCATCACCCAGCGCATCGTCAAGCAATACAGCTCTTTCTGTGGGAGAATCGTTGGTTAAAACTCCGAGCAAGACCACCTTGCGGGCACCGAAGTCATTGGCCAGGAAATGAAGAGTATCGCGAAAACAGTCTGCGCTGTTTCCTGGAACCCTCAGATTTCCAAACACCGGCCAGCGAAGCTCGCGCCCTTTCTCAATCCGGGTTTCACCGACCGCTGCCAGGATGTTTTTTGCCAGTGTGTCTTGAAGACGTGTGCTAGCCTCGTCGGATACACCACTGATCAGCACAAGCTGCTCTGAGAACCAGAACCCAAGGTGGGCGTGAATCTGGCGGGGCAGCTCCCCAGCAGCGTCCACTGTTTTTTCAGGCGACTCGTCGGCCGGTGCCTTCGACTCAACGGCAACTGGCGTTTCCGGAGCCTTTTCGGGCACCGGTACGCCAGCAGGTTCCGGCGTGTCATCGGCCATCAGCGCCTGGATGCCGGCGATTCTGTCCTTGCCGACACCATCAACCTTACGCTGGGGAACGGATGGCCGCGCCGGAACCGGAGGCGGTGCAATCGCAGCAGCTTCCAGCTCCGGCTCATCCTTCTCGGGAAAGGCGAATTCAGGGCTCGGTGCGGCGCCGGGTAACGCCTTCCTGGCGTACCAGAGATGGATTCCCGCCTTGCCCAGATAAAATTGACGTTCTGCCTCTGGCATCATCATTGTGCTAGCCCCCTTCGCCTACCCTGCTCAGACATCAGCGCCCTGCGGGTGCTGCCGAACACCGCCCCGGCTGATCAGGTTCAGGGCCTCAATGTAGGCCTTTGCGGAGGCGATAATGATATCGGTATCGGCGCCGATGCCGTTCACAATTCGACCACCGCGCTCCAGGCGTACCGTTACTTCCCCCTGGGCATCCGTACCGCTGGTAATGTTGTTCACGGAATAAAGCTGCAGGTTACAGCCGGAGTCTACCAGGGACTCAATAGCCTTGAAGGTGGCGTCAACCGGCCCGCTGCCTTCTGCCTCTACCTTGTGCTCCCTGCCATCCACCAGAAGGGTCAAGCGAGCCCGGGGAATAACACCGGTCTCAGAGCACACCTGCATAGTAACAAGCCCATAGCGGCCGTCTTCTTCCTTCTGCCGGGTATCGCTGGCAATCGCCTGAAGGTCTTCATCGAAAATCTCATGTTTGAGATCAGCCAGTGCCTTGAACCGGGTAAAGGCTTCATTAAGCTCTGTTTCTGTCTCAAACTGGATGCCGAGTTCCAACAGGCGGGAACGGAAAGCATTACGGCCAGAATGTTTGCCCAGCACCAGGCTGTTGGTGTGCCAGCCCACGTCCTGTGCCCGCATGATTTCGTAGGTTTCCCGATGCTTCAGGACGCCATCCTGATGAATACCTGATTCGTGGGCAAAGGCGTTTGCACCAACGATCGCCTTGTTAGGCTGTACCGGAAAGCCGGTGATGGTCGATACCAGTCGAGAGGCAGGCACAATGTGCTGAGCATCTACCCGGGTGTCGATAGTGTAAAGATCCTGACGGGTACGAACCGCCATCACAAGCTCTTCAAGAGAAGCGTTCCCTGCCCGCTCACCGAGCCCGTTGATGGTGCATTCCACCTGGCGGGCGCCGCTGCTAACGGCTGCAAGGGAGTTTGCAACCGCAAGCCCGAGGTCGTTGTGACAGTGAACGGAGAACACGGCTTTGTCGGCGTTCGGAACACGGTTTAGCAACTGACGGATGGTCTCCCCAAACTGCTCCGGAATGGCATAGCCCACTGTATCCGGAATGTTGATGGTTGTTGCGCCGGCCTTGATTGCCGCTTCGATAATACGGCACAGAAAATCCAGCTCTGACCGACCGGCGTCTTCGCAGGAAAATTCAACGTCGTCAACATGACTGCGGGCACGCCTAACGGATCTGACGGCCTGCTCAACCACGTCATCCGGCTGCATCTGCAGCTTGTACTGCATGTGAATCGGAGACGTCGCAATGAAGGTATGGATACGTCCGCGCTCGGCCGGCCTGATGGCCTCCGCGGCGCGGTCAATGTCCTTATCCAGTGCCCTGGCAAGACTGCAAACGGTAGATTCCTTGATAGACTCTGCAATCGACTTTACCGCCTCGAAGTCACCCTGGCTGGCGATCGCAAAACCCGCCTCTATGACGTCAACCCTCAGCTTCTCGAGAATCCGGGCTATCCGCAGTTTCTCCGCTTTTGTCATCGTTGCGCCGGGGCTTTGCTCACCGTCACGCAATGTTGTGTCAAAAATAACCAGGTGATCGTTCGCAGGCATGGCGCTCTCCATCAGGGCAACTGAAGACCAGTTTCACGGGAGTATATCATCGATTGCGATGCCCACGGGGCGTGCATAGTGTTTAGTCGACGCCGTTCATCCAGACCAGCCAAATCAGCAAACCATTGAGCACCAGAGAGACAACCGCGATGAAACGCCAGTTTTCCGGTGGCACACGGTCCACGAGCGGGCGCCATTCGGTGGGTGTCAGCGCCGGGTTGGGATGTCCGAGATCCCTCAGGAATTCCGACAGCGAAGGGTATCGGGACTCCGGCCTCAAGGAAACGGAGCGTTGCAGGCAGGCATCCAGCCACACCGGCAGGTCTGGGTTGAATTCGCGTATACTGCGATAGCGCAAACGGCGACGGACGGAGGGTCTGGGAGGTTTCGCATAGGGAAGCTGACCGGTCAACAGCTCATAGGCAATCACCGCCAGGGAATAGCGGTCAGAGGCGGGTGTTGCCCGATCACCCTCAAGACACTCCGGCGCAGCGTAGCTCTCAGTCCCCAGGCAGCCATCCTGCCCCCACGGAACATCAATCTCCTCAATCCCTCGAATTCGTACCGCGCCCAGGTCAATGATTTTAACTGTCCCGTCTCTGGCAATAAGTACGTTTTCTGGCTTGAGATCCTGGTGCACCATTTCAAGACGGTGCAGAGCCGTAAACCAATGGCAATCTGCTGAATGAGGTTCCTCACGTCGGCAGGCGTTGGCAGGGGGTTGTCGTTCATCCACTCGCGTAGCGTCGGTCCCTGAACATATTCGGTGACACAATAGAGGCAGCGTCGGTTCTGGGGCGGCTCAATAAACCGGACAATATGAGGACTGTTTACACGGCGCCCCACCCAGCACTCATTGAGAAAACGGTCGATATAGGCCGGATCATCCACAAAGTTCGGCGATGGCGTTTTGATAATCACCGGCTCACCGCCGGCATCGGGGCTGGCAAGGTAAACCTGGGTGCGGCGGCTGGCGTGGATTTCCCTGACAATCCGATAACCGTCAAGCCTTTGCCCAGGTTCCAATGGCGGCGGGAATGCCAGCGACGTCAGCCGCTCATAATGAGCCTCAACGTCTTCCACTGGCAGATGCTCAATATTAAGTACCTGAGCACTCAGGTTGTCGGGGCTTCCAGCGGAGTAGGCTGCGTCCACCAGCGCCCTGGCGACCTCATCCGCGTCACCCTCCGCTGCAAGTCCAGCCATAACGACTGGGTCGAGATACCCGTGCACACCATCAGTGGTCAATAGCAAACAATCACCGGGCAGAAGGTTTGCCCGGAATACATCAATTTCGACATTCAGCTCAGCCCCCATGGCCTTTGTCAGCGCGCCCCTATCGGCGCCTACAACTGCATGATGGTCCCTGGTCAGGCACTCCAGTTCGCCGTTGCGAACAAGACAAACCCGACTATCCCCCACATGAAATACATAGGCTCGATTGTTCTTGATGACGACACCGCTAAAAGTACACACCATCGCATGGGCATCTGCATGGCCGGCGTGACCACGACCGTGCAACCATCGATTCAAGGCCCCAAGGACACGACCGGCCGCAGTTTCAACGGCCCAGGAGTCCGGCGTACTGTAGTAGTCGTGCAGAAACCCTTTTACGCAGGTCTCAGCCGCCTCACGGCCTGCGGCTGAAGCACTCACCCCATCGGCAATAACAGCAGCAACTCCCTTGAGAACGAGGGCCTCGCCTTCTGGATACCGAATACCCAGGCTGTCCTGATTCTCGGCCTTCCGGCCGGCGATGCTGTATTGGCCGGCCTGTAATTGGAGGCGGCCACTCACGTTACGTCAATCATTCTGACGGAACCATCCGGCATAACCTCGCTTGTTTGCGGATCAGGTTCATCCATGAAGATCATCACCAGGGACATGATTGCCAGAGCAATTGCTCCCAACACCAGGAAGAACTGATCTGAGGGCACCAGGGCCAATACAACCAGGAAGACAACACCTCCTACATTGCCGTAGGCACCTGCCATCCCCGCAACCTGGCCGGTAAGACGACGCTTCACCAACGGAACCGACGCATAGACTGCGCCACATCCGCCTTGCACAAAGATCGAGCAGAGCACAACCAGAGTGACCGCCAATGGCAGAGGCCAGCTGCTATCAATCCTTGCCATGAAGAAGTATCCAACTGCGATACCGGCCAGCATCAGTATCGTAATCAGCTTTCGCCCATAGCGGTCCGCAAGATAGCCGCCGCCGGGGCGCCCAAACAGGTTCATCAGAGCAAAACTCCCGCCGAGCATCCCCGCCAACATGGGAGAGATATCAAACGTATCCAGGAAATACAGCGGCAACATGGAGACCACCGCAAGTTCCGATCCGAAGCTCGCCATATATACGAGATTTAAAAGTGCTACCTGCTTGAACGGGTAACGATCAAATGCCGGTACAGGCCTTTGAAAGACGTGACCGTTTATCTGCCAAATCCGCAAGAACTGGACAGCTGCCATCACCCCTATCGCACCATAAAGAAGATAGGTTGTCGGAGCCCCCAGCATACCGAGCTTATAGGGCCCCAGTTGCCAAACGATCAACGCCAAAGCAAAGAACAGCGGCAAGTTCATTACCACGTAAAGGACGAAATCGCCCTTGCTGGTGACTTCCATCGCACCGCCCCGCTTTGGCTTGAAGTAAGTCGAACCTTTTGGGGTATCGCGAACCAGGATGAAGAAAACCGCCGCGTAGATAATCGCGATAACACCGGTCGTGCCTACCGCCCAGCGCCATCCGTTATCGCCACCGAACCACAGCGCGAGTGCCGGCAATGAAAGCCCGGCAAACGCAGCTCCAAAGTTACCCCAACCGCCATAGATACCCTCAGCCAGTCCCAGCTCCTTCGCCGGGAACCATTCACTTATCAGACGGATACCCACAACAAATCCCGCACCAACAAAGCCCAACAAGAATCGGGTCACTGCGAGCTGTTCAAAGGTTGTGGAGAGTGAAAATGCGATACAGAGAAGCCCTGACACAACAAGGACCAGGCTATACACACGGCGAGGGCCGAGTGCATCCACTAACATACCGATAAGAATTCGAGCTGGTATCGTCAATGCCACGTTGAGCAGCAACAAGGTATTTACTTCCGAGGCTGACAACCCGAACTGATCTCGAATAGAAGACATTAGGGGGGCGTGATTAAACCAGACCAGGAAGCTTATAAAAAACGCTACCCAACTCAGGTGAAGAACTTTGATCCTTCCTACGAAAGAAAGGAATCGAAAAGAGGTATCGCTCATACGTTGGCCTGTAAACATGCGGAATTTGCCAACAGATCGTGAGGAAGGTTCTAAGGGAGGGGCCAAGTGTGGCGAACTATCAAAGCAAAACAGGAATGGCCGACACCTTCACTTCCTTCTGACGGCGTCGTTGCCGGTACCTGTTGGAGCCTAACTCTAGACCCGATACTTCAGCAAAATATATTCCAGAATATTTTTAATTTTTAAAAACAATGCATTGCGAATATTTCCAAGGGCAACAAATCCCCAGCAACGCACCAATGCTGGGCAACCCGAGCGGCACCGCACCACTATAGGTTATTGGTCGTTAGTTTTTTACAGGCAATAAAAAACCCCCGTCGGCGAAGCCGCGGGGGTTTTTGGTATTAGGAGCCTGACGATGACCTACATTGCTCAGGCCTGTCGGCCTTCGGCCCTTCGGGCCCGCCGTCGCTGCGCTCTGGCGTCCTGCACCTGCCGTTGGTGAAATGGATTTGGAGGGAACCAACACCCAGAGAAATGAGGACAATTCTGACGAATCGAAATAACGCCGTGCACGGCGGCGGGTGAAGCGCGTCCGCCTTACGCAACTTGTATGGATCAACTAGGATTCGATGTCCGCACGCCTGGCGATTTGGTCACGAATTATTGCGCGGAGATAGTGCTGTGGCGCTGAGGTTTGTTTTGGGTCTGCAAAGTCCCGGGCAAAATCTGTTGTTGCTCCAAGTACAGATAGAATTTCCTCCTGGGTGAGGCTGTGCTGAAGACTACCATCCTCTTCGGAAATCAATCGCATAATTTGATAGAGCAGCTTGTTCTGCGTCTCTTTGCTCTCAAGCTCGAGAGTTTTCAGTTCTTCGCCACTGTTCGCTTCGGGCAGGTAAAACGGATAAATGCCACCGAGTTTCCACCAGGTCTTCAGGTGTTTCTCATCGCACGGAATCCTGTAGTTCTGTTTGAGGGCATCTACTATGAAGGCGATTTTCTTGATGGAAGGCGAATATAAAGAAAACCAACCACGGACGGTGCTGTAGCTTAGATCTCCGAAATTTTCCGGATCTTTATCTCGAAGGTATTGATAAAAACCCTGCATCTTTCCTCGCTGCTCTTTGAATCCAATCCGATCCAACAGATGGGATAGACGCGAGCCGGGAGAATCGAAGCTCTGAACTTCGTTCTGTTGCATAGCTACCATTTTTGCGACGCTGATCTCGCCGTCTCCGGCCAAGTGGAGTGAGTTAGATCGACAAACGTTTATTGTCTCTGGTTCCATCACTTGCAAGATACGCCGGAATATAACAAGCGTCCACGGCGGACACCACTTAACGATTGCCGTTCTATGTGATCAGGCAGCAGCAGCAGCTCGTTGGACTCCATGTAAGTCGAAGAAAATTGTCATCTATTTTCTATGAAAATAGCAGTTGGGACGTGGGGTATCAGGTTCTCAGCTTCGCTAAGCGGATGGGTTCAGAGATGAATTTTTATTGCTGGGTTGGCGTTGAAGTTGTTCAACGATGGGAAGCAGTCGCGGTTTAGCAGGTAAACGCGAAGCTCACTCCTTGATCGGACGCCCTCAACACTGACTGATACGATGTTCTTTCCGTTCATGCCTTTTTGGTGAATATCGAGGGCTTCAATTTCTTTCTGAAGCAGTGTGAAAACTCGTTTGTCCCCTGCCCTTCGCTCGTAGATCTGCTTTTTAAGGCGATTTTTATCAAGGAAATCATTGAAGATTGCTGGTGTCACAAGAGCAATGTGATTCTCAAGCACATGGACAGGCGCCTTGGGTTCATTCACGCGAATACGTTTGGTCGCAATGCCGCGAAGTAACCAGGAGATAAAGTCATTTTGACGGAGCACTTCTTCCTGGATCTGTCGGCGAGTTTTCCATTTGTCGGCAGCATCTTTCGATGTAAGCCCTATTTCTGGGACCAACTTGCCCTCATCATTATTGGTAGTACTTTTGGATTTCGGATCAACCGTTTCGTTCCGGGATTTTGTTACCTGCCTTCCCTACTTCCATCTGGTTTGCAGGTTTTCGTGGGCTTTTTAGGGACGGTGGTTGGTTCAGGGCATGGCAGAGAGACAGCTGACTCCAAGCTTTTATCGGCGGCGACTTGCGATTCTATGGCCTCTTTTACCTGCGGCTGATCTTCAGCCAAAGGATTTCCCTTTCGGTCTATCGGAGTCACGGTGCCATCAAACAAATCCGGTTGTGACGTTGGCCAGATGATCTCATTTTTAAAGCACAGAAAGGTCAACTTTTGACGCCAGTTTTTAGCGGGGTCATCTATCTCTGCATACCAGACGCTATCACCTTCTGGTGTCGCCACGATGCATTCATGATCTTTGAGGATCCCAAAGATAGTCACGACTGATTTTGGTATACCACTGTGGCCCTCGTTGAGCAGCTGGGCCCGGACTGCTTCTATTGTTGCCTTCGAAACAACCCAGGTGCACTCATCGGTGACCCAGAGTGCCGCGCCAGGCTTATTTCGGATCAGGTCCCCATCGGCCACCAGTTTTCTTAACGACACAACCAATTTTTCGTGCAAAGGTACTGCCAATGAGTGGTCCGCTTTCTTGCCTGTATTTGCTCCGAGATTCTTTGACACACTCGCACCATCCGCTGTGCTCACGATTTCAGCTATTACGTGGCCTCCAAAAGTTGAATGCGACACTGTACTGAATAGTTGCGAGACCAGCTCCATATCGGAAAACAGCCATTTCGTCGCTTCCGGTGTCAGTAATCTCGGTAGCAATGACATGCCCGACTTCTCATGGAGTGTCTTTGCCAGGCGGGTATTTTCTATTTTCTTTCGGAATCGAAATTGGTATTCAACACCGGCTGGCAGATTTCCATACCAGGGGAACCACTGCTGAAAAGTTGTGTTTGGAGCTCTGTATACAACTTCCAGATCCGTAACGATTTTGCCTAAATCATGGGCCAAAATCGCGATAAACGCTCCGAATCTCCAACGATCTGCACTTGGACCAATGTTCTCAGGTTCAGCGTTCGGTGGCAGGATATATCCATGAGAGATTCTGACTCCGGCATGCAGAGCTTCCAGTGTATGGTCAATCAATCCACCCTGCTCTGAATGATGATGAATTTCGGACGCAGGAAGGTTCTGAGCTAGTTCTGCGAACTGTTGAATGGCGTAAAGATAATGCCTGTTCCAGACAACATCGGTCGCGGAAACTAATCGTTTGATCTTCGAGATCAATGATTGCCGTGCTGGCGTGTTCAGTAGATCCGCACCAGTTAAAGCAATTGGGTGTATCGGTCCCAGAGTGGGCATTTCCGATTCCTGGGTAGCTCGCTTTTCTTCAGAAATCTGCCAATCACGTCGAGCTCCTCAATTAAAGCCCAGATGATAGCTCAAAGGAATCGCCAATAGATTACTCAAAAGGTCAGTGCTCGGTGACCGTTTAAACGCTGCGAGATGGAATTTGGTTGGACAAAATGCCACTAACATCCACTTACCTTTCAAAAGGCTAATCTACCGGTGACCGTTCAACAGCAAAAGCTTGTGCCATTTACCATGCGTCTAAAAGAAGAAGATCACACGCTGATGAAATTGCTCGCGGCCATCGATGACACCATCGAATATCAATACGAGCTGCTAGACGCGGCTGTTGCCTGGGCTCACGCAAACAGGATGACCTTGCACCCTGTTGCGGTTCAGAAAGGCGGAGTAAAAAAATCCTTCTATGTTGGAAATTCTGCTTCATTGCTCGCTGATCTTGAGGGGTCTTGGAACTGTAATCCGACTCGCGCAGTTCATACCGCCCTATTCCACTACCTTCGTTATCAATCACAGAAACGAAATTTACTTTCTGCCACCGCTGTGTAAACCCTTTTACTGAAAGCACTGCGTTGTCTTGTTTTTAAAAAAGTAGGTCGACCATCTGAGCGGTGGGACCGTAGACGGAGGTAGGTAGTCCAAATATAGTTGTTCGGCTGTAGGGTCTTACTCTCTTTATGGTTGTGCTTTTTCGTTTTTTAATATTGCGAGAAAAATATTGCTGCTAATAGTGCGCTGGCGTCCGCGCCAGTGCATGTCTTTCCCCTAATGATAAATTGCAACAGGCAATTTCTGATTATTATTTTTAAAGACGGACTAAAAACGGAGTTAAAGCGGTAGGCTCGATGTCCAATAGCGTTTCTAAGCCTGTACTGGTGGGAACTTAGCCTTTGCGAACAGTCCGATTAACCACAGTCATTCGGTCCGGTTAACCAAGCTGAAATAATCCCTCAAACCCTATGCAAATAATCCTATAAACCACATATCAACAATTCATCCACAGGATACTAACAGGTTATTCAGTTGTTTATCCACAGTTGCAACGAAATATAGTGAGCTTATCCGATAAACCCTAGTAAAAATACAGCCCATTTTAATCATTATCCCATAAACCAACTGAAAAGATCCCAAAAACCACACTAATCTGAAAGTGTATTGAGCATAGTTATCTCGACCAGCTCAATTAGTTCTGTGCCCTTCTCTCTCCAAGAACCAGTAATACCATGTTCGCCCAAGTGCCCTGCCCTCCCCTCTTAGCGGGCTGTTTGTGTGAATTCTGCTTGTTTTTACACGAAAATGAAAATTTCTGGCGAATGTAGTAATTGGTGTGGTTTAAGGGATTTTTAGGTGTCTTTGGCGGATGTTCAGATGCCAACTAAACATGGCCGTAAACATAAAAAAGCCTATAGAACAGTGTCATACTGACGTTGTTCATAGTATTCGACTTGCTAGGATAATTTCCAGACAGCCGCACCTTCCCTCCCCCTTTTTTTACATCGCAAAATCAGAGTAAGACTTGGTATTTGGCAATTTCTCTGACGCTTCTACGATTGACTAGCCCTGTGAGAGCCGGTTCTGTCAATTTTTTGTTCGAAAAAGCTGTTATTTGAGGATGTGACAGAGGAATCTGAAGAACATTGGTGTGGTTTGGGGGATTTTTCTAGAGCTCAGAAAACTATTTGGTGGGGTTTCAGGGATTAAATTCTGGCTAGACCTTAGAAAGGTATCTTTGATGATTTGCCTTCGTTGTTGTCATTTTCACTGTCTTGCGACTCGCCGTCGCCTGACATCAGAGCGCGACCTTCAGCTTTAGCAGTGATCTGGTTGAATACCTTCTGAGCTGCTGCCTGCTGCTTTGCAAACGAGTTGCTCGCATGCAATGTGAACAACCAATCGTAGATCTTCCCTTTATTTTTCTTAGGCTCCGCCTCGTACTTCTCTATGATGTCGCGCTTAACCAGCTCGTTGAGTGCTTCAATGATGATCTCTTTGTCTTTAGCGAGCCGGTTTGCCGGATCCTTCCATGCGGCAATGAGCGTTGTAAGCAATATGTTGTATGGGCGACCTGGTCCGGCCTGAATCCAGCTGCAGCATAGACGATCGTAAAACAGCCGCGCGCGCTGACTCTGGAATTCAAAGAGTTTGCTGTATTTCGATCTGCGATATTTAGTGTTGGTGATGAGATCCGTAACGAGCGGATGAAAGCAGATGAATGCTTGGGCATCGCCTTTCTTCGGGGCGTCAGCGAAAAATAGAACCGGGAAAAAGTTGGCGTTAGCGAGTGTGCTTCCATCTTCCGATACGAAACTCAGCCCTGCTTTGGAGAGAATTTCGAGCCCTTCCCTGATCTCGACGTAGTTATAGCTCTTCCCTTGCCTCTCCAACTCTTGATGAATTTCGTACAGGGAAAACTGGAGTCCGATCAGATGAAATTTTTTCTTTTTGTTTGGCAGCTGGGTCTCGTAGGTTTCAGCTCTTCTTTCCGTGGCGAGTTTTCGTAGTACATCTTCAATCGCTTGTTCACGAGTTCCGGGAAATGCGAAGACACTTTCTTTCTCACCATTCTTGCCGATGCGTTCAATGTTGGCGGCTGTGATTGTTGCTGTAATTTCGGCGTTACCGTGAATGATCTTTCGCTGGAATTTTGCATCTGCCGCCGACGTAACGCCTGTGAGGATTTTGCTGCGTCTGTCATAGATGTATTTCCCTATAACGTCATACAGCGAGAGTGTATGAGTAAAATCCTTGTCGATAAGGGGGTCGAGGCCAAACAGGTCAAGTGCCAGCTGGACGTCATTTTGAACCTTGTTAGCATTCATTGCCATTTTGCCCTTCCAATCATCCTGTTGGGATAGTCGCAACCCTTGTCTTTGGTATCGGCGCTATCTGTCGTTAGATGTTTCGTATCCAGCTGGCCAAAACTCGTCGCGTTTTCACCAATCGACCAAAAGTATCATCCTTTGAAATGAAAATAGCTTTTTCTGGTGCAATTGGTAACATTACCAGTGATTATCCTAGCAATCGTACCGTTGTCAACTGGCAAATTTGAAGGAATTATAATGTCTATCAACGATGATTCACGCTTTGACAAGTTAAAGGCGGCAATTTCTAAGATGCATAAAGTGGTCAAGCGCGGTTTTAGCGTTATGGACCAGATGCCTGAGCTTGTTAAGGACGCACAAAAAGATAAGTACGATCCGAGTGGGTTGAAACCTCTGAGGTAGACTCCCGGATTCAGCAGCGTCGATACGGCACTACTCAAGCAGCAGAGATGGTCGGCATCAGTGTGGGTACGTTGTATGCGGCTGAGCAAGACGGCCGACTCCCTCCTCCCGAGTATCGTACCGATACAGCAAAAAAGGTTCGGGCTGGCTACACAGTGAACCATATCAACCACATGCAGAGAGTTCTTGGGACGTCACCATCGAAGCCTGAAAATTTGCCGGCGGCAATATGCGGGGTTCTAAATTTGAAAGGTGGCAGCCACAAAACCACAACTTGTCACCTGTTTTCACAATACCTGGCCATGCGTGGTTATAAGTGTCTGGTGCTTGATACTGATCCTCAAGGTTCGCTGTCTTTCTATTTTGGCAAACGCCCGGATTACGACATTAAGTATGAGAACACCTTTGCGCCATTTATTCTTGAGGATGATGCTGCTCTTCGGGAGGTGGGACATCCAAGGGGGGCCTCCAAGAACTTAAGATACGCTATCCAAAAAACATACTGGGACAACATTGATATTATTCCGTCATGTTTGGAGAACCTGGCGATTGACCTGTTGCTTCCCCAGTTGATGGAAGCCAGTCGTAAGCCCAAAATTGAATTCATCGCCAAGCTAAGAGAAGGCTTACGTGAAGTCGGTAAAGATTATGACTTTATCATTATCGATGGTACGCCCTCACTTAACATGACCACGTTGAATGTCGTCAGTGCCTGTGACGTCGTCTTTGTTCCAACCCCGGCCGCCTTGTTGGATTTCGCGTCGACATTACAGTTTTCGAAGCTGATTTCGGATACTGCCCGTTCTTACATTGATATGGGTGTGGCACCTCACCTGCCAGATCTTCGTTACTTCATAACGAAGTTCAGTGGATCATCTTATGCCCAATTCTTTGGCCAGATCATCAGGAAGGTATTCACTGTTGAGCGTGGTGATGTTCTGACTGCTGAAGCACACGCATCAGATGAAATTGGAAAAGCTAATGCATCCACATACTCGATTTACGAAAAAAACCCCTCAGATGCTGACAACCGGAAGAAGCTAAAATCCACGATTGAAATGTACGATCGTCTTTTTGCAGAAATGCACGACGCCCTTACTGAGACAGTTTTTGGCGATGCGATGAGAGGTTCACACCTGGATAAAATCGATGAAATTGTTGCCAAGGCAGGTGAAGCAAGGAAAGAAATTCGTGATGCCGGACACGCGGAATAGGAGGTGAAAAATGGCTAACAAAGATAAATACGGTGCTTCAAAGCTATCGATTCTTGACGACGAATCTGAGACGCCAGATCCAGTCGATGAGAGTTACTTTGAGGGTTCAAGAAGTCCGGCATTGAATTCCTTTAGTAATGAGCCGGTCCGGAAGAAAACCTATACCGATGAACTTGAGGAGCAGGTTGCACATCTTGAAAGTGAGTACGAGTCAGTCAACGAGAAATTGAAGGCCGCTCTTGCTGGTGCGTCAACAACAGGTAGCTCAGTTGTTCTCGATATGCCGGTCAGCAAGGAGAGTGTCAGCTTTGAGCTTCAGGACATTGATCCTTCACTCATCGATGTATCGCCTGAAAATGAGCGGAAGCAGGAATTCCTTGATGAGATTTCTTTGTCGGATATTTTACCGACAATTCGCTCTGGTGGTGGCAACCAGTACCCTGGGATGGTGCGTCCGAAATCAGATGGACGGTTTGAGCTACTTTATGGGTCGCGACGTAGGGCCGCATGTCGTATCGCCGGCGTCAACTTCAAAACATTTGTGGGTGATGTTCCTAACGTAGACGTTAGAGCTTTGAGTTTGCTTGAGAATGACAGCAAGGATGTCTCTTTCTTTGAAAAGGCTCAGGCTTATGAGCGTTTGATTGAACTTGGTGAATACAGGAGCTGGAATGAACTGAGTAAGGCCAAAGGGTTTTCTCAGTCGACTTCTTCACGTTACAAACTGCTTTGCGAACTTGAAGAGATCTTTGTTCGAATTCTGCCGGCGCCAAGTGATATGGCTCAGAGCTACGGCGAGATCATTTCGAAACTTAAGAAGAAAAACCCTGAGAAGCTTTTTGCCAGGGCGGAGGAACTTCTTGAGGATCGCAAAGAATCGCTGAAAGAGGGTCGCGAATTGCTTAACTATGATCAGGTAGTTGCTGCTCTTAAAAGCGCGGTCAGGGCTCCATCAACACCCACTTCGTCAATTCCGCTAAAAGTTTATGCAAGCAAAGATGGAAAAAAGGTTCTCAAGCGAACTGTTTCAGCTGACGGTGTTTGCAAGATTCAAATTGAGGGTCTTTCAGAATCTGATATCGAAGCCGCCGTCGAACTCCTTAATAAGAAATTTAAGATGAATGAATCATGATAATCCCTGGTTGATAGGAGAGGGGCGGCATGCTGCTGCCCCTTTCCTATTGGCGGAGGTGTTGACTCGATCTTACCCGTCGCGGGTAACGTCCCAGAATCCAGACTTACCCGTGGCGGGTAACCCCTCAGAATCCAGACTTACCCGTGGCGGGTAACCTCTCAGAATTCAGACTTACCCGTGGCGGGTAACCTTCCAGAATCCAGGCTTACCCGTAGCGGGTAACCTCCCAGAATGCAGATTTACCCGTGGCGGGTAGCACCCACATAGATCAGTGATCCGGGTCAGGTAAATAGATACTTGGTTGGGGTGGTATTAGCGGTATCGGGATACGATAGAGCAGAGTTTAGTCGCAGGGTATTAGGGTTGATGGTTCCACATGCTGTGATCTTAAAAGTCATCAGAGGGTTTGTAGCCAAGCTTTTCACATAGGAAGTCAAATTCATCCAGGCTAAAGAAATCGACAGTTATCGATCCTGATTTTTTCTTATGGTTGAAGCGGATCCTGGTTGGCTGGCCAGTATGGTCTGAGATGTCCCTTTCAAGCTTTCGAATATCTGTCTCATTGTCCAGCTTTTTGCCTCGGGCAATTTGTTCTAGTTGAGAGACCGTTGTCTTGGTTTTAAGCAAAAGTTTTAACAAGTCTCGCCGCGTAGGGTAGGGCAGTGAAGCTATTGCCCGCATGTGACCAAATGTGATGCTTACAGGGTACTGGGCCCAAAGCTGGAACTCTTCTAGTGATAAGGATTTGCCAACACGAATAAGGTGTGTGACAACATACTTTTTCCGAATTTTCAGAGCATCCCTAATATCAGCATTCGCATAACCGTCTTCAACGAGGTGCCGAACAACCCACGCCTTCATCAGATTGCTAGACCAGGAAGAAGGAGTTGCTTCGTAGAACTCTATCGCTTCAGCGGCATCAGTAAATATTGGGAGCCTTTCCACGCATTAACCTCAAGTATCTTGGTGTGCAATGCCGTCGCCTGCGAAAGCGCATGGTTGATTGCTAAAAGTTATTCGTGCTCGAATTGTTCCGTAGTCATATGACTACAGCATAAAGTATTGCGTCTGAAATTGCAGACAAAATAAATTTTTTTGCACTAATTACTGACTAAAGATTTGACAGACAGTTACATTTTGTAAATGATTGTCTGAAATTTCAGACAGCAAAGTGTTAACGGACACGTGTGGACGCAGGACGGGCAGGGATTGTACGGACTGGGTTGTTCCGCAAAGAGGCGCCACAGGCAGCCTCAGGCTATAAACCAGGTTCAGCAAGGAGAATAAGCTGTGTCAGCCTGCGAAAACTTCCGATATGAAAGCGCCCAATTCATCTCAGCACTGTTAGTAAAGACCTTAGGCAATGCCAGAGTCGGCTTTTTCGACTCCGTCGAAGACATTGGCTTGTCCATCGACTCCCTAAGAATTCTTGAATCCCTTAAACCTGACCAAATAACACGCGTCGCAGCGAATTACTGTGCAATGGGGAAATCCCTGGAGGATTGGTTTCCTATCAATGCAGCCAGGATTTCAAAGCTGCTCGAAGTAGAGGCTTCCGAGTCCGAACAGCATGCGATGATTGATGAGATGTTGATGCGTGGAGCGTGTCTTAATCTCATGAAGGAATTCTTCGGGTTGCGGACAACCCACGTCTCGACCAGAAAACGGATCTTGGGTATTCCAACTGTTCGTGGACGGTTGGTAGTTCCAACACATGAAGAACAATGCCGGATCTATGAAGAATGGCTGAATCTCATTGAGGTTACCGATATTCGTCGCCGCCTACTTGAGGTCGCCCGCCGCACGAACCTGCCTCTTTCGATGATCTATCGGGAGATCAAAGAAATTGAGCAGGTAATGAATCAGTCAAAGAACAACGGCTCGATTCCAGTTCAAACTCGTAACCTACAAGTCGCATTCTAAGGAGCAGAAAATGACCGATAAAACATCAAAAATGGCATCAATTGCTCCTACACAGGACATTGAGATCGAATTGGCAACACGACCTGCGCTAAGGCTTTGGCAAGGTCGGGAAAAAACTGAAAAGAAGCATGGCATTCTTGGGCTTCCTGGATTCTGTTCACGAGTACGTTCGCTCGAACAGGCAATACGAGAAGACGATCCCTACGCGGACTTCCACTTTGCTCAAATTGAAGAGGGCATTGAGCATTTGTCGGAGGATCTCGATGCTGAATTGGCTGATATCGAAGAGTTCATCAAGGAAAACGTCCCATCAGCGATGAGGCTTCCAAATGTGGCTTCGAAAAATCCTGTGGTAGTTCCAGTCCGTTTTGCTTCACGTCTCGGTTTTCAGCTTGTTTACCAGCTCCTAAAGGTGGATCAGATTGTTCTGAAGATTTTGCTGGCTAGTCACATCGGCCTTATTGAGACTAAAACCAAGTTTCAGACTTTGGCTCGAGTAGAGAAACGTGTCAGAGGAGTTCTGCACCTGGTTTACAAGTACCGACACACCGGGGTCAGCCGCGACGACATGGCGGCCAATAATCAGCGAGCTCAGAAAGCAAAAGAGCTCATGGGTGAATTGGAGCAGGGTTATTTGGAAGGCACAACTAGATCGCCTAACGCACCATCTCTTCCACAAACGCGACTGAATACTCTGGGCGCCGATCTTTCAAAATCAGAGAAAAAGACCGGTTCGTCAAATCAGGTGAACGCAGAGTTGGAATCCAAATTGGACAGTGTGCTGGCAAAAGCAGAGGCGGAAACAGAAGCCTGATTTCCCGGGGAGTGTTAGGCGACATCATTGGGTGCCTCAGGTCGCGCCCTTTTTTTGTTTCACGTATGGATCATAACCGGCCGAAACTTGGATCGAAACCAGCAATAGTGCTGGATCAGAACCGATTATCAGTGCTTGGATCAGGAGAGGAATTTCGGTGACTATCCCTTTAAATATAAATTTACTAATACCTTTTAAGGATAATGAGGGCGCGAGGCGAAACTTGTACCGCAAGGATATCGAACGATTTCGCGATCGGCTCGATGCCAGAGCTGCTGAACTCAGGGACGATTTGATTTCAAATTTCGGGGAGGATTTCGAGCTGACTATTGCTGGTAGATCGGATGGAACCACTACCAAATATTTCTGGCGATTTCGGTCATCCAAGCGAGACCGGAAATACGTTCGCCTTCATGCTAAGACCGTGACGGACTATCTCAAGGTCTTCGATCCGAACCAGGTGCTACACCTCAAAGACATCGAAGAGGAATTGATCTACCTGAATGCAAACCTCCGACTCTTGAAAGGCTTTATTGATGCGATCGAGCAATCGGAATCAGAACTGGTCGATTTGAGGGCGGCAGAGTTCTAGTTGCGAAATACTCGGCGACCTGCAAGAATTCAAACATCACCAAGCCCCCGGGCTCAGCTGCAAAGTTTTCCCCTTTGCTAATCTCTACTCCTCAATTCAGAAACTGTGAGCTGACCAGGTAAAGATTCCTCTTTGCCAACCTTGGACCGCGTTCGCTATCCCGAATGCCTTGGATAATTCCAGGGCATTCCGGTTAGCGTTCACGGCCTAGCTTCATCTGTGTTAATGACTCGGTTAGCCGGCAAGCAAATCTTGCAGTGATGATAGGACGCCAGACGAGTGGCTTTTGTGTGGTTTTTAGCCATGCCGTGCGATCGCTACAAGCACGCACGAAAATATTGGGGGAACAACGATCCCACCGCCCCATTTCCGGATCAGCCTCAAAATCGGGTTTCGCTATACCCGGCCTCGAATACAGCGAAGCACCCACTGGGGTGCTTTTTTCTTTTCTGCAGAGGGCAAGAATAAACGGTCATCGACCCGTGACCTTTTAAACCGCAATTCAATAGGGAAACCCCATAGGCTACCCCTGAATTCTATTCAGAGGTTTTTGCCATGAAAGTTTTACCCCTTGCTTTGCTGTGCTGCCTCTCTGTCTCAGCATACGCAGAATCAGTCATTCCTACTGACCAGGCAGAACGTGAACAAGTGGAGCGGGTGCAAACTGGCCGGTATTCGTTTGTTCAAAATATTCCGCCAGTTGATCAGCTGAATCCCTTGAAGGTGGTTATTCGCACTCGGGTTCCTCAATCAATCAATTCCGTAGGACAAACCGTTGAATTTCTCCTGGCACGCTCAGGCTACGTTTTGGCAGATGCCTCTGTACTAAGTGAAGAGGCTAAGGTGCTCCTCGATCTTCCTCTCCCAGCCATTCATCGAACTATTGGGCCGATGACCTTGGACCGCGCTTTGAACACCCTTTCCGGCGAAGCCTTCGAGCTGATCGTAGATCCTGTTCATCGCAAGGTTGCCTTTGAGCTGTCTGAAAAGCTGGGAGGCAAGTCATGAGCAAACTGCAAAAGGGTATCGTGCAGAGTATTTCACCGGCCGCCAAGAACAGGGAGCCTGAGCAAGTAGCATTGCCCGAGGCTCATGACGCATTCGAGGAAGCTGGAGTCGCGACAAGCGAGTTTCGTGATGCCGGCCCCGAACAATCCGAGGATGAACCGGAGAATTTCGATCTGGATCTTCCGGTGGCTGAGTCTCGGGAAGCCGTCAGCTCAAAGAGCGAATCCAAAGTTGAGCCAGAACCAATCCCCGTAAAGGCCAAAACCTCCAAAAAGAAAGCACCTAAAACTTCAGGAGGTGGTGGGAAATTGCTGAGTGGCTCAGCCTTGGTCATTTCGCTACTGGCGCTCAGCGTTGCGGGAGTGATCGGCTTTAAGCAGCTCGATAGCGACAGTCAGATCCGGCAAACGGTTTTCGGCCTGCAGGAATCCATCTCGGATCTGGTAACTCAGGACAGCGAGATCACTCAGAGTCTTGCACAGACACAGTCTGCTGTTTCTGCAAATACCGCTCGCATCTCCGACATTGAACAATTCCGGTCAGACCTGGCAACCATGTCTACCAAGCTGGACAGCATCCAAAATGAACTGGGTGCTATCAGGACCACGTTAGGAGACCATCGGGGAATCCTTGATGAGCACCGCCTCGATATCGATGTCGTCAGCAAGAAAGTCAAAACCCTCAGTGAGCGACCGGCACGGACTGTCGTTAAAACCGTACCGGCGCCAGCGCCTCAGCCAGTTGCAGAAGTCCAGACACTGGAGGGTGCCACGGTTGCCAGTATCGACATGTGGGGTGTTGAGCCCTACGTCGTTCTACAGGACTCATCAGGTGGTTGGGTTCCCCTCAAAGTCGGTGATTACTACCGAGGATGGAAACTTCAGGGTGCCGTGAATGGTGAGGCGGTTTTCAAAGCCGGCTCGAAGTTCGACGCCTGAGCGTGGAGGGTTAAGAGATGGAACCAATCACATTGGCAGGTCTTTTTGTTGTGGCTGTTGGAGGCGGAATGTATTTCAACGCTGCTGATCAGCAAATGCATGAGGACACAGCACCACAAGCCGAAAACGTTTCTGAGGTTGCTTCCGAGAGCACGAGTTTTGCCCGGGGCATTTTCATTCCAACAGATAGTGGTTACTACATTTCGAATCTTTCATCGGAACCGGTGAAAGTAGAGGGCTGCGATCAGCCGGTCCTGGTCGCCGACTGAGTCAGCCCCGATCAACGGAAGGACGGGAAGTCTCGACAGTCATGGTCGATTGCGAGGGGTAATTCATGATTCGCAAAACCCTCTTGGCTTCTCTTCTGGTCAGCGTAGTAACGGCTGACATTGCGATAGCACAGACTCCGACAGACACGCGCTCGATGGGGAATGTTTCCTCTCAGGCGCAATCGAGTCTCGATCAGAAGTCCGGCATGCAACTGACGGATGAAGAACGGTCTCTGGCTAAGCAGTGGATGCTCAAAGAGTCTGACTGGATCAAGTACAAAAAGATCATGTCGGGTCCGCGAGGCATTTGGTCTCCGGGACTCGATCCACTCACGGCTCTCGGCGTTTCCGAGACGGACCCTGCTGAGCGTGAACGCTACGCCATGATCTGGATGAAGGTCGAATCTCGGCGCATGGAACTGGAATTAGCTTCGAAGTGGAACGCATGAAAGCGGCCAAGGACTTGTTCGGCGAAAACCCCGTCGTGATTGATGCTCCTCATTGGGAGCAGGAGTGGAATGAGAAGTACAACGCGACCACGACTCACGTTGCTCTGTTTGTAAACGACTTCTGCCTCGAAGATTGCGAAGACCTGGTCAGCGAAGTCAGAAAATCTGTGTCTCGAAACTCTCGTCTGGACATTTTTTTCAATGATGGTGCTTCAGCGGAGTCCATTTCCAAGTGGGCACGCCACATGAAGATCGATCCGGAAATTGTCCGAGCGCGGAAAGTCACGCTCAACTTCGAGTCTGGGAAGGCTGAAGAGTTTGGCGTTGATCTCGACAACCTCCCTGCGGTTCGAACCTTCAATGTCGCATCGGGCGACATCACCGAATACGGCGAGTGAGGGTAGGGCGGTGAAATACCTTTTGGCGTTTCTGATCGGTGCCGGTTTGTGGGGGGACGTTCATGCCTCCCAAATTCCACCGATGTATCAGTTGGTCAGTCAGGAGCAGAAGGTACCGGCAAAACTTTTCTTCGCCATAGTTTTGAATGAGTCCAGAACTCGGACTGAGCATGCAAACCGAACACTGCCTTGGCCCTGGACGATCAACCATCGTGGAAAGGCGCACTTCTTCAAAACACGCGAAGCGGCTTTCCGGTTTGCAGACGGCCTGGTCAAGGCGGGGGATTACCACTTTGACGTGGGCTTGGGGCAGATGAACTGGCGCTGGCATAAAGAAAGGTTCCGCTCACTTTGGGACGCTTTTGATCCCTACCTGAATCTCACGGCAGCGGCTCAACATCTTCGTGAACAATTCGAACGACCGGAATGCTCATCATGGGAGCTGGCCATTGGTTGCTATCACCGGCCAGCGCAGCGCCCGAAAGACAAACAAATCGCCAATGCATACAGAGAGAGAGTCATACGCTTATGGGCCAATATCTGAAAAAAGCAGCAATAGGCATTGCGTTGGCCTCAGCACTTGTTCTTCCGGTCCATGCTGGAACCATGAAAGAGCAGCTCAAGGGATTCTATGAACTCGAGGTTATTGGTGATTTTGGCGGCCAGTCCGCAGAACCATTCCTTCCTTCAGATTCCGATTTTAAAGAGCAACTGCAGAAACTGAAGGATGAACGCCGAGGCAAAAGGTTTTTGGTCTCGAATCTCCCTGTTTCGTCACCGTCATTAACTGTGGGCAGGGTCGGTCCTCAAGAGGCCGCTGGGATTCGTTATGACATGCTGAGCCGGCCCATGTTCATTATCGGTTACGACTCCGTTTCCATTAACTGGCTCAAACAGAACCGGCGTTTCCTGAAAGAGAAGCGGGCCATTGGCTTGGTGGTGAACGTAGCGACTGTCGAAGAGATGAATCATTTGCAGTCCGTGGCAGGTGAGGGAATCTTGCTACAGGCGACCAATGGCGAGCAGATGGCAAAAGCCATCAACCTGCGGCACTACCCGTTCTTTGTTGATAAGAATGGAGTGATGCGCTGATGGCCACCCAGACGCTCGAGGCTTTGCTTCGCCCGCCGGTTGAATTCTATTCCGGAACAGTCAGCGTATGTGCGGCCGGCATTTGCCTGGCCGCCCCCTCATTACTGATGATGACTCCGAGTGTCGCCTACACTTCTGCTGTCATTCTGGTTGTCTTTGGACTCTATCGCTTTTACCAGGGGTCCAGCGTCATCAAGTATCAGCGAAACCTGAGGCGGTTGCCGCGTTTCGCCATGTCTTCTGACCAGATCCCCTGTTTCAAGAATCACCTTTACCTCGGACAAGGGTTTCGCTGGACCCAGACGCATACCCAGCGTTTGAAGGACACCATGGCGCCCATCTCAGCCAAGTACATCCGTCCGTCCCGGATAAACAACTTCGCGCGTGAGCTGGAGCGCAAACTGGAAGGGTCGAAGCTCCAATGGATCGCAGATCTGACCAGTAAAGATCACCCTCTGAATCCTGTTCGCCCATACCCGGCCGTGGGTGGCAATCCCGTAACCCACGCCGTCGAGCTTGAAGAAAAGCAGGTATTGCTGGCGATGTCAGAGCGGGTGGGACACACCCTTTGCCTGGGAACCACACGAGTCGGTAAAAGTCGGCTGGCTGAAATCCTGATCGAGCAGGACATTCGCAGGAACGACGGGCCAGTAATTCTGCTGGATCCAAAATCTGACGCCGGACTACTCACACGAATGTATATGGCTGCCAAGAGGGCAGGGCGGGAAGACGATTTCTACATGTTCCACCTTGGGTTTCCGGACTCTTCCGCCCGTTACAACGCAGTCGGAAATTTTTCGAGGATCACTGAGATCGCCGGTCGTATCTCTGGCCAGCTTTCAGCCGAGGGTAACAGTGCCGCGTTTAAAGAATTCGCATGGCGCTTCATTAACATTGTCGCCCGGGCATTGGTAAGCCTGGGGCAGCGTCCGGATTACAACAACATTCTTCGGTACGTGACGGACATTGAACCGCTGTTCTGCGAATACATGGACTGGTGGTTGCCCAGGAATGGTGAAGAAGGCTGGATCGAGGACATCAATGCGATGACAGGCGACGCCGAGAAGAAATACAAGGCCAACCCCCGACTTGCAAAGCACGCCAATCCCCGAACAGAGGCCCTGAGGCAGTACGTTGAACAGTTGCACGTCAGCGATCCGGTACTTCACGGCCTTCTATCCGCCTTGCGGTACGACAAAACCTACTTCGACAAGCTCGTGGCCAGTCTTCTGCCGCTTCTCGAAAAGCTGACGACCGGCAAAATCGGGAAGCTGCTCGCCCCTGATTATTTCGACGTTACCGACGAGCGGCCCATTTTCGACTGGACCCAGATCATACGGAAGCGAGGCATCGTGTACGTTGGGCTGGATGCCATGAGCGATACGGAAGTTTCCTCCGCAGTGGGGAATTCCATGTTCTCGGACCTGGTAAGCACCTGTGCCATATCTACAAGCATGGTTTTGAACACGGAATGCTTGAGGGTCAGGCCAATTCACTTCCAAAGGTTTGTCTTCACGCCGACGAATTCTCTGACCTGATCGGAGATGAGTTTCTGCCGATGGTCAACAAGTCCGGTGGATCGGGTATGCAGATCACTGCTTATTCTCAGTCTCGGCAGGACCTCGAAGCTAGACTCGGAAATGTCGCCAAGGCACGGCAGGTTGAGGGCAACTTCAACAACCTGATTATGCTTAGGGTAAAGGAAAAGGACACGGCCGAGCTGCTGACGAATCAACTGCCTGAAGTCGAAATTGCCCAGATTATGACTGTCTCTGGTGCCAATGACTCGTCCGACACAGACTCAAGCGTCGACTTTACCTCAAGCACCCAGGACCGGATTTCGATGCTGCGGGTCCCGATGCTCGAGCCCGGTCACATCACTGCGCTGCCAAAAGGTCAGGCATTTTGTCTTCTGGATGGCGGTCAACTCTGGAAGGTTCGTTTTCCGTTACCCGTTGAGGACGATGACGATGATATGCCGGAAAACATGCAGGCTCTGACCCGGGAAATGGATCGGAACTATCATACAGCTGAGCAATGGTGGAACTGACAAATGCCAGAGGGTAAATCGGAACATCCCGCTCAGAAGCGTGGCTTTGTCGGCAAATCAATCGATCTGATTCTGAAAGTCATTGGCCTGCTGTTGTTCAGTGCGTTCATGTCGATCGTCATAGAGTGGATCAACATGGGCTTCTTCCAGGATGAGCCCACCTACAAAAATGCGGAAGAGATGATGTTCCAGGAGATCGGCTATCTGAGTGAATCGCTGAACTCGAAAGACCAAACAAATGAGGGCGCTGTGAATTCCGCAAGCTCGACCATTACCAAAGTGGTCAGCTTTCTATTTGTCGATTCTGGCCTGCTGGACAGTTTGCAGTCGGTGAGAACACCCGACGCCAACGACGGTCAGATTATTCTGATGATGAAGGGCGTGATCGCCGAATATTATGAGTACCTGATGGCGGCCATATATATCCTGATCATGTTCTTCGTCCGGATTGCGGTGCTAATGCTCTCTATGCCGGCTTTCGTGCTATTCGGGGTCGTTGGCGTCTGTGACGGACTGATGCAGCGTGACTTAAGGCGGTGGCGCGGTGGAAATGAGTCTGGCTATGTCTATCACTGGGCGAAAAAGTTTGCGATTCCGACTCTTGCCCTCGCGTGGATTTTATACCTGGCGATTCCCAGTTCCATCCATCCGAACTATATGATCACACCATTCGCTGTCCTGTTTGGACTGTGTTTAATGGTGATGAGCTCGAAATTCAAAAAGTACCTCTGAGTATTGTTTGAACCTCTGCAAGCCTCGCCCCTCATTACGAGGGGTTTTTCTCGAAACTCCGGCTGGGTGCTCGCAAGTCCGGCTCATATCGAGCGTTTCTTACCTTTGACGATCCACTTAATACGCACAATTAGCCCATCTATGGGCGCAATTCCGATCAACGTCCACACACGTTTCCTCCCCTTTTAAAAGGTCACCAACCTGTGACCTTTTGATCAGCCTTTTTACAAGTGTGCCTGATTAAATCGCTCTCATCAGAACTCACCAGATAAGAGATCACGATGAGAGTTTTCAAAACGATTCTTTTTTCCAGCCTGATTGCGACCAGCACAAATGCAGCTGCGGACATCTGGGCGGAGCGTGAAGCGCTCTCAAACATCCAGTCCGAGTTGGCGGCTCTGGAGGCGCTGGTTCTGAACGCTCGCGCCCGAAGCAATGCTTCTGACCGGACGCAGTTTGACTACGAGATTCTGTTGAGTGACCTGCGAAAGATCCAGCACGGCATTACGCATCACCTGACAGTACCCATGGAGCCAGTGGTTCCGTCAACCATCGACGCTCTCAGCGTCAACTACACCGAGCACAAGCAATGAGTCCTGATCAGCATCAATGGTTTCAGGATGGCTCTGGTTGCAATGGTGCCGCCTCTTGCTGGATGACAGCAGCGAACCTTCTGACCTTGGCCCAAATGATTGCCGTTGTCGCAGTGATTACGTTCATCGCCTGGACCTGCATGCAGGCCTACGAAAACTGGGCGAACGAGGAGATTAAGTCCGGACAAATGATCTTCATTTGGGCGCGGGCGGTCTTCGTTCTCCTCGTGATGCTCTTCCTAATCATCAACTGACCAGCGCAGTAACCCTAGCAGTACCCAAAAAGCACCATCCCAAAAACTAGGAGAAATCCAGAATGAAACAAGCAATGCAGAAGTACACGGCAATGAAAGCAGCTGCGGCAATGGCGTTCCTGTCATTCGGCACTCAGGTTCAGGCAGCTCTGCCAGCCACCGCTAACCCGACCAACGCACCGGCCCAGGGCGACTATATCGGTCTGCTTAAAGGTTACGCCTTTGATATCGCCATCGTCCTCGGTCTGATCCTCGGCACCATCGCGTTTCTGGCTGTCGCCAAGAACATGATTGCGACCTACAACGAGATTGGCGAAGGCAAGAAGACCTGGGGCGATATGGGTATGCACGGTGGCATGGGCGTTTTGTTGCTTGTCTTCGTGGTCTACCTCCTGACGCAAGCGGCTACCGTGATTTTCTAATGGAAAAGATCGGTATGAAGGGTCGAGAAATCGACTTCATCCCAGACCGGCTCATTGAAGAGCCGGTCGTTTTCCGGGGCCTGACTGACACGGAAGTGGTCGTGCTGATAATCGCAGGCCTGGTCTTCTGGATCCCCGTTTCCGTTCTTCTTCTCTTGCCATTCGGATGGGGACTTTTCGGAGTCGGTATCGGTGTTGGTATGGCCATCGTCTCGCTTTTGCTGGTTGGCAGATACCTCACAGGCTGAAGCGCCGCCGGCCAGATGGTTTGCACATCGTCTATCTCAAAAAGATCGCACAGCAAAAATTCAGCTTTATCAATTTCGACTACATCGAGACCTCTCAGGCTTGGGACATACGCCGCGAGAGAACGGTAGTGAAAGTTAAAACCAAAACGGAGGACTGAGAGTGGCGCGTTTAAAAAAGGCTCTCGACGGACGGGATGCTCACATTCTGACACTGCGAATCTTTGTCGGGATTCTCGCGATCGCCCTGATTTACAGCATCCTCGGATGGAAAGAAGCCCCGGAGCGGATCAAGATTGATATTCCGCCTGACCTGCGCTCTGGCTCCACTCGTGGCATCAACGAGCGGCATCCGTTCAACGTCTACGCATTCGGCTATTACATCTGGCAGCAGATGAATAACTGGCCTGTCGATGGCAAGGACGATTACAAGCAGCAGATTGAACGACTGAGCTGCTACATCACCCCCCGGTTTAAAGGTGAACTCGAGCGCGATTATGAGCAACGTCGGCTCGATCATGAATTGACCCGCACCCGGGCACTGCAGGAAATGCCTGATCGCCCATACACGCCCAAGCGTGTGTACACCGAATCCAAAGACAGTTGGGTGGCCTTCTACGACGTCAACGTAAAGGAAACCTTCCGGTCAGAAATCGTGAAAGACATCTTTGTCCGTTACCCAATCCGCTTGGTTCGCTGGGATGTTGACCCCGAATGCAATCTTTGGGGCCTTGCCTTGGACGGTTTCTACAAAAAACCGCGTCGTCTTGAGGGAGCCATTGTCGAGAACGACGACGTCCAAAACACCAACACTACATCTCCAGAATTGGGTGAGTGACATGCGTAAGTACATCCTGAAATCCTTAATCATTTGTTTCATGGCCGGGTCGGTCACGGCAACAGAGATCATTCATTACCAAAACCTGCCGGTCACGATCGAGCTACATAAAGGCCAGGAACGGTCGATCCAGTTCGGTTCACATGTCCAGGTTGGAGTGACAAAAGGGCAGCAGATGAAGCAGCTGTTCCGCGTCCAGTCGGCCCAAGGTGCTGTTCACTTCAAACCGTATGAGGAATTCGACAAGCAGCGGGTCCAGGTCCGTCGCATGGCCGACGGTCAGGTCATTCTGCTCGATCTGATTTCGACCGAAGCGCCCGAAAACGCGGAAGAGCTTGAGGAAGTTCGCATTGTTCTGGAAACGGACAACGAGGTTCCGGAGGCGGAAGCTGTAGCGGCGATGCCTGAGCCAGTGGAGCGAGTCACTCCGATCGATCTGACACGCCATGCCGCGCAGCGCCTTTATGGTCCGACTCGACTTCACCGGGATCACGCCGGGATCTCCGAGATCACGCTTGGCGTGAAAGGAGCGGTTCGCATTTTCAAAGGTGACGCGCGTTACGCCACGGTTTCCAAGCCGGTCCTTGGTTACAGCGGTGGCGGCTATTACCTCGCGGCGATGTACGTCCGCAACATTTCCGACCGTGCTATTGGACTCGATTACCTGGATCTGAACCTCCCGTTCTCCCATGCCACCTTCCAGCACCACTCATTGGAGCCGAACGGCACTCCGGGAGACAGCACCATCCTCTACCTGATTTCAGAGCGGCCTCTGAAGGAAACCCTGTATCCGTGGACGCATTACCAGGATTTGCGTCAGGAAACTCAGTCCATCATCAACGCCAAGAACTGAGGACACGACATGAATGCAAACATTGTGATCAAAGGTCTTGCGGTTGTCGTTGTTGCCGTCCTGTTCGTGGTGATTATGAAAGGTGGTAAATCCGACGAGGCTCAGGCCGGTGCGGTTGCTTCAGCTTCTGAACTGGAGGGTCTATCCGCCATTGAATCGGGCCCAGCCATTGTCGACAACGGGCTTGCAGTAGATCCGCTGGCTGACGATTACCTGAAAGATGAATTCGGGGTGGACGTCGATACGCCGGTTGAAACCATGAGAACACTGACGAAAGAGACGCGCGCTGTCCGCGAAGATTCGGTCAAGCTACAGAAAGAAAACGAGCGCCTGAAGCAGGAAATCTCTAAGTTGCTCAAGATGGAAGGCAACCTTAAAGGGCGCATCGAAAATCGGTTTCAGAATGCTGAACGTGACGCCGAAGCAAAGCAGCGTGAGCTTGAGCACACACAGGATCTAACCCGCGGCCTTGTTGCTCGCCTGGAGAAGCGTCTTGAAGAGTTGCAAGGCCAGGAGGAAAGCAGCCAGACCTCTGCCAATGGCTATGACATCAATTCAGCGGGCATCCCGACGGGCCTGGGATACGATCAAACCGGATCCCCGGTGGACTATGACCAGGTGGTGTGGACGAACCCGCTAGAGGCAACAGTCGATCCTACGGATCCGTCGAAAATTTCTTTGCCCGATTTCTCGCTGAACCCAGATGAATTGCCGGCGCCGGCCGCAGGCATCGCGCGGAACGCAACCGAAAAGAGTAAGGAAGAGCGGTCAATCAAGGCTTACACGATTCCGGACAACGCGACTCTGCTCGGATCAATTTCCATGACTGCGATGCTGGGCCGGATTCCGGTGGGAGGCAGGTAGTTGATCCATACCCCTTTAAGATCATGGTGGGACCAGAAAACCTGTCCTCGAACGGAATCAAAATCCCCGGCCTGAACGGCATCAAAATGTCCGGCATTGCCAAGGGCGACTGGACTCTATCCTGCGTCAGCGGCCAGATCGAGAGCATGACGTTCACATTCCAGGACGGAACTCTGGTGACCTTTCCTGAACCCGGAGCCTCCGGGGCTGAGCCTATCGCCTGGTTCTCTGACAAGTATGGCATCCCCTGTGTAACCGGCAAGCGTATCACAAACGCACCCAGTTACCTCGCGCAGCAATCGGGCTCACAGCGGCTAGTTCCTACTCAAAGGCGAAAGCTGACGCCGAATTTGCCACACAAACCAATGCCTTTGGCGGTTCGACCCAGGCTTTGACAGGGGATCCGACTGTTGTCGCCCGAAACGATGCCATTTCCAGCGGTCTGGATGAAGTCACGGACTGGCTGGACGAGCGCCAGAGCAATTCTTTTGACGCGATTTATGTAGAACCAGGCACTGAGATTGTTGTGCATGTGACTGAGCAAATCGCTATCGACTATGACCCTGAAGGAAGAAAGGTAAATCACTATGCAGACCTCTCGCGCCGTTCTGATTACCAGCTTGATTAGCCTCTCGTTGGCAGGTTGCGCCAACAAGGACAACTTCATTCCGCAGCCCGACAGGGACATGGCAACCGTTTATGGCCAGCACATGAGCGGAATTGGGGATGGCAAGCTCATTGATACCCGGTCGCTAATTCGCCGCCCGATGATCGAGGGCGATGTGGAGCTCAGTGACTACGTTCGCACCGAGAAAACCCAGTTGCAGAGCAAGTTCAGAATGCTGCCGAACCCGAAAATGTACATGTTCGTTGGTCCGCATCTGGCGACCCAGGACGAAGTTCCAATTCCGGGTTATTTGACCGAATTCAGAATGTGGGAAAAGGACCATTATGCGCTTCCCGGAGAGCTTTCTGATCTTGGGAACCGATTCGGAGACTGAAGGGTGAGAGCCGTAAACCCAAACACAGTGAAAGTAGGTCTTCCGCAGACAAGCAGAACGAAAACCGCATATTTGATTCAGGGACGGGTGTGGGATCGGAAAGGTGATAAGGCCGCCTTCCCAGCCACGGCTGATAGCCCTGCACCCGAGATAGCGCAAGGACAGGAGGCGTAATCCGTGGACTTAGCCAAGGCAATTAAAGACATTCTGGTGCCGGCACCGAAGAAACCGGTGGAACCGAACGTCGAAATCCAGACTGCCAGTAATGACGGGGAAGGGCAGCGCAAACCACTCACGAAAACTGCGGTAAAGCGCATTTACCGCCGCCCCTCATCGTTCGTTGAGAAACTGCCTTGGTATGAATTCCAAAGCGAGTCTCAAACGATGCTGTTGGATGACGGGAAAAGCGTAGGTGCTGTTTTCGACATCATCCCGATTGCCACAGAAGGTCGTTCCTACAACTGGTTGCAGAATCGACGGGATATGATTCAGGACGCCCTTCAGGACTGCTTCGAGGAAATGACCGCAGGGCCCTGGATCATCCAGCAGTACACCTATGATGACGACAACCTGGAAGATTACATCCAGAAATTGCGTCTCTACCCGAAGCACTACTGCCGGGATTCATCGTTCACTCAGGAATGGCTGAGAACGATGGAAATCCATCTGCGCGGAATCTGTAAGGAAGGCGGACTGTTCGAGGATAAAGAAGTTCTCGATGCGCCCTGGAGTGGTGGCCAGCGCCGGATCAAACTCGCTGTCTACCGGAGACTGCCCGAGAAGTGGAAATCCTACGCGGGCATGACACCGGAAGAAGAGCTCAATGACACTATCGAAAAGCTGGATGCTGCTTTCCGAGATGCTGGAATTGGCCTGGTTCGTAATGGCGGAAAGGAAGTTTATGAATGGCTGTTGAAGTGGTTCAATCCGCGTCCGGAGCTTACCGACGGAGATCGCCAGAAGTTCGTTGAACTGGCGTCCTACCCAGACGAGGAAAGTTTGCCGGCCGGTGATGATTTCGCTGAAAGCCTGTTCTTTGCTTTGCCAAAGTCTGATGCCCCGTCACAAACCTGGTGGTTTGATGGCCTCCCACACCGCTGTTTACGAGTGCACAAGATTCGTCGGACGCCCAAGATCGGCCAGATCGCCGGCGAAGTAAGTGCGACCACTCCGGACGGCCTATCAACCGGCAAAGCTTCCTGCATGATGGATAAGATGCCGCCAGGCACTATGATCGCAACGACCATTATCGTCACGCCTCAGGACGAAGTTCAGAACCATATCAACCGGATTCAGGACAAATCCAAGGGTGAGTCCGTCGACGCAACGATGACGCGCGAAGACTGCGAAGTTGCCAAGTCTCTTATGGGTAACAAGCACAAGATCTATCGCTCGATGATGTGTGTTTACCTGCGTGGCGAAAACCTGAAAGACCTGCGCAAAAAAACCAACGCGGCCAGTACGATTCTGCTGACGAATCAGCTCGCGCCGGTTCGGGAAGAAGACGAATCCCTTGGCCTCGATGCGTACATTTACAACCTGCCCATGGTTTACGAGCCCAGCATGGACGCCAATTTCAAGGCGACCCGTCCGGTTTGGGCCCAACACCTGGCAAACCTCGCCTCCCTTTTCGGGCGGCATCGCGGTACCGGTAATCCGGGGCAGACCGCCTTTAATCGCGGTGGCGAGCCGGTGTCCTACGACCCGTTCAACGGGAATGACCGCAAGAAGAACGCGCATGGCCTCATTCTTGGCCCGACCGGTGCCGGCAAGTCGGCACACATCACCAACATGTCTGCCCAGATCATGGCACTCCAGCGACCGCGGCTTTTCATAGTTGAGGCCGGCAACAGCTTTGGTCTGCTGGCTGATTATTTCGCGTCTCAGGGCCTGTCTGTAAATAAGATTCAGCTCAAGCCTGGGGCAGGGGTATCGCTGCCGCCTTTCGTCGACGCCGATCAGATGCTGTCCAAAGATGAGGAAGATCTGCTTGGCTCGCGAATCGTCTCTGATTCTGCATTGGTTGGCGAAGACGACTTGATCGCACACATCCCCGAGAAAATCCGCATCGGTGACATCACTAAGTCCTATGACGAACTGACCGAAGCAGAGCGCAAGGATGTTCGCGCCCGTGCGGCCATGGACGTTCTGGCCAACATGATGATGGATGAGGATTCGGGCTCGGACGACGAGGGTGACGAGCAGCGGGACATTATGGGTGAGATGGAAATTGTCGCCACACTGATGATCACCGGCGGTGAAGAGGAGGAGGCGAAAAAGCTAACCCGAGCAGACCGGCGGATGATCCGGGATGCGATTCTCAATGGCGCGAAGCTCGCCAGGTCAGAAGGCCGCCGCACCATGACTTCGGATGTCTCGGAAGGATTCCGGATGATCACCAAAGATCCGGCCTACCCGGAACACCGTCAGTCCCGTGCCTTCGAAATGGGGGAATCCCTAAGGATGTTCTGTGATGGGTTCGAGGGCGAGGTCTTCAATACAGATGGAGACGGCTGGCCGGATACCGACGTGACTATCGTAGACTTGGCGACGTTCGCCCGGGAGGGCTATAACGCTCAGCTGGCGATCGCCTACACCTCAATAATGATGCGGATCAACAACCTTGCCGAGAAGCATCAGCACGACGAGCGTCCGATCGTGATGCTGACAGACGAAGGGCACATTATCACCACAAATCCACTGCTGGCGCCGTTCGTGGTCAAAGTCGTGAAGATGTGGCGAAAGCTTGGTGCCTGGTGGTGGGTGGCGACTCAGAACATGGGGGACTTCCCTAACTCCGCCCGCAAGATGCTCAACATGATCGAGTGGTGGATTGCCCTGGTCATGCCTCAGGACGAAATCGAGGAAATTGCGCGTTTCAAAAACCTCAGTATTGAGCAGAAGCAGCTCATGCTTTCTGCTCGGAAAGAGCCCAAGAAGTACACCGAGGGCGTTGTTCTGTCCGAAAACATGGAAGCCCTGTTTCGGAACGTCCCGCCCTCGCTTTACCTGTCCTTGGCGGGCACGGAAAAAGATGAAAAAACCGAGCGTGCCAAATACATGCGCAAGTTCGGCATCACGGAAGTCGAAGCTGCGGAGTATGTCGGCAAGATGATCGACTTTTACCGTGGCATCGCTCCGAAACCGGCCGATCCGGTACCGGCGGCGAATAATCCCATGTCTCAAGCCCGGGTCACTCTCGAGCGCCTGGAGAAACTCCAGAGCGAGCAGGGCCAGCGGGTTGTTGCCAAAGAAGTAATGGAAACCCTTCGTGCGACCGTTGCGGAGGAGGACAACTGATGAATCGTCATCTGCTTCAATCCTTGGGTTTTGTCGTTACGGTGCTTGTCAGTGCCTCAACGCTCGCGGCTGACTCCATACAGACCATCCGGATATTTGAAACCAATGATCAGTTTGTCCTGCAGGACGAGCGCTTGTCTGACCGGGTGCAGATTGAGGTGTACGACATGGACTCCAAAAATCGCGCAACCAAGCAGCTCAATCAACGGATGCGTGCCTTGGTCCCGAAGAAGATCCAACCCACCAAGGTCGAGAAAGCATATAGAGACGCTTTCAGCGAGGTGCTTAACAGCGCCCACTGGCCAGCGATCAATCAGGAAATACAAGCAGGGGCCCGAGCCATTGAAGCTGCGATGCGCTTTGGCATCGAGAAGCTTCCGGCCATCGTTTTCAACGACCGCCAAGTGGTTTACGGCGAGCGCTCATTAAAGGCGGCTCTGGCCGTCTATAGCAGGGAGAACCACTGACATGCGGACGTTCATTTCTCTGGTGTTTCTGGTGTTGATTGGCAGTGCCGGGAACGCTTTTGCCTACCCGAGCGAGTGGACGAACTACGACCCGGGCGATTTGGACGCAGTCAGGGACGCGACCATTACGGACACACAGAACCGCCTGGAAGAACGTGATGGCCAGGTGGAATGTATCGCCTGTCATGGCGAGCTGAACGACACCTACGATGGCGTCATCGATACCTTTGAAATCGTCGATCAGACCATGTCCGCCGCTCTGAGCTGTATGGACTGGGAAATCCGTGGTGCTTGCATCTGGATGACCTGTGCCGCCTTTGTCTGCTGGGTAGACACGTCCATCAAGGTCAAAAACTTTGTACCGGACCTGGTGGTGCAGTCTTATGACCGCGCTGCCGGGGAGCCATGGACCGAATCCCAGGACATAAACCAGATCTCAATGGCTGAGAACGATTCCTCATGGGTGACAACCATGATTGGATGGGTCACGAACCACAACGTCGACAAGGTAGAAGGCGGCCGCTCCAATGAAGCTACCCGTTATGACCATGTAAACCTCGATTTCAAATTGGTGGACTCATACGGGAATCCAGCGCTGGTGGCTTATAACACGCTGGCCCAGGGCCTATTTGGAATGGTCTGTGCAGGACGTACCTTCCCGTTCTATCCCTATTTCATCTCAAACCTGGACTCCATCGCCTGGCGCTGGCACCTGCCGGAATTTTTCTACCCGATTTCATGGGCGGTCGGCATGGATAGACTCGGATCTGGCCACAACAGTTATGGGGGTGTATTTCCCAGAAGCGGGTTTCTGACCCAGGCGGACGGTCTTAAATCGGGTGTTCTTACCGCTTTTCGCGCCATGCACTTCGTGACCCGCCCGAACGAGCCTCACCTTTATTTCACCATCGGTCAGCCCAGTGAAGACGGATATTGGCCGCCCGGTCCACTGAATCAGAACGATAAAGATACCGGTGTCTTCCAGATGTTGTATCCGCAGGATGAAAGCTCATGCCAAAAGTTTCCCTATGGCGCCACACCCTCAATGAGTAAGCGTTCCGACGACGATTCTTATGTCTGGAATTTCTGGCGAGCATACAAGTGCTGTCAACGACGGGGATCGTCTTTGATTTGGCACTCTGGCTGAAGTGGTTCCAAACCGACCGTCATCAAAAGATTTATAAGGATTTAAGGCAATGAAAAATCGTAATCAATGGATTGGCGTGGTACTTGCGGGATCGTTGGCGGCTAGCGCGAATGCGATTGAAACAACGTCGCCCCGGCTCAACACACTGATGGACTATCAGATTGGGGGAGGGCTTATTTCTGGACCGCCGACCAAAATTCACTCGATCCCGATTTTGAGTTTTGGTGCAGGCTGGGATTTGAACATGGCATGTGGTGAGTTCGATCCAAAAATGACGGTGAAAAACCAGTTGAACGGACTCACGGACGGTTTCAAAAACATGATGGACAACGTCATTAATAGCGCGACAGCTGCGGTTGCCTCCCTGCCGGCATTGGCCATTCAAAAAGCCGATCCTGGACTCTATGACCTTCTTCAGCAAGGCATTCTGCAGGGCAAGATGGACTTTGAGTTCGCCGAATCGTCCTGTCAGGAAATGGCGAATCTGATGATGGGCGATTCCACCGATTACCCATGGGAAAAGTTCAAGATGAACGCCAAGGTGGCGGACTGGTCCTGGAATATTGGGGCTACTGGTGGTGATGCCGTGGCAGCAAAAGAGAACGTGGATGGCTCTAACCACGGCGATGCGGGCTCAGAATGGGTCTGCAACAGCAAAAAAGGTGGAGCCGGACAGCCGCCAATCCGTGCCTTAAGAGACGTTGTGTTGGTGGGCTACAACGTCCTGTTTGATCGCAACGACAGCTGTGACTCGGCGTCGGTGTCCGTTGCAGACGGGCAGGGCAACGCGCTTTGGGAATACTGGAGCGGTCCGATTCAGGCCGCCGATTGGGCAGTATCCGTGGTCGGCGATTCTGAAATCCGAACCTGCGATAACTGTAAAAAAATCACTTCCCGCCCTGGCAAAGGTCTAGCCTACCGTCATCGTGACATGGAAACGATTCTTTACGATGACCTCGAAGACTTGGTGGACGGAACTACGGCTCTCAGTTGGCAAAACCTGAATCGGGTTTCCGCGCCTCCTGGGGTCCGTGTGACCGATCTTGTCATTAAAGCCATCCGAAAGCGTAATCCAACCGCTCAGGAAGAGATGCTGCGTAAATTGTCGAGCGAAATTGCGTATACACGTCTTGTTGAGCAGGGTCGCTTCCTAACTCAAATGCTCCGTTCGGGCGTTAAAGAGCCGAACGTTGCCAACATGGATACCGCGATCGCCATTATTGATAACGCGATTGATCACCTGAACGTTGAGTTGGCCCAACTCGACCAGGAAATTGAGACCCGCGAGGCGGTAGCAGAGAGAACAATTGGCCATTTGCTGGGCACCGAAGAGCGGATCTACCAAAACACAAACCTACCGTCAGGCAACAAACCGTCCGGCTTGAACAGCTTTGGAGTTCAGTGATGCAAAAAACCCGGAAGTTCCTGATGGTTTCTATGGGCGGCGTCGCTGCCTGATGATCATCGGCATGGTTGTCGCGGCTTTGACGGATACTTCGGCAGAGGAGGTGAAATCCCTCGACTTAATAGCCGAATTGACCTGGTACAGAGTCGCCTTTTTTGTCGCCATAGTGGCCGCTTGGCCAGCGATTTCTCGCTACGCCACCCGTTTGCCGGATCGCGGCGAAACGTCGAACGAAAAGTGGCTTGCGCTGGAAGAAAAGCATGCCGCGGACTTTAAGTTCATGCGATCGCAGTGGTGGAAAATTGCTCTGTTGCTGGCGTTTGTCGAGATCGTACTTATCCAACAGTTCGGCATAGGGAGATAGCCGGAATGGTCGCCAATACCTACCTCGAAATTTACACAATGATGTTTGGCTGGAATATGTACGAGGCCATTTGGGATGTCCTCGTCGGAACCGGGGTGGCTCTGATTCCTTTCATTGTTGCTGTCGTGAGTACATTTAAGGAAAACTATTCCGCCGGCAATGCCAGTGAGACGATCAAGAGCATGGAAACAACGCTGCTCGGAATGATCCTGGTGCTCATGTTGTGCGTCATTCCCTATAAAAGCATGTCCACGACGCTTTCTGGCGTTCGCTACGAGGTAACGGTTCAGGATTGTGGAACGGCCTCGAACACCAATACACCCTCCAGCACTGCGTCAGGGACCGGAGACAATACCCAAACGGGCTTTGATTCTGCTATGAGTGATCTCCAGACGTGGCAGGTTCACAAACCGGTTGCCTGGACGCTGGTCGAAACCGTTTCAACGGCCATTACGCACACTTCCATCAAATCCATGACCTGCGTGAACAACTACGAGTTCATGTTGATGAGGATATCCAATATCACCATCCAGGATGAAACTCTACGTAAGGACATCCAGAACTTCTACGAAGCCTGCTATAAGCCGGCCGTGAACAAGTACAAGGCCAACCCGCCGGTCGATCCGGTGACAGGCAATCCCATGGTTTTGACCAACGTTGAACCCTGGGAAGACATTGATTGGATGGGCAGTCGCATTCTGTTGGGCTACGCCGATGCCTATTACCGGGACAAAGAGCTGTACGTTGCCAACTATGAGAACAAGGGATTCTCCCGACAACCTACATGGCGAGATTCTGACGCAGCCCATCAAACCGGTGTCTATCCATATTGCGAAGAAGTCTGGCTTGGTGAGAGAAATGCTGCGGGATGGTTCAACAATGGCGGCGATGGCTTGCGGGAGAGGATTCTTGACGACATTCCTGACGATGAAGTCGGGGACATTGTTGATGACTGGAAGACTTGGGGTGCTGGCGTGTTCAGCAAACAGGCCGAGCCGGACCAGGTCAAAGAAGACATGATGCTGAAGCTGATTCTTGAAAATAACCACAGTGATCTGTCGGCCGCTACTCAGCTGGACATGAGTAATAACTTTGACGCGAATAAAGGCTTCTGGTCCCAGATGTGGGATAACGCTACTCAGCTGGGCAACGTTCTAACGTCAGCTAACGAATTTCTGCAGGCCAACGCTATACAGCAGATGTTCAAAGTGGCCGGGCCCATGTTGCTGGTCATGTTCCAGATGATTGTGGTCATCGCGGCTCCTTTCGTCATGATTTTTGGAAGCTATGGCTTCAGCTCCTTTTTCGCATTGGCGGTTACCTGGTTCAGCCTGGAATTTATCAATGCCATCTGGGCGGCAGCTTACTGGTTCGACAACCGGATCCTACAGATCTATGCGACCAACGCAGGCTGGTTTGATGAGATGACCAATAGCCTTCTGATCCGGATTGTCAGCATGAGCTCCATCTTTATTCTGCCAATGATCTGGCTGTCCATCATGCCATGGCCGGAAGTTCAATGCTTCGAGGCATGGGTGGTGGCGGTGTAGGCGGTGGTATGGCTGCCGGAAGCTCGGCCTTTGCTGGCGGCATGGCTGGGACTATGCGGAACACCAGAGGTCTTTTACCAGGCAGAGGCGGTAACCAAGGCGGCGGAAGCCGAGGCAGAAAATAAGCATAGAGCCAGAGTTATAGGGCGGCCGACTGGCCGCCCTGTTTCTTTTGGGCGGCTACGTTACGGCGATCTATGCTAAGAGGCTATCTAGGAGCTCGTTGCCGTAGTAAACATCGTGAGACTGGTCGTAAACAGCATCGGTGGGGTGCAGCGGCTCTTTGAATACAGAGCCAGGCGCTCTGTGATCGTTATATGGCTCCGACCCGTCACCTCGCAGTATTCGCCGTACTTCTGGGCAGAACGCTCGTAGACCTTTGAAATCGGGTGAATCGCAGCAAATCCGCACAGTATGCCACCGCAAATCCATCCCCAAGTCTCTTGGAATGAAACACCATCACCGGCATATAGGCTGACCAGAAACAGCAGCGCGACGCCCGCGCCAAGGCTACACTTTCGTGCTATTCCGTTGTGAACGATTGTCTTGTCCATGACGCTGAATCCCGCTCAAAAAATGATCGATTGTGACAGGTCCAAGTAAGGTCTGCGCTGGACGACCGACAGCGCACTTTATCAATAAGGTTATCCACAGATTCTGTGGAAAAGTCGCCGATCCATTCGGTTGTAAAGTCAGTTTATGGTTGTGCAAATCATGACTTTTGTCCGCTGTAGTCTTCAGGTATACACGGCTATGCTTCACTGGCAAGCCCGAAAATCGGGATAGGGGGGAAGCTATTGGTTCCCCCCTATCCCGATTCCCATGGACAACAGCCAGACCCGCAAAGAGGGCGTCAGCTACACCTACAAAGGGTATGACGGCTATGCACCGATAGCCGCGTACCTGGGAAGAGAGGGCTGGTGCCTGGGGTGCGTGCTGCGCCCCGGCAGCCAGCATGCCAACAACGGGTTTCTCGACACCCTCAAACGGGTTTTACTTCGAGCCCGGGCACTGCAAGCCAATCCTGTTGCGCCTGGACAGTGCTCATGATACTCGCGACAACCGCGACTCCCTGCGACAGCAGGAACAGATCGACTTCCTGATCGAGTGGAATCCCCCAAAATCCGGATAAGCCGGGATAGGGGTTTGGGTATTTTCTGGGTAAAGGAAAAGATGTCTGAAGCAAAGCGAGTTTCTTTTCCAGAAGAAAACTACCCCACCCCCCGTATCCGCCCGCAAAACCTCAGGCTACAAAAGAATGTGAGTAAGCCCCCCACAGTCCACCATCGGATCATCACAGTTTACGATGATATCCGCCCGGTTAAGCACGTAGCTCTTGCCGGTGATGGTATTCTCGACCACCTGATGTTCCCCTTCCTGGCGCACGCCAGTGAATTCACCGATAAACCCGGTTTCACGCAGGGAGACGGTCTCCAGTCGGTCGCCCGGGCTGATTTTGCCTCGTAGTTCATTAACGCAAGCCGTGCTGAAGTACCCGTGCCGGTGGTGCTGCGGCAGATAACTCCGGGATGCACATAGGTGGCCGACCGTGAGCGATACGAATGATCCGACAATTGTTCAACCGGCCCCATGAAATGGAGAAAGGGTAAGGGTCCGACATCACCCAGCGTGTAGTGGGAGAAGCCGCGTTCTGCCTGGATGGCCTCTACTATCTGATAGGCGCATTCGCTGAGTTTGCGTTCTTCATCCAGGGTCAGGGAAAACCCAAGGCTCGTCGCGTCCACCAGGGCGTAGAAACCGCCGCTGTAGGCTACGCTGTAGGATACGTCACCGATCGAGGGCACGTGGATGCTGGCCTGGTAGGTGTCGATGTAACTGGGCAGCCCGCCGCAGGTAATGGCTTCCACAACTCCGTCCCGAACAAGGGCGTCGATGTGGACCAGGCCCGCAGGCGCTTCCAGCGCGAAGCTCTGCCACCCTTCCCGCTTGGCGACGATGCCACTCTCCAGAACGGCCGTGGCGGTACAGATGGTGTTGGAACCGGAGTAAATCGGATACCCCATCACTTCCATGATGATATAACCGGCGACCGCCTCGGGGTCCGTGGGAGGCACCAGCAGGTCCACGGACATTTCCGGGATGCCGTAGGGCTCTTCCAGTAGTAACGTGCGAAGGCCATCCGCCTTGTCCCGCAGGTATTCCATCTGGGCGCGCACGGTGTCCCCCGGAAGCGGGCAAATCCCGCCAGTCACGATCCGGCTTACATCCCCGCCGGCGTGGGTGTCCATCAGTTGCAGTTTGAGTTCGGGACGCATTAGGACTTCTCCAGGGCAAACGGGGCACCATGTTCGGCCCATTGGGCATCCGGGACGATTACGATTTTGCCCAGGTAGTTGCTGTTGCGATTGACGAAGTAGCGTTCCGCTTCGTGCAACTCTGAAAGTCTGAAAGCTGCATGCAGCACCGGCTTCAGCTGACCGCTGCGAATCCAGGCCACCAATTGCTCCGCTTCTTCACGGGTGCCGTGTGACACGCCGAACACCTGCACCTGATACAGGTAAATCCGTGTCCACATGATTTCGCTGACGTTCCCGGCGCTGGCGCCCGCGATGCTGAGCCTTGGGTAATCATCGCGGCTGTTCATGTCGAAGATCATGGTGTCGATAAACTGGTCGGTCATCTCGCCGCCAGCCAGGTCCATCACGGCATCAATCGGTCGCCCCCCAGTGACGGACCGCACCTGATCCGTGAAGTTGTCCATGTCGGAACGGTCCAGCACGGCTTCGGCGCCAAGCTTGAGCAGAGGGTCGGCCTTATCACGCTGGCTCAGCGCATAGGGAATCGCCCCCATGATGCGGCAAAGCTGGATAAGGGCGGTGCCAACGCCACCACTGGCACCGGTCACAAGGATGTGCTCGCCCGCTTTTACCCGTGCGGATGTGAGCATGTGCAAGGCGGTCTGATAGGAGCACATGCCCATAGCGGCAAGTTCGGCATCGGCCAGGCCGGCATTCTCGACATGGTGAAACTGGTCGGAAGGCACAGCAATATATTCCGCGAACCCACCATCGGCGCCGTGGCCGTAGTAGTCCGGGGTCAGGTTGATATCCCGGCGCTCGTCCGCGTAGAGGTTAAAGTCCAGCAGGCCTCGTTGGCCGATCCGCGTATCCTCAACACCCTGCCCCACGGCGACGATACGCCCAACAACGTCCGCGCCTTGAACTCTTGGGAACGTCAGCGTGGCTGAGCCTCCCATCTGGAAGGAGGTTACGTCGCCTTTATCCTTGGTGGGGTAAAGACCCTCCCGGGCTTTGCGGTCGGTGTTGTTCTTGGCGGTGGCGGTGACCTGGACGAGCACCTCTCCCGCACCAGGGGTGGGGATGGGCACGTCTTCGGTGTATTCCAGTTTCTCGACGCCACCGTGGCCGGTGAGCAGCATGGCTTTCATGGTCTTCTGGATCATGGGCGTTCTGCTCCTGCTTTGCTGGATATCAGGTCAGGATAGGCCAGATTCCCAGCAGTGTCAGGGCCCCCTGGCCGCTTTTACCGGGCAATAACCTTGTAAATCGGCCGCAGTTTCGGGATTTGTTTGAGGACCACCTGAATGATGGTCATCAGGGGGACCGCCAGCAACACGCCAACCGGGCCCCACAACCAGCCCCAGAAGAAGATGGACACGAAGATGACGACGGGATTGATCGCCATGCGGAAACCGTGGATCCAGGGCTCTATGAAAAACCCGACGGTAGAGGTAAGAGCCAAATAGCCGAGCGGGGCGATGGCCATTATCCAGAGTGTGTCGAGGCTGGTGGCAGACACAACCGCAAGCAGGATGATGGTCAGGATAACGCCCAGATAAGGGATGAATCTGGCCAAGCCGGCAACGAGCCCCCAAACGGCTGGGTCCGGAAGCCCCACTGCCCAGCAGATGAGCCCGGTGGTGATGCCAACCAGCAGGTTGCTGAGGCTGAGTACCGCCAGATACTGGGCGATCTGTTGCTGGGAATCGCGGGCAATCTGGAGCACGTTGCGGCGCTGTCGCTTCGGGAGTTGTCGCACAAAGTTGAGGATGATGCGGTCACCGCCCACCAACAGGAAATAGGTCAGGGCCAGCGCAAGTGCGAGGCCGGCCGCACCGTTACGGGCCTTGGTCAATAGCTGGTTGCGCCACGAGTCGGTTTTAAGCACGACAGTGTTGGTTGTGGTCTTCTCGTCCTTGGACAGTTCGTCCATGGACTCCTCCACTTTCTTTGCCGATTCGTTGACCTTGTCAATCTGGCTTTTAATGCCACTCTCCCCCATGAGCAGTCGTGAGATCCCCTGTGGCGCCTGCTGCGCCCACTCCAGGGCAGGCGTTGCGACGGCGGCCCCAACACCCGCCAGACCAGCGATCACCACGATGATCAACACCAATGAGCTGAGCACCCTTGGATCCCGGCTTTGTCATAGGCTTTTTTGACAAGGGGAAACAACAGCAGGCTGGTCAGGACCGCCAGGACAATTGGCAGGACAATCTGGTGGGCGACGTAGAGGGTATAGAGTATCCCGAGCGCAAAGAGGCCATTCAGTGGTGTCGCGAGTTCAGAGCGTGCGGGTTGTTCGTTATCGTTGTTCATGCGAGTCCATGCACCTTGTCGGGCTGTATTGGGGGTATGATACCTGAGGCACCACGGTGCTCAGTGTACCTGTCGCTCGGCTGCCATTCAGCCCTTTTGGGCCAACGCCCGGTCATTGCCAGCACGTCACTTTTGTTGTAACACATAACCGGATACCCTGTTGGAAACTGTCTCTGAAGAGTTCATACATGGCGAACTACAAGATTGAAATTGACGAAACCTTTGATGTGCCGCGCAACCGTGTGTTTGCACTGTTTGCGGACCATGAGCGCTTCGGGAAGCTGTTGGGAGCGCCGGTGAAGCGCATTCGCGACAGCGACCAGGCCGACCCCAACGGCCTTGGGTCCATCCGCAAGATCGGCATAGGCCCCATCGGCCTTGAAGAGACCGTCATTACCTTCGAGCCAGGCACGCTCATTGAGTACACGATTTCCAGTATGAGCCCCATCCGCAACCATCTCGGCCGCATCCGCTTCGACGATGCCGCCAACGGCAGAACTCGCGTCCAGTACACCATTTCCTTTGACGACATCGTGCCGTTTACCGGCAAGCTGGTCAGCTCCGCTCTCGACCAAGGCATCCGCAAGGGCATCCGCCGGGTCCCCAAACTGGCCTGAAAACACTTCAAACAAGGCATTTCGTGATCATGCCGTTGTCATCGGCAGCCTCGACAAATAAGGCTGTCGCCAGCCTGTCTAGTCGAGTAAAATCCGCACTTTTGAAAACGACATTGAGGCAGCGTAATGGGCAGAGCCTATCAGAATCGCAAAGACTCCATGGCCAAAACGGCCGCCGCCAAAACCAAGGTCTACAGTAAGTATGGCCGTGAAATCTATGTGTGCGCAAAGTCCGGCGGCCCGGACCCGGAAGCCAACCTCAGCCTGCGAGGACTGATCGACCGCGCCAAGAAGGATCAGGTGCCCGCGCACGTTATTGAGAAGGCCATTGAGAAAGCCCGGGGCGGCGCCGGAGAGGACTTCTCTCCCGCCCGCTATGAAGGTTTCGGCCCCGGCAACTGCATGGCCATCGTGGATTGCCTGACGGATAACCCCAACCGCACCTTCGGTGACGTTCGCCTGGCATTCACCAAGACCAAGTGCAAGATCGGCACCCAGGGCAGCGTCAGCCATATGTTCGATCACTGCGCTATTCTCGGCTTCAAGGGGGACGACGAGGAAGCGGCCCTGGAAGCACTGATGATGGCGGATGTGGATGTCACCGACATTGAACACGAAGATGGCATGATCACGGTGTTCGCGCCCCACACCGAGTATTCCAAGGCGCGACAGGCGCTGCAGGAAGCGTTTGAAGGGCTGGAGTTTGAAGTGGACGAGATCCAGTTCCTGCCCCAGACCACCACCACAGTCGAAGGCGACGACATTGAGCTGTTCGAGAAGTTTATGGACATGCTGAACGACCTCGATGACGTCCAGAATGTTTACCACAACGCAGTCATCGCAGACTGACGGGAGCAACACCTTGGCCAGGGTCGTCATACTCAAAACAGGTAATACCTACCCGTCCCTTCTGGAGTCATTCGGGGATTTTGATAGCTGGTTTTTGGCCGGGCTGGCTCCGGAACTCGACCTTCATGTGGTGGATGTCACGGTTGACGATCTGCCGGGCAAACCTGGGGATTGGGACGGTATCGTGGTGACGGGATCACCGGCCATGGTCAGCGACCGGGCGCCCTGGAGTGAGCGCACTGCCGCGTGGCTGGCTGAGGCAGTGACGGAAGAGGTGCCGGTTCTGGGGGTCTGCTATGGCCATCAGCTGCTGGCCCACGCTCTGGGTGGTGAAGCGGGTTATCATCCACGTGGCCGGGAAACCGGCACCCATCAGGTAGAGTTGCTGGACGCAGCGATGGATGACCCTTTATTTAAAGGGTTGCCCCAGACATTCCCGGCGCAATTGACACATCGGCAGTCCGTTCTCCGGCTGCCGGAGAACGCCGTTCTTCTGGGCCGAAACGAGTTCGAACCGCATCAGGCCTTCCGTGTGGGCCGCTGCGCCTGGGGTATCCAGTTCCACCCGGAATTCTCAGCAGAGGTGATGCGGGCCTACCTCAAGGTGCAGGCACCCGATCTGGAAAAGGAAGGGCTCGATGCCAAGGCACTGATTGAGAACGTGATCGATGCGCCCAACGCCACCTCCCTGCTCGGCCGGTTCTCCAGACTGGTGCTCAACGGCCTGCCAACGGACCACTAATCCAGTATGTAGGCGGTTTTCTCCAGCGCATTTTCATCTTCGTCAATGAAGCGGAATTCGTTCCAGCCAATGCGAACCAGGTCGTTACTGTTCAGGCGCTGGCGTCGGTCAATCCGCAGTTCGTTCACAAACGTTCCGTTGGTGCTGTTCTGGTCGGTGATGTAATAGTCCACCGTGCCTTCCAGATAGGCATTGGGCACCGCCTCGATCAACGCATGATGGCCGCTGACTGAAATCTCGTCGATGCGGATATCGTTATCGCCACGCCTGCCGACATGAATCTCCGGCTGCTCCAGCTCAAAAGTGGTCACCACAACGTTGTCCACCAGTTGGGAAAGTGACGCCATACAGGCCTCCTCCATTAATTAAGAATCAACAGTACAACGGACACATTGTCGGCCGCCTCGTTATCCAGGCTCGCATCCACCAGCGCCCGGACCTTATCGTCGGGTGTTTCGCACGTAGACATCAGCGACAGCCATTGGTCCTCCGGCAAAGCCCCGTAAGGCCATCGGAACAGAGCAGCAGGGAATCTCCTGCCGCCATTCCCACGCGGCGAAAGCTGGCAATGGCCGAGGAGGCGCCAAGCGCGCGCGTCAGCACATTACGAAAAGGCACATGGGGCACGTCATCAGGGCGGATGCTGCCATCATCCAGCATGTTCTGTACCACGGTGTCATCCCGGGTCTGGCATGCCAGCTCACGCTCCTGAACGAGATAGCAGCGGGAGTCCCCCAGGTGGGCAATGTGAGCCTCACCGTCAATCACCCACGCCATCACCAGCGTGGTCCCCATTTTTGCCAGGTCTGCATCGGCAGCCCTTTGATCGGCAATTCGCTCACTGGCCAGGTTGATCGCAAACTGTATGGCGTCGTCCGGCTCCTCCGGCACACCTTCATCCGGCGACAACCAGGGCACCAGCACTTCCATCACCGTGTCTACGGCTATACGGCTGGCCACTTCCCCGCCGTGGTAACCGCCCATGCCATCGGCAACCACAAGCAGCACCTGCCGGTTATCCTCGCTGACCCGCCAGTCAATAGCGTCCTGGTTGGCTGTACGCAACGCCCCTACATCCGTTATGCCAGCCACCTGGGGATTCATCACGATGCTTCCTCCCTTGCCTCACGGCTCGCCTGTCTTCGCAACGCTTCCGCCATGGTGGCGGCACTCAGGAAGCGCTTGTCAGGCTCCCGTTGTATGGCTTTATTAATCAGACGGACAACACCGTTGGGGAGTTCCGGGTTGAACTCGCGGACACTCCGTGGGCGCTTGTTCAGAATCTGGTAGGTCAGGTTCGCCAACGTGTCGCCTGATAGGGTGTTTCCCCGCACACCAGTTTGTACAACGTGATTCCCAGACTGTAGGTATCGGTGGCGCCAGTCACTTTCTGGCCCTTGAGCTGCTCAGGGGACATATACAGTGGGCTGCCCATGACACTGCCGGTGCGAGTCCGGGAGTCATCCGAGATCTTGGCTATGCCGAAATCGGTAATCTTGATCTCACCGTTGTCCGGGTTGAAGATGATGTTACCCGGTTTGATATCGCGATGGATGATCTTCTGGCGATGCGCGTAATCGAGGGCATCCGCCACCCGGGCGACGATATCCAGCACCTTCGCCAGCGGCAGTAAACGCCCCGGCTTGCCAAATTCACTAAGCGGCCTGCCCTTGGCATAATCCATGGCGATAAACGCAAGGTCGGCCTCTTCCCCGACATCATACACAGTGACAATTGCCGGATGGCTGAGGCGGCCCGCCGCCTCAGCTTCCCGAAAGAACCGTGATTTCAGGTCCCGCAGCTCGTTGTCCTCAAACGCCTGGTAACTGAGTGTCTTGATGGCCACGGTACGGGCTATTTTGGGATCCTTGCCGAGATAGACCACACCCATGGCGCCCCGCCCTATCTCACGCTCGATCTCGTAGCGGCCCAGGGTGGGACGGCTGACGCTCTGCTCGGGCATGACCAGAGTTCGGGTATTGTCAAAACCACCGGGAGCAACGACGGTTGCTCGGTGGTCAGGCTCCCGAGTGCCGCCAGGCGCTTTTCCACGTCCCGATACTTTCGCTTCTGCTGAAGAATCTGCTGGTAGGTGGCGGACGCGCGGTCATACTGCCGTTTACGCTCCTGCTGAATGGCGATGTCGTATTGCAATGCCAAGGTATCTTCGGTGGGCGGGCATTCAGCCAGCACCTCCAGCGCCTCTTCGGGCTGTCCCTGTTGCAGCAGCAGACGGCCAAGCCGTGTGCGGGCTACGCGGACATTCTCCGACAACGCGACGATATCCCGCCTCGGTTGCAGCCAGAACAGCATGATGACATAGCCGACCATCAGCAGCGTGACCACTTCACCCAATGGCAGCCAGGCGCTCTGATAGAACATGAACGCCGCTTGTAGAACCACCAGAGCCCCGGCAACGAGTAATAGCACCGGTAGAGCAACCGCGCCTCCCATTTGGGGAACCGCAAGCACCAGGATCAGTGCCGACGCCATCAAACCGGCGCGAATCGCCAGCGCCGACCACTCGGGTTCGACAAGCCCCCGGGCCTGAAGCGCCGTTGCGAATGCGGCCGGTGACATATCCACAACTTTAACGGCATCCTCAATGCCCGCAGGGTTGCCAAGAGTGCTGAACAGTACCCGATCCAACCAACCCAGCAGCGGCAATGCGTCCCCCACAAACACAGAGGCCAGCGCCAGCACAACAATAAGCAGGCGCAAACTGAACAGACGGGAACCAATTAGAGCCAGTGAATTCACAGGAATCTTTGTCGTAAATGATTGATACAACAAGTTTAGAAAGTGAATGCCGGCAGCGATAGCTCAAGACGGACCTTTTTTGTAAGTGTTTGTTTAGCTGGGACCAGGATCACGTCGCGATCATTATTAATCCAGGATGACAAGGGTGTAAGGACGACACAGGTTCCGGTGCAGTATAGTTTCGTCTTTGGACCCTTTCCGTCAGGAAGTACGACGATGACAGTGAAGTTACTGATCGGCCTGGTTATTCTGACCATTACAACAACCGGTTTTTACCACACATTGAAGCCCCTACCCCCCGGGTTCGGTTACGAGGGCAATCCCCATCCTCTGACGAATGCCAAGCTGCTCACCGACAGAACCCTGCATTTCGGCAACGAGGAACCGCGGCTGGACCAGGAAATTTTCGACGAGGCCCTCAACATGATTTCGGCGGCTCGCCGTTTTGTTCTGGTGGATATGTTCCTCTTCAACGGCACCCGCGAGGAAGGCAGCCGTCAGCGGCCATTGGCAAGGGAGTTGACTGACGCCCTGCTCAAGCAACGCAAGGCGAATCCGGATGTGCGTATTGTCGTTATTTCCGATCCCATAAACACCGTATACGGTGGTACGGTCTCGCCCTACTTCCAGCAATTAAGGCAAGCAGGCATTCCGGTAATAGAAACCAGGTTGGAGCGCCTTCGTGACAGCAACCCCACCTGGTCCGGCCTGTGGCGCTTCTGTTGTCAGTGGATGGGCAACTCCGCGACCGGGGGCTGGCTGCCGAACGCACTCGGTGAGCAGCCGGTCACCCTGCGCAGTTACCTGGCCCTCCCCAACTTCAAGGCCAACCACCGCAAGGTTCTGATCACCGACAACGCAGAGGGCTTTAACGCCCTGGTGACCTCCGCCAACCCACACGATGGCAGTAGCCGGCACAGCAACATCGGCCTGCGATTCGGAGGGCCAGCCGTGGCCGACTTGCTGCTCAGTGAGCGTGCCGTTCTGGCCATGTCCGGTGCAAACACCGAGGTAGTGGACGAAATGATCAGCAGCCTGCCGCAAGCCGCGGCCGGCATCGATTCGGTCGATACCATCCAGGTCGTCACAGAATCGGCCATACGGACAGCCGCCAGGGACATCATTGGCACCGCAAAAGCGGGCGACAGGCTGGACCTGGCCATGTTCTACCTGTCACACCGAACCTTGCTGGAGGAATTGAAAGAAGCCCACGAACGCGGTGTCGAAGTGCGGGTACTGCTGGACGCCAACAACGATGCTTTTGGCATGGAAAAAAGCGGCATACCCAACCGGCAGTCGGCCATGGAGCTTAATGGCGCCGGCATTACCGTACGTTGGTGCAACACCGAAGGTGAGCAGTGCCACAGTAAATTACTGATCAGGCGCGACAGCCACGGCAACGCTCAACTGCTGCTCGGCTCGGCCAACTTCACCCGCCGCAACCTTGACGACCTGAACCTTGAAACCAGCGTACTCGTGCGCTCCAACGTGCACTCAGAGATCGTGCGCAAAGCGGCCGGCTTCTTCGATGAGCAATGGAACCACGGCCCGGGCGAAACACCGGTAATGAGCCTGCCTTACAATGCCTGGGCCGATGAATCCCGGATACGGTATTGGCAATACAGGCTGATGGAGGCAACGGGACTGTCCACATTTTAAGTTTCCGTCACCATTAGGAACCTGGGACGCCGAAAACGCGTGCTACTATTAGGTCAGCTTGAATGTCGGATGTAGCCATCGGCTACATCGCAGGCAGCAACCGGAAAGACCGCTTCTTGAACGAAAATAACAGGAGAGTGTAATGCAAACCCTGAGAAACCATCTGCGGTACGTATCGTTTGTCATGGCCATCATGATGGCTTTCGGCTCCGTTTGGGCATCGTCCGCCTCGGCGGGCATGGTTGGAACCGGTGAACTGCTGACCGAGCAACGCACGGATCTGGACCGCCAGTCACTGCTCAACATGCTTGAGCGGGATGAGGTAAAGGAGAAACTGGCGGAAATGGGCGTTAGTCAGGAGCAGGTTGAACAGCGCATACAGAACCTGACGCCGGAGGAGTTGTCGTCGTTTGAGCAACAGTTGGCGGAGGCTCCCGTTGGCGAGGGCGTTGTCGGGATCATCGTTCTGTTCCTGCTGGTGTTTATCATCACCGACATGCTGTGCGCTACCGATATCTTCCCGTTCATCAACTGCATCCGGTAGCGCAATAGCTCCGTGATCCGTCCTACCCAGTTGCACCTGCTGCGAGTCGTTGTCAGTCTCTTACTGGCAACGATTCTGGCGGGCTGCGCCAGCCGCCCCCAATGGCCCGATACCCCTGCCCTGAACACGGCCGGTGTTGACCAGCGGAAAGTGCTGGACCATGTTCCCTTCCACGCTCAGGAACTGTACCAGTGCGGCCCGGCATCCCTGGCATGATGCTCAACAGCCAGGGCCTGAACACCAACCCCGCCGTACTGAAGGAGTTGGTGTACCTGCCTGCCCGCCAGGGCAGCCTGAAAGTTGAAATGGTGTCCGCCGCCCGATCCCATGGCTTACTGGTCTACCCGCTGGACGGTTCGCTCAAGAGCCTGTTGGAGGAGATAGCCTCTGGCCACCCGGTGCTGGTGATGCAGAATCTGCGATTCGATTGGTGGCCACAATGGCATTTTGCCGTGGCGATTGGTTACGACGCCAGCGACCGCTCCATCATCCTTCACACCGGCACCCAGGAGCGGCACGAGCAGGCACTGGAAGTGTTCATGGCCACATGGGACCGCGCAGACAACTGGGCCACGGTCATCCTGCCGCCCGACCGACTACCTGCAACGGCGCAGCCCCTGCTTTATCTGACATCCGCCAACGACCTGGAAACCACTGGCAGGACCATCGCTGCCACTGAGGCCTATCGAACGGCCGAGCAGGCCTGGCCAGACCAACCGGCTGCCATCATGGGGCAGGGAAACATTGCCTGGCAACAGGGCCAGGTGGACCTGGCCGCGCAACATTTCCTGAGACTGACCGCCAAATTCCCGAACCTGGCCGCAGGCTGGAACAACCTGGCCCACGCACTGGCCACCCAAGGCTGTGCCACGGCATCAAGAACCGCAGCGAGCTGTGCCAGCGCCATCGATCCAGAGCGTTTCGACGGCAATGTCCAGAACGACAGCGACAGACCCCGTCCCGTCGAGTGCCCTGCACTGGACTGCCCTACCCCGATTCACTGAATCTTCTGGAACAGCGCGACATCCTTGGCCGGAACCTCCAGGCGCCACCCATACCTCCGGGCCAACCAGGCCATGGTGAACTCCCGATAAAACACAACGTGGGTTGGGTCCCGCCGGTAATGCCAGTTGGCAAATAACTGGTCGTCTGTCTGGAAGCAGGTCATCACACCCAACCAGCCACCCGGTTTCAGCAGCCTGTCCAGCCGACGGAACGTATCCGCCGGGCGGTGAAGGTGTTCCACCACCTCCGTGCAGGATACGAAATCATACTGGCGGTCCAGAACAGACGTTTCCGGATGAAAGAAGGGATCATAGAGCGACATGTCCATGCCCGCTTCCCGCAGTATCCCGGCCAGCGCCGGGCCGGGGCCACAGCCAAAGTCCAGGCCGCGTGCACCCGCTTCCAGCCTTTCGAGTAACGGCCTGGTCATCTTCGAAAGAAAGCGGCGATAGCCCTCATCTTCCGGATGATTGTCGTGAAGGTTGTAGATATCCGTTTCCCGGCGCTCGTCCAGCCAGCAAGACGAGTCCATGACTGTGGCCTCACAGGTTTCACAACGATAATACGGTATGCCTTTGATGGTCTGGAACGGCACCAGTGAGCGTGTTTCACACACCGGACAGGGCACTTTCAATGGGAGATCTCCTGCAAAATCTAACGAATGTTTCATTGTCATTTCCGGCCATCACACCAGAACCGTGACCGGTGAGCAAAATCGACCCGAGCAACCCTGCCTATACTAGGCCAAGACAGAGTAAACAACTGTGCGCTGAACGCGACAGTTCCAGTTCAATAAGGCTACCTCTCATGGAACGAACGGTGGAAACGTCCAGCCCGATGGCGCTCGAAGTGCCGCTGATCTCGGCACGCTACGCCCGACAGTTTATTCGGTTTATGGAGCGCAAGGGCGTTCGGCGCCACGCCATCCTTGGAGATACCGACATTTCCAGCGACATGCTGGACGATCCCGATGCGAGTCTTTCCATGGGGCAGGTCCGGCAACTGCTAGGCAAGGCGGAGTGGCTGATGGGCGACGAGAGGGCGGCCTTCCAGTTCGGCCAGCAACTGGACCTCCCGGCCCACGGATTACTTGGCTTCGCCGTGCTCGGCCAGGAAAACCCCCGGCGACTGATCAGCATGATTGTACAGTACTTGCGCGTGGGCCTGCCGCTGATGGACATGGACCTCAGTTCAACTGGATCCACTTTCAGGATACAACTGATCGACAATTGGGGCCTTGGCGACTTACGCCCCTGCCTCACCAAAATCTATATGGGCAGCATCCATCGAATTTCATCCCAGGTGTGCAATCACTTCTGTTTTGAGTTCGATTTCGACTCGTCCCTGGAACCCGAGCAGTGGCGCAGCATTGCTGCCGACTGCGAATTTCGCTTCAACGCTCCGGCGAGCCAGGTCACCATGCCTTTGTCCGGCCGACCTGTTCGCAACGACGATACCGGCCTGGAATTCATCTTGGCCAACGCCCGCTCACGAGAGCGGGAACCATCAGAACAGGCCGATGAAACCGTCATGCAGGTGCGGGAGATGATCATGAGCCAACCGGGCCGCCCCTGCACCATGGACAATCTTGCACGTCGGCTCGACATGAGTCCCCGCACCCTGCGACAGCACCTGTCGACCGCAGGCACCTCATTCAGAGTGCTCAGAAACGAGATACGTCAGAACTTTGCCACTCTGTACCTCACCGATACAGTCATCCCACTCGATTCCATTGCTGAGAAGCTGGGGTTCAGCGACCAGGCCGGTTTTACCAAAGCCTACCGCTCCTGGACAGGCCAGACGCCCGGTGATGTCCGCCGGCAGGCCCGCGACCGTAAATAGCTCTCATCCTCAAAGTGCTCTCGCTCCTGATAGCCCGCACTGAATGATTTTCGGGATTTGAAGGGCGTCACGAAATTGGAATTTCCCCGGCTCTCTCTCCGCTTTGAACAAAAACCTTGCCGGCCTTAGCAATGACCCGAACCGCTCGGCGACGGCCTAATGGCACTGCGTGGAGATAGTAACCTCCGCGCAGTCATAAAGGGACACATTGCAAGACCGATACAGCAGTCCTCATCGGTGATTTCTGCATACCCACACAACAAAGATTGAAACCCTAGAGGACGAACTCATGAAACTCAGGAATCCCAACAAAAGCGTCCGCACGCTCGGTACTGCGATAGCAGCCGCGGCGCTTATGACCGGTGGTGGCAATGCCTTGGCCGAACCGGTGTCACTGGAACTGGAATTCACCTGCCCGTTCCCGTTGATTGGCGAACAGCCCATTCGAGCGCAAATCAGTGCCGATGTACCCACCCAGGCAACCGTGGGGCAACCCACACCAGAGTTCACGGTGGATGCCCTGACAACGGTGAATGAAGATTCCAGGCTGGGCCTCAAGCTGGTGGGTTCCGCCACCATTGAAGGCACCGCCACCAATGAAACCATTGTTGTCACGCCGAGCCGTGAGATTGACCTGACGGTACCGCTGACCATTCCCCAGTCGCCCATTCCCGATGAAACCGGCGAATTTACCGTTCCGGCTCAGGGCACTTCCCCGGCCATCACCTTCACCGAGGATGATGTTGGCGAGGCGGTCATCAGCATCGGTGGCCTTACACTCGACATGATCGCCCGTGTTGAGAACGGCGATATTGCGCCTGCGCCCATCGGTGAATTTACCTCCGAGTGTGTTCAGAACGCCGGCCAGGACAACATTCTGCAGACCGTGCAGGTGGTTCCCGACGAGCAGTTTGAACCCCGTATCGCGGTCAGCCCGGAAAACATCGACTTCGGCAACGTGCAGGCCGGCACCACCGCGGAAGAGGTGGTTACCATTTCCAATACCGGCCAGGCAGAACTTGGTATCAACAACATCAGCCTTGGTGGTGCGGACGCAGCAGCGTTCACCCAGACCAACAGCTGTACCACTGTTGCTGCCGGCGAAAGCTGCGACGTCAACGTCACCTACATCCCCGATGGCGAAGGTGACCAGAGCGCTACTCTGAGCATTGAATCCGGCGACGCCGAGAACCCTGTGGTGGACGTACCGCTGACAGGCACCAGCGTGCTCGCGCCCGTTCCGGAAATCAGCGTTACGCCTGCTGACGTCAGCTTTGGCTCGGTGATGCTCGGTGAAACTGCCACCGCACAGGTCACCATTGCCAACGAAGGCAACGCATCGCTGATGATCAACGCCATTGAGATCGCCGGTACCAACAGCAGCGATTTCACCCAGACCAACGACTGCACAACCGTGGCACAGGATGGCAGCTGTACCGTTGAAATCAGCTTCATGCCGTCTGCCGCCGGTGGACGCAGCGCGACGCTCAACATTGCCTCTGACGACCCTGAAACCCCGGACGTCTCCGTGGCCCTGAGTGGTCAGGGTAACGATGGCAGCGACGATGTGCTCGAGGTGCTTCTGGATCTGGAAGGACAGACCGACATCAACGCTTCCGGAAGCTCTCTGCCTCTCTCAGGCAGCATTGCAACGCAACTGGAGCTGGCAACCGGTATGTTCGAAGCAGATCTTGCGCTTGACCCCACCCAGGGACAGTTCAAGATCCCGCTGCTGTTCAAGAGCTTGACTGCCAACGCGAAAGTGACGTTCGAACAGGCTGACATGACTACGGGCACGCTGATAGACGGCAACCTGACGGCCAACTCCTCGCTGTATGTGGAAGTACCGAAGGTAACCGTACGCCTGTTCGGCCTGAAGATTCCGGTAGGTGGTGGCCAGGATTGCCGCACGGCGGATCCGGTCAACATCGAGCTGGCTTCGGTGGAAGGCACCAACTTCTCGCTGTCCGAAGGCGGCGATGTGACTGGCAACTACACACTGCCTCCCCTGCAGAACTGCGGTCCGCTGACCGACGTTCTCAACCAGTTCCTCGCCGGTCCGGACAATGGCATTGATCTGACATTGACCCCGAACCTCTGAGGGAAGTAAGGGAGGCCCCCAGAGGCCTCCCGGTTTGCCGGTAGCCGCACTTTCGGGTGCTGGCAAACCACCATAACAACACCAGGAAGGATGATAACAATGAAAAGCCTGAAGCAATCAGCGTTAGTGTTAGCCATCGCGGGCTTACCCCTGAGCGGGTATGCCGAACTCAAACCACTGCACGACGCCGACATGGGCCAGATTACCGGCCAGGCCGGCGTTACCATTGAACTCGAAACCCAGGTCACCATGGACGAGTTCACCTACACCGATGAAGGCACGCTGGGCATCAGCGACATCTTCATTGGCGGTGCGGATCGCATCGATATGTTCGAGGAATTCACCTCCGGGCGCGATGCCATTTTCGGCACCAGCAGTACGGATCTGATCGACAACATCAAAATTGAACTGGATGTCGCCGACGATGGCGATGCCATTATCAACGTATTCCCCATCACCGCACGGCCCGTGGACTTCGCCGTACGCACCGGCGCCTGGGAGCTGCGGGGCAACGGCGGCGAGAGCACGTTGTTGGCGGACAACTTCTCTGCGGAGGGTCTTATACTCCAGGCCCAGGCAACCGTGGATACAGACACGGACACCCTCAACCTGACCACCCGGTTCGCCATCGATGAGCTGGAACTGGATGTGCCCTTCATGGCCGTGGGGATTCGTGACATGCGGATTACCGGCGCTGGTTACGATCCGGACAACCCTTCACTTCTGCCACTGTTCACACTGGTGGATATGGACATCTACAAGGATGCCAATGCGGCGGGTACCGACAGCCTGGCTATCGACATCAACACCTTTGAAGCCGATATGTCCATCGGCCAGGTGCTGGTGGGAGGCACCTCCATTGGTTCGGTGGGATTGGATGATCTTGCTATCCGCAACACCTCCATGCGGGTGTACGGGCACTGACACCCGGCATCGCTCTCCGGGCGCAAGCCCGGGGAGCCCCCAATCTCCGACCGGTCGCTACAACGCGCCAAAGAGCACCACCATCACGACCGCCAGGAACAGCAGAAACCAGGTGGCGTAACGGTTGGCCCGATCCTCTCCATGGGCAGACGCACTCTCCGGGGCATTTGCCGATTCGTATTCAGCGACCAGGGTACGAGCCAGGACGTAATCTTCATCCTCAACATGAACATTGGTAAATCCCGCGGCACCTATCTCGCCCATGGCCCCTTGCAGGTAATGACCGCCAACATGACACTCGATGCCTCTGGACTGCAGGAGGCCGGCGACGATATGGGCTTCGGCCAGATCTCGGGCGCGATACGCTATTTGCATTGGCAGGCTCCGGTCACTTCCAGGAATGTCTTAATTGAACCCTAGCCTGCTTCACGACATTCGTCGATTCTCGCGGGTTATTTTGGCAGTCGACCGGTCCTCTCCAGCCGTTCACCCACCCAGCGGTGATAAAGCTTTGCGAGTGCCGGGCGAATCACCGGTAAGCCAATCAGCCATGCCAGTGGCTTCAGCAACCACACCCGCGACATCAGCAAAATGTAGGCATCCAGTTCCCGATGAATGTTGCCCCGGCCATCTTCAACATGCAGTTCCTGAAGTGCTGCAACCGGGTCAATACCCAGCTGTTTCAACTCTTCGTCACGACCGGTGATATCAACCCACTCGACAGCGTCACCGGTTCGGCCCGCCAGCCGTTCATAAAATTTGCGATCCCTCACACAGCTAGGACAGGCGCCATCATAAAATACCCGAAGCCGATCTTCTGATGCGGTCATAGCCCTCTCCATTTGTTTCATCGCATTCACTTGATTACACGATAAAACAATGATTACTGTTATCAAAACAATCAGAAAATCGCCGCAAGGGACCAGGTGTAGCGACTATGACCATAGCCAGCCGTATCAACGCGCTTTACCAAACCGAGTCACGCCGGGTGCAGGCCACGCTCATTCGCCTGCTTGGCGACTTTGACCTGGCCGAGGAGTCCATGCAGGAGGCCTTCGCCGCTGCGGTGAAACAGTGGCCTGAACAGGGCATTCCTGACAATCCTGCGGCCTGGCTGATCAAAACTGGCCATCGACGCGGCATTGACCACATTCGCCGGCGACAGACCGCCCGGGATAACCTTTCCCGCGTCGCCGAGGACGAGCCCTACACCCCAGAGCCGGACACCGACCACATTGACGACGACCTGCTGCGGCTGATTTTCACCTGTTGCCACCCGAGCCTTGCCATCGAGGCCCAACTGGCGCTGACGTTGCGCGAGATATGCAGCCTTACCACCGAACAGGTCGCCAGCGCCCTGCTGCAGAAACCCACCACCACAGCGCAACGAATTGTCCGCGCCAAGCGCAAGATACGTGAAGCGAATATTCCCTACGAAGTTCCGGAACGAAAGGAGCTCCCTCAGCGCCTGCAGAGCGTCCTGAAGGTCGTCTACCTGATCTTCAACGAGGGTTATTCCTCCAGCGAAGGCAACACCGTCGTCAACATCAGCCTCGCTGGCGAGGCCATTCGCCTGGCCAAACTACTGGCCGAACTGTTGCCGGATGGGGAAGTCTTCGGCCTGTTGGCGCTGATGCTCCTGCACGATTCACGGCGGCATGCGCGCCAGGACGCGAATGGCGAACTGATAACCCTGGAGGACCAGAACCGTACCCTCTGGGACCAGGAGCAGATTCGCTCCGGACTGGCCTGGCTCGCCCGAGCCCTGGAACTGACACCAGCGGCACCCTATACCCTTCAGGCTTCCATCGCCGCCGCCCACGCCAAGGCCGCCACCGCTTCGGATACCGACTGGGCCCGTATCGCCAGGCTATATCAGGCTCTCTATCAACGTCAGCCATCCCCGGTCATTGCCCTGAACCACGCCGTGGCGGTGGCCATGCGAGACACACCGGAGGAAGGCCTGAAGCTGCTCGACCAGTTGGCCGGCCACAAAGCCATCCAGAGTTACTACCTCTATCACGCCGCACGCGCCGATCTCTTTCGCCGTTCGGGCGACCTCGCAGGCGCCCGCACTGCTTATCAGAGAGCATTGACCCTCACGCAACAGGGGCCGGAACAACGCTACCTGAGCCGACGGCTGACGGCTCTCGACAGCGCGTGATAAAAAATTTTCCCGGGCTGTCGATTCAGCCACCTTCCGTACGACATACAGATAACCACACGCAAAAAGGGAGATTCACATGAAGTACGTGGCTCTGGTGTACTACCAGGAAAGCATCATCAACAACATGACGGAACAGGAGTGGCACGACCTCAACCAGGAGTGTATTGCCGGCGTGGAGAAGCTCACCAGTCAGGGCAAGTTTGTAACCGGCCAACCTCTGCAGCCCATCGACACGGCTACAACGGTGAGAGTCAGGGACGACGAGGTGCTGATCTCAGACGGCCCGTTTGCCGAAACCAAGGAACAACTGGCGGGTTTCTACCTGCTGGATGCCAACGACCTGAACGAGGCTCTGCAACTCGCGAGCCGTATCCCCCCTGCGCGCTTTGGCAGCATTGAAGTCAGGCCCGCGCGCGAACTTCCTCCCAAGGACTGATACCAGGAGATTCAACATGACGTATGTCGACGGATTTGTAGCGGCGGTCCCTACCGCCAACAAAGAGCAATACATCAAACACGCCAGCGATGCGGCCGTGGTGTTCAAGGATCACGGCGCCCTCAAACTGGTGGAGTGCTGGGGTGACGATGTGCCCGACGGCGAGGTCACATCGTTCCCCATGGCGGTGAAGTGCAAGCCCGATGAGACGGTGGTGTTTTCCTGGATACTCTGGCCCTCACGCGAGGCCCGGAACAGGGGCATGCCAAAAGTGATGGAAGACCCCCGTATCCAGCGGATGTAAATCCCATGCCCTTCGATGGGAAACGCCTCATTTATGGCGGATTTGAAACGGTTGTGGACGAGTAGTCTACCCCAGCCGTTTCAACGCGTTCTCGATGGCCCCCGCCCAGCCATCCGGAGTCTCTTCCCTGAACCCGGACGTGCCAGTATATGCACTGGAGATAACCACGTCCGGTGTCAGGGTACCCAGCAACCTCACGCTGCGAGCCAGCTCTTCCCTGTCGCTGACACCCTTGATGTAACCCGCCTGCCACTCACCGGACTCCGACAGGAACAGGGTATCGCCGGTGAAGAGATAACGCTTCCCACTCGGAGACAACACCTGAAAACAGGTGCTTCCGGGTGTGTGCCCTGGCGTCGGGATCACCTCAATGTTGTTCAGTATGGTTTCACGATGATCAAACAGAACGTCGGGATCGCGGATCTTGGCGAACACCTCCCGCTCTCGGACATGACCGCCAAGAGTGGCACCAAAGCGTTGATGGATCGTCACCAGCGTCTCCCCCAATTCGTCCTGATGACTAAGGAGTTGATGGGCGACACCACCAAGCTCTGCCATTCTATCAATCTCGTGATGATGGCCTGTGTTGTAGAACAATACGTTGCCGTCGTCCCGGGTCAGTAGATAGGCGTGGGTTGTCAGCCCCGGAAACGGGCTTTCAACATCCGTTTCCCACAAATCAGTCTGGATCTGTCTCATCGCTTCCTCCTGTTGTTGTGTCAGGTTCGACAGCAGCTTAAAACCTGAAGTAAACTTGAGGTCAACAAATCCAGCGATTGGAGTTGGCTATGGTGAGCATAGAAAACGGAGAAATTAAAACCGCTCTGAGCGTCGGCGAGGTTGCTGAGCGCAGTGGAGTCGCAGTCTCAGCCATACACTTCTATGAGAAGAAAGGACTGATCGACAGCTGGCGCAATGCCGGAAACCAGCGACGTTTCCATCGGGGCGTGTTGCGTCGAATCGCCGTTATCAAAGTAGCGCAACGGCTTGGCATTCCGTTGTCGGAGATCGGCGAAACCCTGGCAACCCTGCCGACCGACCGCACCGTGACATCCCAAGACTGGCAGCGGCTCTCCGAGCAATGGAAGTCCGATCTGAATCACCGCATAGAGTTACTGGTCGGACTTCGGGATCAACTCACAAGCTGCATCGGCTGCGGCTGCCTGTCCATCGACGCCTGCCGGCTACGCAATCCCTGGGACGAGCTTGGCGATGAAGGCCCTGGCGCGAGATTGCTGGATAAAAACGAGTAGCCGATGGGCAGGGCTAGAGAGAAACCTTACCCCGCAGTGCCTTGGTTTTACCTTTCCGGGTCTTTTTGTCCACGCGCCGACGCTGTGATCCCTTGGTGGGGCGCGTGGGTCGGCGGGCTTTCTGCTGCTTTACCGCGTCCTGAATCAGGGCTTTCAGGCGTTCAAGGGCATCTTCCTTGTTCAGCTCCAGGGTGCGAAATTTCTGCGCCTTGATGACAATCACACCTTCCTTGCTAATGCGCTGATCGGACAGTCGCATCAGCGTTCTTTATAGAACGGTGGCAAACTGGAGTTGAGGACGTCGAAGCGCAGGTGAACGGCGGAGGCTACCTTATTGACGTTCTGGCCACCGGCGCCCTGGGCCCGGATCTGGGTAAGCTCGATCTCCCAGTCCCCCAGTTCCACCGCATTGGAAATTTTCAGCATGACAGGCCCGTTTTTTCGATGGATTCACGCAGGCTGGCATCCAGCTCATCAGCGTCCAGGCTTTGCTCGCTAATGACTTCGAGACGGGACAGTTCTCGTGGTTCGCACTCAGATACCGACAGCGCGCCGTCCGCCATATTGATCGTCCGCCAGCCATCACTGGTTTGAGCCACGGCCTTGAACCGGACAAAACGGCTATCGAGCGATAATGCCAGCAGAGCGGTTTCTGAAAAGACCGTGTCTGGATGGACACGCCAGCCCACGCTGAAATGCCCCTGCCCACGGTTGCTGACCCGCTGCCACGGTTCGTCCTGGATATCGGGAACCGGCGAGGCTTCCGAAGAGGCATGGTGATGGTGCGCGTGGGGCGTACTGACCTCGGAGAGCGCAGTCTCCCCATCGAGCCAGGCGGATTCCAAACGGCCTTGCCGGGTGTGGAAAACAGCCGTCTTTCCCGGCTGCTGCTCGGCCACCCAATGATCAAACCGGGCAACCTGCTCCGGTGTGCAAAGGTCAGTTTTATTGGCGATCACAATATCAGCTGCCGCAACCTGATCCTGAAACTGTACGTTTTCCAGAACCTTTTGCTCCTCAAGCCTTCTCGGGTCGACCAGGCAAAGCACGGGGCCCAGTTGAAGCACATCCTGATAATGCTCTCCCGTCAGGGTTTCAATAATCTGGGAGGGATGCCCAAGGCCCGTGGGTTCAATCAGCAATCGGTCTGGGCGGGCTTTATGAATTAACTGGTTGAGTCCGATTTGCATCGGTAACCCGGCCACGCAACACATGCAGCCTCCTGGCACTTCCCGCACGAAAGCACCTTCGGTTTCCAGCAAGGCGCCATCAATGCCCACTTCGCCAAACTCATTCACCAGAACCGCCCACACCTCACCTTCCGGCTTTTTTTTCAGCAGGTCCAGTATGGCGGTGGTCTTTCCCACGCCCAGAAAGCCGAGCACCAGATTGGTGGGTATTGGTGAAGTCATAGATCGCCCGTGTCGTTCATTGAAAAGGTCGGCAGAACATAGTGTTATAACATAACACTGTAGTATTCCCCTAATACCCGCTGCGATTCGCCCGCTGATACTGTATTCAGGCTACCACCAACAAGCACAAGGAGACGGGTATGAACGGTAAAAAAATACTGATGATCACAGGTGATTTCACCGAGGACTACGAAACCATGGTGCCCTTTCAGGCACTTCAGGCCGTTGGCCACACGGTGCATGCGGTCTGCCCTGACAAAAAGTCGGGAGACACCGTGGCCACGGCCATCCACGACTTCGAAGGCGACCAGACCTACACCGAAAAGCCGGGCCATCGTTTCGCCCTGAACGCCGATTTCGCCGGACTCAACCCCGCGGATTATGACGCGCTTGTCGTACCCGGTGGTCGCGCCCCGGAATACCTACGCCTGAACGACGACGTCAAGAAACTGGTCCGCCACTTCTTTGAAACCGAAAAACCGGTGGCTGCCATTTGTCACGGCGCACAGCTGCTGGCCGCGGCCGGTGTGCTCGAAGGCCGCGAATGCTCTGCCTACCCGGCGTGCCAACCGGAAGTGGAGCTGGCGGGAGGCCGCTTCGCCGCCATCGACGTTGACGCCGCGGTCACCGATGGTAATCTGGTGACAGCACCGGCATGGCCAGCGCATCCGCAGTGGCTGGCACAGTTTTTCAAACTGCTGGACAAGTGACGGAAACGGGGCTGCCAATGCAGCCCCGGATTCACGAGGACCACACCATGTGTAAACTCTTCGTCCACGCGGATTCCGAACTCTGGATCAGCCGCACCCATTCCCTGCGCATCGACGGCATGGTCACCAGTATTCGCATGGAGAACGCGTTCTGGAACGCACTCACAGAAATCGCGGCCCGGGACGGCATGAACCTGCCCCAGATGATCACCAGGCTTTATCACGAATCCATCGATGCCGGGCATGACCTGGGCAACTTCACCTCCTTTCTGCGGGTCTGTGCCATGCGATACGTCGCCCTGCAACTCAGCGGCGATATTCCCCGCGACACCCAGATACCCATCGCCTCCCTGGATGCCGACAAGATCCTCGCCAGGAACATGGACCAGAAGCCCCCCAGCGAAGCCACGCACTAAATCCGCGAATATGAGGGGTCTTTTACCAATTTCAGGTAAGATGCCCCCATACACGCCGGTCGACATCCGATGACCCGCCAGGCCCAACCAGCCGACCGAAAGGATCTATGAAGATACCCAAACGATTGCAGCCCCTTGTCGATGACGGCATGGTGGACGAAGTGCTCTACCAGTTGATGAGCGGCAAGGAGGCCCAGGTGTTCGTAGTGCGCTGCGGTGACAGTGTTCGCTGCGCCAAGGTGTACAAGGAGGCTCAGAAACGTAGCTTCAAACAGGCCGTTCAATACCAGGAAGGCCGTAAGGTTCGTAACAGCCGTCGCGCCCGCGCCATGGGCAAGAAAACCCGCTACGGGCAAAAGGAACAGGAAGACGCCTGGCTAAACGCCGAGGTGGACGCCCTTTATCGTTTGGCAGGCGCTGGCGTGCGAGTACCGGAACCGTTTGGGTTCGTGGATGGCGTGCTGCTGATGGAGATGATTGCCGACGAAGACGGCAAAGCAGCGCCACGGCTGGACGATGTCACACTCACGCCGGAGCAGGCCCGGGATTATCACAGCAAAGTCATTGCTGACGTGGTGCGCATGCTCAGCGCCGGCCTGATCCATGGCGACCTGTCAGAGTTCAATGTACTGGTCGATGCCACTGGCCCGGTCATCATCGACCTGCCGCAGGCGGTGAATGCTTCTGGCAACAACAGCGCGGAAAGAATGCTGGAACGGGACGTGGACAACATGCGCCGTTATTTTGGCCGCTTCGCCCCTGAACTGTTGAACACGGATTATGGCAAGGAAATCTGGGCGCTCTATGAGTCCGGCGACCTGCACCCCGACAGCCGGCTGACCGGGTGTTTCGAGCACGACACGGAAAGCGCGGATGTGGACGAGCTGATGGCGGTTATTGATGCCGCGAAAGAGGAAGAGCGCGAACGCCTGGAACGCCTGAGGGATGCCGAGGCCGGCGACGACTAACCGGCCTTCCCCACGAACCGGGCTGCCATACGGTCTGACAACATCAGGTGGGCCAGCGCCGGGTACGGCAGGTAATGACTAAGCAGGAACAGTACTCCCGAGGAATCCAGCCCGGCAGACAGGCCCACATAGGCACCCCAGGCCACGAACAGTGCGCCGAGAAAGCCGCCATAGGCCCACAGCACGCGCCCGCGCTCTTCACTGGTCGGCACCCGTTTCAATACCCGGGCCACCGACCAGCCGATGTAGGCCGCAATCACTGCTGCGATCACCACGGAAACCACCACCCCTGTCAGCCCGAACAGGAAACGCGCCAGATAGTTGGTGAGAAAAAACAGAACAACGGCGCTGACGGCGACAATAGTTACCCGCGAACGCTTCAGATCTTCCATACACAGAATCCCGGTCGGTTACATCACAAGGTCTGCACTGTTTTAACATTCCGGGCGCGCAGAAGCGACTTTGCTTCCTGAATCTGTTGTGTGCTTTCTGCATGAATGGCCAATACGTAATGGCCCTTGCGCAATGCGGACTGCGCCTTCATCAGATAGGGTGTGTGGTCCGGGCGGATTGTTATGCCCCCTGCGAGCAATAGCCCGAGCATCAAACCAAGCGCGGTGAGCGCAGACGCTGAAACCACCGTATTCTGCGAAATAAAGCCAATGCCAAGGGCATTCAGTATCACATAGACGACAAAACCCGACACGGCACCGCCGACACTCAGGCCCACATGGGAACGCACAAGCGTCTGCCAGATACCCTGGTCTTCAGGTTCAAGTTCTTTTCCCTGGCGCCGGTCCGCGGGGCTCAACACGGATACCTGATCATTGGTCAGGCTGGTCTCGTTGCACAATGCTTTTGCCGTTCCATTGGCATCTGACTCTGTCTCGAAAACGGCAGCCACTTTGTGGCTTTCGTGCTCACCGGTCAAACTCATTGAGGGTTTCATGACAATACCTCCTGAGTCTTTCAGCGAATGATGGGGCGTTTGCTGTGGAGCATCGCCCCTCTATCCACAAACATACAACACACATACCTGTATTTCGAATGACCATCCAGCAATAAGGCCCTCGGAGGGCCCGCTCTACCAGGCCAGCCAGATCACGTGGCGTGCGCCCTTGCCCGGTCGCAAAGCCCTGACCGTAACCGGCTCTACGGAGAAGCCCGCGCGGCGCAGCTTTCGGTGAATGCATGCTCCGGGCCGGCGGACCAATAGGCCAGTACGCCGTCGGGGCTAAGGGACTTCTGGGCAGCTGCAATACCGTCCGGGGAGTAAATCCAGTTATTCTCCTTGCGGGTGAGCCCTTCCGGGCCGTTGTCCACATCCAGCAGGATGGCATCCCAGTTGCCATCGCCTTCTCTCAGCAACTCCGCCACATCGCCCACATGAACACTGGCACGAGCATCGTTCAGTGGATACCCGGCGGCAGCGCCCAGCGGTCCCCGGTTCCAGTCCTCGACCTCGGGTACGAGCTCCGCCACGGTTACCCTGGCATCCTCTGCCAGAGCCGACAACGCCGCAGCCAACGTGAACCCCATGCCCAGCCCACCAATCAATACCCGGGGCCCAGCCACGCCGCCGATACGCTCGCAGGCGAGCGTGGCCAGCGCGTCCTCCGAGCCATGCAGGCGGCTGTTCATCAGCTCACCGGTGGTACCGGCAATCTTGATAGAGAACTCATCATTGCGTTGCAGCAGTCGCAACCGGGTCCCGTTACCGGGAATCGTCGCTGTACCGATTTCCTGGAATCGGCCCATCTATTTTTTAACCCACTGGCCATCCTTCAGGATGTACTGCCCCGATGGTGTTTTTTCCTGTGCTTTCTGGCCGGCCACCGTTTCCACCTGGGTGACGGGAATGTCGTGTTTCTCGGCAATGCGGGCGTATTCATCCCGACGAGCCTGGTTGATGGCGTCGACAATACCCTGGGCGTTTCCGCTTGCCTTGACCACGTCCAGATAACCCGTTGGGGTTTCCCCTACCAGCCCTTGCTGTTTGGCGGTATCCAGCTGGCTTTTGGCCTCTTGCAGCCCCATGGCCGCGGCCGGTATGGCCAGGCAAAGCACGAGGATAAACGCACCGAGTTTGGAAAACCGTTTCATGAGTGACTCCCTGGATTCAGAATTGACCATCAGAACAACCCCTTCTCGCCGAAGAGTTCATCCACCTCTTCATCCACCTTCACGTAGATTTCATGCTGAATCTTGACGTTCAGGTTCACGGTGATGGGCTCCTTGGGCGCCTCCATCCTGACCGTAGGCGTGCAGGCTGTCATACCCAGGGCCAGTGCCAGCAGCACCAGCGTGTAACCACCTTTTCCGGACAAACCGCCCGGCCCAAATGCGACCATATGCCTTACTCCTGATTGTTTCCCGCCCCGGTGGATTGACGTTGCGCGTCCCGCTCCCGTATCAGGTTGCGCACTTTTTCTGTCACGGCGTCATTGACCCGGCCACTCAGTTGCAGGCTAGTCAGCAACGCTGGAATGTCCTCTTCCAGATTGATATTCAGGACAATGGGATGACCATCTCGTACTTCGGGGCTGCTGCCTTCCAACCGCAATCCCAGCACAAGGGTACCATCCTGAGCGTAGTCTATCGTGCTGTTGAGAACGGAGTAGTGAAAGTTTTCCATGGCCTGGACCACCAGTGCCATCGCCTGGTTACCCTGGGCCATCCCCTTCAATCGATCGGCAGGCAGTTTCAGCGTTCCGCCAGGCGCCACCGCCTGGACCTGTCCGGCATCAATGCTCACACCCTCCGGACCAACCCGGACCGGAATGGCGCCCTGAAGCAAACCACTGCCTGCCAACCCCTCGGCAGGGTATACCTGCATCAGTTTCGCCAGTTCAATGCCGCTGAGTTCAAGGGGAATCCGCAGCGGCATGTCGGCAAGTTGCCATTCTCCGGGTGTGACCCAAACCTCGCCACCCAGAAGCTCGGAAGAGGCCTGGTCCAGAACCAGGGTACCGTTGGCGATCTGATCCCGGGGCGAGCGATAGAGGCCGGCGACCCGCACATCGCGCAAGGCGATGCCCGGATTGAGGGCATCCAATACCAGGTCGGAGGTCCGGACATTTACGTGGTCATTGTCCAGGTTCAGATTCACCCTGCCGTCGAGACCGGTCCAGGCCGTCCGGTCGTACAATCCATCAAGGTTATCGAAAACAAGATCTCCCTGAACGCGGATGCCCTGGGATGGGAAGCGCGCACTCAGGGCCGCCGCAACGCGGCCGTCACTCACCTCGAGCGCCGCTGGCCACGCGGTGAACGTATCCGCCAGCGCGCGACCGCCACTTGCTCCGGCAGCGTCCATGCTCACCTCAAGCACCGGTACGCCTTCGAACGGATAGTTCATGTCCATGTCAGCATCGACGCCGGCGTCCGACGATAGCCTTCCGTCGATCTTCAGTTCGGTAAGGGTGCCGTCCAGTTGCCCATCGAATCGCCAGGGCTGAGGAAGAAGCTGGGAGTTGTGAATGGTGGCGACGGTCGCCTCAAACGGCCCCTCGACCGCAAGACGCTCCAATGCCATGGGGGTCAACTGATATTCCCCGACCAGAGTCACACCGGCCAGGTTGACCCCCAGGTCATCCAACCGGGAATCCTTGCCGGGCGCCGCAATATCGTCGAACTCGACGCGGCTTTGTTCGCCGAGGGTCAGTGTTGCAGACTGCTCGCTGGCTGTACCGCTGACAGTCAGGTTTATCCGGCCTTCACCTATGGTCCAGCCAGCAAGGCCCCGTTCAGCCACGCGCCCTTCGATCTTCATGGCGCTGGTGGTGAGTTGCCGTTTATCGGGTTCCAGGGGACTTGAGATTGTCAGATCGCCCTCGGCATGGACACCTTGCGGCAGAGCCAGTGCCAGTTGATCGATCACAATGGCCTCGGGCATGGGGCCATACCAGTGCCAGCGCCAGGCCAGCGACAGTTGCTTCCCCACCATGTGATAGCGCTGCCCTTCCCGGCTCAGGGTCGCAGACAATCGGTCCAGCCGCAGGCCCGCCAGCGAGACGTCACCCCAGCGCCATTCAAGGTTGCTGATGCCATTTGCCTTCCGCCAGGTCTCCCACGCCGCAAGGGTGTACAGGCCACCCGCCATCGACAACATCACAATCAGGCTCAGAAGCATTAGCAGGCATCGGCGTAACGTCATGAAAACAGCCATCAATGGGTCAGTGTCCGCGCCAGTTCACCGCGTACAGGTCGTGGCGACGATCCTTGAGGTTCTTCACGGTACCGCTGTTGCGGGCGGTAAGCAGTGTTTCCGGCCGCAGGTCAGCAAAGGCGACGGTCTCCACATTCGGCGTGGTATCCGCGGCGATGCCATCACGGGCGAACGGAAAATCACAGGGGGTCAGGATGCAACTCTGGCCGTACTGCAACTCCATGTTGGGCACTTTGGGCAGGTTGCCGACATTGCCGGACATGATCACGAACAGCTGGTTTTCCACCGCACGGGCCTGGCAGCAATACCGTACCCTCAGATAACTCTGGCGCTCATCGGTACAGAAAGGCACGAACAGGATCTGGATACCCTGGTCCACCAGATGACGCGTCAGCTCGGGAAACTCCGCGTCGTAGCAAACCAGGACACCAATGGGCCCGCAATCGGTTTCAATGGCAGTGACACGGCTGCCACCGGTGATGTTCCACCAATAGGCTTCGTTCGGCGTCGGATGAATCTTGGGCTGCGAGAACACTTGCCCGTCTCTCAGGAACACGTAGGCAACATTGCGAACCCGGCCGTCCTCTTCCTTGACCGGCGTGGAGCCACCGATAATGTTGATGTTGTGCCTCAGGGCCAGATCGCGCATCAGGTTGCGGAAGGGTTCGGCGTATTCCGTCACCGCTTCGATGGCTTCCGCCGGGGTCCCTTCACGGCTTTCAATGGACAGCAATTGCAGCGTGAACAACTCCGGGAACACCACGAAATCACCTTTGTAGGTGGACACCACATCCACAAAGTACCGGACGATGTCGCTGAATTCTTCAAACGATGCCACCCGGCGCTGCTGGTACTGGACCGTGCCGATCCGAACGGTGTCGGGCATTCGCCGGCCGTATCGCTTGCGCTTGCCGTTGTCGCCGTTGCGGGCCACCTTGGGATTCCTCCAGGTCAGGTGAATACCGTAACCCAGGGAAGCGTGGTCAGCATCCAGGTAGTGCGGAATAATGCCGTGGATTTCAAAACCGTTGTGTAATTGGAACGACAGTACTGGGTCCCGCTGCTTTTTCGATTTCACCGCCTCCACGTACTCTTCCACCGATTCAAACTTCTTCAGGCGTTTGGCCAGTGTCGGTAACCTGCCCGCGAACACAACGCCCTGCAACTCCAGCGCCTGGCAGAGCGTTTTTCGTTCGTTGTACAGGCGCTCACCAATGCGGTAGCCACGGCAGTCGGGGTCTACACACACCTCCATGCCGTACAGCCACTCCCCTTCCGGGTCGTGGCGCGAGGCATAACCATTACCAGTAATTTCTGTCCAGTCATGGGGCGCCAATGCAACGTCTTCACCAATACGAAACGTGGCGCAATACCCCACCACACGGTCACCCAACATGGCGACAAACTGGCCCTCAGGAAAGGTGTTGATCTGCCCTGTCAGGGGGCCAGCGGTGTAGCCATACATCCCTGTGCCCGCGTACACTCGGCGGCTCAGGGCGATGATTCCCGGTATATCACCAAGGGTGGCGTTTCTTACGTACAGGCGCTGTGTCTTGTCTGAAAAGGGAGGACTCATGGAAACCTCGGAAGCTGGAAGCCTAAAGTCATAGTTCGCGAAATGTCCTTGAGCCGTCAAGTGGCCTCTGCAGAAAACAAATCGAAGCAAACTTTAACCTGACAAACCGGCGCCAGGCCTTTTAGAGTAGGCCCATGTAAAACGATTAGAGGCTTTCCCATGAATCGGCGCCCAGTGCTTCCGATGCTCGCAATCCTGATGGCCGTCGGCCTCGCAGGCTGCGCCAGTAAACAGAACCTGCCTCCAACGAATGGCACCACCTGGCAGCCCTCTAACAGCGCCACACCCGAGGATGCGGCGACAGCAGATCGGTTATGGCAGGTATTCGAGCGTTACGAAGGCACGCCCTATCGCTACGGCGGCACCTCAGCCAATGGCTTCGATTGCTCTGGCTTCATCGCCACTGCCTTCGATGAAGCCCTCGGCCGTCAGTTACCCCGTACAACCTCACAGATGCTGGCATCCGGTGACGTGGTTGGGCGTGACCAACTGCGTGCTGGCGATCTGGTGTTTTTCCGTATCAAAGGCAAGGACCAGCATGCTGGTATCTACATGGGTGGTGACAGCTTCATTCATTCCTCGACCTCCATCGGCGTTACCCGCTCGTCCCTCAACGGATACTACTGGCGGGATCGTTTCAGCCAGGCTAGACGGTTTGACTAGCCAGCCAGTAACAACACTACGCCCAGCAGATAGAGAACCATGATAACCACGCTTTCTGTGCCGATCTGACCGATACCGTGACGCTCTCGGCGGATTAATCCCATCATCAGCACGCCGGACATCAATAGGGTGAGCGCCGCCCAGAATACCGAATCCTCCGGCATGGCATGGTAGATCGACCCGTCCCGGTAGGCGATATCGGAGGCTGCAGTAAACAGCGTGTCGAACGCGTTGCCGCCAATGATACCGCTTACGGCCAAGGTCAGCGCGCCTCGGCGAACCGCGGCTATGGACGTCACCAGCTCGGGTATTGACGTACTGATCGCCGTCAACATCACGCCAACAATCGTCTGGCTCAGGTTAGCCCTGTCTGCAATCACCGTTGCCGCCGGCTCCAGCATCCAGCCTGCAATTCCGAGCACCAGCATCAGCGCCAGAAATTCAATCCAAAGCCGTAGCAGCGGCGGCATGGCTGTTACGTCGTCAGGCTCGTCTTCCCGCGTGTCCCTGGTTATTGAAGGCCGCCACATGGGCGATTCCGATGCGTCCCTCACCAGGTAAATTCCGAAAATGTAGGCACCCAGCAGAACCGGCGTGACCGGATGAACACCGAAGAACGTCACGTCCGGCAGGTGGGGCGCGAACAGGATCAACGCCAGCAGGCAGATCAGCAAGCCGTTCTGCATCATGTTCGGCACCGACGCAGCCGCATGCTCGAGATTGGCGCGACGATAAACCATGTCCGCCACCGCAAGGAAAAACGTCTGGACAGCAATGCCACCCAAAGCGTTGCTCACGGCCAGTTCCGCGTTGCCGTGCCACGCTGCAGTCACCGACAGCACCGACCCACCCAGGGATGTCGACGCCCCCAGAAGCACCGCACCCGCAGCGGCCTCTCCTATTCCTGTGCGGTCAGCGAGTTGGTCCACAACCCGTGTGATACGCGTACCGGCCAGCGCAATAATGGCGGCACACACGAAAAACACGAGACTACCCTGAAGAAGGGTCCAGCTTCCGGGAGACGATAGCTCCACGTTAAAAATCTCCTTGGAAAAAGAGAGAATGGCGCCTATCTGCGCGAGCGAGGCGGAAACCACCACCAGGTAGCGACGACCAGAAGCCCAAATACCGTATAGGCGGCAATGAACACCCAGGCAGGCGCATCGTAATAGAGAATCTGCTGCAGCCAATGCTCGATAAAGCTGCCGGTGTAGCCATCAACACCCGCCTTTGACCGTAGCCATATTTCCAGCGTGGTCAACGGGCAGACAATACCAAGCCAGGCCTCTGCAACCACGATGGCAATCGCGCCCAGATGGGCCAGCCGGAACCACAAGTTGTTCACCCAACGCCAACCCAGGCCGTTGCCCGCCAGCACCAGAACCAACCCGAACAGAACGAAGGCCACCACCAGCAGATGAATGGTCAGGACGGTATCGGCGAGAATCTGATAAACGTTGCCCATGACGACTGTCTACTCTAACAAATTGCCAGATTCCTATGATCCCGCCAGATAACATCGGTTGGCAAACGTGGACTCGCGCACGGAATGCACGATAATATCTGTAGCAAATACCTACAATCTTCTGTGGTTATGTCGGCGCCTCAAGCGCGCCCGTGATAAACGGAATTACAAACGCTATGGATCCAGCACCCGGAAATCATCTCCAAGCCGTCAAAATAGAACTTAACCGCCTTGAGACCTACCGGCGGCGTACCTATCTTGGCGTACTGGCCCTGACCGTGGCTATCATGATGCTCAGTTGGGCCTTCCGGGAACAGAGCGATCCGTTCATTACCATCGCCTACCCTGTTTTTTCCATCATTCTCACCATTCTTGGCTTCGCATTCTGGCACCGATCCTTGCAGCTCAGAACCATGGAAATCACCCTCGTCGCTGTAGTCGGGACAATGATTCTCAGCCGCCTCGCATGGCATTTTGCGGTTGGCGACCCGCTCGGCGAACACCTTCTTTTGCTCACGGGCGGGCACTACTGGGCAGTGGGTATCATGATCGTTGGCGGTTTTATTGCGCTTGGTTTTCGGGGCGGCATGGTGACAGGTGTCGCGACCTTGCTGTTTTCGGGCGCGCTGGCCACCCAGGAAGTCTCTCAATGCTTCCTGGCAGCAGGCGATCACTGTCAAAACTGGGTATACCTGCTGCGCATCCATCTGTTCCTCACCGTTCTGTTGGTGCTTACCAGCGCCGGAACGCTGCTGCGTGAACGCTCCTGGAGTGCCTTTGCGCGAGCTGAAACCCTGCACCATTGGGCGAACACAGACCCGCTATGCGGCCTGGCAAACCGCCGGGGTGCTGACCGTTTCCTGTCTGCCGAAGCCGCCCAGGCAGACCGATACCAGCGCCCTCTGACCATCATTCTGATTGATATTGACGAATTCAAGAGCATCAACGATGACTACGGCCACGAAATCGGTGATGCGGTGATTCGCGGGTTTGCAGACATCCTTTCCAAAACCGTTCGTGAAGTGGACCTCGCCGCACGCTGGGGCGGAGACGAATTCCTCGTCGCCACACCGGGCGTGGACCTTCGCAGCGCCCGCCACGCCGCACAACGCTGCCGCCGCGCCATTGAAAGGGCACCCATCGCGGGTGTCTCCGTGACTGCCACCGTCGGTATTGCCGAGTACCTGCCTGGACAGGGCATCGAGGATGCCATCAGCCGGGCCGACGCCATGCTATACCGCGCCAAGGCCGCTGGCCGAAACCGGGTGATTACGGAGGCCTGCGAACTGATCTGAACGCCCTACTGGCGCTCCAACCACTCCAGAAACCATTGCTCCCGCAGATCAACGGTCTGCGAATACCAATGGTGGTCACGGATTACAGCATTGTCCAAATGAGAGGGAGCGGTCGGCATGTAGGGCCGCATGGGCACCCCTGCATCAGTGTGCAACCCAACCCTCTGCTGGGCCGACTTGCGTGTTGGCCCATAGCTGATCAGGTTGGCCTGGGCGGCCATGTTTTCTGCCCGGGTTGCAAAGGCGATAAAATCCGCTGCCTGGTCTGACTGATCGGTGCCACGGGGAATCGCCCAACTGTTAAAGCCAATCAACTGTCCGTCCCATATAACCGAGATCGGGGCACCTTCCATCGCCCTCGCATGGAAGAATCGACCATTGTAGCCCGTAGCCATGGCAGCCTCGCCACTGGTCAGCAGTTCCACTGATTCGTCGCCACGGGTCCACCAGATGATGGCCTCGCGGATGTCATCCAGCCGCTGGGACGCCAACTCAAGCCCGCGCCGGGTACTGAGCAGATCGTAAAGCTGCTCTCTCGGCACCGAAAGTGACAGCAGCGCCCATTCGAAGAGCCCAACCGGCGATTTTCTGAGCGCCCGCTTTCCTGGAAAATCCTCCAGATTGAAGAAATCCTCCACGCTGTCTGGCTTTACCCCCGGGAACGCCCGGTTGTCGAAGGCAATAACGGTTGAGAACACAATCTGGGTGATAAAACACCGGTGAATGGCGTCGTCCATGAAGTCATCCACGGCCGGCGTACCATCGGGGGCCGGTACCAGAATGTCCGGTTCAACGATATCCAGCAGGCCTTCCTCACAGGCGGCGCTGGCGTCGGACTGTATCATGTCAATCACATCCCACTCGGCATCACCATCGGCAAGATGCTCCCGCAAGGCCTTCACTCCGCCGTCGTAATGCACAGTCTCAATCTCGACACCGGTTGCCGCCGTATATGGCTCAAAATAGGCCCTTCGCTGACTCTCCTCGTAGGCACCACCCCAAGTGACGACAGTGAGCACCTCGCGCTCCTCATCCCCGCCTTGCGCCTGCAGGGCCGCCGGAATGACCAACAGACCGATCATCAGCAAACGAAGTCCCGGTAAGCTAACCCCAAAGGCGAAGAGATCCACTGCGACGAACACGGACGCGTCAAAGTCCGATTCCCGTGGGACCGTTACAGTAAAAACGACGAACACAGCAGCGCCTGGCTCAGAGTCAGCCAAGGCTGGGCCGGTGGCCAGTATGGCTTCATGGCGCTGCCGAGAATCGGCAACGAAGTCATCGTCAGCTTCCTGGACGGCGACCCGGACCAGCCGATCATTACCGGAAGAACCTACCACGCCACCAACACGCCGCCGTACGCGCTGCCGGAGCACAAGACCCGCACCACCCTCAAAACCCAGACCCACAAGGGTGAGGGTAGCAACGAACTGCGGTTCGAGGACGAAGCGGACAAGGAACAGATCTATGTCCACGCCCAGAAAGACCTGGACCTGCTGACGGAAAACAACCGCACCGAAGTCATCAGGAATGACAGTCACCTAACGGTGGATAACCATCGCAAAACCCACATCAAGGGCAATGACCACGCCACCGTGGATGGTGAGAAACGGGAATCCATCGGCGGTGACTCGAGCCTCATCGTCAACGGCAGCCACCACAGCAAACAGGGCAAGAACCAGCTCATCGAAGCCGGCAGCGAAATCCACCACAAGGCCGGTATGAAAATCGTGATCGAAGCGGGCGCGGAAGTGACCCTCAAGGCTGGGGGGAGTTTTGTGAAGGTGGACCCCAGTGGTGTGACTGTGTCCGGGCCTATGGTGAAGATGAATTCCGGGGGTGGCCCGGGCGTGGGCACCCCTGTAGCAGCTCAAGCGCCGGGTGTGCCGAAGAGTTTAAGTGCAGAAGGATGCAACAAGGGGGAAGGGACCCTGGCGGAAACTGGACAGCGCAACAATGCTTCGCCCCAACCGAGCCCGGTGTCGAAGCTCAAGGCGGTAGCTCGGGATGACATCGCTCTGAGTAGACAATGTGGGCGACAGGAAGATGGCATCTGCACCTCCGAGCCCTGTGCATGTGCCGGGGAGGTTTGACGTGACATTTCCCGATTGTGGAGCAACTCATAGCGGTGACCTATTCCTGATTTTGGATGGGGCACGGATCGATGCCCCCCGGTTTATTTATGAACGTGATGACCGACCTGAAATGGATCTTTTGTACCGAAGTACGCCTCACGAGCCGGTTAAAGAAGTCAGTCCCTGTATTGTCCGCCCTTCTGAAAACAGTAGGTTGCGGGGAGACGTGGATAATTGGAGATCGGATGGCATCGCTATCGAATCAAGAGCAGATATTCATACGCTCGGAAATCATTTGCGTAGTCTGATCAGTGTACGGTTGCCGGACGGGGCTCTCGCCTATCTCCGTTTCTATTCCCCAAGCCAGATTGACCCCCTTCTGTCATCACTTTCAGATCACGAGCTGACGATATTCAGCGGGCCGGTTACGAGGTGGCACTATTTTGCACCGGTAGACGGGTGGAAAACCGTTGAGGTTCCGGGCACAAGTGAGAGTCAGGAAGCGTCGAATGAGGGATGGTTCCAGCTTAGCGAGGAACATCTCAGGGCGATTGAGGCCGGCAACGAAGCTGTGTTCCGGAAAAAACTGGTTCATCAGGCGGGGTGGCCAGTTACTCCAGAATCAATGTCTAGAATCGACCAGATCGTGTTAAGGGCCAGCTCGTTTGGCTTCCAGGCCCAAGGGGATATTGCCACCTATGCCGAGCTTGCCTGCTATTACGGTGATCGATTGGAAGAGCCGGATGCTCTGGCAGTACTACAGTCGGAAGACAAACCAGCTGGGCAGCGGCTGGAGATAATCGACAGCATGATGTCATATGGAGATGCATAATGCCTGCAAGCTATGAAGTTGTTTCCGGGGACACCCTGTCCGCTATAGCCAGACAGCACAACGCAACGGTTACTCGCTTGCTTCGTCTGAATCCTTCGATAGAAAACCCCAATCGGATAAATCCGGGCCAGAAACTCGCAGTTCCTGCCGCCGACGAGGTCATCACAGCGCGCTCGGTGCCGGGCAAAGCCATCGAGCAGTCACCCTGTCAGGACAAGGTCGTGGAGATCTACCACGCGACCGGGTCTGATGAGCTGATCCTGCTCACAGAGGAAGAAGAGAAAGAGCTGGAGGCGGAAGAGAAGGCTATTTGTGATTTGATCGAAGCTTTCTATTCCGATCTCAAGAGTCTTTCTGAGGGCGCAGAGGACGCCGAGAGCACGCCCTCGGAAGGCGAAGGTCAGGTATTGACGCCAGTTCAGCAGCGCAAGCAGGAAATCATTGAACATCTCGCAGAGCTGGGAGCGATTCCTGACGGGGTGCAATCGACACCGAAGCTCACGGAAATCAAACGTCTGTCTGGTAAGAAGCATCGCACTTTTGTGCGCTCCGACAAGATGAAAACACACTCGCGTCGTTACAGTATTGCTGCCCGGGACAAGGCTCGTAGTGAGGGTTGGCTGACAGAGGATGGTGTCGATGGCGGGAAACTTGCGGATTCACTGCAAAGCAAGCTCAAGGTACAAGTGAAGCTAGAGCTTTGGAAGCCTGACCCGAATGGATCCATCATGCAGTCGCTCAATCAGTTTTACGATGAAGCAACCTGGTCAATCTGGGGAAAGAACCAGGAAAAACAGGTAGCTGAAACGGGTTTTGATGCCTCCGCGGAGGCCCAGTTCATGCGTTTTGCCGCTGGAGCGAGCGGGCATGCGGAAATTAACCCCGCTAACGGAAAAGTACATCTTCAGGCCAAGGCGGAAGCTCAGTATGCGCTTGCGGAAGGGAAAGTCACCGTTGAGCAGGCGTTCCCGGCAAGCAACCGAAGTGAAATCCGTGTTTTTTACCGGGAAGGTGGCTGGAATGGCCCGCTAAAGTATGAATCACTCGGTCATTTCCAGGCTGCCCTCGCAATTACAGCCTCGGGTTTTGCCGGTGCGTCCGCTATTTTGGCGGGCAATATACATGTCGATAGCTCAGAGGGCATCCCGAACATCAAAGGCATTGCTGCTCGAAAGAAAGGGCAGAGTATGGGTGGCGAGGCTAATGTTTTTGCCGGCATTCGTGGTGGATGTGAGCTCGCTGGTGAGCTGCGCTGGCAGGACGTGCTCTCCGCTGACAGCAACTGGGGTACGCTCTGTAAGATTGGCCAGAAGGTCGAGGCTGCGTTGGGGGCAGCGGGTGAGTTTGAGGCGCGGCTGATGTTCAGCCGGGAGACAGGCAAGTTTTATTTCAACCTCCACGCAGGACTGGTTCTTGGGGTTGGGGCAGCGGGAGCTTTTTGCTAGAGGTGGGGGTAAACCAGATCGTAAGGATGCTGCATTTTATCTACAACGCATTACTGGATGTGGACTTTAGATACCTTGAGTTGTTTGACCCAGATACAAATTCCTTTCTCTGGTACCAGCGTTTAAGTCTTACAGCGTTGAGTCGCGGGCTGACTTGGGCTGAGGCAGCTGGAGAGTTTGCCGGCGAATCTATTGATTCAGTGGTTGGGCAGTTGACCGATTTTTTCTCCGATTATGAAAGGGAGAAGAAAGGAACCGTTCTGGCTGAAAACATGCTTGAAGATTTTAGGCGAGGGGAACGGGGTGTTTTTCTGCACTCTCCACCTGAGGTAAAGGGAATAGTGTTGGATTGTTTGCTTCATGACTGGTGGGTAACGCCAGGCTTTATAGATGAAAGTGATAAAAAAGTTCAGGTGGCTAAAGAGATTCTTCCGACCTTCCAGAGTTGGCGAGACTTTCACGAAACAGTTGTCCGAATGAATCCAGACGGATTGGCGCGCCTAGACGAGTTTGGTAATAATCTTCACCGACTCTTCGACTTTGTGGGTATGGGCAAGCCTGAAAGACAACTCTTCATTCACCAGCTTAAAGACGAAGCGGCGATTGCAGGTCGGCCAGTCAAGCTGGATCCATTCGGCGTATGCCGGGTATGTGACATAGTCTAGGAGCTGAAATGATCCCGAAGTGTCGCGATAAATTCTTTGTAATAGTGGGTGTTCTGTTCCTTTCTGCATGTGGAAACCATGCGGGTTACCCAAATGCAGAAAGTCTAGATCGTTTGGCTTCGAAGTCCGTCGCCAATCAGGTTTTCGTAAAGGGCGGCACCTTCGAAATCGGTGATGTGGGGGAAAAGGACACTGGGACTCCGCACGTCACCTGGAACCAATACAGCCGCCCAGCTAAGGCCGTCAAACTGGCTGGTTATTCGATCTCGAAGTATGAAACTACCTGGGGTGAGTTTATGCTTTACCTAAAAGAAACCGGACATCTAGATCGGTACGACGATCGACCATCACAGCGACGATATGCCCAAGTGTCTGATGATCCGCTTTCTCCGTATTTTCGCCAGAAACCGGCGCGAGCTCCGAATTTTGCCGAGGCCGAGGGGTATTGTGATTGGCTGGGCAAACAAACAGGCCTGCCTTTTGCGCTTCCGACAGAAGCGCAATGGGAATTTGCAGCGAGAAGTCGTGGTCGAAACATACCTTATGCCACTGATACTGGGCTTGTGGAAAAAGACCCATACCTCCGGCCTCCACGGGAGTATATCGACCCCGGCACGCCACCAGAGGGAAATGCGCTTATTCATTCTTCAGCAACCTTCGAGCGCCGTTCAGTCGGAAGTTATCCTCCGAATCCTTTGGGGCTATATGATATGACGGGAAACGTAGCCGAATGGACACGGGATTGGTTTCAGGAAGATTATTACGAACACATTGCCATGAATAATCCGTCAGGCCCGGAGCAACCGGTAGGTTCTCATACTCCTGAAAAAACAGTGCGAGACTGGGCGGGTCACGGAGAGTATATGGCAGGGGCTGGGACGGTGTTCTTTCGCTCTGGAGAGCCCATTGACGGCGGTGGGAATGGCTTTCGCTGCGTGGTCAATTCCCCCGAGCCAATCAATTAAATCGCGGTCCAGGTAAGCAAGGAAGCTCCTAAGTGAAAAGAAAGTATGGAACCGACTGGTCGCTGCTTTGGACGGCCGTAAAAGACAACGCCAGTGCCTTCTTCATTTTGCTTGGAATCGGGTTGGCTTTTGGCCTTGTCGGAGGGGGCATCTTTGCTACTGGCTTTGGCGAAGTGGGAGCTATGGCTTTCGGTGGCCTGTTCGCTCTGATTGGATCGGCAACGTTTGTCACAGCTTTCGTCACCGCTCACTCCGGCGTGAGTTACTACTACGACCAGGCCTTGTTGCGAAAATATGGGGTTGAGGTCGATGGGGTCTTGACCAGTAAGTCGACTGAATGCCAGTTCCATCAGGAGTACGACCAAAATAACAATCCCAGGGGTGAGGGCTATCACCTGTGCAATTTGCTCGTAGAGTATGATTTCCAGTTCAACGGAAGAAACTATAGTGGTGCTTATTATCTCAGCAAGGCCGGGCTGTTTGATAAGTTACGAGAGGGTGACCCCGTGCCGCTGAAGGTGCTCCGTCTGGACCCTTCGGTTTATAAAGTGCGGGAGCGCCGGCTGGCCAATATGCTCAAGGACCGGGAACCTGATTATCCTTCCCAGATTCCGGAGGGCGCCGAAATAAGCCAGCTGGTCTAGCGGTTCTTGCTTTGGTTTGAAACCTGTGTTCATCGTTTCATGACGAAGCCATTACGGCCTAGCTGCCAGCCAGTCAAGGACACTGACAGAAACTCGTTTTTCAATGCCTTACATTTCAGCCTTTTTCCTTATCCCCTCAACAGTCATTCTTCTCAGCAACCTGTTGATCATTATTTATGAGGGTTTCAGCAAGCCCTCCTTTTATTTCGAAAACTTAATTCTGGATACCGGGTTCCTGACTATCTTTTTTCTGAGCCACCTAGCCGGCTGGTTGAGTATTTTTTTCAGTGTCCCGGTCCGTGATCAGGGAGTGGTAACCCTGATTGGAAAAGGCGTGATCACGGGCCTGATAACCCTGCCATTCGCGTTCACACACTTTTTCCTCGATGGGCAGACTGCATCTGCTGTGATGTTGTTATGTGGATGGTTTGGATTGTTGATTCAGCTGTTACCAGATTTGCGCCATTCTTGGCGGCACAGGGTGCCAAAAATGGGGTTGATCGTTGCTGCGCTGTTACTTCCAGTTCTTATTAATCCGTTGACCTGGAATAGCTCCAGATTGTTGCCGGTGCCGGAAGCTGCTTGGGGAATTTACTATCCAGACTATGATCGGGAGCAAGGCAAGGAATTTATAGAACATTACCAGCGCCATGAAGAGCAGTTTAACACGGTCCCCAAGCTGATCATCTCAAAGGCGGGAATGTTCATGATTAATGTGCTGGGTCGGCCGCTGTCCAATACGTTCGCCCACTGCGGCCCCGACGGCTCACTCAATGTTTTTTCCAGTAATTCTGAGCAAGATTGCGGAAAAACCAGCAGCGACAACTCCTGGAGTCTACTAAAGCTTGAGTTCGACGAACCCGGCAGCTTGCGGTGCGTAAACTGTCGTAATTTCGGAAAGCCGAAACACTGGATACGCATTGATCAACTGCCTGAGAGTTATTGATTGCCTTTCGGGAATCTTTAAGGCCCCGGCGCTATTGGATTGTTACGTCCTTCCTGTCTAAAAGTGGCTTCCTGAGTGAGGAGAAGGAGAGGCATTACTGCCCTTCTTCCCCCCCTTCAGGGAACTTCACGATCCCCGCAACTCCCGGGCCGCAGCCACCATCCCCTTGAGTGCCGGAATTACCTCCTCCCACGACCGGGTTTTCAGCCCGCAGTCCGGGTTGATCCAGAGTCGCTCGGCGGGGATTCTTTCCGCGGCCTTGTTCATCAGCGACACGATCTGCTCAGTCCCCGGCACGTTGGGCGAGTGAATATCGTAGACACCCGGACCAATATCATTGGGATACTGGAATCCCTTGAAGGCATCCAGCAGCTCCATGTCAGATCGGGAGGTTTCGATGGTGATGACATCGGCATCCATGCGGGCGATGGCTTCGATGATGTCGTTGAATTCCGAATAGCACATATGGGTGTGTATCTGGGTTTCGTTTTGCACGCCATTGGCGGTAATCCGGAAGGCTTCGATGGCCCAGTCCAGGTAGGTCTCCCAGTCGCTCTGGCGCAGGGGCAGGCCTTCGCGAAGGGCGGCTTCGTCAATCTGAATGATGTTCACTCCAGCCTGTTCCAGGTCCAGTACTTCCTCGCGGATCGCCAGTGCCAGTTGCAGACAGGTGTCTTTCCGGGGCTGGTCGTCGCGCACGAAAGACCAGTTGAGGATGGTGACCGGGCCGGTGAGCATCCCTTTCAGGGGCTTGTCTGTCAGCGACTGGGCGTAACGGATCCATTCCACGGTCATGGCTTTGGGCCGGGAGATATCGCCGAACAGGATGGGTGGTTTCACGCAGCGGGAACCGTAGGACTGTACCCAGCCGAAGCGGCTGAACACGTAGCCTTCCAGTTGCTCGCCGAAGTACTCCACCATGTCGTTACGTTCCGCCTCGCCGTGGACCAGCACGTCCAGCCCCAACTGTTCCTGTTCCTCAACGCAGTGGCGGATTTCTGCGCGGATTCGCTCGTGATATTCCTCGGGTGCGAGCTCACCCTTACGAAATTTGAGCCGTGTTTGGCGGATATCCTTGGTCTGGGGGAACGAGCCGATAGTGGTTGTGGGGTAGCGTGGCAGCTGCAGGTGGCTTGCCTGGATGGCCGAGCGATGCTGGTAGCTGCTTTTGCGCCGACCCAGCTCAGGGGTGATGGCCGCCACCGCCTTGCGAACCTGTGGGTCCGTCACGCGGGTTGAGTTCCTGCGGCTGAGTATGGCGTCTGCATTGCTCTTCAGTTCCCGGGCCACCGCATTCTGGCCATCGGTAAGTGCCGTGGCCAACAACTGCAGTTCTTCCAGTTTTTGCCGCGCAAAGGCCAGCCAGGAGCGTATTTCCGGGTCCATGGTGGTTTCGTTGTTCAGGTCCACCGGCACATGGAGAAGGGAGCAGGATGGCGCTATCCACAGCCGTTCTTGCAGCTTCTGGTAGACCGGTTCGAGCCAGTCGAGGGTTGTCTGCAGGTCTGTCTTCCAGATATTGCGACCGTCGATCACGCCTAGGGAGAGTACCTTGTGCCCCGGCAGCCAGTCAGTCACGCGGGACACTTCGTCACGGGCGTTTGTTGCATCCAGGTGTAGGCCGGCAACCGGTAGCTCACAGGCCAGTTGCAGGTTTTCCCGCAGTTGGCCGAAGTAGGTGGTCAGAAGCAGTTTTACCGGGCTGGCCTTGAGGTTGTGGTAAGCCAGGTTCAGGGCGTGCCGCCAATCGCCTCCCAGTTCGGTGACCAGGATGGGCTCGTCAATCTGCACCCACTCCGCGCCATTGTCGGCGAGAAGCTGCAACAGCTCCGCATAGACCGGCAGTAAGTCATCCAGCAGGCTGAGCCGGTCTGTATCGTCCTTGGATTTGCCAAGCCAGAGGTAGGTGACAGGGCCGATGATAGCTGGCTTGGCATTGACGCCTACGGCCCTGGCTTCGGCCAGTTGTTCCAGTAAACGTGTGGAATTCAGGCTGAACCGTGTGTCCGCGTCGAATTCCGGGACAATATAGTGGTAGTTGGTGTCGAACCACTTGGTCATTTCACCGGCATGGACGCCACAGCAATCGTTATCAGCCGGGGACCGGCCACGGGCAATGCGGAAGTAGCGGTCCAGTTCGTGGTCATCGGCCTTGCCTGAGCGCTTGGGCAGGTTGCCGAGTGTGGCGCTCATGTCCAGTACCTGGTCGTAGAGCGAGAAGTCGCCGACCGGCGCCAGCGTGAGCGGGCGTTGGTGCCGCCAGTTGCTGGCGCGAAGCCCTGCCGCGGTTTGCTGTAGGTTGTCTTCGCTTAACTCGCCTTTCCAATAGCCCTCAAGGGCAAATTTGAGTTCGCGACGTTGGCCAATTCTGGGAAAGCCTAGGTTATGGGTGGTTACCATGATGAATCTCCTGTCGTCATTCAGGCCTTCAAGCTAGTGCTGAACTGCCATGAAAAATAATGGTAAAATCTCATGAATCCATGAATTATTTTCAAGTAAGGCCGGCCAATGATAGAACGCAATCATCTGGAGATCGTCCGTGAAGTGGATCGGAGCGGCTCATTGACGGCGGCGGCGGACGCGCTGTGCCTCACCCAGTCTGCCCTCAGTCATGCCATGAAGAAGCTGGAGCAGCAGCTGGGAACGCCCGTGTGGGTGCGTGAAGGCCGTAAACTGCGGCCAACTCAATCCGGGTTGTATTTGCTGTCACTCGCGAATCGTTTGTTGCCGCAGTTCGAGCATGCCGAGGAATTGGTGGGTCAGATTGCCCGAGGGCAGCGGGGCAGTCTGCGAATCGGTATGGAATGTCATCCCTGTTACCAGTGGCTGCTCAAGGTGGTTGGGCCATATCTTGAGCAATGGCCAGGCGTGGATGTGGATGTGAAGCAGCGTTTCCAGTTTGGTGGTATCGGTGCTTTGTTTGGCTACGACATCGATGTGTTGGTGACGCCGGACCCATTGCACCGCAAGGGGCTCGTGTACGAACCGGTCTTTGATTACGAGCAGGTTCTCGTAGTGCCGAGCGATCACCCACTGGCCTCCAGGCCTTGGGCGGAGCCGTCGGACCTTGAAAGTGAGACCCTTATTACCTATCCGGTCGATGCCGAGCGGCTGGATATTTATACCCGGTTTCTGGTGCCGGCCCACAGCAGCCCGGCCCGGCATAAGACCATTGAAACCACGGACATCATGCTGCAAATGGTCGCGGCAGGGCGGGGGGTATCGGCACTACCCCGTTGGCTGGTGGAAGAGTACGCCCATCAGATGCCGATCAGCCGGTACGGCTGGGGCGGGAGGGTATTGATAAGCAGATTTTCCTGGGCCTCCGTGAGCGGGATGTGGATGTGGCCTATCTTCAGTCGTTCATGACGATGGCGCGGGAAACGACCTGGGGGCTGGATTGAAGCTAGAATCCGTCGCAACTTTGGTTGAGATGTTCGCGGGGGCGTCGTTCTTCGGTTAAAATGCGCGAAATTATTCATCGGGGACATGTGACCATGAGCGAAACACCCGCAGATCTGAAATACATTGAAACGCACCAGTGGGTGCGTGTGGCCGACGACGGCACCGCAACCGTCGGAATCACGGATTTTGCCCAGGATCAACTGGGGGATATCGTTTTTATTGGTGTTCCGGATGTGGGTTCGACGGTAACTGGTGCTGAAGAGGCGGGTGTTGCCGAGTCGGTGAAGTCGGCGTCTGATGTGTTCAGTCCGGTGACCGGTGAGGTGATTGAGGTCAATGAGAGCCTGGAGGATGAGCCTGAGAAGGTGAATGAGGATCCTTATGGTGATGGCTGGTTGTTCCGGGTGCGGTTGGCGGATGCCGGTGAGCTGGATGGCCTGATGGATTCTGTGGCCTATGCGGAGCATGTGGCTGCCGAGGAGTGACCCCGCAGATTGCTTCGGAGTTAGGATCAAGCCGGGAGGGCCTTCCAAAACACGCCTCAAGACGTCCTTGTGCGGCTTGGGCTCCGCCATCCATGGCTCCGCACAGTTTTGGAAGGCCCTCCCGGCTTGATCCCCGGACTTCGGTGCTGGATTCGTCCTTAATTTCCTCTCCTTCTTCAATTCTTTAGGCGGTCATTTATGAGTTTTCCGGTTTTATACCTTCGCAAAGGCGCCGAGCGCAGGCTCAGGGCTGGGCACCTTTGGGTCTACAGCAATGAAGTGGATACCCATCGCTCCCCGCTGACCGAGTTTGAAGCCGGTGTCCAGGCTGAGCTGCGCGCGGCCAATGATAAGCCCATGGGAACGGTGTTTGTGAACCCTCATGCTCTGATCTGCGGCCGGCTGATCAGCCGGAATTACGCCCATGGCATGACGCCGCAACGGCTCACCGAACGGTTGAGACGGCGCTGGCGTTGCGGGAGCGGTTGTTTGATAAGCCGTTTTATCGCTGGGTGTTTGGTGACAGTGACGGGCTGTCCGGGCTGGTGATTGATCGGTTTGATGATGTTGTAGTGGTTCAGATTTCCACGGCCGGCATGGAACAGATGAAGGAGTCGATTGTTCGGGCGGTGCAGCGGCTGGCACATCCTCGGGCGATTATCCTCAAGAACGACGGCAAGATGCGTAAGGTAGAAGGGCTGGATACCTACGTTGAGCAGGCTCATGGCCCGGAGATTGATCTCCTGCCGGTTGAGGAGAATGGCGTGCGATTCGAGGTGCCCATGGAAGGCGGGCAGAAAACGGGGTGGTTTTATGATCACCGCATGAACCGGCAGCGGTTGCAGGCCTATGCGCCGGGCAAGCGGGTCCTGGACGTGTTCAGCTATGTGGGTGGCTGGGGTATTCAGGCAGCCTGTGCCGGGGCTACGCAGGTGACCTGTGTGGACAGTTCCTCTGGTGCCATCGACTCTGTTCATCACAATGCGAAGATCAATGGGCTCGATAATATTGAGACTATTGAGGGCGATGCGTTTGACGCTTTGAAAGCGCTTTGTGATGAAAAGGAAAAGTTCGATATCGTGGTGCTCGACCCGCCGGCACTGATTCCCCGACGGCGAGACCAGAAGGCCGGGGAAGAGGCTTATGCCCGGCTGAACCAGCTGGGGCTGCGTTTGCTCGATCGAGACGGTTTGCTGGTGTCTGCTTCCTGTTCCATGCACCTGTCCCAGGAAAAATTGACGGATATTATTCGCAGCAGTGGTCGCAAGATCGACCGGTTTGTTCAATTGCTTGAGCAGGGGCACCAGGCCCCCGACCACCCGGTTGTTCCGGGGATTCCGGAGACGGATTATATTAAAAGCTGTTTTGTTCGGTCATTGACTGGGTTTCTTTGAGCTTGGGATGAGGCCAGTCAACCTCTGAGGCTCATGATCTTCCAGCCATTTTCTTTCGCAATTTTTTCAAGCGTTGGATCCGGGTCCACCGCTACTGGGTTTGCGACTTTGCGCAGTAAAGGGGCATCGTTGTGGGAGTCGCTATAGAACCAGGCGCCCTCGAGACTTTCTCCAGTTGATTCCAGCCAGTCATTCAGGCGGGCTACCTTCCCGTCCTGGAAGCTGGGAATACCTGCAACCTCCCCCGTATAGCGCCCATTGACCATCTCTGGCTCAGTGGCAATCAGGTGATCAATGTCCAGCAGCTTAGCCACTGGCTCGGTAACGAACCGGTTGGTTGCAGTGATGATCATCAAGGTATGGCCATCGGCCCGATGGCTATCCAGCAATGCCTTGGCTTTTTCGAGCATCATAGGCTGGATTTTCTTCGCCATAAACTGTTCGCGCCAGGCCAGCAGCTGTTCCGTGTCATGCCGTGCAAGAGGCTGAAGGGCAAAGCTCAGGTAGCGCATGATGTCCAGCTCGCCATTCAGATACTCCTCATAGAAGCGGTCGTTTGCCAGCCGGTATTCCTCCGCATCCACAATCGACTCTTCTACCAGGAATTCCCCCCAGGCATGGTCGCTGTCTCCGGCGAGCAGGGTGTTATCGAGATCAAAAATCGCGAGCGTCAACTTGGATACCTCCGGCAAAAACGACGACTGTCACAGGCGCAACAGTCTAGCATGACGCGCCGCCGTCGCTTCGTTTGCCGAAGCCTTGGGATTCTGTAAGAATGAGAGCAACTTGGATAAATCCGGCCGGTGAATTTTTAATCCGGCCAACCGACTTTTAAGAGGACTGTGCCGTGATCGATTCGGACGGTTTCAGACCCAACGTCGGAATCATTCTGGCCAATCACAGGGGGGAAGTCCTCTGGGCAAGGCGAATAGGGCAGGACTCCTGGCAGTTCCCTCAAGGTGGTATCAAGCACGACGAATCACCGGAAGAGGCCCTTTACAGGGAACTGGCGGAGGAAATTGGTCTCGGTACAGGCGATGTGGAAATCATCAGCTGTACCCGTGGCTGGCTGAGATACCGCCTCCCTCGCAGGATGGTGCGCCACAATTCGCACCCGGTCTGCGTGGGACAAAACAGAAATGGTTCCTGCTGAGGATGCTTTCGCCGGACGCGCAGGTGCGCGTAGACGGCACGGACTCGCCGGAATTCGACGGCTGGCAGTGGGTTAGCTACTGGTACCCGCTTGGGCAGGTCGTATCGTTTAAACGCGAGGTCTATCGACGTGCGCTGCGAGAGCTCGCGCCGCGGCTGTTTTACAACATGGAACAGTGGCGCCAGAGCGAGCCTTCCCGACGCGCGAAGGACACACAGAAATGACGGATTGAACCCGCCATGCTGAGCATACTGCGAAGTCTTGTACAAGAGGTAAACAGTGCCCGCGATTTGCAGGAGGCGCTGGATGTCATTGTTTCGCGGGTGCAGAAAGCCATGGATACCGAGGTTTGCTCGGTTTATTTGCTTGATCCAGCCACAAATCGCTACATATTAATGGCCACGGAAGGCTTGTACCAGCAAGCAGTAGGGCAGGTCAGCCTGGCTTATTCCGAGGGCCTGATTGGTCTGGTTGGCTCCCGGGAGGAGCCTATCAACCTTGAAGATGCTCCATCCCACCCCCGCTATCGTTACTTTCCTGAGACTGGCGAAGAGCGTTTCCGCTCGTTCCTGGGTGTTCCTATCATTCACCATCGCCGGGTTCTTGGTGTTCTTGTTGTTCAGCAACGGGAAAGTTCGCGCTGCTTTGACGAGGGTGAAGAAGCCTTCCTGGTTACCGTTTCGGCTCAATTGGCCGGCGTTATCGCCCACAGCGAGGCAACGGGCGCCATCAGCGGTCTTTCCCTGACCGGTGAAGAAGCGACCGATGTCAGTTTCAGTGGTGTGCCTGGTGCGCCGGGCGTTGCCATTGGCAAGGGTGTGGTGGTGTACCCTGCCGCCGACTTGGACGTAGTGCCTGAGAAGCCCACCGATGATATTGAATTGGAACTGTCGCTGTTTGATGGCGCGGTAACTGCGGTTCGGGAAGATATTGAGCGGGTGGCGGCCCGGCTCGCTTCCCAGCTTCGCCCGGAAGAGCAGGCTCTGTTCGATGTCTATTTGCGTATGCTGGGCGATGACGCAATGCCAGGTGAGGTGGGCAACCGGATCAAGGAAGGTTTCTGGGCTCAGGGCGCGCTGAAACAGGTGGTTCAGCAGTACGTTCGTCACTTTGAAATGATGGACGACCACTACCTGCAGGAGCGGGCTGTCGACATCCGGGATCTCGGCCGCCGTTTGTTGTCTCACTTGCAGGAAGGTGAGCAGAAGGACACGGTCTACCCTGAGAACACGGTCCTGGTCAGTGAAGAACTGACACCGGCCATGCTCGGGGAAGTGCCCAAGGGGCAACTGGTCGGTTTGGTGTCGGTCAAGGGCTCCAGCAACTCCCACGTTGCCATCCTGGCACGTGCCATGGGGGTGCCCACGGTCATGGGCTGGTAGATATTCCGGTCAACCAACTGGATGGCAAGGACCTGATTGTTGATGGCTTTGAAGGGCAGATTTTTGCGTCACCCTCCTCGGACCTGAGGAACTTCTACCAGGAAATCTGTGACGAGGAAGATGAGTTGGTCAAAGGGCTGGAAGCCCTGCGGGACCTGCCTTGCGAAACCACCGACAACCACCGCGTGTCGCTGCTGGTGAATACCGGTTTGATGACCGATGTGGTGCGCTCTCTGAGCCACGGTGCTGAAGGTATCGGTCTGTACCGCACCGAAGTGCCGTTCATGATCAAGGACCGGTTCCCGTCAGAACAGGAACAGCGCGAATACTACCGCGAGCAACTGGAAGCCTTTGCCCCGAACCCTGTCACCATGCGTACGCTGGACATCGGCGGCGATAAGGCGCTGACGTACTTCCCGATCCAGGAAGAGAACCCGTTTCTGGGTTGGCGCGGTATCCGGGTAACCCTGGATCATCCAGAGATATTCCTGGTTCAGGTGAGGGCGATGCTCAAGGCGAGTGAGGGCCTGAACAATCTGCAGATCATGCTGCCGATGATCAGCAATATCTCAGAAGTGGAAGAATCCCTCCACCTGATTTACCGGGTTTATCATGAGGTCAGGGAGGAAGGTTACAACATCCATATGCCCAAGGTCGGGGTAATGGTGGAGATTCCGGCGGCGGTGTATCAGATTCGCGAGTTGGCGGATCGCGTGGATTTCCTCTCTGTTGGCTCAAACGACCTGACCCAATACCTGCTGGCGGTGGATCGCAACAATCCCAGGGTCGCGCAGCTGTACCATTCCTATCATCCCGCCGTGTTGCAGGCGCTGGTGCGCGTAGCACAGGACGCCCATGCGGTCGGCAAGCCTGTCGGTATCTGCGGTGAACTGGCGGGTGACCCTGGCGGCGCGCTGCTGTTGATGGCGATGGGTTACGATTCGCTCTCCATGAACGCGGCCAGCCTGCCCAAGGTCAAGTCGGTCATTCGCAGTGTTAGCCGCGAATGGTCAGCGCAGCTACTGGAAGATGTGCTGTTGCTGGATTCGCCGCACGTTATCAAGAGTTGTGTGGATCTGGCCCTGCGCAATGCCGGATTTGGCCGCTATCTGCGCCCGGGCAAGTCCAGTGCCATTGCCCATGCCGAAAAGGCCCTTTCGTGAAGGCGTATAGCCAATTGGTCCTATATAGGGTGTGTACTCTAAAACTGGCTGCTAATGTTGAAAACAATAGCCAACCGCACCCGCATGGGGATATTGAATGACGGCAACCACAACAGCGATTAAGCCCGAACCTCGCATCGGCCTGGCCCTCGGCGGCGGTGGCCCGTTGGGAGGTATCTACGAAATCGGGGCATTGCGCGCGCTCGATGAGGCGCTGGATGGCTTGATTTCAATAATATTGATGTTTACGTCGGCGTGAACGCGGGCTCCTTTGTTGCGGCCAATCTGGCCAACCAGATGACCACCGCCCAGTTGTGTCGGATTTTTGTGCGCAATGAAGCGGAAGTGCACCCCTTCCATCCGGAAGTATTCTATCGCCCGGCGTTCCGGGAACTGGGCAGTCGCTTGCTGGCGGTTCCGGGTCTGGTGACGACGGCTGTGCGACGGTTCGTAAATAACCCTTATGACCAGAGCTTGCTGGAAGCGCTGACGATTCTTGCGCAGGCTGCGCCTGCGGGCCTTTTCGATAACGAAGGCCTGCACGAGTATCTGCAGCGGGCCTTTACCATGCTCGGTCGCACCAACGATTTCCGGCAGCTTAAGCGCAGTCTTTATATTGTTGCGGCGGATGTGGAAAGCACTGAGGCGGTCTGCTTTGGTGCCCCCGGTTTTGATCACGTGCCCATATCAAAAGCGATTCAGGCGAGTACCTCGTCTCCGGGTATCTATGTTCCGGTCACCATCGACGGGCGTTACTACGTGGACGGTACTCTGAGAAAGGGGTTGCATGCCTCCGTGGCGTTTGAGGACGGTGCGGATCTGGTTTTCGCGGTCAATCCACAGGTTCCCATTGATGCAAGCTCAGCTGTGCGAGCCGGTACCATGGGGCCGGGCGATCTGACCCGGTCGGGTATGCCAAACCTGCTGTCCCAGATGTTCCGCACTATGGTGTACTCCCGAATGCAATCGGGCATTGCGCAGTACACCCGGGATTACCCGGACAAGGATATTCTGCTGTTCGAGCCGACCCGCGATGATGCCAAGCTGTTCTTCTCCAATGTGTTCAGTTTCCAGTCCCGCCGGATGGTGTGTGAGCACGCCTACCAGATGACGCGGCGTGATCTTCTGAACCGTGCGGACGAGTTGGAGCCTAAACTTGCGAAGTATGGTATTCGTCTGCGTCGGGATCGTCTGGAAGACGAGCAGCGCACCATCAGTACCAGCCTGTACGGTGAGATGCTGCCCCTTTATGTGGCAAAAGGCCGTAAGAAACGGGCTCAGAAAGGAAAGTTGGCAACCGGCTTTGATAATGTGTCGGAGCTGTTCAGTAAGGCCTTGTAGGGGGCGCGAAGAACGCGCGCCCCAATAGGATACATTCGGGCCTTCCTGCCCTTGCGGGTCACAGGATATAGCGGCTCAGATCTTCGTCTTCAGCCAACTCACCCAGTTTTTCGTCCACAAACGCCGCGGTAACCTCGAAGCTGTCGGTAACCTGATCACCTGCCTCGTAAGACAGACTCTCCAGCAGTCGTTCCAGCACCGTATGTAGGCGTCTTGCACCGATATTTTCCGTGGTTTCGTTGACCTTGTAGGCGACTTCCGCAATACGGGCGATGGCGTCCTCTGTGAAGGTCAGTTTGACACCCTCGGTGCCCATCAGGGCTTCGTACTGCTGTACCAGAGAGGCATCTGGCTCCGTGAGGATACGTTTGAAGTCATCCGGGGTCAGTGCCTGCAGCTCAACACGGATCGGCAGGCGGCCCTGTAATTCCGGGATCAGGTCAGACGGCTTCGACAGGTGAAACGCGCCGGACGCGATAAACAGGATGTGATCCGTTCGTACGGAGCCATACTTGGTGCTGACGGTGCTGCCTTCGATCAGGGGCAGTAGGTCCCGTTGCACACCTTCCCGGGAAACATCGGATGAGGTGTTCTCGGAGCGCTTGGCCACCTTGTCGATTTCGTCGATGAAGACGATGCCATTCTGCTCGACGGTCTGGATGGCTTTCTGCTTGATTTCCTCTTCATTGACCAGTTTGGCGGCTTCCTCATCGCGAACGTGCTTCATGGCGTCAGCGACCTTCATCTTGCGAGTCTTGCGCTTATCAGAGGACATGCTCGAGAACATGTTCTGTAGCTGGCTGGTCATCTCCTCCATGCCTGGAGGTGCCATGATTTCAACGCCGGCGCCGCTGTTACGCAGGTCGATTTCGATTTCCTTGTCGTCCAGCTCGCCCTCGCGCAGTTTCTTGCGGAACAGCTGGCGGGTGGAAGAGTCTTCGGTTTTCTGGCTGTCTTCCTTGAAGTCCCGGGGTGGCGGGATCAGGGCATCCAGAATGCGTTCCTCGGCGGCGTCCATGGCGCGATGCTCGTGGCGTTTCATTTCCTTCTCGCGCAGCATCTTGATGGCCATGTCCGCCAGATCACGGATAATGGACTCGACGTCCCGGCCCACGTAGCCCACTTCGGTAAACTTGGTCGCTTCCACTTTCAGGAAGGGGGCGTCGGCCAGTTTCGCCAGCCTGCGGGCGATCTCGGTTTTACCCACACCGGTGGGGCCGATCATAAGGATGTTTTTTGGTGTGATTTCTTCGCGCAGACCACTGTCCAGCTGCATCCTGCGCCAGCGGTTGCGCAGGGCGATGGCCACGGAACGCTTGGCCTCTTCCTGGCCCACGATGTGTTTGTTGAGCTCGTGGACAATCTCACGGGGGGTCATTGCAGACATGCTAGCTCCGGATCAATCATTGGCTGAGAGCACTTCGAGGGTGCGATTGTGGTTGGTGTAGATGCAGATGTCGGCCGCGATATCCAGGCCCTTCTCCACAATCTCGTTGGCTTTCAGGTCAGTGTTTTCCAACAGGGCTCTTGCGGACGCCTGTGCAAACGGACCGCCGGAGCCGATCGCGATCAATCCCTGTTCTGGTTCGATAACATCGCCGTTGCCGGTAATGATCAGTGACGCGGTTTTGTCGGCAACGGCCAGCAGGGCCTCCAGCCGGCGGAGAGCTCGGTCCGTTCGCCAGTCTTTGGCCAGTTCGACAGCGGCGCGGGTAAGGTTGCCTGGTGTTTCTCGAGTTGGGCTTCAAAACGCTCGAACAGGGTGAATGCGTCGGCGGTACCACCCGCAAAACCGGCCAGCACCTTATCGTTATAGAGCCGGCGAACCTTGCGGGCATTGCCCTTCATTACGGTATTGCCGAGGGAGACCTGGCCGTCGCCACCCATGGCAACTTCATCGTCACGCCTGACAGAGAGTATGGTAGTCATTCTGGCTCCATTTGCCTGATAGAAAACGGTATTCAGCAGTTATGGAGGCGAGGGGGCGGTTTTCAAGGGCGGGAGGAAAGAGAGTCGGGAGGGCAGCTCAGCCCTCCTTGGGAATCTTCCTGACCAGAGGCTGAATGTTGAGATTGACCAGCTTGTCGATAGCCGCATTCATCTGGCTGCGAGAGGTGAAGGGGCCTACATTGACGCGGTACCAGATGCTTCCGCTGTCGAGGTCGATGCGTTTGACCTGTGCACGGAGGCCCTGGAACGCGATTTCAGCCCGCTGCCTTTCCGCATCTTGCTGTTGTCGGAAAGAGCCCGTCTGCACCAGGTAATCAAACGTTTGCTGTCCTGGCCCAGGGGTATATTCCTCGACCTCGGGAGGAACCACCTCCGAGTCAGGAAGCATGTCGTAAAAGCGAAAGCCGGGTTTTTCTTTTGCGGCGGTTTCCGAGGGCTTCTCCTTTACCGCAGGCGGTTCGGCTGTTGTGGATTTTTCACCCTGGCGAGGCTCGGATGTAGGAAGTGAGTTGAGATAGGCAATAAAGCCGATAAAACCACCCACGGCTGCCAGTGACAGAATCCACTTCAATGACAAGCCGCCCCGCTGTGACTTGGCCGCAGCAGGGCGTTTTGGGGGCTGCTTTTGTTTACGCGCAGGCCTCGCGGATTTTGTTGATGTTGCCGGTTTGCTGGCCGTTCTTGATTTGCGGGCATAGTCTCGGGACATGGCCGGGTTAGTTCCTGTTGCTTGCCTGAATATTCAGATCATGAAGCCTGACTTGCTACATTTCGTCGGGAGCGCTCACGCCAAGCAGATCGAGACCATTGGCAATCACCTGCCGCACGGCAAGATACAGGGAAACGCGAGCGTCCCGGACAGCAGTATCCTCGATCAGAACTTTGTGGGCGTTGTAGTAGGTGTGGAACTGCCCGGCAAGATCCCTGAGATAGTGCGTCAGGTGATGTGGTTCCCGCAATTTGGCTGAACTTTCTATAAGCTCGGGGTACTTGGCCAACTGGTTAGCGAGATCCTTTTCCTCGTCGAGCGTCAGTAAGGACAGATCTCCCACGCACTCGTTCAGGCCGCGCTCAACCCCTTCCTCTTTCAGTTTTCTGAGCACACTGCAAATACGTGCATGGGCATACTGAATGTAATAGACCGGGTTTTCATTGGTCTGGGAGCGGGCCAGATCGATATCGAAAGTCAACTGGGAGTCGACTCTGCGAGCTGCAAGGAAAAAGCGGGTGGCGTCGCGGCCTACTTCGTCAATCAGGTCGCGGACTGTCACGTAACTGCCTGCACGCTTGGAAATCTTCACTTCCTGCCCGGACCGGGTCACCATCACCATCTGGTGAAGCACGTAATCCGGCCAACCCTGGGGGATGTCGGCGTTCAGCGCTTGCAGGCCGGCACGAACCCGTGTGACCGTGGAGTGGTGGTCGGCACCCTGCTCATTGATAACCGTGGTGAAACCCCGTTGCCACTTGTTCAGGTGGTAGGCCACGTCCGGCAGGAAATAGGTATAGCCGCCATCCTTCTTGCGCATCACGCGGTCTTTGTCGTCGCCGAATTCGGTGGTTTTCAGCCACATGGCGCCGTCATGTTCGTAGGTATAGCCGTTTTCCTGCAGGCGCTCGACGGTTTCCTCTACCTTGCCATCTTCGTACAGCGATGACTCGAGGAAATACACGTCGAACTCCACGCCAAAAGCTTTCAGGTCCAGGTCCTGCTCACGACGCAGGTAGGCAACTGCAAACTCCTGGATGGCTTGTTGATCGTCCGGATCGGCTTTACCGGTGACTTCCCGGTCGTCCGCGGTAACGGTTTCGCCGGCGAGATAGGCATTGGCCACATCGGTGATGTAGTCACCGCGGTAGCCGTCGGCAGGCCAGTTTTCGTCGTCCGGTGTCAGCCCTTTCACCCGTGATTGCACTGAAAGCGCCAGATTGCTGATCTGTGCGCCCGCATCGTTGTAGTAAAACTCGCGGGTGACTTCGTAACCATTGGCTTCCAGCAAACGACTCAGGCAGTCGCCAATCGCCGCACCACGGCCATGGCCCACGTGCAGGGGGCCAGTCGGGTTAGCGGAGACGAACTCCACCTGGACCTTCTCGCCCTTGCCGTCGTTGTTACGACCGTACCGCCCGGCGTTGTCGAGAATGGTGTTAACCACCTCAAAGGCACTGGCCGTGCTCATGAAAAAGTTGATAAAACCGGGGCCTGCAATTTCAACTTTCTCGACAGCGCTGCTGTCCGGTAACCGTTCCACCAATGCCTCTGCCAGCTTTCGTGGCGGGCAACCCGCCACCTTCGATGCGACCAGAGCAATGTTGCAGGCGTAGTCACCGTGGGATTTGTCCTTGGTGTTGCCTACCTGTGGTGTAAAGGTCTGATCTGCTGGCAAGGTGCCTTCAGATTGCAGGGTCGCCAGCGCAGACTGGAGCAGTTCGGATACGGTCTCTTTCATGCTGTCGGATGACTCGATATACGGAGAGTGGGTTACGGGGCGGGACGCCCTCTGAAACTGAAGAGACGTATTATCAAGGAAAGGGTGGAGGGACTCAAATATGATTGTGGCTCTGGGGCCCGGCCCAGCTTTCAGTCAAGCCTGGGCCCCAGAGTGGCTGTGTCTTCTTAATTGGTGAAGTCGTCTACCGAACAGTCCTGTGCTACGCCATATAGGCCCTCAGTGCCGCCGGGAGGCGAAATGTCGGTGTTACTGAGATCGCTAGCAAGGCATGAAAGGTAGAACCTGGATGTTTCAACACTCTCCGATCCGCCTACGCGAACAGTCGCCGTCAGTTCTATCTGTACCCAGTTACAATGGCTTTGTGGGTAGAGAAGAGAGAAGCTGGCGGAGCCATCACTGGCAGACGTGATTGATGATGAGCTAGTGGCTGCAGAGTTGGTGGGCTCAAGTTTTTCGCTCCCATTGACATCTTCGCCGGGGTCGAGCTGACCATTTTGATTTGTGTCCTCTGCCTCACAAAACTGTGGGTCTGAAGGGGACAGTACCCAGTTGTCGTCAGTTGAGACGGCATATGATCCTTTCCGATAACCAACCGGCAGCGCACTCAATTCGATGTTGGCGTTTTCGACCGGTGCACCATTGGCATCTGTCACGATTGCAACATATTCTTTCACGTATCGAACGGAGTCAGGCTCTTCAATTTCATTGCCGGTGCCGATAGCCAGTCGAAGTGCTTGCCGGGCTACTGTCAGTGTTACAGTATCTGAAATAGATCCATCCACTACAGCTTCAATTTCTACGCCATCTCTACCGCTGGTGTTTGATCCTGCGGTATAGATTGTGGAAGCACGGCCCTGAGAGTCAGTTACGTCGAGGCTAGAGCTTAGGTTGCCCCCGCTTCCGTCTTCAAGGATGCGGAAGCTGATTTCCTGATTTTTTACCAAGTTGTTAGATGCATCGCGAATTACAGCGATAATCTCGCTGGTTTCCCCCAGATCAAGCTGGGTTTTCGATGCTTGAAGATTTATCGAGTCCGGCGTGTTGGCGATAAATTCAAATGAAAGGTCAGCAGAAAGGCCGGAGTTTGGGTCTGTTGCCGTTACGGTAGTCGTCCCAGAGTTGGTTGAGGTAATGCCAATGCTCGCCTCTCCACCGCTGGTGGTTACAAGGCCAGTTGGTGGGTTGAGAGTGCCTCGTGTGGCGGAGAACTGTACTTGAGTTCCGTCAGCTACAGGATTTCCATCTACCTGCCATTCAATTGTGACTTGTTGCTCAACTCCTAGGTCTACTTCGGTAGCCGTATCGGGGGCCGTGAATGCGAAGCTGTCTCCCGCAATGACCACATTCTGCGTAGCAGAAACCTGACTGCTACCGCTATAGGCTGAGGCTGTAATGGTTGCAGTGCCTCCGGTGTTGCCGCCGGACAGTTGCACGTCAACTGAGCCATTGCTGGAGGATGTCAGGTTGGATGCAGACAGGGTGCCCCGATTGGTTGAAAGGGCTATCGGTTGTCCAGAAATGCCGCTGCCATCTGCGTCTGCTAGCGTCACTCTGTAATTGCTGAGCCGCCGAGAGAAATAGACGAGGGACCTGAGATTGAAATCGAAGTGCCCGATATTTCGACGTTGAGTGATCGGGAGACGCTTCCTGCCTGCGCGGTCACAGTCACTGTTCTGTTTCTTGGGTCACTGTCGGTCGTTAGGGTTGCGGATGCGACGCCAGCCTGATCGGTGATTTGTTGGGTTACCTCCAGAGTTCCGCCGTTATTAGCACTGAAACTCACTGGAACATCCTGCAGAAGAATGCCGTTCGAGTCTTTGATTCGCGCGGTAATGCTTGAGCTGGCGTTGGTGGATGTGTCCAGACGAACCGGGTTGGCTATGAGTTCAACGGTGCCGACATCAGCATCCTCTGAAGGTGTCGTGGGGTCGCCGCTTCCGCCGCTTCCATCAGGTGAGCCGGCGAGCGGGCTAGAATTATCGTCGCCACCGCAGGCCGTCAATATTAGCGCTAAAAATATAGCGCACGCACGTGCAAGGAGTTTCCCTGACATTATCATTTTCTCCAGTTCCCGTTACAGCAAAGGCCAGTTCGAAGCACATTCCCTGCTTGAAATGCGCAAGTTTAAGTATTTTCACAAGTTTGATTATTAGTTTGCTGAAAATCATAGCACAGGATGCGTCTATGCAATGTTGATCGGTATTCATTTTTGAAAAACTTTGTAATCTGATGCGTGGCTTCAGTAAAGGGGAGGTGAGTAAGTTAACCGGTTTCCTGCGGGTCTACGTCAATGGCCCATTTTAGTCCGGCTGGAAGCCGGCTCTGGTCCAGCGTTTCACACAGAACGCCGAGCGTGTGGTTGAGGTACTTTCGATTACTGCAAAGCAGAACCAGTTGAGCTCTAAGGCGATCAGCGCGGCGAGCAATCAGCGCGGGCAGGGGGCCCCAGATCTCTATCTGCTGGTAGCGGGCTTGTTGTTTTATGGTGTCCAGTAACTGCAGGCTTTTTTCCATCGTCTCAGCCTCTGCCCTGAAAATCGCCATTGCACGAAAGGGGGGGAGTTGCCCCGTTTCGCGTTCCGTGAGCAGTTGATCGGCAACGGGGAGATAGTGCCCCTCGGCCAGGGAGTGCAGCAGGGGGTGGTCGCTATGGCAAGTCTGAACCAGTACCTCGCCAGACTTTTTCCCTCGGCCGGCCCGTCCGCTCACTTGCAGTAGGGTCTGGATCAGCTGTTCCGGAGCCCGGAAGTCCACGCTGAACAGTCCGCCATCGGCATTGACGACAATCACCAGCGTCACGTTCGGGAAGTCATGGCCTTTGGCCAGCATTTGTGTACCAACCAAGATGCAAGGGCGCCCACTGTTTACTTTTTCGAGGATGCCCTGGATGCTGCCTTTGCGCTGGGTGCTATCCCGGTCGACCCGCACAACAGGCGTGTCTGGGAACTGTGAGGTTAGAATGTCCTCGGTGCGTTCAGTGCCCTGGCCGACGGGCTTGAACGCCTCGCCGTCACATTTGGGGCAGTGGTCTGTTGCGGCGGTCTGGAAGTCGCAGTGGTGGCAGCGCATGGCCCGGTCGCGGCGGTGGTAAGTCAAGCGTGTGTCGCAGTGGGGGCACTCCACCATATGGCCGCAGTCGAAACACATCATGACCGGAGCGAATCCTCTCCGATTCACGAATACCAACGCCTGTTGCCCATTGCTGAGGCATTTCTCGATGGCTTGCAGGGCAGGGCGGGAAAGGCCACCTTCCAAGGGGCGGCTGCGGATATCCAGCAATTTGATGGTTGGGGGTCTGGCGTTTCCGGCCCTTTCTTCGAGTCGGATCAGGCGTATTTGCCAGACAGGGCATTGTGGTATGACTCCATGGAGGGTGTCGCCGAGCCGAGGATGACGGGGCAATTGTTCAGGTGGGCGCGATAGACCGCGGTGTCCCTGCCGGAATAGCGGAACCCTTCCCCCTGTTTATAGGAGCTGTCGTGTTCCTCATCCACGACGATGGTTTTCAGATCGGTAAAGGGGAGCAATACCGCTGAGCGAGTGCCGATCAGGATGACCGGCTCGCCATTGCGGATTCTCAGCCAGGTCGAGAGCCGCTCGCTGTCTTTTAGAGCCGAGTGCCATACTGCGATACGTGGTCCGAAATAGAACTGGAAGCGGGCTACGGTCTGCGGTGTCAGATTGATCTCAGGTACCAGGACGAGCGCCTGGTGCCGGTCGTCCAGGTGAGTCTTCAGGTAATGAAGGTAGAGCTCGGTCTTCCCGCTGCCTGTAATGCCAAATAGGAGCGCTGTCGCGAAACCGTTGTCTGGCGATGGAAGTTGGTTGGCGGCTTCTTGTTGGGCTGGAGACAGTACGGGGATACGATTCCGGGTTTCCTCTGTTACGCCATCTGGGGTGGGTGGCGTGGTCTCGCGGATCAGTTCTTTTTCCTGAAGCTTCGGATTTGCGACTGCGTGAAACCGGCCCGCACAATCTGCTTGCTGCCTGCGCCGCCGGGTTGGCGGTTTAGCCACGCCAGCAGTTCTCTCTGTCGTGTTGCGTTGCCGGGCAGCAGCGCCGGATCGCCGCAGGCTTGCCAGTAGGGATCGGCATTCTCCACGGCAGGTCTGCCGCGACGGAGCGCTGGTGGTAGTGCGGTAAAAAGGCACTCTCCTAGTGGGTGCTGATAGTAATCAGATGCCCAGCTAAGAAGGCGAAAGGTTTCCGGGGGCAGTGCTGGCCACGCCTCGGCAGCGGACCGGACGGGTTTAAGGGTGATGCCCTCCGGTGGTTTTGCGTCTGTTTCGACCACCAGCCCGGTAGCCGATTGACGTCCGAAGGGGACCGTTACACGCTGGCCTGGTTGCAGTGCAATGTGATCTGGCACCAGATAATCGAACAGCCGCCGGATAGGGCGGTTCAATGCTATACGCGCAGTTCGGGGCACATGTGGCTCCATGGCGATGAAGGTGTCACGGTATCTGCCTATCCTTTTAAGGAGCTGAAAACCGGCGTGTCCCGTGTCGGGCGGGATGATATGACGGTCCGGGGCTTGCCTGATACCGCATTTGCAAGTAAGATTCGCGGTCTGTTTCCGGCAGGGCATGATTGTGCCCCGTCTTCTCAATTGATTCAAACATGCGGTGCCCGACACCCGGATTGCTATGAAAACCAGGCAGTCCCGTGATCTGGTAGCGGCATGACCGATAGAGGTTCGCCATGAAAGAAGGTATTCACCAAGTATGCCGAGATTACCGCTACCTGTTCCTGCGGTAATGTTCTCAAGACACGTTCCACGTTCACTCAGGACCTGACTCTGGATGTATGCTCCCAGTGTCACCCGTTCTACACAGGCAAGCAGAAAGTGATGGATACCGGTGGCCGTATCGACCGTTTCCAGAAGCGTTTCGGTGGTCGCATCGGTGGCAAGAAAGCCTGATTCGAATGTTGATAACGAAAAAAGCGCCTTGCGAGGCGCTTTTTTTGTATCTGCAGGCTCGTCCTGAAGGGCGCGTCTGATGCGAATGTATACGCAAAAAGCCGTATTGACTGATTAGCGAGTGGTCAAACGGGCCTTGTCTGATGCAGTCCTTCGCGCCATAATGTCGCGCTCCGCTGGGCAAGGCCCGGTGGCTTATTACCTCTTAAACGTGACAAACGGAACAGTGGCAATGTCTCAAGATCTGAAAGAAGCAGCCCTTGAATACCACGCCAAGCCGCGGCCTGGTAAGCTGAGTGTGGAAATCACCAAGCCCACCAAGACCTCCCGCGACCTTTCGCTGGCGTACAGCCCCGGGGTTGCCGAGCCGGTCCGCGAGATCGCTAAGGACCCCGAGAACGCATACAAATATACCGCCAAGGGTAACCTGGTAGCCGTGATTTCAGACGGCACTGCAATCCTCGGTCTGGGTAACCTCGGTCCGCTGGCGAGCAAGCCGGTTATGGAAGGCAAAGGCGTACTGTTCAAGCGCTTTGCTGGAATTGATGTGTTCGATATCGAGGTCAATTCCGAAAGCCCCCAGGCATTCATTGAAACGGTCGAGCGTATTGCTGATACCTTCGGCGGTATCAATCTTGAGGACATTAAGGCCCCTGAGTGCTTTGAAATCGAACGTGCGCTGATCGAAAAGTGCAGTGTACCCATCTTCCATGATGACCAGCATGGCACCGCGATCGTAACAGCTGCGGGCATGATCAATGCCCTGGAGTTGCAGGGTAAGAAAATCGATGAAGCCAAAGTGGTTTGCCTCGGAGCTGGCGCAGCGGCTATCGCTTGCATGAAGCTGCTGATCAGCTGTGGCGTTCGGTCCGAAAACATCTACATGCTGGACCGCAAGGGCGTGATTCATTCCGGTCGCGATGACCTGAACCAGTACAAGGCAATGTTTGCCAACGAGACAGACAAGCGTACGCTTGATGACGCTATGGACGGTGCCGATGTATTTCTTGGTCTGTCCGGCCCGGATCTGTTGAGTGCTGAGCAGCTAAAACTCATGGCGCCGAATCCGATTGTGTTCGCCTGTTCCAATCCGGATCCTGAGATCAGTCCTGAAGTGGCATTGGCTACTCGTGATGACTGATCATGGCTACTGGCCGATCGGACTACCCGAACCAGGTGAACAACGTGCTCGGCTTCCCGTTCATTTTCCGTGGTGCTCTCGACGTGAGGGCGACTGCGATCAACGAAGAAATGAAAGTGGCGGCGGTTCATGCGATTCGCGAGTTGGCGAAAGAGCCGGTTCCGCAGGAAATCTGTGAAGCCTATGACGTTGCAAGTTTCGAGTTTGGGCGGGAGTACATCATTCCCAAGCCGATGGACGTGCGCCTGCTGGAAGTTGTTCCGGCGGCAGTCGCACGCGCGGCGGTTGACTCAGGCGTTGCTCGTAACGGCTACCCGGCCCATTATCCACTGAAATCGATGGACGATATCATCTGATATAGCCCAATCGAGTTTCGGAAACACAAAAACCGGCGATTGTTGAATCGCCGGTTTTTTTGTCGGTGGAATTCCCCGTCCAGCTTGCTGGTGTCAGAAGATCTGTCTCGACAGGTCATCGCTGCTGCCATTGTTGCTGCCACCCGATGAATCATCTTGTGGGTCAAGTGGTGGCGGGGCATCTTCCTCGCGGAATATTTCGAACATGGCACCTTCTTGTCCCGGTCTTGCACGCCGGCCTGTTTCAGGGTCGATGCGGATGTTAACGATGCCATTGGGTCTCGCCATCAATGACGATGGCTCGCCATTTAGTGCCACTTTCATGTAATCAAGCCAGACGGGCAGGGCAGTGCTGGCGCCGAACTCTCGGCGGCCAAGAGGTTGTGGTTGATCAAAGCCAACCCATACTGTGGTGGCTACGTCATGGTTGAAGCCGCCGAACCAGGTGTCTCTCTGTTCATTGGTGGTGCCGGTTTTGCCGCTGATGTCATCCCGTCCCAGGGCCTGAGCGCGTCGGCCGGTGCCTCGTCTGATTACATCCCGCATCATGGAATGCAGGATGTATACCGAGCGTTCATCGGCCAGACGCCTGGCAATGCGAACTTCTTTCTCGTCGTCGGAGTTGTTCTCCTGTTTCTCTGTGCAGTTTTCATCGCAGAGTTTGACGTCCGGTGCTTCGAAGATTGTTTCGTTGTTGATGTCCGAAATCTGGCTGATGAGGTAGGGCTCGACATCGTAGCCGCCGTTGGCGATTACTGCGAACCCTCGGGCCAGGTCCATTGGTGTCAGAAGTCCGCTGCCCAATGAGAGTGACAGGTCTTTTTGCATGTCTTCCGTGGGGATCTGAAGCTGCTCTAGGTAGTCTATGGTGTTCTGGATGCCCAGGTCCCGAAGCAAGCGTACTGACACCAGGTTACGGGACCGGTACAGGGCTTCTCTCAGGCGAGTAGGGCCGTAAAACTGTCCTGATGAGTTTTGGGGGCGCCATGTGGTCTCCAGTTCGGAGTCGTCAAACACTATAGGTGCATCGTTGTAGATGGTTGCGGGTGTCATGCCGCTTTCAAGCGCACTCAGGTACAGGAATGGCTTGAAGGTTGAGCCTGGCTGCCTTCTCGCCTGGGTGGCGCGATTGTATTTGTTCTGGCTGAAGCTGTATCCGCCGGCGAGTGCTTCAATGGCGCCGGTTTTTGCGTCAAGGGAGATTAGTGCGCCCTGCACCTCGGGTACCTGGGAGAGGGCAACGCGCCTGACTTCGGCGATATCCAGGGCTTGCTGTTCATCGCTTTGCTCCTGGGTGTCAGATTCATTTGGCTGCTCTGGGGTCATCACCACCATGGGCTTTACATAAACGATGTCACCCACAGTGACCACGTCAGATGGCTTTTCTGGTTCGGGCCCGGTCAGGTTTTCGGTTTTGTATCGTTTGGCCCAGGTCATTGTGGAGAATGCCATTACGGACTCGCCAAGCTGGCGGGCGTAAAGATCAACTTCGCTGTCTTTGTCTCTTACCCGGGTTACAACTGCAGGCACGAGTTCGGCTACGCGGGGGTAATTCGCCATCAGGTTGCCGAGGTTGTCCGGTTTCAGCTGATCTTCATCCACCTGTCCAATGGGGCCGCGAAAGCCATGACGCCGGTCATACGCTTCCAGTCCGGCCCTGAGTGCCCTGGTCGCCTCCTGCTGTTTCTCGCTCTCGACAGTCAGTCTGACTTCGTAGCCGTCGGTGTAGGCGGCATCGCCAAACCGCCGGACCAGCTCAGCCCGGGCCATTTCCGCAACGTGGTCCGCATCAACTTCAGTGGACGGTGCGTTAAAACTTGCAGTCAGCGGAGCGTTGGTCGCCAGTTCATAGGCATCATTAGTGATGTATTGAAGGTCGCGCATGCGACCGAGTATCCAGTCACGGCGGATCTGTGCCCGTTCGGGGTTTGCCAGGGGGTTATAGGCTGAGGGAGCTTTTGGTAGTCCGGCAAGCATGGCCATTTCTGCCAGAGAAAGCTCGGTCACGGGTTTGTCGTAATAAACCTGGGCGGCGGCGGCAATGCCGTAAGCTCGATTGCCCAGGTAAATCTTGTTGAGATAGAGCTCCATGATGCGGTTTTTGTCCAGTTCACGCTCGATCTGAAGAGCCAGAAGTATCTCGTTGAACTTGCGAATAAACGTCCGATCGCGTGACAAAAAGTAATTTTTTGCAACCTGCATTGTGATGGTACTGCCGCCGGACTGGATCTCGCCGGTGGAGACCAGTTCGATGGCAGCCCGCATCAGCCTTTAAAGTCGACCCCGAAGTGTTCGTAAAAACGGGCGTCCTCCGCTGCCATAAAGGCATGTAACTGAATTGTAGGGATCTGTTCTATTGTGACCGGTGCCCTTCTCTTTTCACCGAATTCTGCTATTAATTTGTCGTCTGCGCTGTAGACCCTCAATGGGGTCTGCAACTTGATGTCCAGGAGTTGCTCAACAGGAGGCAATCCGGGGCGGAGATATAGGTAAAATCCTGACGCCACGATTGTGGCGAGACTGAGTCCAGTGAGAAAGAGCCATGCAAACAGGCGAGATGTACGCAACAAATGAGACATTTTTTTCTGACAACTGTTGGATATAGGTCTATCATTTGAGAAATTGCTTTAGGAAGGGCTAGCCGCTTCCCGGGTGCAATGCTTCTCAATTAAAGAAGAACGAGCATTGTAGACGGAAAACTAAAGAAATTCTCTTAAATAAAAAACACATATGAAAGAACTCCGTCGGGAGTTTTCATAACCCGGTGCATGTAACCAGGTATAGGGTGAGCGCGTGTTCGGATTGTTAGGAAAAAAATCCAGTTCGGTGCTGGGCGTGGATATCAGTTCCAGCTCGGTCAAGTTACTGGAACTATCGAAGCAGGGCGACCGTTACAAGGTCGAGAGCTACGCAGTGGAGCCGCTACCGGCCAATGCTGTGGTAGAGAAAAACATCACGGATGTCGAGGCGGTGGGCGAAGTGCTCAAACGTGTCGCGTCCAAATCACGTACGAGCGTCAAGCAGGTGGCTGTGGCCGTCTCCGGTTCCGCCGTTATTACCAAGCTGATCCAGATGGACGGTGGTCTTAACGAGTTTGAGATGGAAGACCAGATCACGCTCGAGGCCGATCAGTATATTCCCTATCCGTTGGATGAAGTGGCAATCGACTTCGAGGTTCAGGGGCCCTCTGAGGCTAACCCGGATCAGGTCGATGTACTTCTGGCTGCGTGTCGCAAAGAAAACGTCGATATTCGGGAAGACGCTCTGGAGATTGCTTCCTTGACCACCAAGATTGTGGACGTCGAAGCATACGCACTCGAGCGGGCATACGCCTCATCGAGCCTCAGCTTGATTCCCAGGGTGAAGAACTCGTTGTGGCGATCGTCGATATCGGCGCAACCATGACCACACTGAGCGTGTTGGCTGAAGGCAAGACGGTTTACACTCGCGAGCAGATTTTCGGGGGGAAACAACTCACCGAGGAAATTCAGCGTCGTTATGGTCTGTCCCTTGAAGAGGCCGGCCTTGCCAAGAAGCAGGGTGGCCTCCCCGATGACTACGACTCCGAAGTGCTGACGCCTTTCCGGGAAGCGGTAGTTCAGCAGGTTGCGAGGGCGCTGCAGTTCTTCTTCGGCGCAAGCCAGTACAATGCGGTTGACTACGTAGTTCTGGCTGGCGGCACGGCATCTATCCAGGGGCTGACAGAAATGGTCGAGGAAAAAACGGGCACACCCACGCTGGTTGCAAATCCGTTCGCGGACATGGCAGTGGGATCAAGGGTGAATGCGTCTTCGCTGAGCAATGATGCGCCTTCACTCATGATTGCCTGTGGGCTGGCAATGAGGAGCTTTGACTGATGGCAAAGATTAACCTCAGACCCTGGCGCGAAGAACTCCGGGCGGAGAAGCAAAAACAGTTTGTGGTGATGATTCTGGGGGCGGCCTTTATTGCTGCTGGTCTGACCTTTCTCTGGAAAACCGATATGGACAACCGTATTGCCTACCAGGAATCCAGGAACGCCTACATCGAGACCGCGACCAAACAGCTGGATAAGCAGATCAAGGAGATTGAAAACCTTAAACGCAAGCGTGATGAGCTTCTTTCGCGGATGCAGGTTATTCAGGATCTCCAGGGTAAGCGTCCGATTATCGTGCGGGTCTTTGATGAGTTGGTTCGTACGCTGCCGGACGGGCTTTTCTACACTAGCCTTACCAAAAAGAGTGAGCGGGTTGAGATTGTTGGGATGTCGGAATCCAACAGTCGGATTTCAGCGCTGATGAGGCGTTTTGAGGAATCTGACTGGTTCACTGATCCCAATCTGTCAAATGTGTCTGCTGCCGATAACCAACGTGCCGGGTACAGTCAGTTCAATCTTTCGGTAAAGCAGCAAACACCAGAGCCCGAAGGGGGGGATAAGTAATGAGCCTCGCGGACTCACTGAAAAACCTCAATGAATTCGATATTAACGACTTGGATGTCAATAATGCCGGCATCTGGCCTGCGCCAGTCAAGGCCATCGTGGCGATCATCATCTTTGGCCTGATTCTCGGCGGTGGTTATTGGTTCTTCATCAAGGACCAATACGCTCAACTGGAGCGAGTCGAAAAGACGGAGCAGGAGTTACGGAAACGCTATGAAGACAAGGCATACCAAGTAGCAAATCTGGAAGTGTTCAAGGCGCAAATGGAAGAAATGGAAGAGACCTTCGGGGCACTGGTGCGTCAGTTGCCGAGTGAAACCGAGGTGCCAGGACTTCTTGAAGATATCACCAACACAGCGTTGGGCAGCGGTCTTGAGCTTCAAGAGGTTAAGTTGCAAGGCGAGCAGCGGCGCGACTTTTATGCAGAGCTACCGATCAATATTCGGGTTACAGGCTCCTATCATGAATTGGCGACGTTTGTGAGCAGTGTGGCAAGTCTGCCTCGCATCGTGACGTTGCACGACCTAACGATAACACCAACAGGCGGTGATGGAGAGCAGCTGAATATGCAGGTTCTTGCACGTACCTACCGCTACCGGGCTGGAGAATGAGCATGGCGAGACAGCATGCAATAAAAGCCTGGATGAGTATTTGTCTGGTATCTTTCCTGACTGCGTGCTCCCAGGGAAGTGGTTTTTCCGATCTTGACAAGTTTATGGCGGACACTCGAGCTAAGCTCGGGGGCATGTCGAACCCTTACCAGAGTTCAAGGCGTATGAGGCTTTCAGCTATTCTGCAGCGGATCGCAGAGCGCCCTTCGAACCGCCGATTGATATCCAGCTCACAATGGTTGATCAGGAACCGGAAAGCGATATCGAGCCGGATCTGGATCGGCCGAGAGAGGTTCTCGAAAATTTCGATTTGAAGGAACTCTCTATGGTAGGCACTTTAAGTGACGCATCCGGGAGCCTTTTTGCCCTGATCAAGGATGGTATGGGCGGCATTCATAGGGTGCGCACCGGAAACTATGTAGGGCAGAATTACGGCCGGATTATTGGCGTCAATGAAACCCGGGTTGAACTGATTGAAATCGTTCCCAATGGCCGGGGCGGGTGGGTCGAGCGTCCACGCTCGCTGTCGCTGGATGAGAATGAGGGCTAAGGGAGCGGCATTATGATTATTGAAAGAAACATGCATGAACAAAAAAGTTTGGGGTCGAGGCTAGCGATGTTCAGAAAACTCAATGTATACGTCGGCGTGATTGCTTTTGGGTTGTTATCCGGCCTGGCCAATGCGGTCACGCTGGAAGACGTGTCGTTTTCGTCGCTGTCCGGGGATCGGGTCGAGGTGACGCTGGCGTTTGACGGCCAGCCACCAGAACCGACCGGGTACACGATCAAGCGACCTGCCAGAATCGCAGTGGACCTCCGGGACACGACCAGCGGTCTCGACAGTCGCAACATCTCGCTCGGGGGAGGTAACGCCCAGAGCATGACGGTTGTCGAAACCAAGGATCGCACTCGCCTGATCTTCAACCTGGCAGAGCTGGCTCCCTATGAGACGGTGCGTACCCAGAACAGCCTGGTCGTCACAATCGGCAGTCAGGGTAGTGGTGTCGCAGCGTCAGGCTCGACTTCTTCCTCTACACCGATGACTACTGCATCGGGAGGACAGTCGGTCTCATCGGCAGGCAACGACCTGGCGGGAGTCGATTTTAGGCGTGGGCAGAATGGCGAAGGACGCGTGATTGTAGATCTGGGTAGTGCCAATGCATCCGTGGATCTGTCCGAGCTCGGGGGCAAGATTCGCTTGACGATGGACGGTACCAGTGTGCCGGACAATCTTCGTCGCCGCCTTGATGTTACCGATTTCGCGACACCGGTAACCCGGGTTGATACCTACACGGAAGATGGTAATGCGGTTGTGGAAATTCGTCCGGAAGGCAACTACGACTACATTGCCTACCAGTCCGGTTCGCAGTTTACCGTCAGCGTGGAAAGGCTGACAGAAGAGGAAGCTGAGTCTCGTCGAGAGGAGAAGTTCCCGTACACCGGCGACAAGCTCTCTCTCAACTTCCAGGACATCGAAGTTCGTTCGGTATTGCAGTTGATTGCCGACTTTACTGGTCTGAACCTTGTTGCCAGCGATACGGTCAGTGGCAGCATCACGCTGCGTTTGCAGAATGTGCCCTGGGACCAGGCTCTGGACCTGATCCTTAAGACCAAGGGATTGGACAAGCGTCAGATTGGTAACGTACTGCTGGTTGCTCCGGCCGATGAAATCGCCGCCCGTGAAAAGCTTGAGCTGGAGACGTCCAAGCAGATCGCTGAGCTCGCACCGGTTCGCCTGGATATCATTCAGGTGAATTACGCCAAGGCTGCCGATGTCGTTGAACTGATTAGGGCGGATGAAGAACTTATCTCCTCTCGGGGATTCGTCTCTTCAGATGCGCGTACCAACACGATCAGTGTTCGTGAAACTTCGGAAAAGCTTGATGAAATTCGCCGCCTGGTTTCGACCTGGGATGTTCCTGTTCGTCAGGTTTCCATTGAGGCTCGAATTGTAAGAGCGCAAACCAACGTTGCCGAAAATCTCGGTGTTCGTTGGGGTGGTGCCGCCTACGATGTCAGTGGTGATAACGTTTTCTCAGTGGGTGGTTCGCAGAACGCGGTTGAGGAGGCGCGTCAAGCCGCTGGTGGTACCAACAACACGATCACTTTCCCGGACGCTCTGGCGGTAGATTTGGGTGTCACCGGCCAAGGTGCTTCCTCATTTGCCATCGGTTTGGGCAGTGACGATTTTCTTGTAGATCTGGAACTCTCTGCGTTGGAAAGTGATGGGCAGGCGGAAGTTGTTTCCCAGCCCCGCGTTGTTACTGCGGATCGCCAGACCGCCAGGATCAAGTCCGGTGAAGAAATTCCTTATCAAAAGGCCTCCTCCAGTGGTGCGACGTCAGTATCTTTCAAGGAAGCGGTGTTGGCTCTCGAAGTGACTCCTCAGATCACCCCGGATGACAAAATAATTATGGACCTGGTGGTTAATCAGGACTCCCGTGGCGAGGTAACCGCTGGTATTCCGGCGATCAACACCAACGAGGTAACCACTCAGGTGTTGGTTGGAAATGGCGAAACCGTTGTTCTGGGTGGTATTTTTCAGTCAGAAGTCACTACAACGACTACCAAGACGCCGTTCCTGGGGGATATTCCTTACCTTGGTCGTCTCTTCAAGCGCACCGAGCATATTGATGAGCGTAGCGAGTTGTTGATCTTCATCACGCCGAAGATCATCAAGAGCGACCTGATTCAATAGTCTGGTCGCGTCCGACAAAAAACCGCCGTGTTCGCACGGCGGTTTTTTTGTCGGTTCATTTCCTGAAACTTATGGAAAACGTTACCCTGTGATATTCTCACGCGCCGGAATGTAGATGAGCGGAAGTTATGTCCTTGCCAAAACGAGTTGTCCTGGTCGGCCCAATGGGTGCGGGAAAAAGCACAATTGGTCGCATGCTGGCCAAAGAGCTGGGCTATCGCTTTCTCGATTCCGATCGGATTATTGAAGAGCGGTGCGGCGCCAATATTCCCTGGATCTTCGACGTAGAAGGGGAAGACGGCTTTCGGCATCGTGAAACGGCCATGTTGGCTGAACTGTCGGAATATCCACAGACAGTGTTGGCGACGGGCGGTGGCGCGGTGATGAAAGAAGAGAATCACGCGCATCTTAAACGCGATTCCGTCGTGGTGTACCTGAAAACCTCGATTGAGCAGCAAGTTGAAAGAACGAGGCGGGATCGCAATCGTCCCCTGTTGCAGAATGACGACCCCGAGGCGGTCCTTAGAAATCTGTTTGCCGTGCGGGACCCTATCTATTCGCTCTTGGCCGATGTCGTCATGTTTACTGACCGCAAGAGCCCCAGACTGGTCGTACGGCAATTGGTGAACCGGATTAATCCGAGGACACCTCGCCACAAAAGGCAAATACGTAAGGAAGGCAGAAATCATGCGTGACTCACTGCGGGAGTTGACGGTTGAGCTGGGCGATCGAAGTTACCCAATCGTTATCGGTCAGGGGCTGCTGGGTAGCTATGATCTGAGTCCCTTTGTCTCTGGTTCACAAGTCATGATCGTCACCAACGAAACGGTTGCGCCTTGTATCTTGAGTCAGCCCGAGCCTGTTTCCCTGGAAAGCAGGTAGATACGGTTGTGCTTCCAGACGGTGAAAAATACAAGGATTGGCAGACGCTAAACCGTATCTTCGACGGTTTGCTGGAGAAGCGTCACTCCCGCAAAACCACGCTGGTTGCTTTGGGGGGTGGCGTGGTTGGGGATATGACCGGGTTTGCCGCCGCTTCCTACCAGCGTGGTGTCTCTTTTATCCAGATCCCGACGACATTGTTGTCGCAGGTGGACTCCTCGGTCGGAGGAAAGACCGGTATCAATCACCCGTTGGGCAAGAATATGATCGGTGCGTTCCACCAACCGGAAGTTGTACTGATCGATACCGACAGTCTGAGGAGCCTTTCTCCAAGGGAGGTGTCTGCTGGCCTTGCGGAAGTTATCAAGTATGGCCTGATTCGGGACACCGATTTTCTGGCCTGGCTTGAGAAAGAAATTACGTCGCTCATTGATCTGAAAACAACAGCCTTGGTGGAAGCTATCTATCGCTCATGCGCCTGCAAGGCGGACGTTGTAGCAAAAGATGAAAGAGAAGGTGGTTTACGGGCAATACTCAACCTTGGGCACACGTTTGGTCATGCCATTGAGACCTTCGCTGGATACGGCAACTGGCTGCACGGCGAGGCTGTTGGTACTGGCATGATGATGGCTGCGGATCTTTCCTTGCGCCAGGGCATGATAACCGAAGAGGATCGTGCCAGGGTTGTGCGCATTATCGAGAGAGCCAAGCTTCCGGCGTTTGCACCCACGGGGATGTCTCCCGATGATTTTCTGCGATTGATGGCAGTCGACAAGAAGAATGTGGATGGTTCGTTACGCTTGGTCCTCCTTCGCAGGCTCGGGGATGCTGTGGTGACGGATGCGGTGGATAGGCGAGAACTGGATGCCACGCTTCGGGGCTTTTGTAGAGAAGTCTGAACAGGTATTGATCTGGGATAAAGCAGGGAATGACGGTGAACAACGAAGGACTCAATAGTCATGACGGTGGTGGTTTGTTTCCGCGACTCCAGGAGCGTTATGGGTTAAGGGCCGATCCGTTGGATATGGAAACACCCTTCTTTCCGGATGCCTCTCGCCACCACGCCCTGGAAACGCTTCGTCACCTCTGTGGTTTTGGTGACCTCGCTTTGCTTCTCACTGGTGATGTGGGGGCGGGCAAAAGTCGGTTGCTTGCGGAACTGGTGAGAAGTGAGTCTTCCCGTCTGGATTTTCATCGGGTACCAGCTGCGGCGCTGACGAGTACTCAGGCGCTGTCACGGGCGCTGCTCGGTATTGCGCACAAAGGGTTGAATCCTGGCGAAGGTGCGCGTGACGCCATTTACGGCTTTTTCCGATGGTCTGAAATCAGGGCGCGGAAAGGGCAGCGAATGGTCCTGCTGATTGACGATGCGGATCGTGCGCCCGCCGAGGTGCTGAGGCTGCTGTTTTCCGCCTTCGAGGCTGCGGATCGCTCTGCGGCGGCGGTTCCCGTGTTCAGTGGTAGCGGGCAATTGATTGGGATGCTTGGGTTGTCAGGGGATGGCGCTGGCGTGCATCAGGTTCATCTTCGCCCACTGACAAAGGAAGAAATCGCCTCTTACCTGGAACCTCGTATTCACCGGGCTGGCGGCAATACCAAAGAGTTGCTGTCGCCTGCGAGGCTTTCACAGTTGCACAGTTTGAGCCAGGGGAGCTTTTCCCGGCTCAAGCGCGTGACGCCAGCCGTGTGGCTGGATATGGCGTCGACTGGCAATAGCGCCAAGCGGGCGTTTTCGGGGCCGGTTAATCTACGCTGGCCTGCGCTGGCGCTGGTACTGCTTGCGGGTTCCTGGTGGCTTGTGTCGCAGCAATATGATGATTCCGTTGCAAGGGAACAGTCAGAACCCGAGCCGGAAACCGTGCGCAAGAGCATTACCATCGGCCCGGACAGCCCGGATATTGAGCCAATAGGTATGGATACTGCGTTGCCAGAACCGGTCACTGAGCCGGAGTTGCCCCTGGAGCGCGAGCCTGAGCAAGCTGTTCCAGAGCCAGAGCCAGAGCCAGAGCCAGAGCCAGAGCCAGAGCCAGAGCCAGAGCCAGAGCCAGAGCCAACCTCTTATTTTCCATTGTTTCAGCGTCGCTTGAGTATGTCTTGGCTATTCAAAAACGCTTCAACAGCCTTTTCAAATCCTCCCGATTCGTACCAGTTTTGTAGCAGCTTTTTTGTTGTACCTCTGAACGCTGGGATTGCGATGTCTATGAGTTCGGATTCCGTTTTCGCGTCGGGAAAACGTCCTGACATGACGAAATTGATGCCATGGTCGGGAATGCTGAAACCAGTCACTCGTTCGCCGACGGTCAAATGGACGAAGTACGAGACTGTTCCCGCTCCCGTGGAGAATCCGCCCGCAACGTTGATCGCACCACCGAATGAATTTAGCCGTTCGCACATCTGCTCGCGGGCTTGCCACTGAGGGAGTGTTGATCCAATGGTTAGTGCCCTCTGGACATTGCCATCCACGATCGTGAAATGAACCTGGCAATTACTGGCCTGGGCTATTGGCGCAATCAAACAGCAGGCAAGCAAGCTTGAGGTGAGTAATCGTTTCATCAGTCCTTCCCTTGAAATTCAGAACCACTGCTTCCCTGAAACTATCAACTTCTCGCTATTGATAGTTGGAGTTAAGATTAACGTTGAGTGCAAAGTCGCGACGGTTATTGGAGGGATCACCCTGACTAAGGGTATCTGCCATCAAATAACCTGATGTTGAACGAATTTCCTCAGCGATTTTGAGAGCTGCACCTCTTTTTCTGGGTTTCAGGCTGCCGAATCGTCGCAGTCCCCGCGGAAGCCACAGCTGCGACATTTCTTGAGCTCAGGCCGGCTCGGTACCGCATGACCAAACTTTGCTTGTCGGGCATGGGCGACGGCGGGCTGAATGCGATCGAACAGCGCCTTGTCGGAAGAAGGAAGCTTAAATATTTCCTGGACGGCAGAGGTCTTGATCAGAACCTCAGTCACCCGGTATCCATCTCCCCGGGCAGCCAGGGCCGCACAAAAGGCTTGGGTGACATCGCTCTCAAACACTGGACCGTTTCGGCTCTTGTACTCAACAGAAAGAACACCGGTGCGAGTCCGATACAGCGCATCCGGCTTTCCAAAGACCTTGAAAGCTCTATTGAAGAAGGGTTTTGTGTGGCGGCCGCCGTCGATCCATATCAAGTCGCCCTCAATGCCCAGCTCGTCAACGAGGCTGTCACGGCGCTGTCGCCAGACGATGAACAGTACAGCCACAACCGCGATAAAAATGAGCAGCTCATGAATCATGGTTTTTTCCTCGTTGTTCAGCTCGCAGAACAAGCCTGTCCACGATTCGCCTCAGCACCAGGTCAACCCAGGAAGACTTTTTGCTGATTTCGATGACCATCGGAGACAGCCGGTAATAGACTGCAATCAGGATCCGGCCGCCGGGCATGTAATCCAGTGTGTTGTCACGAAACTGGCGGAGAGTTTCCGTGCGCTGATCCTCTATTCCGTAAAGGTAAGAGGCCACGTAACAGCGTTTGTCTGTGCTGATCTGGCGATTGAACTGCTCGTGCTTCAGATTACCCCGATCCTGAGCGGCAACGGCCCTTCGCGAAGGTTTGGCGCCGGCGTATTTCAGTGCGACAGAATTCGGGCAAAACTCGCTCCGGCCTACGTCTGAGGCTGAAATCCACTCGGATTTTCTCTTTGATTTATCTTGGCGCATCGCTTATCTCGCCGATCCATGAAGTGCCGACAGGTAGCCGTCGACGGTTACCCTTGTTGTATCATCAAAATAAGCACGGGCAACTCTGTCCACGCCGGACGACCGCTTTCCGCACAAATACACCAGGTTCTGTAGGGAGTCGTCATAGCTGGTGATGTCAGTGACACACCGTGAGAAAGCCTGCCGGACTGTATTGTCCATCGTCTGGGAATAACGATCCGTAAGCCGCGGATTGGCAGCAATATTCAGAACAGCTTTCCCGTTTCCGGTTAGGCGCTCGGACACCAAGCTGAAAAATTCAAAGGTGGCTGTGTGCATGGGAATAGCGGCCGCATTGGTGTAGAGATCAACCACAATGACATCCCATCGCTTTTCATTGGTGAGCAGGAATGCTCTTGCATCCTGGGCAATGAAGTCTCCTTTGATGGGCTCGCCCAGAAAGTCGCCCTCTGCCACGGATTTCAGCATCGGATCGATGTCCAAGTAGGTGAAGTTTGCGCCTTTGGTGTCTTCGGCAGACAGAGTGAATCCGCCGGCGCCCAGCACGAGGATGTCTTTTCCAGCTACGTCGTCTGCAAATATCGCCGATTTCATCATCTCAATGTATGGCCAGCCCTGGCGAGTCTCAGCATCGATGAATGAAGCGGAGCTGCGGTTGATCACCAACTTTTACCCCCGTCTTTGGCTTCAACCCGGATGTCGCTGTATGGGGTAGTAGCGGCAAAAAGCTGGTTTGGCATCCGGACGTTGGCGACGAATGCCACCGCAAGTGACAGACTTGTGATGCTCAGCAGCATTGGCTTCAGGACGGTTTTTTCCGGACGCAACACAAGCAAGACACAGAAGCTTAGAATCATGCAGTTCACCAGAATGGAATACCCGACGCCCAAGAAATACATCAGCACCAGTGAAGTCAGAAGACACCCGACGACGTTGCCCACGGTACTGATCGCAGTCGCACTCCCCGCAGCTTCACTTTTGCGAGTCTCCTGATCTGCAGTGTTCAACAACAGGGGGACCGTCTGCCCCAGCAAAAATACCAATGGCGACATGACCAACAAACAGAACGCGAGAAGGTGGACCAGGGGATTTCCCAGAATCGGCAGCCCATAGCTGATATCGGCAATGGACAGGAAAAACATGCTGACAAAGGGGTAGGAGAGGCCAATGCCAAACAACGCGATGGCGCCAACCAGGTTGAAAAGCAGTGCCCGGGAAAACTTTTCAGGCGCGGTCTTGCCGCCAAAGAAGTAGCCAAGGGCCAACGCACCCAGGAAACAACTGATGATGATCGACGTGCACAGTACCGAGCTGCCTACGAACGCGACGGTCTGTCGTATCGTGACCATTTGAACACCGCTGCTGGCGAGACCTTCTAGTAAGAGAATCAGATAAGCACGTTTCGTGGAGAACATGGAAGCATGGTCCTGTTGGTAAGCAAAACCAGAGGCTATCAAGTGCTTCGGCATGAGATGGGGTTTAAAAGGTCACGGCCCTGTGACCTTATAATGATGACTGGCAACCTGGTAATACCAAAATGTTAGCCAGACCCGCCACATCATTGTGATATGACCGCTTTGTCGCACAGACGGGTTGCGGTTGTGCATTCTACGTTCGCAGGTTGCAGCCGGCCCCGGAATGTAGTTCGCACTTAAACAAAAGCGAACATTCAAGTCAGGGCTTTCCTCCAGAGCCTCAGAGCAAATTGCAGACGCTGAATGATTACATGGCAGAGATGGCCATGCTTGACTAAGCTATTGTTTTATCCATTTATGTGGAGCGCGATTTATGGTTCGAAGTCAGTGATAATGACGCAGCCAAATTTCTGCAATGATAAAGCGTTCTGCCTATTGCTGTTAGGTCATTTAAATGAGAAAGATTTCTTTGCCCGCAACTAACACCGTTTCTATACCTATCCCACTGGGTGGCAGTGGGAAGGCCGATGAAAATGGAGAGGTTTACCTGGGGGGAATAGGCTCTGATGAAATCTCTTCGCTCGGTACTGCAAGAGAAAACGGAATGCATATCATCTGGTCTACAGTTTGCCTGGAAAAAAAGCTCGAAGATACGATTACCGACTTCTTTTTTGGAAAAACGAACTCTCCGACAAGCCGCAGAAATGTGTTTGTAAATGAAGTATTGCAATCCTCATCTTTCCAGTTTTCGTTCAAAAAGAGCCTCATTAACACGATTACTAAAGAAACCGAGGTACTTAAGGGTAAGGATTCGAGCAGACTTCAGGGACTCCTCAAAAAAATAATGACTTGGCGCAACGCTTTTGCACATGGAACTCTGAAATTTGATACTAAAGATGGTGTTTTACTCTGCTATTTTTCGGGCGGCCACCAGACAATAATCTTGAATGAAGAATTTTGGGATGAAGTTGAAAGTGTGTTCACAAAATGCACTGAATATGTGGATAAAATTGACACTGTACTTTGAGACCTAACCAGTCGCGTAAGGCGGACGGTTTGCAGTCGCTGCCTCGCTTAGCGTCAGCGAGAAAAGGATTCTAAATGAAAGGTCACGTCAATTCTTCAGGGTTTCCTCTGCAAATTGCAATTGCTAATAGTGTTAACGAATTATCCGTTCAACATGGCTGGTCGACAAGGTACACGGAGCATTCGTGGCGCAATGAAAGCACCTCGGAATCAGGATTCATAGATTTGGTGCTATCCCATAGAGGTGGCACTCAATATATGGTTGTTGAGTGCAAGCGAGTGAAAGATACCTCTTGGATTTTCTTGGTAGATGAAAATTCGCCCGAGGTTAGGCGTCACTCAAAAAGCTTTGTTTTCAGGAAGACCGGCTCTGACGTAAAGCGCTTCGAATGGATTGACCTTACCTTAGACCCGCCAACGCCGGAGTCACAGTTTTGTGTGATTCCAGGGACGGATAATCGATCGCAATCCCTGATCGAAAGGTCCTCCGCCGACTTAGTATCGGCGACTGAGGCACTAGCTATGGAATATAAGTCGTTGAGTTTAGACGACAGAGAAGATTTAAAAATCTATTTCAACGTAATAGTGACTACGGCAACTCTTCAGGTGTGCCGCTTCAATGCCCAATCTATCTCGTTAAAAGACGGCACATTGGAGGACGCCAATTTTGAGGAAGTGCCTTATGTTCGATTCAGAAAGCAACTTAATCCGGTTTATGAGATTCCCGAAATTTATCAAGTTGCTGGTCATCAAGATGTTGCTAAAGCAAAGGAAAATACGGTTTTTGTTGTCAATTCATCCCATCTATTTGAATTCTTAAGAGATTTTGAGATCGATAACGGCCATAATAACATGAGCTATCTTCGTTAACAAATGGTCAACGGGACCGACTACGCTGCGCTCCGTTGGCGCCCATTACCATTGGCGTTATGTGTAGTCTGGAAATGAGCAAGGAATTTTAATGGCGAAGCGCAATCGTAAAGTGGGATCGATAAAGGCGGAGCTTTTGACAAAGTCAAGAGAGTCGATGCTTGCAGCAGTTCAAATATTCAACAACCCCAATATACAATTCAAATCTGAAAGCTTTATTGTTTTGTCAAACATCGCGTGGACATACTTGCTTCATGCGTACTATCGCTCTAAAAATGTTGAATATCGTTATTATGATCAACGAGGCGCCAGAAAAAGGTACCATAAAACAAAAAAAGGGGCGCACAAACATTGGGAGCTTGAGCGCTGCTTGGACGATCGGTCTTGCCCAATCGATAAAGTAGCCAAATCTAATTTGAAATTTCTTATAGGGCTTAGACACGAAGTTGAGCATCAAATGACAACCAGAATAGATGACTATCTGAGCGCAAGATTTCAGGCGTGCTGCCTAAATTATAACGAATACATTAAGTCCCTTTTTGGGAGAGTCTTGGTATAGATAAACACCTTTCTTTTTCTCTCCAGTTTTCATCGATTAAAGAGGAGCATGCCAACCAACTCAAGGAGTTCTCTGATTTACCTGAAAACATTTCATCTTATATTAATGGCTTTGATTCAGAGCTTCCGCAAGAAGAATACAATGATTTAAGATATTCATATAGGGTTTTGTATGTTCCGAAGTCAGTTAATCATAAGGGTCAAGCTGACAAGGTGATTGAATTTATTCCTGCAAACTCCCCGGAAGCAGAAAAGTTAAACAAGGAATACGTTCTAATAAAAGAGAAGGAAAAGCAAAAATACCTACCTAGCGAAATTGTAAATATTATTAAGGGATTGGGTTATACAGCATTCAATCTGCATCATCACGCTGTTTTGTGGCAAGTAAAAAAAGCAAAGGCCAAGGGTAAGAACTTTGGCGTGCAAGTCGCAAAAACGTGGTATTGGTATGACACTTGGTTGAATGAAGTAAAAGCGCACTGTGCAGAGAACGCAGAAAAATATGGCAAAAACACATAACAAATAGCTACAGTTTATTCGGGGCTTGGCGGCCCTCCACCGGACGCGCTAAAGCGATCCGCTGAGCAACGCGTTAGAGGCCGGAGGATAGACCTTGGTGAATTATCACATTCCTACGAAATTGCCGAAGAGCTTTTTGGACAAGTTAAATCTGGGGCTTGTACTACAGGTTCCGATTGAACCAATAGAATTGGGCAAGCAGATCTACTGCTTAGATAACGTGAAAAGCTACCTGACCTACAATCCTGGCTCAATTAAGTACGGATGGATTTTTTCGGCGCTCGGGTCGGTGGTTATTAAGTTGCATGGGCATGTTGTAGTGAAAGACGAAAGCGGAGCGTTTTTGTGCGTTACTCCTCCCGAAGCCCCACTCGACTACCACAACTTCGTCCCAGACGACTCGGTTGGTGACTTGGTAGTAAATCGACGCCTACCGACAAGAGCCTTTGCGTTGGTCGACAATAAAGTCGTTCGTCAGATGGTCGAATTAGAGAACAAATCTGATCAGGCCCGTTTGAACGGTGATAAATTCGGGCTCGATAAGGTCTATCTTGAGAAGAAGCGACTCGGCGCTGAATTTCTAGGTACCGTAAAAAAGTACACGGGTCGTAATGACCCATGTTACTGCGGGTCGGGTAAAAAAAATAAACAGTGTTGCCAATGACCACTCTAACCCATATGCAGGCACGGCGACGCCCATTACATTGCGCCTTTGGCTCCCTTCCATCGGCGCGCAAGCTGCAAGCGTTATGAGTATGTGAGGAGGGAATCATGTCACAGTGGTCAGTAGATAAAATCTGGTGGGACCGTGCCAGGGAAATTCTCAAGTTCAGGCTAATCGATGAGGATGGCGAAAAATTCCTCTGTGGTGTCACTCAGATAGCGATCAACGACTATTACGGGACTGATGACACTGAAGAAGCCGCCGAAGAAAATTTCGACAACAACGAGGACGAGATAGTTGCTATTGCCAACTTTCTGATTCAGCAAGACGCTGCTGATGAAGATGGACTCTACCTCATTACGTCTGGCATTCTGAGGTGACAACTCATAACCAATCATTCCAGTTCCGGGCCTTACGACCGTCCACCGGACAACCTTTTCTCCGCTTCGCTGCGTAGAGGCCGTTGAATATGGGCGTTATAAGTCATCGAGGTTCTGAGTGAGCAATGAAATTCGGGCGATAATTCAGAAGGCTGAAGAAACGCTTCAGACTGCTCGGTTTGGCTATGAAGACCTTACCTCAGGAAATCGCTACCGGAGGTATTCGGGCATCCGGAATTTGGTCGTTTTTGGTCGGTCGGTGACTTTCGTAATTCAGAACCTTAAAACGCCTGTTGGTTCTGATCGGTTTGATGCTTGGTATCAACCGATACAGGAAAAAATGAAGTCTGATTTTCTGATGAAGTATTTCGTCACGTTGAGAAACGAAATACTCAAGCAGGGAAAGCTCCCGGTCAGCACATCTGCCTCAGTCAACTTCTCATCGTCTGACATGGCAAAGTTGGGAACACCTCCCCCAGGAGCCAGTGGATTTTTTATTGGAGATCAAACAGGCGGCAGTGGGTGGGAAATCGAATTGCCGGATGGGTCAAAGGAAAAGTATTACGTTGAACTCCCCGAGAGTATGGCAAAGGTTCAGCAGCACTTCAGTGAATTGCCGGTTCCAGATGACGACGACTTGAAGAGAAAGTCTATCGAAGAGCTTTGCGAATACTACCTGAAAGAGCTTGAGGGAGTCGTAGATGAGGCTCGGAAAGCCTTCTTGGGTGAGGATACTCAAAGAGCCGGAGGCAAGAGGCTTCCTCCTTATCTGAGAGTAGTGAAATGACTTATAACCAGTCTAGGCAAGGGATGCTCCTGACTTCGAGCCCGTGCTGCAAGCGTTTCCGTTTTAGCTGAAGAGGCTGTAAACCAAATTGTGTAACTGCCCACGACTGAGTAACCTTTTCAAAAGGATACCATCGTGGGTACGCAATTGGACCAAGAAAAACTCAAAGCCATGGCCACCGAGCTGGCCAAGGACATCAAGTCTGAAAAAGATCTAGGAGCCCTCACTCAGCAACTGGTCAAGCTCACCGTCGAGACCGCTCTCAACGCCGAACTGGACGAGCATCTTGGATACGAGAAGCATGCTCCTGAAGGCCGTGGCACTGGCAACAGCCGTAACGGCTATTCTGCCAAGCGCCTGAAGGGCCAGCACGGCGAAGTGGCGATAGAAGCCCCTCGTGACAGGGACGGCTCCTTCGAGCCGCAGTTCGTCCGTAAAGGCCAGTCCCGCCTGACCCAGATGGATGACCAGATCCTGGCGCTATACGCCAAGGGCCTGAGCACCCGGGATATCGTGGACGCCTTCAAGGAGATGTACGACGCGGACATCTCGGCAACACTGGTTTCCAAGGTGACGGAGCGTGTGATCGATCAGGTTCACGAGTGGCAGAATCGCCCTGTTGATCCGATCTACCCCATCGTCTATCTGGACTGCATCGTTCTGAAAATTCGTCAGGACAAGAGGGTGATCAACAAGTCCCTATATCTTGCCCTGGGCATCAACATGGAGGGCCAGAAAGAGTTGCTGGGCCTCTGGCTGGCCGAGACCGAAGGTGCGAAGTTCTGGCTATCGGTACTGACGGAACTGAAGAACCGTGGTCTGGAGGATATTCTGATCGCCTGTGTGGACGGTCTCAAGGGCTTCCCGGATGCCATTGCGGCTGAATACCCCCAAACCAAGGTTCAGCTCTGCATCGTGCATATGGTTCGGAACTCGCTGCGCTACGTGTCCTGGAAGGACTACAGGGCGGTTACTGCGGACCTGAAGCAGATCTACCAGTCTGCTACGGAACACGAAGCCCGGCAGGCGCTGGAGGCCTTTGGCGAACGCTGGGATAGCCAGTACCCTCAGATCTCTCGCTCCTGGCACAGCCATTGGGACAATATGATCACGCTCTTCGAGTACCCTCCGGCGATCCGGAAGGTCATCTACACCACCAATGCCATTGAGTCACTGAACAGCGTTATCCGCAAAGCGACCAAACGTCGCAAGCTGTTCCCTACCGATGACTCGGCACTAAAAGTGGCCTTCCTGGCGATCCAGCAGGCATCAAAGAAATGGACCATGCCGATCCGTGATTGGAAGCCGGCATTGAATCGCTTTATTATCGAATTCGGTGACCGCCTGGACGGCCACCTGTAATGGGGTGGGCAGTTACACAGATTTATTTACAGGCTCTAGCTGAATGTTCGCTTCGCGACCTCAGCCTGCATTTCGCAGAAATTCAAGAATTGTGGGCGTCGAGACAATATTTTGCCTTGTACCTCGCACAAGGCTGGTGTAATTTTCAAATAGTGCCTCACCGGGTCATTCGGCACACCGCCTCGTCGGGACCCATCTCTCCAGATCGCGCACCTCCGCGCACCTTTACCCAAAAGCAGATTAAACAGACCTCTTTGATAGTCCCACCCCTTTCCTGAGGGTGTTTTGCCGTGCCTGTGAGTTTCTCAGGGCAGGGCAGACCGCCTTTTTGGTTTCTCCGGATCTTGTTGCTGCTTGTTCCCCGAACAACGGCACCTGATAAGCATCCTCAATCTAGCCACGAAACGGATGCGATCGCCACGGCGATTTGGCTTAACACTAAACCGGAGAAAATTATGTTTACTGCAAAAGAAAAACTTTTCATTCGAAACTCTGAACTTCATGCACGATGGAGGGCAGCAATGTTAAGTGTCAACGCAAGTTCGATGGCACCAACATCTGTCGCTCTTTGGGAGTTACTGATTAACGGCGACCTCCTTCGACTGGCAATCTATCTCGTTCTCACGACAGTTATTGTGAGCCTGAATATCATATGCGCTGGCAAAATTGCTCACTACAAGCAATCCGTAGAGCGAATCCGAATGCGACTGGATCACCCGCCCAACAGGTCTGAAAGACTTGAATAGCGGATAAAAATCCACCAACATTCACAAGGAGACGTTAACTATGGAGCTTTCCATGCTTATTTTTATGACGTGCTTTGCAGCTGTCGTAGTAAGCAGCGTTTTGATAGCGGCCCACATCGACTCGAAGAACGAGCAGCTATTGATTGCTGAAGTCGAACGCGAAGAGAAAAACCTCTAGGCCTACGGCCTTAACTCTGTTCGTTTCTACGAACATATCCCCGACAGACCGCATGATCCTCAGTTGATACTCAACTGCTTGGTTTCGTGCGTCTGTCTTTCCCAACTCCCTCACGAGCATTGCGGCCTGGACCCGTATCGGATCCAGACTTGAATGCTTTTCCTGTGATTCCTCGAATCTTGTTGCTGCAGTTCAACTGAACTCGGCACTTGATCAGCGTCCTCACCTAGCCATGAAACGGACGCGGTTGCTACGGCAATTGGCTTAACACTCCAAAGGAATCACTCACATGAATCGAAGTGAACACGATGCCAACAGGCATCTCTCTCAATTCGTCACCCACGTTGATGAAGTCATCCAACAGGCAATAGAAAAAGCGGACAAAGGGCGTTTTGTTGTTGCCACTTCTGATGCCGGCAATGTGCTGCTACTGCCGCACTTTAACGCCTCTCTGAGACAGGATCTGACTTGGGTTTATGACACCGAGTTCGGGTACGTCTTCTCACCTGAGAAAAGGAGTGCTTGATGGAACTCGTTTTGGGTCTATCTGCAATCCTGGTCCTGATGTTCGGTAGCAGGATTCTTCTTTTCCTGGTCGACCTCGGTTTCGAAACTGGAGACCGTTTTCTCGCAGCGTGTGAACGTCGTTTGACGCTGTATACGAAAGCTTTGCTTCGAGGAATGGTCTTCGCGATTCGTTGGGTTTTCCATCGATTCTACAAGCCTGAACCCGAGCAAATGACCATTCGGTCAATCATCGATTCTCCTGCAGAACTTCAGCACATGAGAAATCAGCACCTCCTTCAATCCGGCAAGCGTGCACCTGTCGAGATTGAATACTCTCAACCTAAGCTCAAGAGGGAATAATCATGCTCAACAAAGCACAGCTCATTGGCCGTCTCGGTCAAAAAGATGTTCGCTCCACCCCAAACGGCCTGCAGGTGGTTTCTTATTCAATCGCTACAACCAAGTCTCTCAAGGACAGGGAAACTGGCGAATGGAAAGAGAACACTGAATGGCACCGTTGCGTCAGTTTCAACAAGACTGCTGAGCACATCGGCATGAACGTTGAACCTGGTGATCTCTTGTTCCTTGAGGGCGAGTTGAGAACCAGGAAATGGCAAACCCAGAGCGGCGAAGATCGTTACACCACAGAAATCGTGGTCAATGATTTCCCGCGCAAGCTGCCGAAGTATTTTTCCAAAAATGGTTCGCAGCAGGCCGCTCCCACGCCACAGCCCCAACATCAGGCTCATGCTTCACAGAGTCAGCCTGGGCATCTGGAACAGCCGCCAGTTGAAGCCTATGGCTTTGACGACGACTACCCGTTCTAGCAACCGGCTTTTTAACCTTTAACCCGAATGGGGCTTATACCCCTGACGGGAAAGCCCCATCTTCTCAATGGAGACGACATTATGGGGTTCTCAAGGAAAGAGGTTTACTACTGGCTGGAAACGGCAAGTAACGAACAACTTCAAGCGCACCTTCGCAATTCTCAGGAAATGCTGGTGCTTCTCACCGATCGGGAACAGATCAAATCTTTGAAGTGGCTTCGCAGCCGCATCATCGAGGAAATCAACGCCCGCAAAGAAGCTAAACAGCCTTAAACGACCGTTTCCGCTTCATCTTTTCAATCAGAGCTTTCTGCTCTTCATCTGACCCAAACGCTATGGATCTGATGGCCTGCCACTCTACGGTGTCCGGCTTACCTTCCAGCATGCGGTCAGTTTCGTCTCTGAGGTAATCCATAAAGTAAGGCCCAGCGGTCTTCCTGGCCTGGATATATGCCTCATACGTCTTGATAGATGTGGGATTAATGCCGGCTCTGGCCAGCAGCGGTCCTTCTTCCTCAAGACCTACCGATGTGAACCTGAAATTGCCCTCGTCATCGACGATGTAATGGTTGGTCTGCATCTCTCTCACCTCTCCGGGAATTATCGCCCGGAATTCTTGACGCGCAAGGACCTTTTTATGAATCAGGCACCTCAGGCAGTACAACCCGCTCAATGGCATCAGATCATTGAATCCTCAAAAGATAAGTTCAACAGCTCCAGTTTGGATTTCAAGCAGGAGCAGATCTTTGCCACCCAGCAGTTGATGAACAACTCCTATCTGCTGGATGTGGCTAAGAAGAACCTCTCATCACTTCGGCTTGCGATGTACAACGTCGCCGCGGTCGGACTGACGCTCAATCCCAACCAGGGCTTGGCGTTTTTGGTCCCCCGTCGTCTACGCCGCAATGAAGACGCCAAGGTCATGCTCGATATTTCCTATCGGGGATTGATTGCGATTGGCGTTGAAACCGGTGCGATTCGTTGGGCCAAGGCTGAACTGGTGTACGAGAAAGACCAGTTTTCCTACAAAGGCCCCGCCGAGAAGCCAGATCACGTCTGTGATCCCTTCTCAACGGATCGTGGTCCATTCGGGGTGGTTACTGCATCGCAGAGCTACCTTCCGGGGGCGTTCTCGTCGAAGCCATGTCGAAAGCTGACATGGACAAGATTCGGGACGTTTCTGAAGCCTTCAAAAAAGGTTTTGGACCCTGGGTCGACTGGGCTGAACAGATGATGTTGAAAAGCATCGTGAAGCGAGCCAGCAAGTGGTGGCCAATCTCGAACCCTCGCATGGCACAGGCACTCAGGATCCTCAACGAGGAGAACGGAGAAGGCCTGGCGATCCTGGCAAACCAGCACAAGCCGGTTACGCCTTCGGCGCTTCCTGCACCACCGCCAAGAGAAGAACTCTCGGCCCAATTGCTCAACACCGTGAAGAATCTGGTGGACCGGGCAAAAACCCAAAACGCTTTTGAAGCGTGCAAAGAGGTCATGGTGGAGAGGATCAAAGATCCCTCTGAGCTGGCCTACGCTCTGGACGAATTGGATAAGGCGAAAGCCCAACCCGTCCCCTCCGCAGCGGTACATCAATAAAACCTAAACCCACTTGGGGCATGGACCCCAACACGGGTGTTCATGCCTCTCATCTCTACTCAAGAGGAATAATCATGAACGCTCAAACTCAACCAAAGATGACGATGTTCTACTTCGATAGCCTGGAGAAGATCCGCGACTACGACTCCTTCCGAGTCAAAGCCGTTTATCTGTCTCACTCGGAACCTCAGCGCAACGACGGCCGACCGAACTTCTATTCGGTCATCGGCCACCTCCGGCCCGGTGTTCAATTTCAATATCCGGAATTCCCGGTCGCTGACTTTCCATCCGAAAGCTACGCGAGGATGTTTGCAGAACTCTGCGAACAGTACATCAAAGACTTTCCGGCCATGAGCCAGACAGCCTAAACACTCACTCTCTCAACCCAATGGGGTAATGCACCCCTTGGGCGGCATTACCCCTCTTATGGAGATTCGTAATGCCGAAAATGACTGTAGTTGACCTGAACCAACGCTCTGAAGAATGGCTGAAATGGCGAGCCCTGGGGATAACCGCAACAGACATTCCGGTGATCCTCGGACTGAGCCCCTATAAAACCCCCTGGCAACTTTGGGCTGAAAAGATCGGACGGATAAACCCGCCAGACCTTTCAGGCAACCCGAACATCCAACGAGGCGTCGCCCTCGAGGATAAAGCACGTCAGTTGGCCGAATCCCGCTACGGTGAGTTTCTGCTTCCGATGTGCGGTGAGTGTGCCAAATGGGATGTGCTGCGCGCCTCGTTTGATGGTGTGGACACACAGGACCAACCCTACGAATTCAAGGCGCCTTCCAAAACTGTTTGGGATGACCTTGAGGCAAACGGAGTCGAGTCCACGGCCTTCAAACTGTATGAGGCTCAGGTTCAGGCTCAGTTGACTGTGGCCGGCCAGAGCATCGGACGACTCATTTTCTACCGGGAAGATGGTGCGGACCAGGATTTCGAGATTCGGTTAACTCCCGAACGGGAAAACCAAATCATCGAGGCTGCCAAGCACTTTTGGCAACTGGTCCAGACTGGGCAACCCCCTGAATTGGATCCTGATCGCGACTGGTTCATCCCGGAAAGCGGAACGGAAAAATTCAAGTGGGAAGCTCATGCGGAAGCCTGGCGAATGCAACAGGAACAGATCAAGTCTCTGAAGGACAAGCTTAAGGCTCTTGAAAAAGACCAGAAAGATGTCCAAAAGGCCTTGATCAACCTGATGGGGCCTTTTCGCCATGCTGATGTCGGCGGCGTTAAGGTCACTCGCTTCGAGAAGTCGGGATCGGTCGACTACCTCAAATACCTTCAGGAAAACTTTCCTGACCTGGATTTGAGCACCGAGCTGGAGAATTACCGCAAGCCCTCTCGCGAGGAAGTCCGGTTCACTCGTTCTGAGGATGAACTGGTCAACCGCGACATGAGTGAGGTGATTACGCCAGTCAAAGCGGCTTACTTCTAAACCAGCAATGGCTGTTCCGGGGACTTTATCCTCGGAACAGTTCCATTTTTCGTGTCTGCCTTCTCTAGGGCCCTACCAACCAGGGTGTTATGGAAGGCGGTTACTACACCGGGTAATCCCTTGAGCATTTTGATCGTGCTTGCACGACAAAATAAGTGTCCACACCGGAATTTGAAACGGACACGTCAGCCACGGCTGTAATTCCTCTCTCAAAAAATCTCACTTGCCAGAAGGCCATCATCACCTTCTGGTGTGTGATGCCGCTCTGGAATAAGTGAACTCTCACTGAAAAGGAGCTTTCTATGACCGTTCGCGACAAGGCACTGCCCATTCGCAACACCTTTAACCTCGACGTTCCAGCTGAAGTAATCACAGCCGGTTTCGCCGATTCCACCAATCCCTACATTCCCAAGCGAAACGATTCCTACGTTTTCCGCCGGGAGACTCTGCGAGACATCCTGAACTTTCTGGATGATCCCGACGACGATGGGCTCTACTTCTCTGGCCACTACGGGGCAGGGAAGACGACCTTGCCTTACCAAGTTGCGTCACGACTTAACTGGCCGACGCAGAGCTTCACCGCGCACTCGCGCATGGAGTTCGACGACTTGGTAGGCACCTGGAAATTGGTTAACGGCACGATGGAGTTCGTTTACGGACCCCTTTCTGTTGCCATGCGTGATGGACACCTGTTCATTTTGAACGAGGTCGATCGAGCTGATCCCGGTCAGCTTGCCGCTTTGCATGATGTCCTCGAAGGACACCCGTTGGTCATTGCGACAAACGGTGGCGAAGTGATTCACGCTCATCAAAACTTTCGGTTCATTGTGAACGGCAACAGCGTTGGTTCTGGCGACAGCACCGGCCTGTATCAGGGTGTAAACCAGCTTGATATCGCCTTCCTTGACCGATTCCGGATGGTGCACGTGGACTATCCAACCGAGGACGTTGAACTGACGATCCTTGAAAAGAAGGCACCAGACCTTCCCGAAGAGCTGCGTAAGAAGATGGTTCGCGTAGCGAATCAGATTCGGAAGCTGTTCATTGGGGGTGAGGAAACGGCGACGCCGCTGACCATCACCATGTCCACGCGCACGCTGTGTCGCTGGGCAAAATTGGCACTGGCCTTCCGAAATGCACCAAATGCTCTGTCTTATTCGCTGAATCAGTCTTTCCTGGCTAAAGCGGAACCAGAGCAACGGATAGCAATCGAGCGAATCGCACAGGACATCTTTGGTACCTCCTGGTCCAAAGGAGCTTGAGCATGAGCGACGATATCCGTGTCCTGCACTACGCCGATAAAACGTCCGATAAATATTGGGCGATAGATACGCGGCCAAACGCCAAAGGTGGTCACGATGTCTGGTATGGACGCCGTGGGAAGCCCTTGGTTTATCGTTCCTCGGATAAGGCGGATTGGAGAAGGCAGTACGAAGCGAAACTTCGCAAGGGCTACCTCAAATTCAAATCGCTGACGATCGATCGAAGCACCAACATGGTTGTTTCGAAAAACGACCTGGAGAGCAGCATTCCAAACCAGTTTTGGTTTCGGATCTCGACTCAGGTTCCCGAAATGCAGATCGCCAGCTTCTTGGCGTCTGCACTCAACACTTTCACGGAGCAATTCCGTGATGAGGCAACCACACTGGCTTCACTACCGGTGTTCAAAAGCCTTTTAAGTGGCAGTCACAGCGGCGGCGCGGAACTTTCCGAAGGTCCGTTGGCAATTCTGTTGCTGTTTGCTCTTCGTCGGCATCTGATCGAGCAAGGCCCCTCAGCCTCGCTCTCATTTGCACCCATAGAAATTGTGGACGACAACACTCTCCTGACGGACAGTTTCGATGAGCTCGCGGAGCTTTACGGTACGTCCAAGGAGTTTTCGGACATGCGTCAGAGCTGTCCCACTGCTGACTTCAGGAAATACGCCATCGCACTGGGCGCAATTGAGGCACCGATTGATTTGACGGTAATTGAGTCAAACACAAAGGCCGCCTTTTTCTGAGTCTTTCCTCGACCTCGGTTCTCTGAACCACAACTCACCGCCGCCTCCGGCGGTACACCCTCTTCTCATAATTGCTAAGGAGATAACACATGGAATTCATCCATGGGACCACCCTTGTCCATCTGAAAATGCGGTGCTGGAGCGGTGAGAAAAAAGCCTCTCGCGACAGTGATATTCGATTGGGCATAGACGGCAAGTTGCCACCACAGAAACTGCTGGATTTGGGGCGAAAGAAGATCTTTCCTCCCAAAGCTCTCGATCCGTTGCTCAGTAAGCGCAAATCGGCAGAAAGGGCATGTCTGGCTGAAGGAACACGTTTCATGGGCGGATTCGCTGTACGCGATGAAGCGATTGATGACGTTGTCGCCAAACTCGAAACCGTGAAGGCCAGCTTTGAATCCGCGTTGCAGCAATTTCTCAACGATTTTGACCGCAACAAGGAAGACTGGATCGCGGAGAACGAAGAATACGCTCACATCATGCGGGATCAGGTTCCTGACCGTGAAACCGTGGCGAGCGCGTTCAAGTTCGAATTTAAGCTCTACAAAATGCAGCCCCTGGAAGGCTTCGAACCGGATGAGGCGGAAATTGCCGATCAAATCCTGCACGAAGTCGGACTGAGCTGCCGTGAGATGTCTGATCGTCTTCTGGAGCGGAAACGCGCCATCGGCGGAAAGACGCTTTGCAAACAACTCGACCCATTGGTGACCAAGCTGGACACACTGAGTTTCGGCAACGGCCGGATTCTCAGGGTTCTTGGCGAATTCCGTGCGCTGCGTAGCTCCATCCCGGCGGAACGAATCGACCAGGATCATCCCGTGTTCAGCAGGGTACTGACGTTCCTCACGATGTGTTCTGACGATAAAAAGTTAGAGCGAATCGTGTCTGGAGAATTCTCGGTGACAAAACTGATCGCCGGGCTCCAGAGCGGAAACGCCCAGTCCCAGGCTTCACATTCCTCAACCCGTCCAACCACTGCATCAGCAATGGGCGCCTACTTTTAGGAGCGGAACTATGAACCAAAGACAATCCGCTCTCGAGCGGGCATTACCAATCGTGGCAGCGGCTTATGGTGAGCAATTTGGTGTGCGCGTCGTGCTTTCGGGCTCAGACGCCATGACGGATGGCAAAACCATTGTGCTGCCCATGCTAGACAATATGAGTGAGATGAAAGATGTGCTGTTTGGCTATCTCTCTCACGAAGCAGCTCATATTCGCGAGTCCAGTTTCGACACCTTAAAAAAGTGCCGGTCTGAGATCGAAAAGAGTATGACCAACTTGATTGAGGACATCCGGATTGAGCGTGCTATCCAGCACGCCTTTCCCGGGACTCAGTTCACGCTGGAAGCCATGGAGAATTACATCCATGAGCGAGGCTGGACACCCGTACCGACCACGGCAGAAAGCGAGGCATCTCAACTATTTCGTTACCTCTACCACCGGTTGTATGGGGAGTTTCTGGATCGGCGGGTCTACCAACCGCTGATTCCAGAGTCTTTGAAGGTCTTGGAGCAGACGTTTCCCAGAGGCTTCTTCGTCCGTTTGGACGGGCTGCTGGCGAAATACATGTTGTCCATGACAACCAGTGATGACGCTCTAAAGGTGGCCCGGGCCATTTTGAAAGCGTTAAAGGATGCCGAGAAAGAGGAAGAGCAGGAGCGAAAGTCCAGCCGGATAGTGATTCGTCACAGCCGCCTGATCCGTCACCCGACGGCCAGGGGGGTTCTTCGGACCCGAACTCCAACTCAGAAAATTCCTCATCTGAGAACGGCGACACTCAGGGAGATTCCTCTCCTGAAGCCGCTGATCAGACGGATGGCCCATCGGATGCTTCCGGTGAGCAATCTATGTCTGATCAGGACTCAGCGGGTGACCAGGCAGAATCGGACTCGTCTTCGGATGATTCCAGTGACGCCGGCGCAGGAGGCACCTATGAACGGGTTATGTCGGAGCAGGATATGCCGACCAATCCCGGTCAACAGCTAAAAGAAGACTTGTGTTCACAGGCCCGGGAAGACCAATCCGGTAAATCTTTTGAGATTGATACCGGTGTGGGCCAGGACATGAGGAATGGTAACGGTGATACGAGTGAATTGCAGGCGGGCATTTTGACGTCTTCAAGCATTCGTAGCCGATTGCTGGGACTTTTACAGGCTGAAACCCGACAGCGCCAGTGGTTGCATGACCGCGGGCGCCGCGTTGATGGTCGTCGTCTAAGCCGTTTGGCTGCGGGCGACACTCGAGTGTTCATCCAGCGAGACGAACACAAGAGGCCGGAAACCTCGGTTCATGTACTGCTCGATACGAGTGGTTCCATGAGCCAAAGACAGGAGATTGCCAATCAGGCCACTGTGTCGTTGGCGCTGGCTATTTCCACCATCCCGAAATGTGACATCGCAGTATCGATGTTTCCGGGTTATGGGGGGAATGTCAGTCCAATGATCCATCGTGGACAGCCGGTGAGACCCAATCTTGGGCGCTTCCTGGTCAGTTCCGGCGGTGGCACACCTCTGGCTGAAGCAATGCTCTACGCGGCACGGGAACTCAGTGCCAGTCATAAACCACGTCAGGTCCTGATTGTGATTACCGACGGTTCTCCGAACAACGGTCACGCAGTCAACTACCTGCTAGATCTGATGAAACACCAGATCGACACCTACGCCATCGGTATAGGCTCAAACGCTGTGAAGTCGTATTTCGGGAATTGGACAGTCATCAACGATGTGAGGGAGCTGCAATCAGCTTTGTTTCGCATCGCCGGCAACGTCCTCGATCTCGATCCCTGACTCCACAATCTTCCAACAGCCCAGGCGGGAACACATCTTCCCGTTGGGTTGGTGTGTTCTTCGCAAGGAGGACACATGGAAACCTCTCGGAAACCGGACTTTTGTGAGCCTTCAGGCCCACTGCAGGAGATCCCCGAATCAGCCTTCGCGGATATTCGTGAACGGCTTCTTATCGAGTCAGTGAAAAGCGCCTTTGGCATCCGTCAGCACGGTGGTGTTCGAAAACCGTGTGACGAAGCCTGGGAGTGGATCCTGTCCGAAAATCGGGAAATGCCCTTTTCCTTTGCAACTTGTTGCAGGGAGTGGGGCGTAGATCCGGAAACAATGGTCGAGTGGTTGCGGTATTACCGCAAGAAGATGCTCGGCTAATAAAAGACCTCAACCCTCTGAGGGACACACTCTGTCCCTTGGGGCTGGTGTGTTCCCTCAATACTCAAAAGGAAACGCACCATGTCTCAACAACCTCAACTCTCGATTGAGCAGGGCCTGACCACGCGGAACGGCAAGCCAATCCGACTCATGACGATCTATGAGCCCCGGAAAACCACCGAATTGTTTTTCCAGCAGTTCGGGAATACCTGGGTGCAATACAAAAGAGTCGTTCTGACGCTTCACTGATGACTGAAAAGCTCCGGCCCTTTCTTACTCACTGCTCGGCAGTGTCCCTTGAAAAGTTCACTGCCTGGAGGAGAACCATGGAAAAACGAAACTCAACTGCTTTGAAACGTCGCATGGAAGGACGTTGGCTCAGTGCTTTTCTTGCACTGGCGCCAGCCCTTGAAACTGCGGTCAATAAGCTTGGCAAAAACGTGTCATGTCCCATTGACGGTGGTACCGATGGCTTCCGGCTGTTTCGTGACGCCAACACCACCGGTGGCGGCGTAAAACAGGCTTGGCGAGTGATCCCTGAAGGCATCGATATGCTGATGTGGGTGAACGATTGGTCATTCACCAAGACCTATGACGAACTTGAAGCCTTTTTGGGCGGAAGGATCGTGGACACCAAACCCATCAGGACGCCCAAGACTCAGATCCAGGACGATTCAAAGCTTCGGCTTTGGCTTAACCAGATCTGGGGGGATGCTCTGCCACTGAACGACCTGCGATCGTATCCGGCGAGAGCCTATTTCGAACGCAGAAGGCTACGAACAGCAGCCATGCTCGCCGATGACCTGCGGTTCCATCCGTCGCTCAACTACGTTGGTGCTGACGGTAAAACGCTGGGCCAGTACGGCGCGATTCTTGGTCTGGTCCGCAATAACGCGGGTGAACCAGTCTCGATTCATCGGACGTTCATTACCAAAAGTGGGCTAAAGGTGGAGTTTTCCGACAGCAAGAACAAGTCGCGAAAACTTACCCCCGCGGTCAACAGAGAGAGCCGGGGTCGCCAGATTCGCGTGAATCCGGTGAAAGGAACCGTTATGGGTGTCGCAGAAGGACTGGAGACAGCTCTTGCAGTAACCCTTATGACGCAGCTGCCAGTGTGGCCAACGCTGTCGACGACCATGATGCAATCCTTTCTGCCACCCGAATGGGTAGAAAAGGTTCTGATTTTCGTCGACAAAGACCGTAACCAAGCGGGTGAAGTCGCTGCAAACACGCTGGCCGAGAAGCTCAGCCTTCTGGGCCTGGATGTTCAGTTGATATTGCCATCAATTCCGATGCTCGAATCGGATTCAAAAGGTGTGGACTGGGCGGACCAGTTGATGCGTGACCCCTCTGGTTTTGGCCAGATCGGAAACGTCTTGAGGGACCGTCCACGACAGACTGCTTAAACCACAAAATGCCGACCTCGGAGAGCAAGCCAACCCTCTCCGGGGTCTGGCTTGTTTTCTCTGAGCGAGGTCTTGCCTGGAGAGAACATACGTATGAAATTGCTGTACCAGAAACTCAACAAACTACGGACGCAGGATCTGATCATTCAGAAAATGCGCTACCGGCGAAGCACAAGGTTGGTGGGCAGTCTGAAAACGATGACCTACGCCGGCTCCGCTTTAATGGCCGGACACCTGTTCCAAACCTTTGCCGATGGACTGGAACTTACCAGTTTTGACGCAATCGCCATGGTTCTAGTGACGTGGTTGCTCGCCATCATTTTCATGTTAGAAGTGGAGATGGCTCGCGATCTCGCAGGGCATGAGCTGATCCAGGATCTTCTGGTGCTGCGCAGTCAGCGCCTGAACTTGACTGTCAGTAAGCGTTCCGCTCCAATGACAAGAGGTAAACAATGATGGGCAATGCCATGTCAGTTTTTCTCATGTTTGGAATCGTCCTTACCCTGGTAGGCACAGTCGGTACCGGCTTTGTGATCTATCAGCGCCGACTTCAGTGGCAAGAGATTTGTCGCCTGGCGGATCAACAAGACTGTCGAAAATCGAATTAGACCCTCAAAACCCGCTTCGGCGGGTTTTTTTCTTCCTGCTAGCTACCTTGCCCGTGAAAAATTCCGTGAGAAAGTAAAAGCAACACACAAACAGGGACATCACGGACATGGGTTTTACATCAGAGCTGCTCAAGACAGTTACTTTTCAGGGTCTGTCCAGCACACCGGCTCGCCTGATCGCGGCTGGAGCGTCACTGGTCATCTGGGTCTTGTCAGTGCTTCTTCTAGTTGTACTGAGCTTTCGATTCGAGGCGGCCGGCATCGCGGATCAAATCGGGTTGGCAGCGGTCTCAATCATCCTCGTTCACTACTCACTGTCAGGGCGATTCTTGCTGGCGGATATTGCTATCTGGTTGGCTCTGCGCACACCGGTGGGTGTTTTGTACCGGAATGATCGCAAGATCCTGGGTAGAGCACGCAGAGTGATCCTTAGACTGGCCCGGCAGCATTCTTTTGCCAATTTCCTGCCCTACAGCAACATCAATCCCGCAGTTGCGAGCGCTGACAGCTTTGAAGTCTTCAAGCAGCAGGAAGCTGGAACACTCCAGTCGTGGTTGGATGACACGAAGAATCTCAATACAGCGGCACACCTGGTATTTCAGATCGCGCTTGTTGAGCAGGCTCTGGCTGCCGGGGACTACCCGAGACCCGAATTTTAAAAGGTCACACTCCGCTGACCTTTTGATCCCCAATTCGCCGAGTGCCCTCAATAAACTGGCCAGAAGCTCAGGAGGGCGCCTTCATGTTCATCACCACACCGTTAATCCGATGGGTCGTTAACCGGCTCTTTCAGTCTGGGAAGATAGACGGCCAACAGCGTGACCAGCTTCTGTCTCAGGATCGGCAGATCAATGTGGTCATCACCGGCGCAGCGCTGGTTCTCTTCGCTTCACTTTTCTTCTAATGGGGTGACCTTTTGACCAATATCGTTCACGCGAATTTCGGCGGCCGGCTTTGTGATGGGCAATTTTTCAATGCCGACGTGTACACGGAAAACCGGACCAAATACCAGTTTGAGGCAACGGCCGAATCCGCCACTGCGGCTTATTTCCGAATTATCGCTCTCGCAGTAAAAGAGGGGATCTCAGTGATTCGGCTGGTGGCGATGTTTGATGGGGTTTTGGCAGACAGGAAAGCTGATCACCCGCCCATCAAAGTGTGGTCACGTCCGAAAATCGCGTCTGGGTTGTAAAAGATGTTTTCTCGCTGGCTTCGCTCGCCCCGGTCATACCCGATCCTCGTCGTCGTGGCTGCTGCGATTGCGATGTTTGTCATCATTCAGATGGGTGACCCCGTCAGCATGACGTTTCCACTGCTGCTCTTCATCTCCGCCAAAATGGGAATTCTCTTTGCCTGTGTAGAAATCGGACTCTCTGTGACGGGGCTCTACAAGGGAAAGGAGCGGGTTTATCGCAGCATCAGTCGAGCGATAACTGCACTGGGCATGTCGATCAGCTTCATGCTGTTGCTTGGTGCGTTTGAGCAGGCCTTAAGGTGAGGGCGGTAACAATGAACGTCATGCGAGTTACCGAATTCCATTCTGCCGACGCGGCCATCGACCGTCGTATATTCCATTTGCTCGAACACTTTTCTACGTTTTGTCTGATTGAGTGCAGGCGGCAGAACGTGATTCAGATACCCTCAGAATGCCCGGTCCTTGTTTTGAACAATCTGGACCTGGCAAGAGACCCGGAAACCATATTGGGAAGCGTGATCACCGAATCACGCCCGCAGGATGTTCTGATCGTTGTGGACCATCAGCCAGACAATTGGCTTTTGGCCTCCGCCGGACTTAGACCAGTGGTTCACCTCGTTCTGGGCTCATCAGACCACCTCCACCACAAGCTCAGCAAACACCAGTCCGACGTTCCGGCAACTGCTTCGATTTCGACGGCACTGGCTTGCCTGGAACATGTTCGAGCTGCATAGGACGAAATCATGAGCGAGACCAATAAAATCGAGGCTGAAGCAAATCCGAAAACGGATCCTTTGGACGCCAGCACCCCCGTCTCTTACGACAACGAAGAAGTTGTTTGGGAGGGCAGTCCATCGCAGATAGTAAATCTTGGTGGCTTTATCTTTTGGGGCCTCGTTTTCGCGGCGGCCGGCGTTGGCCTGGTGTTATGGAATGCAGGGCTGAAAGAGCAATACACACCACTGATCGATCAAGTCGTCCGGTATTCAATCTACGGGCTTCTCATCGTTGGCGTCCTGAATGTTCTCATGTCTTATCTCACGGTGAAGTGTGAGCGGACCGTTATCACCCGCAACAAGATCAAAGAAGCAAAGGGCATCACCTCAATCTTCCGCCAGGAATTGTTCTGCGAAATGTCAGAGGTGTCAGACATTAAGAGTCCGCCGGCAGGCTCATGGGGTTGTTCGGTCTGTCCACGCTGGTTCTTGAAACAAAAGATGCGGATCAACCGATCATTCGAATTCGAGCTATTCGAAATCGCGATGAGCTGGTGCAGAAGATTTTGCCGATCTGGCGGAAGCTCAAAATGGACCGCAAAGGCTACTTTGGAGATTAGCGATGAAAACACTGACCCTGTTGCTGCTTTGGGCTAGCCTGAGCACATTGGCGCTTGCCGAGCCCCCTGAGTACGACCGAAAATCTTTGCGTTTGGCAACGGAAGCAAACGCCCGAGAATTAGTTGAAATCTATTACGAAAAGGCTGCTGTCGGCTTGTCTGGTCGAGACTTGAATGTCTTCTACAGTCGAAAATACCGCCGCTTTCTGAGCGAATTGGTCGCCCAATTGGCCCAGACAACCGGCCAGGGTACAGCCATTGAGCAGCATCGCGTTCTCGAACTCGAGCGAATGAATGCAAAGTGCGAGAGCCTCACGTTCGAGGACGCCAAAACCTATGGCTCCCAGTCCCGGCAATCTGAATTGCATTACCTCGTGACCAATACCTGTGTCGATTACGTTCCGACAATTGCACGCACCATCGAGCTTCGCTACTCAACCGATATCGACAGTTGGCAGATCGATGAGGTGAGGGACCGGGAGCACGTGGAATGAAGCGGTTAGTCGGATCTCTCTGTCTGGTGGGTGCCATGATGACCGCTGCACCGGTCTGGGCCTCTACTGACGCTCCCTCTGGAAAGCCGTTTCCAGAGGTTACCTTTGACCGGGTCTCCGAAATTTTCGGGCACAACCTGGACACCAGCGAAGAGCGCCTGCAAACGCTGCTGCTGGCAATCGGCATGGACCACACGACGCCAACGTCACCGCATTTTCAGGAAGAGGTTGGTATCCCTTTCATTGTTCATTACGGACCGAATCACTGGGTCAACCGGCTGACCAGCGGAGACATGAGTGTCGATGTCCTGGTTAACAATGCTCTTCTCTTGCTTTTCGCCGAGGCGGATATTCCCAACCGGGAGCAAGCCGCCTTCGATCTCATGAAATTGGCGTCGGACAAAGGATACTGGCCTGCTGATTACTTCGTGGCCGAAACCAATCTGCTGAACCATCTGGTTCGCGGGCCAGAGGTTGCCATTCCTATGGCACCAACTATTGAGGCTAGTGGTCTCAAACAGCTGGCCCAGGACACGATGGACGCTTTTAACCGCTGTGCTGAAATTGGTTTCGCACCTTGTCGATATCGGATCGGCTTCTGGCTTTCAAACTCCCAGCAAACCCTACAGGACGGACTGAAGGTCCTGCAGGCCGCCATTGATGTAAATCTAAAAGACACCCGTTATGAAGACAAGCTGGATGGCGCTCTGGTTGCTGCAGCTCAAGAGTTGGCAGAGCGTGGTGGGGCGATTGGCTTAGACTCTGACACGGTCGATCAGTACAGGAAATTGATTGACCAGTACAGCAGGAGTGCAAGCCGCCTAGTGAACTGAGGCGGCAATACCAAGGCAGGTAGCAGATGAAAGAATCAGAATTTTACTGTGGTTATTTTACGGCTGATAGGACGGATCAGCACGGATTTGCGTCACTGCATGAGGCTGAACAAAAGGCGAGGCACTTGCTGCAGAATCGGTAGACCCTGCTATTGCTGTGTGGGATCGTTGGGGCAAGCCCTGTGTCCTGATCTGGGGATCTCAGGAGATTCGGCGAGTAGGAGATGCACCCGAAGCTAACGCTAGCGATTCTCCTTGATGGTTGAGAGCCAGATGGGATGGTCGGATAACGATGGTGGCAGTATCCATCAAGGGCTCAAAGTCGCCGGTTTCCAGTTTCAAACTTCTTGAGAATCTGACACAGTCTTCAGGAGTACGTAAAAGCTGACTTGGATGGCTGAGCTCAGTCGTTTTCTTCATCATCGACAATCGACGATAAGCGCTTTTTCACAATTCCCGTAAGCCGAGCGTCATAACGAAAATCTTCAATCTCGCCAGCCCGCACTTTGTCAAAATCGGGGTGATCCCGAAGCAGCATTACGTTTCGTTCTCCAGGAATTAGGGCGCTAGGTACTGACAGGCCCAGAGACTGTTCGCTGGCAATCCAGTCATCACCGATCGCTACCAAGTCAGGGTGGCCGGGTTCCTGCCAATCATCTGGAAGCACAGAATCATCCAGCGTCATGATTAGCTTCTCTGGAACCTCAACCTGGATCCGTTTGTAGGGTGCAATAACTTGGTCAGGAACATGCACAAGCAACTCATAGGCAGCCAGCGACAGGGATTCCGCTAAATAGACAACTCGACTCCCAGGAGTATTCCAGCGCCCCCCATATCGAAAAGCGCCCTCTCCAGAAAGCATCTGATCAGGAGTCTCGGCGTATTGGGGGTCGCATATCCTGAATAATTTCAAATCACTCATGAAGGAATTCCATGTCGAATCCGTCCGATCAGATTCTCCACCTCACGAGCACCATATTCAGTTTGAGCATGTTCCAGCGGCGTTTCACCTTTGAATGCGTAAGCAGGACTCTTGAGCCAGTGCCGGGCTGCCTCTCCATCCCCATGAAACATATCCGTTGCTAATGCAGCCAAACGCGTATACCGATAGACCCGATCCGACTCGACAGACTCGAGCTTACCGTCTTTCCTGCGCCGACTGAAAGTTGCTGATGTAATGTGCAGAAGCTTTAGCATCTCATTCTGACGGATGTTGAGGTACTCAACGAGCCGAGATACTGCGGCCGCAGGAAACCCTTCCGTGATGGAATGAACGATATCCGAATTTCCCTTTCGGTAAGTAGAATTTCTGTTAAAGATGATCTTCACAACCAGCTCTTTTTGGGCGCGTGCCTCATCATCGCTAAGCGTCCGCTTTTCAAGCTGAGGCTTAAACACCCTCTTGACTTGGCTGCGGGATTTATCTTTTCCGCCGGACTCAATAGTTATCATTTGATAGCCTCCAAAATTTCATATGATAACAGTATAGAGCCGGACACGGCCGGAAACAACAACCCTCCCTTGTATCTCCAGCGAAGGTGGCCCCATTCAATCCCTTTATCTCTTGGCGGTTGGCCAATGAAAGCTGAAGCGCCGAGTGCATTGCATTTTCCGGCCGTTACGGGGACCACGCTTCAGCGGTGCTAAACTCCTCTAAATCGTGAATACATCCAAATCAAGCATGCACTTCGTGATAGCAAGGAAACGGTCATTTGTTGGACACATTCGCCAACGATTCAAAACACCGGTTTTTGGCTTGTTTAATGATCAACAATCACGTACAAAAATCTATGAACACAAAAGGTACCTTTTATGATCATAGGTTATGCACGAGTCAGCACTCAGGATCAAAATTCTGAACTCCAAGTGGACGCCTTGGAAAAGGCAGGGGCTGAACAGGTCTTCCAGGAAAAGTTTACCGGTAACTCCGAGAACGACCTGAGCTGTCGCAATGCCTACGTATGCTCCGGAAGGGCGATATCTTCGTTATATGGAAACTTGATCGATTGGCCCGATCACTAAAAGACCTAGTGGAGATCGTCCAGGATCTTCATGATCGCGAAATCGGTTTCAAATCATTGACGGAATCCATCGACACCACCAGTTCAGGCGGTCGTCTGGTATTCCATTTATTCGGTGCCTTGGCTGAGTTCGAGCATGACCTGATTCGGGAGCGAACTATTGCTGGATTGAACGCTGCTCGGGCCCGAGGTCGGAAAGGCGGCCGAAAGCCAGCCATGTCAGAAGCCGATGTAAAGAAAGCGGCAGCCATGCTATTAGACCCGAGCATAACGAAAAAGGAGGTGGCTGAACATTTTGGTGTGGCCAGAACCACGCTGAACGCTTCACTTGGTGGCCTGGAAAAGCGGTAGTAACCCCGTAAAAGATGTTTTATTAAGGAGTGCCAGTAGCCGCGGGGCAGAACCGCTCAAGGAACTTTGCGATAGCGCATAAAGAGCGCGAGTTGTAAGACACAAATAATACCTGGTAGGACGCTGGGTTCAATGACAGATTCCGGCAGTAGGGCAACTGACCAGCCCTTTTTCGAGCGTAAATTCGGTTTGTCACTTAAAACCAATTAACACCGTCATTAGTCGTAATTGGTGATCAGCAATTCCAGGATATTTCGATTTTGCGATTTCAGGTTGATCTCTCGGCGAGCCGATACTTCATGGAAGTGAAAGCCCTGATATAAATGTCTGACAAACTCCGTATTGCTATTGCTCACTGCCCAGCGAACACCACGTGAATCCAGGTCTCGGCACAGTGAAGCCAGTCTGAAATGCTCGGTTTCACGGAACTGGTTCTCGGTATAACGGTTGAAATCGGAGTGCCCTCCGAGCTTGTAATAAGGTGGATCTAAGTACACAAAGTCTCGATTTGAGACGCCGGCCAACGCAAGCTCAAAATCACCGGCCAGTATCGTAGTATGTGCCAGAGAGGAGGATACCGATTCCAGATTCTCGGGATCGTAGTAGCGTCGATCATAGGCACCATAAGGCACGTTGAACTGCCCCTTTCGATTCACCCTAAACAGACCCCGAAAACAGGTCTTGTTTAGGTAGATAAAGTGCGCCGCTCGCGCCTCAAAGGATAGTTCGTACGGATTCTGACTACGGATTCGAAGGTAGTCTTCTTTGGTATTCGGAAGCTTGTCGAGAATCTCTGCGACCTGCTGCCAGTTATCTCGAACAGCCCGGTAGGTATCAATCAACCAACGGTTATGGTCATTGATGACTGCGATCTCGGGACACAAAGTGAAGAACAGACTGCCGCCACCCACAAACGGCTCAAAGTACCGGTCGTAATCGGTCGGGAAAAAGGGGATAAGTTGGTTTGCGAGCGACTGCTTGCCACCAGCCCATTTGATAAACGGTTTTGCTTGGATTCCGAGTCTGAACATTGTTCTCTAATGCAATCCTTGTTTTGTGCCGAGCAGCGCTTCAATCGGAAATGATACTCATAGTATGTGGACTGTCAAGTATCATTTGCTGATGCTGCGGGATCTTTAACAAGGCTTTCAATGAGATCAACATGGAAAAAAGGAATGCAGTCTGTGTGCTGTTTGGAGAAACCGTAAGGGCACTCCGAAAGTCGCAGGGTTTTTCGCAAGAAGAGTTTGCTGATCACGCAGGCATCCACCGGACTTACATGGGTGGGATTGAAAGAGGCGAAAGGAATCCTACCCTAACTACGGTCTCCAGGATAGCGGAAGCCTTGGACGTTCCTATAGACGAACTTTTCGCTGGGAAAAACCATGCCTGATCGGCATGAGATTCACCTCACCAACAACGAACGGCTTTCAGAACTTACACCGGAAAGCGTTCATCTCACTGTAACCAGTCCCCCGTACGTCACGACCGAATTCCGGCGTGGCCAGGAGTTTGACTACGACGGTTTTATTTCTCACTTTGAGCATGTCTGCGAGCTTGTTTACCAGGCGACCGTTCCCGGGGGCCGATACGCTCTCAATGTCGCTGATATCGTCACCAAGTATCGACACAGTGACGACAGCGTTATTGGTCGCGTTCCGCTTGGCGCAGACTGTCTAAAGGCTGCCGAGAAAGCAGGATTCCGACTCTTGGAGCGCTTCATCTGGGACAAAGGGTACACCCGAAATTTCAGAGGCCCTCTGCTCGGTAGCTACCCTTACCCCATGACTCTGTTCAACAATAACTACTTTGAATACATTTTTGTGTTCAAAAAACCAGGTAAACGGAAATGCCCTCAGCCAATCCGAGAACAGAGCAGAATTTCACTTGAGGAGTGGCGAACTTGGTGTCAACAGTGGTGGCGAGTAGAAAGCCAAACTGAACGGTTCAATTTCCACCGAGCAATATTCCCTGTTGAAATCCCCTACCGATTGATTCGCATGTTTTCGTACCAGGGCGATGTCGTTCTCGACCCATACATAGGCACAGGCGCAACCATGATTGCAGCGGCCCAGTGCGGGCGCAGCTCTGTTGGCTTTGAAATCGATCCGGCTTGCGAGGAGTACATCAACCATCGACTTAGCTTTGAGCAAAAACGAGATCCTGCTCTGGAGATTCCGGCCTATCAACTCATTAAATACGAGGATTAGCGCGTGAAAGGTATTGATAAGTGGCTTGCCCTTGGGTGGCGGCATCCCATGTGGGATGTTCACCGGTTTTATCTTTCCCTAGCCAAAAAGAAGAAATATCAGAAAGAATGGCTGGAAGAGCTGCGTGCCGAGAAGAGAATCGCCCTGCCCGACGGATCGGAGTTACCTATTGATCAAAAAACGGTAGATCTGTTCTTTGACTACTACGGCGACAGAAACAAGCTGTTCGAAGAAGCATTAGCCCTGCTTCGGACTGAAGAAGAAGCTCTGGAGTACTGCGCTAAAAACAATATCAGTGTTCTTAAAACAGCCACCAAGAGCCAAGACCACCACCAATCGTCAAAATCCATGATTGCGGCAGTAACCCACACGGCCAGCCAGGTTTGTGCCGCTAAGGGCCTCGCTTTAGAGCCCGATCCTCAAGCCAGGTGCGTCTGGTGCAATGATCATGACCTGCATGTATCGGCCCGAAATCTCGATGGTGCAATACCGGGCCTGGCGAATCCGTCGGTCGTTTGGGAAATCAAAGAATATTGGGGCAAGACTGGTGGTGGCAGCAAAATGAGTGACGCTGTTTACGAATGCCACCTGGTTGGCCTAGAGCTGAGAGAGTTCGAATCTCGCGGCGGCAAAAACATCACTCACATTGTCTTTATAGACGGAAAACATCAGTGGGCTACAAGAAAGTCAGACCTGCGCCGCTTAATCGACCTAATGAACCAGGTCTAATCGACCATCTTATTATCGGCCGCGAAGTTGAGAGCATTTGGGAATCGGTACTGAAAAGCAGTCTTTGACCACTACAGTTGCGTGTATGGATGGATTGGAATGATAAACATTGATATGAATTCTAAGAAGGTATGGTTTGGAGTACTGGCAGCTTTTGCGGCGATGTACGCCTTCATTTTCTGGTACTGGGGTAGCGCTGAGGCTCCTCATTGGTTGATCTATGTTGCAGCACTTTATCTGGGGCTCCTTTCGACCGAGGCTTTCTTTGTCGGTTTGCTGATGAATGTCGCCGATCCCACCAGACTCTTTTCAATGCTGAACCTAGTCATTCTATTCATTGTGTCGACCATAACAATGTTACTGCTGACGTTCACTGGCGTCGCCACGCTCGTTAACCTTCTGATCGCTGAGGCATTATATTTGCCTGGAATCGTCATCTCGATCGGGGCAGTTTTAGTCTTTTACTTAATGGGCCACAACTGCGCAAAAGAAGTTTTTGATGAATTCGTAGAGCATGCCCACCCTGAGCTTGTGAACTTGGCAGTCGATTCGTACCACGTTTCGGAGGCCGACCTAGAGGGAGCACGAACTGTTTCTGCCGTCGCAGAACGTATTGCAGAGAAAGACGGGCTTCAGGTTGACGGGGTTGCAGACGATTTGCTGAAGAAACTTTCGGCCCGCTTCTACGGCTTTGATGAATTTGATCTGGATGATGACCTTGTCGATTTCGGAGCGAGGCTCCATCTTAATTGAGGCTTTCTGCGCGTATTCCAGACGAAACCTGTCGCCATTGCAGGTTCCCTGACTCCCGGTTACTACTAACAAAGTGTGGTGTGCGGCCGCATACATTTTCTCCTCAATCAGTACACGACGCTATTTATTGGAAATGAACATTATCGCGAGCACTGCGCATAATCTGAGATTATGGAAAATCTAATGGGCTTAGCGTGCCCATGGCCAAAAGGCAGGCACGAGCTTTATTAGATCTCTGTAGACCCCACCCACTCTTCACCGAGAAAAGCATCCAACTCAGGCAAAATGAGATGCGCTGTCACAGATTCCAGCATCCATTGTGACCAACCGGATTTAGGCGCCGGCATTTCAAAAACAAGATTCTGGTCTGCGTCCAGGACAGTCAGAGTATGGTGGGCAACAGGGGTGAGAATGTCCGGCTCATAGGGGGCCTTGGCCGACAATAAAGTAAATTGCCACATCAGCTCCCAAGAATCTGCTGAAGGGCTTGGGCCAGCTGCTCTGGCGTTTTATAGCCTTTGATGAGGTAATCACGACCGGTTTTGTGATCAAGAATTCTCAGAGCGGGTGTTCCGCTAATACCTAGCTTGGATCCCTCACGATAATCCCCGGAGATTCGGTCTTCGTGGGCCTCTGAATCCAGGCAGAGCTCCATCGCTTTGCCACTCAAGCCCATCGATCTGGCAAACGTCGGCAGATCACCCACCCCCTGACCATTGCTTCGAGTTTTCTCGAAAAATTGGTCAAGGGCAGCCCAGGCAACCTGGTTGCCATAGGACTCTCGCACGCACTCGACGGCTTTGGCTTGCATGGCGGCCGCCGGGTTATGACCGCTTAAAGGGAAATGCTTGAATTCCCAGTTGACGACGCCGCGGGAGTTATCAACGACCGACTTCAATCCACTATGCATTTTGCGGCAAAACGGGCACTCAATATCGCTAAATTCCTGCATGGTGAGGCGAGCGTTCAGGTTGCCGTATACGAGCCGGTCTTCAGGTGTTTGAGGGGAGGCCAATTCATATTCTCCGATGAGAGCTTGAAAAGCGTTCTTTGCCAGCCTTTGTTCGGCAAGGCCCAACCTCTGATCCACGATGGACACGACTTCATTGCTTGTAAGCGTCTGCTTGACCTGAGATTGCCCTTGTTTGAGCGCTTTAATCTCTGAAAAGTGGTGAGCGTGGCTCAGCGAGAGAACGCCAAGAGCCGCGAAGACAGCTACTTGCGAGAGTTTGGGCATAACAAAAGGTCCGGAATAAATTTTCACCATCCTATCGGCTCAGGACCGATTAATAAGGTTCAAACGGTCAGGTAGGCATGACCTTTTGTTTTCCGCCGGGCATTGTCCCTAACAGTAGAATTCCAGCAGTTATTTTCAAACAGAAATAGCTGGTGATTTGACTGGCCCACTTAAAGGCAGACCCTGACTTTGAAGACCCAAATTAGTGGAATCGTGATCGCACAGGTCGCAGATCAAATTGGCGGCGAGGTGGCAACCAGTTACCTGCCCGCCGGGTACACAGGTCACTGTGCCATTGTTGCGGAATCTAATTCGGATGTGATTGCCGTTCTATCGTCAGGGATAGAGGCATTTAGAGTGGCGGCCTACGCAATCACTCCTGATGGTGGCTACGGATCGGTGAGCATCCACCCAACTCAGCTGGATGAAACTCATGAGTCTCTCCTAGACTGGATAGACGTCGGCAGAAAGATCAGGAGTGCCGTTGAAGATTGAACTGCTGTTCCTGGCTTTTGCCGCCTACGTCATTCTCCAGTTCGTCACCTTGAGAGTTCTTCGCGGTCATTGGAAGTCCCCTGCAGTCGTTTCAGCGGTCATAGGCGCCCTCATCACCGCGTACACAATCATCGCATTCCTTCTGGCTAGCAACCTGTGGCCACTGATGCTTCTGTTGTCGGCTCCCTGGATGTTGCTTTATTTCGTCTTGCTACGGATCCTGAATGCCCTGGTTAACGCAACATCACTCGGTAATCAACATCGTTGGTCGCAATCAAAGCCATGAAGAAAACTGTGCTGAAATTTCTGGGGTGGGCTGAGTTTCGGGCTCGAATGAAACATCGCTTTAATCCTGGGCCCGTTGATACAAGTCAGTATGCGGACCACTTTGCCAGCAAGGTCTCATGGTCTCCGCTGGACACGCAAAGCGTGCTTCTACGCCGGAGGCTCGTTTCCCTCGGGCCACTTGCTCTGACATTTGCATTGCCATCCTCGCTGAAGATCCTGATGGCTGTGATGCTTGTTCTGATTACCCTGCCGATGATTCTGGTCGTCGACACCTGGCGCAAGTTTGCGTTTATCGCACTGTTCATCCTGATTCCCGGGTACCTCACAATTGGCTACGTTCTTTATCGCTCGGCAAGCCGGCCGGTGTTCGATCGCAAATCAGGGCAGTTCGGGAAGGAATCGAGCCAATCTCGTCACAATGGGGGAATCCCGCTGTCGGACATTCATGCTCTCCAGCTGATCTCATTCTTTTACTCGGACGGCGATCCGAAATCAGCCGGCGTTGTTTACCAGCTGAACGCTGTTTTGAGCGACAAATCAAGGCGCGAAGTATTCACGCAACGCCAGCCTTTGACCTCCGCCGGCAGGAGGGCGCTTATCGGAGATTGAGAACGCCTGGCTCGATGGCTCGGAGTTCGTCTTTGGGAAGCGATACATGAATTTGATCGATAAGCTACGGACGATTAAGGTTTGAGCATCCGAATAAACAAGGAGCTCTTCAATGGAGCAACGTAAGGCGCGTGTGGTCATTCCGGATCATCTATCTTTCGCAGATCTCGGGCTCAAACGCCTTGAGACAGGCAAGATCGAATTCGACTGGAACGTGGTCAAGCAGATCTGTGAAAGCAGTGAGGGACTTCTTTTAGAACACCTAGAAGAAGGCCCAGGGGATAATGTCGTCGGGTTGATTCTTGGCTGGTATATAGTAATTCGAGAGAACGATGGTGAGACAGATCCTGTAGCCGAAGAACTCGTTGCTGAAGTGATGGAAGAGGAGTCAGAGGGCGCCCCCACTGATGATGATTCAGGTCATGCCTGAGCGACCCAGCTCCTCAAATTCAACCATTTCGCATCCATGAGGAATCAAAACCCTAGATAAGTGCAGTATTGAAGATTGTTGTAATTTCCCTTTTACCGCTGTCAGAGGGTTGGCAGACAAACGTGAAAAATAGCCCAAAAACACTCTCAACCTATTGAACTACTGGTTTTTTGGTCACCCAACCCCCGAGTTCATGCCATTCTGGGCGATAAGCGGAACTTGGCCTTGTTGTCGACCCCGCATACTCTACTCGACTGGGGACTGACCTTAGCTGATGCGGATTGCCTGGAAGACGCCGTGCCGAAGACCGGGCTGGTTTCGAGTGAAGATGCTACGGCGTTGTGGAGCGCTCGGCGCCAGCTTTTTTAAGCCGGCTGCCGGTCACGCAGCAAGGGTGTCCACCAGGGCGACAATACGCTGAAGGCCTCCTGTCTCTGAAGAAGTGAGGAGTTACCTGTCTCACTGGAAGGAGAGGTTCCTTAGCTGGCCTCGGAATCCGCGTGATGTTGCATATTGATCTGGCGCAAACCTGGCTAATGTGTAACCGACGCTTGTCTATATGATTAGCTTACGATTTACTGTTACTGAATCATCAATAGCAGGACAGTGACATGGACCCACAAACCCCTCGAGATCAGTTTCCATTCACCAATGCCCGGGTAGCAAGGTGCTGGCGTAAGTTGTTGGATGAGCGCCTGAAAGACCTGGGGGTTACCCAAGCTCGCTGGTTCACCATGGTCTGCCTGCAGCGTGGTGGTGGAGGATTGACCCAGCGAGAGTTAGCCCATTTGATGACCATCGAGAATCCGACATTGGTCCGCCTGCTTGACAGCCTCGAGGAGCAGGGTCTGATTGAACGCCGGCACTGTAAGCGTGATCGCCGCGTCAGGCTGCTGTACCTTACCAATGCCGGTGAGCGCTTTATGAGCGAACTGAATGAGCGGGCGAATGTCTTGCGAGAGAAGATGCTGAAAGGCATTGAAAATAACGACCTGGAAGTCGCCCTGCGTGTTTTTGAGCGGGTTATGGAAAATTCCGTCAACCTCAAAAATTCCTGAACCCGAGACATTTTTCAGGCGCGAGCGACAAGATTAGAACGGGAGCGTTCCGCACATTCCACCGGGACAGGACAGTTCCATCACGGCTAGCGGTCAATCATTAATTGTGTTACGTTTAGTTTATACTGAACAGATTGAACAATTTGTGTGGGCAGCCGTCTCATCATTTCTGGCCGGCGACCAAAAGTCGCCGTAGCGGAAGGTATGTCAGCATCCTGGAGCAAGTTCTTTTGCATCCGGTTCAACCCAGCTTTGGCAGAGGAACCTTCAGTGAAATCTGGATGTTGCAGAAAGCGTTATCGGAATTGGTGCTCAGGTCTGTTGCTGGGTTCTCTTGTGACATCAGCTTCCGCTGAAGGCCTGCTGTCCCTGAAAGTAGAAAATGATGCGTTTTCCGCCGGCGGCGATGGTCAATACACCAACGGCGCAGAGGTGATCTGGGCCTTTGAGCCCCCTGATCGACATTGGACCCGCCGTCTTGCGGACGTCATTCCGGGCTGGTCTGGCAGTAGTCTTGCCGGCGCAACATATCGCTAGGTCAACAGATGTATACGCCGGAAGATATAAAGGTTGAAGCGCTTATTAAAGATGACCGTCCCTATGCCGGCCTTTTGTTTGGCGGGATTTCGCTACTAAGCGAAAGGGAGCACGGTGGTTTGCGTTTGACAGACAGCCTGCATATCGACGTGGGCATCGTAGGACCGGCTTCTGGTGCTGAAGTAGTCCAACGAAATTTCCATGAACTGATTGCGGCAGACAAGCCGAGGGGTTGGGATAACCAGCTTGATAACGAGCCAATCATCAATTTCGGTTATGAACGTGCCTGGCTTATGAAGCAAAACTTTTCTGGGCTGACCATTGAATATGGGCCGTCTGCCGGGTTTGCGCTCGGCAACCTGTATACCTACGCTTCCGGCGGCCTTGGGTTTCGTTTGGGGGAGGGGCTTGATCGTAGTTTCGGCATTCCGTCAGTCGCTCCTGCACAAGGCGGGCAATCCTCTTTTCGGCGGGATCAGGGCTTTAGCTGGTACGTCTTCGCTGCCGTTGAAGGGCGCTATATGGCGCACAACCTGCTGCTCGACGGCAACAGTTTCGAGGACAGCCACTCGGTTGATAGCCGCGAATGGGTTGGCGACGCCCAGGTGGGTGCGGCATTGACCTGGGATCGCTGGCAGATCGCCTACACCTACCTATGGCGTAGCGAAGAATTCGAGGAAAAGGACGGCGTCGATCAGTTTGGATCGATCGTTCTGTCTACCTGGTTATAAATAAAGGCATGGATCGAACGGTTTTTGAGTCTTTGGCCCATTCAGAGGTTAGCTATATGGAAACAGAAAAGAGTTTGATGGCGCGTCTATTCGGGGTCCGCATGTTGCCAATGTGGATGGCGGCTTTGTTGCTGGCTGGTTGTGACAATTCCCCCGGTCAGGCAAAGGCTGAGAAGTCTGCACCGCCGCCTCCGGAAGTAGGAGTTGTTGAGATGCAGTCGCAGCGTGTGAATCTTTCAATGGAACTGCCGGGCAGAACCGCCGCTTACCGTATCTCGGAGGTGAGGCCGCAAGTCACGGGCATTTTGCAGGAGCGCTTGTTTGAACAAGGCGCCCAGGTCAAAGCAGGTGAGGTCCTCTACCAGATCGACCCCAACCGATACCGTGCTGCCCATCAACGGGCCCAGGCAGAACTGGAGCGCGCACAGGCCGAATTGCGACAGGCGCAACGGGAGTGGGCACGTACGTCAGACTTGTTTGAGAAGAACGCGGTCAGCAAGCGTCAACGTGATGAAGCGTTATCGGCCTTGGAGACAGCCCGGGCGAATGTCTCCCGATCCCAGGCTATGGTCGAAACTGCTGGTATCGAACTGGAGTATACCGAGGTCAAGGCTCCCATCGCAGGGCGCATTGGCCCGACACTGTACACGGAGGGTGCGCTGGTGACCGCCAATCAACCCCAGATCCTGGCGCGCGTGGTGCAGCTTGATCCCATGTATGTCGATATTCAGCTACCGGTTGAAAAACTGGCTCGAATTCGGTCGTCTCTGAAGGAGGGCGCTGCTTCTGAGGCTGGCCCAAATGAAGCCGAGACTGTTTTGTTGCGCGAAGACGGTACCGCCTATCCCCACAGAGGTCGCGTTGACGTTACGGATGTTACCGTCAACCAAAGCACGAGTTCCGTCACTGTGAGAGCCGTTTTTCCCAATCCAGACGAAGATCTCCTGCCAGGTATGTATGTGCGCGTTCGTCTGAGTGAGGGGGTTCGGGACAACGCCATTCTGGCGCCGCAGCAGGGCGTGAGCCGTAACCCGCAAGGAGAGGCCACCGCGTTGCTGGTCAACCCGGAGGGTGAAGTTGTCGCCCGCCAGTTAGAGGCAGAGCGGGCCATTGGCGCTTTCTGGCTGGTGGAAAAGGGGCTGGAACCGGGGGATCGCCTCATTGTGTCCGGTCTGCAAAAGGTTAGGCCTGGAGCCAAGGTGAAGCCGGTCGCAGCGGATATTCCATTACATCCCACCCAAAACCAGCAAGCCAGTGGCACGAATAATCCGAAGAAGAACGCCTCCGAAGACGAGGGCCTCGCACAATGATCAATTTCTTCATTTCCAGGCCCGTTTTTTCCTGGGTTCTGGCCATTGTCGCCATGCTGGCGGGTATCATGGCGATCTTTGTTTTGCCGATCCAGCGATACCCGTCAGTGGCGCCGCCGGCGGTGGAAATTCAGGCAGATTATCCTGGCGCCTCGGCGGACACAGTGTCCAATACGGTGGTTCAGGTTATTGAACAAGAGATGACGGGCCTCGACAATCTGCTTTATATGGGTTCGACAGCGGATTCCTCAGGCCATGCTACGGTTACTCTCACCTTTGCGGCGGGCACCGATCCAGACATTGCCCAGGTCCAGGTGCAGAACAAGCTCAAACTGGCGGAGCCGCGACTCCCGGAAGTGGTGCGCCAGCAGGGGATCAGCGTTGAGAAATCCAGCACCAGCTTTCTGATGGTAATGGCATTCGTCTCTACCGACGGTCGCCTCAGCAAGCTGGATATCGCCGATTTTATCAGCTCCGAGTTAGCCGAACCCATTGGACGGGTAACAGGTATCGGCAGCGTGCAGGTTTTCGGCTCTGAATATGCATAGTGCCGGCATGGGGGCAGCGGCCGGCGGTGGGGTGTCTTTCTTCCGGGAAAAAGAACTCGCTGCGCTCGGACACCTTTTTCCCTGCACAAAGGCACCCCCACCCACCTGCCTCGGCGTGCTTTCGGTGATGCCTTCTTAACAAATGGTTTCGCCGCCGTCGGCTACGATGACCTGTCCGGTGACGTAGGCACTCGCCTTTGTTGACAGGAAGACGGCCAAGCCGGCGATGTCGACCGGGTCACCGATTCTGCGCAGTGGGGTTTTGTCTTCGGCGCGTTTAACGCGGACCGGGTCTTCCCACAGGGCTTTGGCAAAGTCGGTTTTGATCAGGCCGGGGGCGATGCTGTTCACTCGAATACCCTTTGGCCCCCACTCCACTGCCAGATTCCGGGCCAGCGCCGCTTCCGCTGCCTTGGAAACACCGTAAGTACCGATGGTGGTATTGCCGCGGATTCCGGCGATGCTGGACAGAAGAACAACCGCACCTTCACCCTTCTCGGCCATCTGCGGCAGCACCATGTTGGTGAGCCAGAAGGTGCCTTTGACGTTGGTGTCCATGATCTTGTCCCAGGCTTCGTCGGTCATTTCGGCGGTGGTGCCGTAGACCGGGTTGGTGGCGGCGTTGCACACCAGCACATCGATAGAACCCCAGGCTTCGTTGGTTTTATCCACCAGGTTCTGCAGGTCTTCCTTCTTACCCACATGGCAGGGAATGGCGATGGCTTCGTAGCCCTGCTCTTTCAAATCGTTGGCGACCTGTTCACAGGCATCGGCCTTGCGGCTGGAGATGACAACTTTGGCACCCAGGCGAGCCATTTCTTCGGCGATGGAACGGCCGATGCCTTTAGTGGAACCGGTGATCAGGGCAACTTTTCCGGTCATATCAAAAAGCGGATTTACCATCATTCGATCCTCATACACTGAAGCATGGGAGTGGCCGTGGTGGTGTCCTTCCGGGACTGTGCAAAACAGGGATGTTTTGCTCAAGCTACATGGACGTATTCACGGCGTGTCCCGGAAGGACACCACCACGGCCGCTCTCCCCCTGATTCAGAGGTTATTGGTTTAGCGGTATTGGCGAAGTTCGATCTTGGCGACAGAATCCAGATGCACCTCATCCGGCCCGTCCGCCAGCCGCAACGTCCGCACCTTGGCCCAGGCTTCGGCCAGGAAGGTGTCCTGAGACACACCCGCGCCACCGTGAACCTGAATCGCCCGGTCCAACACCTTCAGCGCCATGCTCGGTGCGATCACCTTGATCATCGCAATCTCCTGACGAGCCACCTTATTACCAACGGTGTCCATCATGTGCGCCGCTTTCAGGGTCATCAGCCGAGCCTGTTCAATCTCCATGCGACTGCGGGCAATATCCTTGCGAATGGAATCGAAACTCGACAGCGGCTTACCGAAAGCCTCGCGGGCATTGGCACGCTTGCACATCAGCTCGAGGGCACGCTCGGCAACCCCGATGGTGCGCATACAGTGGTGAATACGGCCCGGCCCAAGGCGGCCCTGGGCAATTTCAAAACCACGGCCCTCACCCAACAGAATGTTGTCCACCGGCACCCGCACATTGTCATACTGAATCTCAGCGTGGCCGTGAGGGGCATGGTCGTAGCCAAACACCGTCAGCGGGCGGATCATCTTCACGCCCGGCGTGTCCAGCGGCACCAGAATCATCGACTGCTGCTTGTGCTTCTCAGCCCCCGGATCGGTCTTGCCCATAACAATGGCGATTTTAGAGGTGGTGGTCATGGCACCGGACGACCACCACTTACGGCCATTGATCACATACTCATCGCCTTCGCGACGGATTTCACAGGCAATATTGGTGGCATCGGAAGAGGCCACGTCAGGCTCGGTCATGGAGAAGCAGGAGCGGATCTCGCCATCAAGCAGGGGCTTCAGCCACTTGTCCTGCTGCTCTTTGTTGCCGTAGCGGGCGATGGTTTCCATGTTGCCGGTGTCCGGCGCGGAGCAGTTGAACACTTCCGGCGCCATGGCCGAGCGCCCCATGACTTCACACAGATGGGCGTACTCATAGTTGGTCAGACCGGCGCCGAATTCACTGTCGGGCAGGAACAGGTTCCACAGCCCCGCGGCTTTCGCCTTGACCTTCAACTCCTCGACGATCGGTACCGGCGCCCAGCGATTCTCCGCCTGCTCGACCTGCTCATGGTGCTTGTGCTCATTCGGGTAAATATGGGCGTCCATGAATTCGTGAAGCTGCGCCTGCAGTTTTTTGGCTTTGTCAGACAGCTCAAACATTCCAGTACCTCATTGGTTGAAGGATCAGATTGGCACGCCTTCCGGTTTCTCACTCCCGGAGCGAATGCGGAAGGTGCCTTCGGCGATGGCCAGGAGGTTACCCTTGTCGTCGTGAACCTCTCCGGTGCTGTTAAAAATTCGGGTGCCGCCGGCCCGTTTGCGGCCGGTGACCCGGATAGTCCCACCGGAACACTGCCCGGTGAACGTTGTCGTCAGCGACAGGGTAATGGCTTTGCGTATCCGGCCGGGATACGGACAGTAGGTGCCGGCCTCCGCCATTGCGATATCCAGCAGCGAGGTCAAAACACCGCCGTGAATCACGCCGCCCAGATTAAGGTGGCAGGGCTGCAGTTCCAGGCCAATCACCGCTTCGTTCTCCTCCCAGGACACCTGGTGATACCCCAGCAGATTGTGAAATCCTGGCAGGTCCTGGCCACCACGAATATGCAGGCTGTCTTCACTCATTACACTTTCATTCCAGGCAGGTTCAGAGAAGCGGTGTTGCCGCCGTCTACGGGCAGAGACTGACCAGTGATGTAGCTGGCGTCATCACTGGCCAGGAACAGAATGGCGGCGGCAATTTCTTCCGGCGCACCATAGCGCCGCAATTCACACCGCGATCCAAGCTTATGGGCTTTCTCATTGGCGCGGGCATAGTCAAAAACAGCCTGGGTCATTCCGGTTTCCACCAGCCCCGGGCACACCGCATTCACGCGTACATTGTCGTTACCCAGATCGCAGGCAGCAGTCATGGTGAGGTTAACCACACCAGCCTTGGACGCGCTGTAAGCGTTACCACCGGCACCGGAGCGAAGACCGGCCACCGAGGCGGTATTAACAATCGAGCCCAGCTTGCGGGCCTGCATGTGGGGCGCCACATGCTTTATAAACAGCATGGTGCCAATCAGGTTCACCGCCAGCACCTGTTCCCATTCGCCCCGGTCGTTACCGGTAATATCGGGGTGACCACCACTGGTGCTGGCGATGCCGGCAACGTTGCACAGCACGTCAATGCGACCGAAGGTCGAGACAGTTTCGCCCACCAGTGCGCTGACCTGCTCCTCATCAGCCACGTCTCCAATGCGACGCAGGGTTTCCGCTCCCTCGGGCATCAGGCCCTCGGTATCCAGCAGGCCCGCTTCGGACATATCCATCATCACCACCTGTGCGCCCTCCCGCGCCAGGCGAACCGCCGTGGCCCTGCCGATACCACTGCCGGCCCCGGTGACGATGGCTACCCGCTTGTCGAAACGCCCCATGCCGATGCTCCTTTTTATAGTTTGTTGCGTCGTCGCGAATTCACCTTCTACTGTAATTTGTCACGCCTTCCGGTTTTGAGTCAATATATTCGGAAGTAAATTTCACTAGATAAAACACCGGAACTACAATAGGCGAAAAAATGAAAAACACGCAGCACATGCCCGTCTATGCCCCCACCGATCCCGATGAGTCCATGGACGCCATTGGCCAACGCATCCAGCACCTCGCCCTCGAACGCCCGGACCATATCGCACTCATCGATGGCGAGACCCAGCTCAGCTGGCAGGCGCTTGTCAGGCAAGCCAACCGCATCGCCAACCGGCTGCGATCCGCCGGCCTGAAACAAGGTGACGCCGTAGCGGGTTTGTCAGAAAACAGCATCCATTATGTTGCTCTGTACCTGGGGACGTTGGTGGCCGGCGGTTGCATGGTGCCGCTTTCAGGCATGGCGAGTGGCAGCAGCCTGGCACTGATGCTGAATGACTGCAGAGCCCGCTTCCTGTTTGTTTCCAAGAAGAACATCGAGCTGTTTGAAGGCATTGCCGACAAGCTCGATACGCTCGGGCGCGATCAATGTATAGCGCTCGATGGCCACAGCCCGGGAATGCGCCTGGACCTTGCGTCCTGGCTGGGCGATATTGGCGCGGAGGCGCGCCCGGCCACGGTCACCCTGGATGATCCGTTCAATGTCATTTACAGCTCGGGCACGACCGGCACCCCCAAGGGCATTCTTCACGATTACCGTTTCCGCCAGCGCCAGATGGTCCGAATGAGTCGCTTCGGGCTTGATGGCAACGCCGTTAACCTGGTGTCCACGCCGATGTACTCCAACACCACGCTGGTGTCCGTACTGCCAACTCTGTTCTACGGCGGGACCCTGGTGCTGATGGCAAAGTTCGATGCCCGGCGGTTCCTGGAAATGGCCGAACGCTACCGCGTGACCCACGCCATGCTGGTGCCGGTCCAGTACCAACGCATCCTCGCCGATCCGGAATTCAATCGCTTCGACCTGTCCGCGTTCCAGCTCAAGTTGTGCACCAGCGCTCCCCTCAGGGCGGACGTCATCCGGGAAGCCATGGAGCGCTGGCCGGGCAACATCCGCGAGGTGTATGGCCTGACCGAAGGCGGCATCTCCACCAGCCTGGACTGCGCGGCCCACCCGGACAAATGGGACTCCGTGGGAAAACCCACCGAAGGCGCGGAAGTTCGGGTAATTGACGAGGAGGGCAACGAGCTGCCCCGGGGCGAGACCGGGGAGATCGTGGGCCGCGCCATCTCCATGATGCGGGGATATATCAACCGCGAGGAACAGACCCGGGACATGCTCTGGACCAGCCCCGAGGGCCTGGTCTTCTATCGCAGCGGTGATATGGGCCGAGTCGATGAAGAAGGTTTTGTGTATATCCTGGACCGACGCAAGGACATGATCATCTCCGGCGGTTTCAACATCTACGCGGTGGATCTCGAAAAGGTACTGCTGGCCCATCCGGCCGTCGCCGACGTTGCGGTGATTGGCATTCCCAGCGAACAATGGGGCGAAACCCCGCTGGGGCTGGTGGTGCTCAAGCCCGGCTGCACAGAGGATGAGGCGGAGATCCTCGAGTGGACCAATGGTCAACTGGGCAAGGCCCAGCGCCTGACGGCCATTGAATTCCGCCCGGAGCTGCCCCGTTCCACCATTGGCAAGGTGTTGAAGCGCGATCTGCGGGCGCCTTACTGGCCCTGAACTAGCCCTTGCCCATGCGCGCAAGGGCGGCCCGGCAATCCTCCGACCGTAGTCTGTCGGCAAACACGGAGCGTTCCCTCTCAAGGGCCTCGCTCACCGCTTCCCGCCAGGGCGCCTTGATGAGGAGCTTGGTGGCCCGCAGGGCTTCCCGGGGTTTAGCCGCGAGCGCGTCAGCCTGTGCCAATGCTTCATCCACCGCCAGCCCATCATCAACCACATGACTGACCAGGCCACATTCCCTAGCTTCCTCGCCGTTCAGAGTGTCTCCCATCAGTAGCAGATCCGCGGTACGCCGGGAACCCAGATGCAACGGCATGGTCACGGTAGAAGCCGCCTCCGGCACCAGCCCCAGATCCACAAAGGCGGTTTTGAAACGTGCGGAGCGGCCAGCGATGACGGAGTCACAATGCAACAACAGGGTAGTGCCGATCCCGATGGCAAGTCCTTCCACCGCAGCAATGATGGGCGTATCGCACACCATCAGGGCTTCGATAAAAGCCAGACCCGCAGAGGGCTTGGGATTCTTATCCGTAGCGCGGGCGCGGAAATCATCGAGATCATTGCCGGCGGTAAAAACACCACCGTCACCGCTGAGCACAATGGCATGCACGCTTGTATCTGCCGCTGCTTTGCTCACACCTTCGGCCAGCGCCTGGTACATATCGCGAGTCAATGCGTTTTTTTTGTCCGTCCTGCTGATCACCAGGTGGGCCACACCTGGCTGATTTTGGGTGATGATCACGATGAATGCTCCATGAACTAAACTTTGGTAATGGAATATCGGCAACCATCCTATTGCAAAAAGCAAAGTGTGTGATAGATTCAGATACACGGATTCATTCTGCAGTCACTAATTCCGCACAGTGAAATCACGAACAGGACGTCCAACACAATAATGATCGAGGTCCAGCAATGAAGATACTAACAACCGCCAGAAAAACCCTGATCACGTACGGTTCTGCCCTAACCCTGGGCCTGACCGCCGCACTGGCCAGCGCTCCGGCAGCTGCCGCTGAAGAAAGCTTTACCTGGAAGGTCCAATCCCATTGGCCTGGCTCCAGCAGTTCCTATGAAGACAGTCTGGTTCGACTCAAGACCATTCTTGAAGAGCGCACCGATGGCCGTCTGGAGCTGGAACTTTACGAAGCAGGCTCGCTGTTTAAAGCCAAGGAAATCTTCAACGCTGTCAGCCGGGGCATCCTGGAAATGGGCACCATTTCCCCGGCTTACGCCCAGGACAAGATCACCCTCGCGGGTATTGCCTCGGGCCTGCCGTTTGCCTTCCGTAATGTCTGGGAAGCCGCCTATTTCCATCAGGGCCTCGGGTTCGAACAGATGCTTCGCGATGAAGCGGCCAAACACAATGTCTATTGGGCGACTGACAAGGTCTACCCGACCGAGATGGTGGTCAAGCAGCCTATTGATAGCTGGGAAGACTTCACCAAGCTGAAAATCCGCTCCTCTGGTGCGCTGCAAAGCTTTCTGACCGACGCCGGTGCCGCCGCATCCTACATCCCGGGCAGCGAACTCTACTCCGCCCTGGACTCCGGCATTGTTGACGGTGCCCACTGGGGGGCTTCTCAGGGCGCATTCAGTATGGGCCTGTATGAAGTGGCCAAATACCACGTGCAGCCAGCACTGAACATTGCCGGCACCGACGTCATCATTGTCAGCCAGAAAGCGTTGAACAAGTTGCCCGAGGATATGCAGAACATCGTCAAGCAGGCCCTTGAGGAACAGTTCTGGTTCCGTACCAACGAGTATCAGTACAAGGAACGCATCACGCTGGCCAAGGCCATCAGCGAACACAATGTTCAGGTCAACACCTTGCCGGAGGACGTTCAGAACCGTCTGACCCAGACCGCACAGACGTTGTGGGATGAGGAAGGCAAGCGCAGCGACAACGCCCAGAAGGCGCTGGACATGCTGAAAGACTACCTGTCAGAGCTTGGTTACCTGTAAACGCCTGACACCTGAAACCGGCCGGGCCAGCTTTTCAGGCCCGGCTTTGCTTTTGAACGAACCGTTTCCCGGAGAATACCAATGGGTGTGTTGAGCGCATTCATGAGAGGGGTTACCCGTCTCAATGATGTCATCGGGCGCGGGATAGCGCTGATCGTTTTTGCCATGTTCGCATTCCTGATCATGGAGGTGGCGTTTCGCTACCTGTTCAACTCACCCACGGTATGGACCAACGAACTGACCCAGATGCTGTTTGGCATCTACGCCGTCATGTCCGGGGGTTACATCATGGCTCACCGTGGCCATGTGAATGTTGATCTGCTGCACTCACACCTTCCGCCCCGCGGCCGTGCCGTGCTCGACATTCTGACTTCAACAATATTCTTTATATTCACCCTGGCCCTGCTTTACTTCGGCTACGACATGGCCAGTGAGTCCATTGCCAGCTGGGAAACCTCCTATTCCGCCTGGAACCCGCCTATCTGGCCGGTGAAAGCTGCCATTCCATTGGGCACTGGCCTGCTGGTTCTGCAAGGCATCGTCAAGTTACTGGAAGATATCGCAGTGGCCTTCAACCTCAATTACTACACCCCCGAACCCCAGGACGACGCCAAAGGAGAGCCATTGTGAGCATTGAAATCCTCACGCTGCTGTTCTTCGGCTCCCTGCTGTTTTTCCTGCTTCTGGGCCTGCCACTGGCCTTTGTGCTGGGCGGCGTATCCGTTGTCTTCCTCTACTTCACCTGGGGATTCGACTCCTTCTACATGGTGTCCTCGCAGATCTGGGGCACCATGGAAAGCTTTACCCTGGTGGCGATCCCCCTGTTTGTCTTCATGGCGATGATTCTGGAGCGAACCGGGGTTGCCAAAGACCTGTACCGCATGATGCATCTTTGGTGCGGCGGCCTGCGGGGCGGCCTCGCGATTGGCACCCTTGGCATCTGCGCCGTTTTTGCAGCCATGGTCGGCATCAGTGGCGCGGCGGTCGTCGCCATGGGCACCATCGCTCTGCCCTCAATGCTTGAACGGGGCTACGACAAGAAGATGGCCCTGGGTGTGATCAACACCGGTGGGGGCTGGGGCATACTGATTCCTCCCAGCATTCTGATGATCCTCTATGCCCTGATTACCGGTGTGTCGGTGGGCAAGATGTTCGCTGCCGGCATCATGCCCGGTATTCTGCTGATGGTACTGACCGCCATCTACATCCTGGTGCGCTGCCACCTGCAGCCCGAACTGGCCCCGGCGCTGCCCAAGGAAGAGCGTGGCACCTGGCCGGAGAAGTTGCGTGCCTGCGGGCGGTACTGCTGCCCATCGGTGTTGTGATCATGGTTCTGGGCTCTATCATTGGCGGCATTACCACGCCAACCGAAGCCGCCGCCATGGGCGTGCTCGGCGCCCTGATATCCGCTGCGGTGTACCGTCAGTTCAAGTGGAGCATCCTGCAGGAAGCGGCGATCCGCACCTTCAAGCTCACCGGTATGATCATGTGGATCCTGTTCGCAGCCCACGCCTTCAGTGCTGCCTATCAGAGCATGGGGGCCCAGGATCTGATCGAGGGGCTGATGAATATGATTCCCGGCGGTCCCTGGGGCATCATCGTCGCATGATGGTGATCGTGTTCCTGCTGGCCATGGTGCTGGACCCGGTTGGCATCATGTTGATCACGCTGCCGGTATTCATGCCCATCGTTGAGTCCCTGGGATTTGACCCGATATGGTTCGGCATCCTGTTCGTGATCAATATGGAAATCGGCTACATGACGCCGCCTTTCGGTTTCAATCTGTTCTATCTGAAAGGGGTGGTGCCGCCGAGCATCACCATGAAGGATATCTACTCATCGATCATTCCCTTTGTGATTGTTGAAATTGTTGGCCTGGGGTTGATCATGATCTTCCCGCAAATTGCCACCTATCTGCCGGATCTGCTGTTCTGAGCCGACCCTGATCATGGTCGATCATAACCCGGCATGGGTTGTTGCAGGCGGTTTGACAGAGGACTACCTTTAGGGAATCCCGATCAATGGAACCGGGATTCCCAATCACAAGGAGACGTTCTCATGAACCGATTCAGCTGCCTTAGCGCCCCTGCTTCTCCTGCTCTTGCTTGCCCCCTTCGCGGCCCAGGCCGAAACCCTGACCGACCAGACCATTCGCTCATTCATCAGCAGCCTGGAAACTTCAGGGGATGGAGAGTGAATTCGATGAGATGACGGAGGATTTCCCGGCCGAGAAAGGTGAGCGCGGTGGCGAGATGCCAGACATGTCGCGAATATTCTCATCGTCCATCGAGCGCATGAAGGGTCATGACCTATATAACCGGCTGGAAGACGTGGTGGAGCAACACGGATTCGCCAATCCCGAGTCGTGGGCGAAAACCGGTGACCGCATTTTCCAGGCCTGGAGCGCCCTGGAAATGGGCGAGCAGTCCAACACCATGAATCAGGAAATGGCCAAAGCCATGGAAGAGATCAACAACAATCCACACATGAGCGAAGCCCAAAAACAGCAGATGCGGGACATGATGGGTGGCGCCATGTCTGCCATGGAAACGGCAAGCAACGCACCGGAAGCCGACAAGCGTGCCCTGCGACCGCACCTGGACGCACTGCGCGCCGCAACCGATTCAGACCGTTAAGCAGCACACGCCCCGAAACAAAAAAACCCGGCCGCGTGTGGGCCGGTTTTTTTTCAATCCCTGACGGCCTTTACGACATCAGGTTGTAGACAAACACGATCGCAACCGCCACCGGTGTTACGAAGCGAACCAGGTTGTACCAGAGCGCAAAGCTGCCTCCGGAAAGGGCCAAATTGCTCTGCAACGACTCTTTCGCCACGCACCAGCCGACAAACAGCGCCGTCAGCAGGCCGGACAGCGGCAGCATCACGTTGGCGGTAAAGAAGTCGAGCAGATCGAAGATGGTGTTGCCCTCGAAGCGCTCGAACATGCCCAGGGGCGCGAAGCCGGACCACTCATTCAGGGACAGGATGGACGCAATACCCAGCAGCCAGCAGGCAACCCCCACCACCACCGTGCTTCCCACGCGGCCAACGATCAGTTTGTCTTCCAGCCATTCAACCACTGGCTCCAGCAGTGAAATAGCGGAGGTCCAGGCCGCGAACAACAGCAGCACAAAGAACAGGGCACCAAATATGCTGCCCATCGGCATCTGGCCGAAGGCCAACGGCAGAGTCTGGAAAATCAGGCCAGGGCCCGCACCGGCTTCCAGGCCATTGGCAAAGACCACCGGGAAAATCGCCAGGCCGGCCATCAGCGCCACCACGGTATCCATGATGGACACGGTCACTGCAGTCCGCCCGACCGACACATCGTCTCCCAGATAGGAACCGTAAGCCATCATGATGGCCATACCCAGGCTCAGGGTGAAAAACGCATGGCCCAACGCTACCAGTACGCCATCCATGGTCAGGGCGCCAAAATCAGGTGTAAACAGGAAGGCGACAGCAGCACCGAAGTGGCCGGTGGTAGTGGCATAGCCCACCGCAACCAGCAGCAACACGAACAGGGCGGGCATCAGGATGGTGACGGCTCGCTCCAGGCCGGATTTGAGGCCACGGGCCACCACGAAAATCACCAATGCCATAAAGATGGTGTGCCAGATCAACAGTGTAACCGGGCTGGCCAGCAGGCCGCCGAACAGCTCACCGATGGCTTCCGCGCTCTGGCCGGTAAAATCGCCCATGGCCGCGTGACCAACGTAGGACGCCGCCCAGCCCCCGATGACAGAATAGAACGACAGGATAATGAATGCTGCCAGCACACCCACAATGGCAGAGATCCGCCATACCGGTGACGCCAGGTTGCGCTCGGCCACCAGGCGGAAACTGGTGATCGGATTATGTCGGCCACTACGGCCGATATAAACCTCCGCCATCATGATGGGGATACCGACGATGGCGATACACAGCAGGTATACCAGTACGAAAGCGCCACCACCATTTTCGCCGGTGACATAGGGAAATTTCCAGATATTGCCCAGCCCGACGGCCGAACCGGTCGCGGCCAGGATAAAGGCCATCCGGGAGGACCATAGCCCACGATGGGCCGGGGTAGATTTGGAACCAGTCATTGTTTCATCCTGTGCTTTTGGCTGATGAATCGATTAGAAGAGGTATGCCGAAGGCCTGCTTCAGCAGATGGGGCGGGATTTTGCCAGCAGTATGCGCAGGATGCCAGCCAGGGCCGGCACCGGGATGTAAACATCTCCGGGGCCGGCCGATAATTAGCCGTTTTTACTCACGAACCGGGAGACCAGATCTTTCAGCCCGCGGGACATCTGGCTCAGACTGTTACTGCTGTCCTTGGCGGAATCCGCCTGCTGGGTACTGTGATCGGCCAGTTCGGCAATATTGACCACCTGATGGTTGATCTCCTCGGATACCTGGCTCTGCTCCTCAAAGGCCGCCGACATGCTGATGAAGCTGTCCGAAATATCATGGATCGAAGACACGATTTCCTGCAAGGACGTTTCTGCCTCCCGCACCTTCTCCAGGCCCTTGCCTGCATCCTGCTCCCCTTCACGGGTGGCCTGAACGGCTTGTTCCACCTGGCTACGGAAGTCGTCAATGACCTGCTGTATACGTACTGTGGAATCCCGGGTGCGGCGGGCCAACGACCGGACCTCGTCCGCCACCACGGCGAACCCTCGACCCTGCTCGCCAGCACGGGCGGCTTCGATGGCCGCATTCAGTGCCAGCAAATTGGTTTGTTCAGCAATGTCTGAGATCAGGCTGGCGGCCTCACCAATGCTTTCTGTTGAGGCACCCAGTTTCTGGATGGCCGTGCCAATGCCGTTCACCCGGGTGACCAGCTGTTCGATGGCCGTCAGGGCCTCACCGCTGCGCTTGCTGCCGGTGGCCGCCATCCGGTTGGCTTCTTCCGCCACTTTGGCGTTGCCATTCACGGTTTCAGTCACTTCCTGGATCGACACCGTCATTTCGTTAACGGCCGATGCGGTCTGGTCGGTCTCGGCCCGCTGTTTGGCAATCGACTCGGCGCCCTCGCTGATGTAACGGTGGCTCGCCCTGGCATGCTCATACAGTAGCTCCGCCTGGTCATCAATACGGGCCAGGGCGGTACGAATCCTCGCTTTCTCGCTCATGATCAGCATGGCCATCTGCGAGAACAGGCCGCTTTCATCACTGTAGGTCCGTGCCACAACGGCATCACGGAAGGCGTCAGGGCGCAGGTCAAGCAGGCTCTGCAGGCGGGCGGTTATGGACCTGAGGGTCAGCCCCGCTGCCAACACATGAGCTACCACGATCACGCCGATGGCCATCCCGGAATTGCCCAGCATGGTCAACGCCACCAGGCTCAGGACCAACGACAGGGCAAAGGGCCATCCTGACCGCAAGACAGATGCAATCCGACTTTGGACACTGACGACCGCCTTGCCGGCAGACAGCTTCGGATAGAGTTTTTCAGCCCGCGCCACTTGCTCACGGGTTGGCGAGACTCGTACCGACTCGAAGCCAATCATTTTTCCGTTTTCAAGAATCGGGGTCACGTAAGCGCTCACCCAGTAGTGGTCACCGCTCTTGGTGCGGTTCTTGACCACCCCCATCCAGGGTTTTCCGGCCTTGAGGTACTCCCACATTCCCTGAAATACAGCCGACGGCATATCCGGATGACGGATTACGTTGTGGGGCTGGCCGACCAACTCCTCTCGAGAGAAACCGCTAATGTCGACGAACTCGTCATTGCAGTACGTAATGACGCCTCTTGAATCGGTGGTGGTAATCAGTCGACCGCTTTCGGCCATTCGGACTTCACGCTGGGTAACCGGAAGGTTTTTTCGCATTACAGGCTGTCTCCCTGACATGGCCATTCCACATTTGGTTTGGCAATTATGGCAACTCTAAGCGTAGACGCCGTCAGCAAACATTGTGAAATATCCGATATCCAGAGGATGTCAGAGTGAACCGGGACGACCGTTTACAGACAACGGGGAGTACCGTTACACCGCCAGCCTTGCCCGCGGATGAAAGCGCGCATTCAACCACAGCGACAGGGCGATAACACCGCCTCCTATGGCCAGTCGCAACAGGTCGGCATCCCGGTTCCAGATCACCAGATTGACCAGCAACCCGGCGGGCACCAACATGTTGTTCATGATTGCCAGAGTGCCGGCATCCACATGGCATGCCCCCCGGTTCCACAGGAACAGCCCGATACCGGACGCTGCCAGGCCCAACCAGGCGAGAATGCCCCACTGCAATGAGGTCGTGGGCAGACGACTGGCGTCGCCAAAGATCAGGAAGGATGGCAGGGCAATGATCAGCGCCCCGAAAAAGAAATAACCAAACGTACGGTAGGCCGGCAGTTCCGTCGGGAAGCGCATCATGGTGTGCTTGTAGCCGACCTGGCCCGCCGCAAAGGTGAAGTTGGCCACCTGCAACAGCAGGAAGCCAGTGATAAAGCCCTGGCTCAGGCCGTCGTAACGGATAATCCCCGCACCCAGCGTTGCCACGGCTGCGGCAACCAATGCAATCGGCGAAAAGCGCCGGTACAGGGCGTCATCGATCAGGGTGACGTACAGTGGCGTGAAAATGGTAAACAGCAGAACTTCCGGCACGGTCAGGTAGCTGAACGAGCGGTACAGGCACAAATAGGTCACACCGAACTGCAGCATACCGGTGACCAGTACACCCAGCTTCAAGCCTCCGGGAACCCCACGCCAACGGGTCAGCGGCAGAAACACCAGGGCGGCAAGCACCACACGGGTCAATACCGCGAAATCGCTGTCCACACGCCCGGCCAGAAATTCGCCAATCAGGCTGAACGAAAACGCCCACAGGACTGTTACGAAAATCAGAAGACCCATATTACCCGCACCTGAAACATTGGAAGGCGGCACTTTACCCGCTACTGCACTGGGTTGTACACAGTGCCACGGAAACACCCTATGACATCCGGAGTGGAGAATGGGGTACCATCCAGCGCTCCTGACAGTTTCCAATTTATCTCTCCGGCCCGGGCTCACGATTCCATGGACGAAACCCACCAGCCATTACCAGAAGTCCGCCAGCCTCTGGTCCAGCGCACACTGACCGAGTGGCGCACGCTGGCCGTCCTGGGCGGACCGATCCTGATTGCCCAGGTGGCGCAGATGGCCAACGGGGTCATTGATACCGTGATGGCAGGCCACGCCAGTGCCGAAGACCTCGCGGCCGTGGGCATTGGCAGTAGTCTGTGGATGCCGGTGTTCCTCTTTTTCATGGGCCTCCTGGGGGCCCTGCAGCCGATCATTTCCGGTTATAACGGGGCGCGCACCACCGAGAAGATCATGCCCGCGACCTGGCAGGGGCTTTATATCGCAGCCGGCGGCACGGTGATCATGATCCTGCTGCTGACCAACGTGCACCCGGTGCTGGATGCCCTGAATCTGGAAACCAACACCGCCCGTATCACCCAGGGCTACCTGGACGCCTTCGCCTGGGGCATTCCTGCGATGTTGATGATCATGGCACTGCGAGGGCTGACGGACGGGCTGGGCCATACCCGGGTGATTATGGCCTTCTCGGTGCTGGGAACCCTGATCAACCTGCCCCTGAACTACATCTTCATTTACGGCAAACTCGGCCTCCCGGCCATGGGCGGCATCGGCTGTGGGTGGGCCACCTCCATCTCCAACGGCGTTGCGGCCCTGGCGTTGCTGATCTACCTGAACCGCAGTGCGGTGTATCGCCGTTTTCATCTGCTGGCAGACTGGGCCAAACCGGACGCAGCGGGCATCCGCTATATCCTGCGCCTGGGCATCCCCATTGGTTTTACCATCTTTGTGGAAGCCAGCATGTTCTCGGTCATAGCCCTGTTCCTGGCACCGCTGGGGCCAGTGATTGTGGCGGGGCACCAGATCGCGCTTAACGTGGTATCGCTGGTGTTCATGCTGCCGCTGAGTATCGGAATGGCGCTGACCCTGCGGGTGAGTTTCCTGGTGGGTGCCAAGCGCCGGATACTGCCCGGCTCATCGCCCGCAGTTCGCTGATTCTGGCGTCAGCGGTGGCGCTGGTATTTGCCGTGCTGCTGTTTGTGTTCGCAGAAGGAATTGCAGCGCTCTACACCGGTGAGCAGGACGTTCAGGCCGTGACGGTGACACTGCTGGTGTATGCGGCCTTCTTCCAGATTGCCGATGTGATTCAGGTGACCTGCATCAGCGCCTTGCGGGGCTACAAAGACACCAGCATTCCCATGCTCATCATGCTGTTTTCGTTCTGGGGCGTTGGATTGCCGCTGGGGTGGGTGCTGACCTTTACCGACTGGTTGCTGCCTGCCATGGGGGCCGCTGGTTTTTGGGTGGGGCTTACCTGTGGGCTGGCGTCCGCCAGTATCCTGTTGGGGCTGCGATTGTTTCTGTACTCGCCAAAACCAGAGTAGTCTTGCCGGGGCGATCACGCAGGGCTGGCGACCATGTCGTCCGCGTAGACAATACGGTCGCGCCCGGTGTCCTTTGCTTCATAAAGTGCTTCATCCGCCCGCGCCAGCCAATCATCAGGTTTTTCGCCAGCCTGGAGCAGGGCAACGCCAAAGGAGGCGGTAACCTGCCCCCCGGGGTGGCGCAGGAACTTGTGCATGATGTGCTGCAGGTTGTGCATGACCGCCTTCAACCCGGTTGAATCCACCCCGGGCATCAGCAATACAAACTCTTCACCGCCAAAGCGGAACAGTTGATCGGACTTGCGGATGTTCTGTTCGATCAACGCCACCATTTCCACCAGCACGTCATCCCCTACGTTGTGCCCATACTCGTCGTTGATCTTCTTGAAGTAGTCGATATCCAGCAACACCAGGCGTAGGAGATGCCGTTTCTGGAAGCGCTGGCAACGGCCATTGCCAGCTCCTGATCCATGGAGCGGCGGTTTTTGACGCCCGTCAGGGGGTCGATTGTGGCCAGGTGTTCCAAGCGCTCCCGCTGGTTCTCGTTGCGATGGGCAAACACATAGGCGCAGCAGCTGACGACCATAGCCGTGGCGGCGAAGGTCCACATCTGGACAAGAGAACTGAAGGCCACGCCATGCACCATCAAGGCAACAACGGCGGCCAGATTGATAAAAATTGCGTAGCGGGGTTCCGTCAGGAAGAAGCTTGTCACCAGGCACGGATATAACCAGAACAGCCCAGGCTCTCCGACCAACGCTCCGACTGTCACCGCCCCGCCGCAGGCCACAAGGGCCATTGCAAAACCACTGCGAGCGGTATCGCCTGTTATCCAGGCGTAAATCATTCCGGCGGTGATCGCCAGCATAATACCCAGATCGACCACCCCGGCCAGCACGTTGCCCTGGACAAACCGCATCACCGCAAAGGGGGTTATCCCCAGAATGGCACTGATGGCCAACAACGTGATGATGGACAGCCTGAAATCTGTTTTCAGACGATAGAGCATAGTGACAGTACATTCCTACCAAGGTCTTATTAGCAAACTATCATAGCGCAAGATCCGATTACGGAAGCTGAACGCAACGAAATTTAACAAACGCACAAATGAAATACTTTGTTAAATCAAAGGACGCAGATTCCCATATCACCGCAAACGTCCCATTCCCGACCGTTCAACAACTGGAGTTGGTATCGGCTTAAGGGGTAAACTTAAGCATTATTATAATAAGCACCAGGAAGCCATTGAGTGCAGAACCTTCTTCGTATCGCACCCGGCGCATTGACCATTGGAAAGCCCTTGCCCTGGACGGTCTATGACGCCGATGGCAATGTTCTGCTGAGACAGGGCTACGTCATACAGAATGACATTCAGCTGGAGCAGTTGTTCGAGCGTGGCCTGTTCCAGCCCCGGGTGATTGAGCGCCCCGACGAGGATATTCAGGAAGATATCCGTCTCCGCAACCCGTTTGCGGATTATCCCGTATTACTGCAAACCCTGGAATCCTCGCTAAACGCCATTACTAACCAGGATGACAGTGCCCGCCAACGGTACTTGGCCTGTCACGAATGATTGACCAGATGTGCCAGGAATCCCCGGAGGCCAGCCTGGCACTGGTGCACCTGTACTCGATCGAGCCCACCATCCATGAACAGATACTGTTCTATGCCGTTCTCTGTCAGTTTACTGCACGCCGGTTCGGCCTCGATGACAAGCGGATCGCCGTACTGATCAGTGCTGCGCTAATGGCAAACCTGGCTCTGGTGCCGGTGGCCGACAAACTCAATGCTTCCAACCGGGTATTGACCGACGAGCAGCGCGCGGTGATACGCAAACACCCCGAACGCAGCGTTCAGGCACTCAAAGAGGCCGACATCACCAGCCCACTGCTACTCAAAATCATTGCGCAGCACCACGAACAGGCGGACGGTTCGGGCTATCCCAATGGGTTGAGTGGTACCGACATACGGGGTGAGGCGGAAATCCTGGCGCTGGCGGAACGCTATGTGGCAATGATAACGAAGCGGGCTTATCGCGAACGAATGAACATAACCGAGGCCCGCAAACTGATCGCTTCGCTGGCCGACGGCAAACTACGCCCTGCCATTCCGCGGGCTCTGCTGGCCATTCTGACCGATCATCCGCCAGGAACTCTGGTGAGGCTCGCCAACAACGAAGTGGCGGTGATTGTCCGGCGCCCGCACCGTCACCGTGGCCCGTTTGCCAAAGCCATCATTGGTCCCAGGGGCAACCGTTACAGCGGCACCTTTGAGCGGGACTGCAGCCAGCCGGATTTCAATATTATCAACGTTGAACAGCCCGAAGTGATGCCCTCCATGGACTTCGGGCTACTCTGGGGTTTCCACTAACGCTCTACGCGCTCTGTATTATCTCAAGCCCAACGCCTGGGCGTGATGCTCAAGATGGTCATCGATGAACGAGGCGATGAAGAAGTAGCTGTGATCATAACCCCGGTGCATTCTCAGATTGATGTGGTGATGCACCTTCTCACATGCCTCGACCAGCGCCTCGGGATTGAGCTGACTTTCAAGGAAGTCATCCGCTGTACCCTGGTCCACCAGCAGCGGTAAGCGTTCGCTGGCGCCGGGAATCAACAGCGTCGCATCCCACTCTTCCCAGGTTTTCGGGTCGTCCCCCAGATAACCGCTGAAGGCTTTTTGACCCCAGGGGCACTCGCTGGGGTTGGCAATCGGCGCAAAAGCAGACACGGATCTGTACTGCCCGGGATTCTTCAGCGCCGCGATCAGTGCCCCGTGACCACCCATGGAATGACCACTGATACTGCGATCCTCTGTCACCGGCAAGTGGCCTTCCACCAGTTGCGGCAATTCCTTCACCACATAATCGTACATTCGATAGTGAGGGGCCCAGGGTTGGCGTGTGGCGTTCAGGTAAAAACCGGCGCCGCTGCCAAAATCGTAACTGTCGTGCTCGCCGGGCAGGTCCAGACCACGGGGGCTGGTGTCAGGGCACACGATGGCAATGCCCAGCTGCGCCGCTTTTTTCTGGGCCCCGGCCTTCTGCATGAAATTCTGGTCGGTACAGGTCAGCCCCGACAGCCAGTAAAGAACCGGCACTTTTTGAGGGTTGCTGCCCACGGCAACAGGAGGAAGGTACACCGCAAACTCCATATCGCAGTCCAGGGCTGCCGAGTGGTGCTGGTAGCGCCGGTGTTCGCCGCCAAAACAGACGTTGGTGGAGAGCAGTTGCATGGGTACCTCTCAGTCGGAAAATTCACAGCCTTCTGACTACGCGTATTTCGGTACTTCTATGCCATAACCGGCCTTTGCAAACTCTGCCAGGATGGCAGTGCGGGTCACAATACCGATCAAACGATCATGGTCAACCACCGGGTAGACCTTGGGCTTGCCTGCGCCCAGGTTCTGGGCCAGATCCACAACAGACATTTCCGGGGATATGGTGACCGGATTGCGAAACATAACGTCGTCCACGATCGGGTCGCCTTCGTGGTGGTAGTTGCTCACCAGCAGGGCGTGGATGCAGTCCTGTTCGGAAACAAACCCGATCACCTTGCGGTGGTCATCCACGACCGGCAGCCCAGTGACGTGGTTGTGAAGCAGTGTTTTGACCACTTTGGTTAAGGGCGTTCCACGACGAATGGGCTCGATGTGGTTCCACATGACATCGGATACTTTTAGCGATTGCATTGGCAGACTCCCTGACCAGTCATATTCTGGATTCGTCCCTCTTTAAACATAGGCAATGGGGGCGAAAACTGGAAGTATAAACCCGCAACCGGCCATCTCTTTCTGCGGGCACCGGCCGTCAGCCGTTGCCCTGCCTCGGCTGTTGCGCCATGGTTTCAAAGCCGATCTGGGCAAACCGCGACAACAGAGGTTCCGGAAGATCGTGCCCCATGCCGTCAATCATCTCAACGCGGGCATGAGGCATCAGGTATCCCAACTGCTCCGCAGCCACCGGCCGCACCAGCGGGTCGGCCTTGCCATGAATCACGGATACCGGCACCCGTATGCGACGCGTGGCTGATGACAGGCTTCCAGTGGCGAGAATGGCACGGGTCTGGCGGAGAATGCCGGCGGGATGATAGCTGCGCCGGAACTCCCGTACGATCCGGTCCCTCACTTCCTGTTCGCGAGGTGGGTAGCCCGGACTCTGAATCGCTCTCCAGAACTCCAGGGAGCGTGCGACAACTGCGGCTTCATCATGCCCCTTCGCGCCAATACCTGCCAGGCGCCAGATCAGCTTTGATTTTGGCATTGGCAGGCGCGGGCTGTTGGTGGAGGTCATGATAAGGGTTGCCGAGCGCACGCGTTCGGGGCGATTCGCAGCCACCAGCTGGCTGATCATGCCGCCCATGGAAACACCCACCAGGTGAGCGCTGGTCAGGCTGAGGGCGTCCATCACCTTACAGACATCGTCCGCCATGTCATGCAGGGTATAGGGCGCGGCGATCGGCAGGCCCATCCGGTGCCTTGCCATGACCGCAACCGGATGACCCTCCAGGCGATCCTTCAGGTGCGATGACAGCCCGATGTCGCGGTTATCAAACCGGATTACCCGAAAGCCTTCACGAACATACTGGTCCAGCAACGCCTCCGGCCAGAGCGTCATCTGCGCCCCCAATCCCATCACAAAGATCACCGGCTCCCCGGCGGGATCTCCCCGGGTTTCCACACAGAACGACAGCTCGCCTGCCTGGACGTGAAGGGTCTCGGGCATGGCGTTGACCGACGTATCGGCAGAACTCCAATCAGAGTGGCTTAGGGTTTCCGGCATTGAGGGACTCCTGAGATAACCAGTCCACAGCTTAACCCGAGAGGCTACGAATCCAATAGCTTTGCAGACCCACGTCGCGTCAGAACAGCTAATTCTTTGCAGCGAATATTTACAGATAAAAATAAGTATATAAACTCAATGAGTTATACGCTTCCGCCGAGCTCAGATCTGTACTACTCAGATCCATATCGCCGGTGTCGCGGAAGCTCCTCAATACCAAGGCACAAACACAGGGAGATTCCCATGGAAGCCTTTGAGTCGTTTATTAGCAGCATTAACGCACTGGTCTGGGGCCCGCCCATGCTGGTGATGATTCTTGGTGTCGGCCTGTTTCTGAGCATTGGCCTGAAGCTGATGCCGGTATTAAAACTGCGAGCCGGTTTCCAACTGATGTGGAAAGGCCGTACCGGGGCCGAATCAGAGGGCGAGATTCCTCCATTTCAGGCCCTGATGACCGCACTGTCGGCCACCGTCGGTACCGGTAATATCGCCGGCGTTGCCACCGCGGTTTTCCTGGGCGGGCCAGGAGCCCTGTTCTGGATGTGGCTGACCGCCCTGGTCGGGATGGCGACCAAATATTCGGAAGCGGTACTGGCGGTACGGTTCCGGGAAGTGGACGAACGCGGCGCCTACACGGGTGGCCCGATGTACTACATTCGCAACGGCCTGGGCAAAAAGTGGGCCTGGCTGGGTGTGCTGTTTGCCATCTTCGCGGCGGTGGCCGCGTTTGGCATTGGTAACACGGTGCAGGCCAACTCGGTGGCCGATGTTCTGGAAACCAACTTCAACCTGCCGCACTGGGTGACCGGCCTTGTGTTGATGGTACTGGTAGGCCTTGTGCTGATCGGTGGCATCAAACGCATCGGGCAGGTGGCGAGCACGTTGGTGCCCTCTATGGCCATCGCCTATATCCTGGTTGGCCTGATGGTACTGGCCATTAACGCCGAGCAGATTCCGAACGCTATCGCCATGGTGTTTACACACGCGTTCAGCCCGGTTGCCGCCGAAGGTGGCTTTGCCGGCGCCGCCGTCTGGGCCGCTGTCCGCTTTGGTGTGGCCCGCGGCATTTTCTCCAATGAGGCCGGTCTCGGTTCCGCCCCTATCGCTCACGCGGCAGCCCAAACCAAGAACCCGATCAACCAGGGCATGGTCGCCATGCTGGGCACGTTCATCGACACGATCATCGTGTGCAGCATCACCGGCCTTGTCATCATCAGCTCTGGCGCCTGGACGTCAGGTGAGACCGGTGCGGCACTGACCTCACTGGCCTTTGAAACCGGACTGCCCGGGTTTGGCAATTACGTTGTCGCCATCTCCCTGGCGATTTTTGCCTTTACCACGATTATCGGTTGGTCGTTTTACGGCGAACGCTGCATTGAGTTCCTGTTCGGCGTCAAAGCCATCGTGCCGTACCGCGTGATCTGGATACTGGCGATACCGGTCGGTGCCACCATCAACCTTGGCCTGATCTGGCTGATCGCCGACACGCTCAACGCCATGATGGCGCTGCCAAACCTCGTGGCCTTGCTGCTACTGAGCCCGGTGGTGTTCAAGCTCACCCGTGAGCATTTCGAGAAAGAGCGGTCAGTCGGCGTTAGCTGATACGTAAGTGGAGTCGGATGAGGCAAATCAAGACCCCTTGGTTTTCTCCCATCCGCCTCCACTGTTTATCGTATAGACTGAATTTTGTGCCGGCGCTTCGTCTGGCCGGGCTTTCGTATCATCAAAGGAGGAAACGCGATGAGTTTACGTCTGGGAGATACCGCACCGGATTTTGAGCAGGATTCCAGTGAAGGCAGGATCGACTTTCACCAATGGCTGGGCAACAGCTGGGGCATACTGTTCTCGCACCCTGCCGATTTTACGCCAGTGTGCACCACCGAGCTCGGCCTGACGGCCAAGCTGAAAGACGAATTCGCCAAGCGTGACGTCAAGGCAATCGCTCTGAGTGTGGACCCGGTCGATTCCCACAAGGATTGGATCAAGGACATCAACGAAACCCAGGGTTGTGCCGTTAACTTTCCGATCATTGCCGACCACGATCGCAAGGTGTCTAACCTTTACGACATGATCCACCCCAGCGCCAGTGAGACGCTGACCGTGCGATCGCTGTTCGTGATCGACCCGAATAAGAAAATCCGCTTGATGATCACCTACCCGGCCAGCACCGGTCGCAACTTCAACGAAGTGCTGCGGGTTGTAGACTCGCTGCAGATGACCGACATTCACAAAGTGGCAACACCAGGTAACTGGGAACCCGGCGGCGATGTGGTGATCGTGCCGTCCCTGCAGGATGAGGATGAAATAAAAGAACGTTTCCCGAAAGGCTATCGGGCGGTGAAGTCCTACCTGCGGATGACGCCGGACCCGGGATCGAACTGGAGTGGCGATTAAGCGCTGAACGCGCAATCCGCTGAAACGAAAAAGCCGGGCTGATGCCCGGCTTTTTTATGCCTATCGTTCCTGGCCTCAGAATGCCGGAACCACGGCTCCCTCGTACTGCTTCTTGATAAACGCCTTGACGTCATCCGTTGTCAGCACCTTCGCCAGCTTCTGGATTGCCTCATCGTTGGCGCGGCTTTCATGAGCAACCAGAATGTTCACGTACGGCGATTCAGCCCCCTCAATAACCAGCGCATCTTCCGTCGGATTAAGGCCGGCTTCCAACGCGTAGTTGGTGTTGATGAGCGCCAGATCCACCTGGTTCAGGATACGCGGCAGGGTAGCAGCCTCCAGTTCCTTGAATTCCAGGTCTTTCGGGTTATCAGCGATATCACGCGGCGTAGCGGTGATCTTGCTGCCGTCCTTCAGGGTGATCAGACCGGCTTTTTGCAGCAGAAGCAATGCACGGCCACCGTTGGTGGGATCGTTGGGGATCGCCACTGTGGCCCCGTCTTCAAGCGCTTCCAGAGAGTCGATCCGGCTTGAGTAGGCACCAAACGGCTCAACGTGGACACCCACTACGCTGACCAGGTTGGTACCACGGCCATCGTTGAATTCGTCGAGGTACGGCTGATGCTGGAAGAAGTTCGCGTCCATCCGCTTCTGATCCACCTGCACGTTAGGCTGGACATAATCGGTAAACACCTTCACATCCAGCTCCACGCCCTGCTCCGCCAGCTTGGGCTTAACAAATTCCAGGATCTCGGCGTGAGGTACCGGCGTTGCCGCCACGGAAAGCTTTTCCGCAAGGGCTGCGGAAGAGAATGTCGCAATGGCAGCCACTGCCACCAGGGTCTTTTTGAAGTTCATAAGCACGTTCTCCTGTTGTTTAAAATATCATTCAGACCTCGGAAGCCAGCAAAGACTCCGGGCCCGTGGCGGGAAAGCCCTTCCGAAAACGTGGAGCGCCAGGGATGGCGCGACCGAGCCTACAGGGACGTATTTACGGGCGTTTTTCGGAAGGGCTTTCCCGCCATGGGCTTGCACCCAAACTGAGCCTATTTGCGGCTGAAATACAGAACGAGACGGTCGCCCGCCATCTGGAGCAATTGTACAAAAATGACCAACAGCGCCACTGTAATCACCATTACGTCAGTCTGGAATCGTTGGTAACCGAAGCGGATCGCCAGGTCGCCAAGACCGCCACCGCCGACTACGCCGGACATGGCAGCGTAGGACACCAACGTAATGGCTGTGACCGTAATACCGGCGATGATGCCCGGCAGGGCCTCCGGCAACAAGGCTCCGAATACAATTTGTTTTACAGTCGCGCCCATGGCCTGGGTAGCCTCGATGATTCCCCTATCCACTTCGCGCAACGACGTTTCGACCAAACGGGCAAAGAAAGGAGCACCGCCGGCCACCAGTGGCGGAATCGCACCAGCCACGCCAAGAGACGTACCGATCAACATCACCGTGAACGGGATCATCACGATCAACAGTATGATAAATGGCACGGAACGTAGCACGTTCACTACGAAGGACAGCACCGCGTAGGCGATGGGCTGCTCCAGCAATTGGCGCTTGCCAAACAGGAACAGCAGCACGCCTACCGGCAGGCCGATCAGCACGCTGAACAGCAGCGACATGCCCACCATCACCAGGGTGTCCCAACTGGCCCAGCCGATCTCGGTCCAGTCCACGTTGCTCAACAGGTCTCCCATCAAGGCTTCCATCAGCGCAGCACCTCCACGTGAACGTCCGCCGCCTCAAAGGCCTGCATGGCGGTATCGAGATTGCCGCCCACCAGCGAGAGGGTCAGCTGGCCGTAGGGCGTGTCCTTGATGTGGTCAATCCGGCCGGAGAGGATACTGAAATCCACGCCGGATTCCCGCGCCACGCTGCCCAGCAGTGGCGTGTAGGTGGATTCGCCACGGAAGGTGAGACGCAGGATGCGGCCTTTGGCGTGCTGCAGGTCCTGCTGCATTTCCTCATGGTCGATGCTTTCGCTCTCGAAGACAAAGTCCCGGGTGGTGGGGTGTTTCGGGTGCAGGAAGACATCACTGACCGCACCCATTTCAACGACTTCGCCGGCATCCATCACCGCTACCCGGTCACAGACACGGCGTACCACGTCCATCTCATGGGTGATCAGTACGATGGTCAGGCCGAGTTCGCGGTTGATGTCCGCCAGCAACTTCAGGACCGATTGGGTGGTTTGCGGGTCGAGGGCGCTGGTGGCTTCGTCGCAAAGCAGGATCGTCGGGCGGCAGGCCAGGGCGCGGGCGATGCCAACACGCTGCTTCTGTCCACCCGAGAGCTGCGATGGGTACTTATTGGCCTGATCCACCAGGCTGACCCGTTTCAGCAACTCGTCCACCCGGTCACGAATCTCGGTGCGGGAATAAATGCCCGCGAGTTTCATGGGGAAGGCAATGTTGTCCGCCACCGTTTTCGAGGACAGCAGATTAAAGTGCTGGAATATCATGCCCACCTTGCGACGGAAGGCCCGTAGCTCGCTGGCGTTGTAGCCGGTGATGTTCTCATCGTCAATCAGGATGCGACCACCGGTGGGTGGCTCCAGCAGATTGATCAGGCGCACGAGGGTGGACTTGCCCGCGCCGGAGTGGCCGACGATGCCAAACACCTCGCCGGTGTCGATGGTCATACTGGTGGGGTGTAGCGCGGGGATCGCCCGCCCACCTACCTGGTAGGACTTCTGTACCTGGTCAAATACAATCACAACGTTGCCTTGTGAACGCTTTGTCAGCGCCTTGTGGGTGCAGAGGTAAAACGCGCGATTATAAACCAAACCGATGGCAAACCCGAATCCGCCACCTTGGTAAATCCCCTTACACCATTTGCCACCTGACACGAAGACCACGACTGAACTAGACTGATTCATTACAAGAACATGACCAACACTCCCGAGGCGCGCGCAATTTTGACCACAAAAACCGAGACTCCGCCCTCAAGGATGAACTCGACCCAGGCATGGGTGACCTACCTCAGCAAAGTGGAACTGCCGGTACTGGCAAACACTCTTCGCAGATTGGTGAACTGACTGACAGCAGTAACAGCACGGTTAACGAGCTTGCAAACGTTATTCTCAACGACGCCCAGCTCACTTCCCAGGTGCTTCGGCTGTCCAATACGGTGTTCTACAACCAGACTCGCACCCAGGTAAGCACCGTAAGCCGCGCCATCACCCTGATCGGCTTCGACGCCGTGAAGTCCATGGCCATCTCGTCCCTGATCGTGGACTCCCTGCTCAAACGCAACGACCGCCCACACCTGCTTCGCTGCCTGGCCCGCGCCATCCACGCCGCCGTCCAGGCCCGTTGCCTGCTGCCAAAGCGCAACGAGCACGCCCTGGAGGAAGTGTTCATCGGGGCCCTGCTGATGAACATTGGCGAGTTGGCTTTTTGGTCCTGCGAGACCGAGCAGGCCAGTGAACTGGAATCCCGGCTGCGTGAGGGGGAGCCGACACTGGAGCCCAGAAAGCCGCGCTCCACACCACCTTTACCGAAATTACCCGTGGCCTGGTGGACGCCTGGTCACTCGGCCCCTTTATTCGCGAGGTGGTTGCGCCCGGGCAGGCCAATTCGAAGGCCGCCAGCCTGGTGCGCCACTCCGTTGAGATGGCAAGACTGTCCGAGAATGGCTGGCGCGGCGACGACATGGAAAAGGTCATGGAAGCCCTGGGGCAGGACATCGGAGAGAACCCTGCAGCCGTTCGGGACCAGCTCAAGGTGAATGCCGGAGAAGCCGCGCGGGTCGCGGTGTCGCTGGGCATTCCCCAGGTGACCGCGCTGATGCCTGGCAGCCAGGGCAGCTCCGGCGAGGAGGCGGTGCGCGCACCAGAGGTGGACCCCAACCTGCAGTTACAGATTCTCCGCGATCTTACCCACAGCCTTACCGACAAACCGGACATCAACGAAGTCTGTCAGCTGGTCATCGAGGGCATTCACCGGGCAATCGGCATGCAGCGGGTTGTGTTGCTGATGAGCGACCGCAGCGGGCTTGAACTGGTGCCGCGCAAGCTGGGGGGCAGGGGCACCGAAGCCTGGAAGGACAACTTCACCATCCGCAAGGATGGCACCGGTCCTCTCGGGGCGCTCTTACCCCACGCTGATTGCAGTGTCTATCTGCCAAAATCGAAAACTGAAGGGGTTGCCTATGATCGCTGGCTGGGGAACGTGCCGGCGCTGATCGGCCCCCTGAAAGCGAAGGGGCGACTGGTTGGCCTGTTTTACGCGGACAACGCGGCGGCGGACTATGTGCCCTCCGACGATCAGCTGACGGCGTTCGGACACTTTGTCCAGAACGCCCAGCTGTGCATCACGCTGCTATCGAGCCATTAATCCGCACTCAACGATCAGAGTTCATACAGTTTCGCAACGTGCAGGATCGGCCCGGTCGGCTGGCCGGTGGGAGAGCCTCCCACCGGCTCCAGGCTGATCGCCAGTGTTCGGCTATTGCTGAGAAGCGCACGCGCGTCATCATCCAGAGTTACCTGATAGGTTCCACCCACCGGAATAACCCCGAGCGACAGGGGCTGGCCATCCGCCGGCACGATCCACAATTCGTAATCCTTGCCCTGCTGGGCCGCCGTCGCGGCAACGGGACGCAGTTTCAATTGCCTGTCGAGCGATGACTCACTGACCAACCATAGGGGATCGCTCACGTCCGCCTGTACGATGGCGCCTGAAAGACGGTCATCCACCTCTGGCTCTGGCTGTTGCACCAGGACAACGGCCAGCACCAGCGCCGCAGCCGTTGCCAGCATGCTCCAGCCAGGCCAGAACCAACGGCCGGACGCATCATTGGCCGCAACTGCCGACTCGGGTTTATCCTCCCGGGCCCAAAGCCGGCGTTCGATGCCAGCCCAGACCGACGCCGGAGGCTGTTCTTCCTCAATGCGTGCGCCCAGGTGCCCCAGCTTCTCTTCCCAGAACCAGACTTCCTGGCGGACTCGAACCGACTCCATCATCCAGCGCTCGAAACGCCGACGGGCTGCCCCATGAAGGGAGCCAAGCACGTACTCCGCTGCCAATGCTTCTATTCTTTCCGGTGTCTTTTTCATCGTTCCAGACACCTCTTCAAAGCCATTAATCCGCGCCGAATCCAGCTTTTTACGGTTCCAATGGGAGAACTCAGGGCCTCGGAAAGCTCATCGTGGGTAAACCCCCGATAATAAGACAACAGGATACTGTCCCGCTGCGTCTCTGAGAGTTCATCCAGGCACCCGCGAAGCTCGGCGCTGCCCGCGACCCGAAGTGATTCGTCCAACGGGCCGTCACGTTCATCGGCAACACGCTCAAGGTGGGCATCGCCGGACGTCGGCCGCGATTTCCGATTCCTCATAAGATCGAGTGTGCGATAACGGGCAATCGTCAGCATCCAGCTCAGGGGAGCGCCACGCTCACTGTGATATTCACCGGCGTGGTGCCATATCTGCACAAAGGCATCCTGAACGGCCTCTTCTGCCAGATCTCGCTGACTGGCCAGTTTCAGGCAAAGCCCGAACATCCTGCCGGAAATTTTTTCATACAGCCGCTGAAAGGCCAGTCGGTCTTCCCGGGACACTGCGATCAGCAGTCCCATCAGATCATCCTGCTCAGAATTGCTGGTTACCATCTATACGATCCCTTGTTTTGTTCTACAGGTATTAGTCGACCTTACGTTCAGAATGCCCATCAGGATGCATGCAGGTCATCAGATCGGGCTCAAACACGCCGCTTTGATCAAAATCGTCCAGCGCTTTTTCCCACTTGGTTAACTCCAGGCCCTGGTTGGCAAGCCACGCGGGATTGAAATAGGTGTCGGTGTAACGGTCGCCACCATCGCACAGAAGCGTGACAACCGACCCGCCCTCTCGGGCGCTTTGCATTTCACTGGCGAGGCTCAGTGTGGCAATCAGATTGGTACCGGTAGAGCCGCCACAACGCCGGCCAAGATGACGTTCCAGATACCGGAGCGCGGCAAAACTGGCCGCATCGGGTACGCGAACCATGCGCTCAATCACCGTCGGGCTGAAAGAGGGCTCAACCCTGGGGCGACCAATACCCTCAATGCGCGAACCGCACTGGCCGACAATATCAGACCGCCCGCTAGCGAAGGCGTCATAGAACACCGAGTTTTCCGGGTCCGCCACGCACAGCTCACAACCCCGGGCAAGATGGCCGCCGTAGCGGATGTAGCGCCCGATGGTTGACGACGTGCCACCGGTGCCCGCGCTGACAACAATCCAGCGCGGTATGGGGTGCGGCTCCCGTCGCAACTGCTCGAAAATGCTTTCGGCAATGTTGTTGTTACCCCGCCAGTCTGTCGCCCTCTCAGCTAGGTGAACTGATCCATGTAGTGACCACCGAGCTCACGGGCCAGACGCTGAGATTCAGCGTAGATCTCACTGCCATTCTCCACCAGGTGACACTCGCCCCCATAGAACTCGATTTTGGCAATTTTCTGTGCCGACGTCGTTCGGGGCATGACTGCGATAAACCGCAGCCCGAGGAGCTTGGCAAAATAGGCCTCGGAGACCGCTGTCGATCCACTCGAGGCCTCGATGATCGGGGTGCCTGGCGTAATCCAGCCATTACAGAGCCCGAACAGAAACAGTGAGCGTGCCAGCCGATGTTTGAGGCTGCCGGTCGGGTGGGTCGACTCATCCTTGAGATAGAGATCAACGTCACGCAGGCCCGGCAGGTCCAGCTTGATCAGATGGGTGTCTGCAGAACGATTGAAATCCGCATCAATGCGGGCAATGGCGTCGGAAACCCATTGGGTGCGATGGAGCATGTTGTTGGCCCTGAAATCAAACAAACACCATGAAGCATAGTCGCTCTGGGTCGACTTGAAGAATAACGCTATGTTGGACCGCCAGTCCCGCCACCTGACACACGCCTCACAAGTTGGCTGAACGTGGTGCACTCACTATTCATACTATGCCAGCCCACTTCCGGATAAGACGCTTTCAATTTTTTTTGGTGAGAACTGCATCCTTTTCTCTAATCGCTCCGTAACCCCCTTTGCAACACCAACAATAGAAGAGGAAAACGGAATGAATACTTTACTAAAACGCTCCGGCCTCGCCATTGCGGTTGCCGGACTCTGTATCAGTGCCGGCGCAGCAAACGCCTCAAGCCACCGCGAAGCACCCTTTATCACTGAAGTACCCAAGGTGGACGGGACCGATTTCTACATGTTCCGCAGTTACGAGACGGGACGTGCGGATTTCGTCACCCTGATCGCGAATTACCTGCCGCTGCAGGATGCGTATGGCGGTCCCAACTACTTCGATCTGGATGAAGACGCGGTTTATGAAATCCACATCGACAACAGTGGCAACGCACAGGAAAACCTCACGTTCCGCTTTCAGTTCTCGGACAACCTGAACGATATTCAATTGCCGGTCGGCCCAGACGGTGACCAGCAGATGGTTTCCGTACCGCTCAAGAACATCGGCGATGCCAGCGACGGCGACAACGTTCAGGTCAGCCAGGAATACACGGTGTCCGTAATTCGCGGTGATCGCCGTACCGGCACCGTTGAAACCGCCACCAACGTCACGGATGGCACCGCCACCTTCGACAAGCCACTGGACAACATCGGCGAAAAATCGTTTCCAGGCGGATACCAAGCTTACGCCAACCAGCACATCTTCGAGATTGGCATTCCAGGCTGCGCCACCAACGGGCAGGTCTTCGTGGGTCAACGCAAGGAAGCTTTCGCGGTCAACCTTGGCGAGATCTTCGACCTGGTCAACACCAACCCGCTCGGCCCACGTGACGGCGAAGGTGCCGGTGATCTTGCAGACAAGAACGTGACCTCCTTCGCCCTGGAAGTACCGACCGAGTGTCTGACCGGCACGGCAGTCACCGGAATGGATCAGCCCGTCATCGGCGGCTGGACCACCGCCAGCGTTCGCCAGGCCCGAGTCATCAATCCGCAACCGACCGTTGATGGCAAAGGTGCAACCGTTGAAGGCGGTGCATGGACCCAGGTATCACGTCTCGGTATGCCGCTGGTAAACGAAGTCGTGATCGGCCTGAAAGACAAGGACCGGTTCAACGCCAGCGAGCCCATGAACGATGGCCAGTTCGCTACCTACGTGACTCATCCGACCCTGCCCGAACTGCTGGAAATATTGTTCAGCAGCGCAGGCGCTGAGGCACCGAATAACTTCCCGCGGACCGATCTGGTAACAGCGTTCCTGACCGGCGTACCCGATGTAAACATGCCGGTAGGCGTGCAAACGTCAGAAATGCTGCGACTGAACCCGGAAATCGCAGCCACACCTGCAGCCTCGCAAAATGACCTGGGTGTTCTCGGTGGTGACAACGCCGGCTTCCCGAATGGCCGTCGCCCGGTGGATGACACCGTGGATATTGCCCTGCGTGTAGTCATGGGCGCATTGACCACTGATGCCCCGAACAAGGACGCCCCGTTTACCGACGGTGTGCAACTTGACCCAGCTGAGCTCCAGGAAGTGTTCCCATATCTGGCAACGCCACTGGCCGGCTCACCCAACTCATAAGGAGTGAATCATGAAACTCACTATGAAGTTAGCCGGAACGGGCCTGATAACCCTGGCACTGGCGGGGTGTTTCGACGGCTCCAGCAGTAGCGGCGGCGGTGGCGGTGACAGGCCAGATCCGGCGGTGGATTTCTCAACCTTTGTGAAGGCTGAGATCGCAAACACCGACGACACCCGTGAAGCCGTTCAGATCAACGACAAGGAGTTCAGCTTCAATGACCAGAATAATGAACAGGCCTTCGACGATCTGTTCATCCAATAGGACCCCTTGCCGGCCTTCAGTACGCCTGAAGCCGGCAAGCACATTCCCTGCCCTTCGGGGCGGGGCTTTTTGTGTCGGGCTGTGGTTGATGGCCGGTTTTCCAAACGTCGCAACCGCTGCACCCGGACCTATCGAGACAGATTTTTCCGACACCAATATTCTTGTTGAACTGCCAGAGCCGGCACTGACCACGTCCGAATTACCGGATTCGCCCGAGCAGTTGGCAGACACCGTACAAAATCAGATCTCCCGTGCCAGAAGCACCGGAGACCCCCGTTTCCTGGGCTATGCCGACGGGATGTTGCAGCGATGGTCCGGAGACATGACCGACCGCCTGCTTACCCTCAGGGCAACACTGGACCAGAGCCTCCACCGCTTTGACAGTGCCAGGAAAGACCTGGAAACCGTCATAGCCCGATCCAGCGCCACACTCCAGAAAAACCAGGCTCGGTTGCTGTTGGCCAACCTGGAAATCGTTCAGGGCAATTATGAAGACGCACGAAAGCACTGCGCCCAGTTGCAACAATCCTACCCCGGATTGATTGCCGACAGCTGCACGGCTCAGGTTGATGCCCGCACGGGTAGCCCCGAAGCGGCCTACCAGAAACTCCAACGACGAACAGACGCAACCGATGCCGATGTCACCAGCCAGCTTTGGGCGGAGGGAACCCTGGGGGATATCGCCGCGCAGATAGGCAGCCCCGCTGCGGAGGATCACTGGAAAACAGTGCTCAGCATCGCCCCCGACGATCTCTATACCCGCACCCAACTGGCAGACTGGTATCTGGGCCGAAACCAGAACGACAAGGTACTGGCCCTGACCGACGGCTATGAACAAGTCGATCCACTGGCCGTTATTCGGGCGATTGCCATGGCTGAGTCCGGGCACCCGAATGCAGAGACGTTGGCCGAAAGCCTCAGGGAGCGCTTCGCAGAGGCCCGTTGGCGCGGAAACCTGCTGCATCAGCGAGACATGGCACGCTTCCAACTGGACGTGGAAGGCGATGCCGAGACCGCATTGACCTTTGCGGCAGATAACTGGCGCAGCCAGCGCGAGCCCCTCGATACCCGGCTGCTGCTGCGTGCCGCCGATGCGGCGGGTGACAACGAGCCAGCCCGGAAGGTGAGAACCTGGCTGAAAGAGCAGGGGCAGACCGATGCACGCTACCCGGAGGCTGAATCATGAGGGGTATGAAACAATGGGGCAGCCTGGTGGTATCCATGGTCCTGCTGGCCCTGATCTCCGGAACGGCATGGGCCCACAAAGCCAGCGACAGCTTCATCTACCTGAACCAGGACCGGGGCGAGATACGGATCGATGTGGCACTCCGGGACGTCTCGGTGGCCTTGCCGCTGGACCGGAACGGGGATCGCCAGCTCAGTGGTGCGGAGCTCCGTGCTGGCCGGGACCAGATTACCCGATGGGTAGAGCAGGGCGTAATCTTGTCCAGCGCCCAGGCCGATTGCCGCCTGACCGGCCAGCAATGGGGGCTTGCCAGCCATAGCGACGGCCCCTATGCCGCCGGTCTCTACACCATTAGCTGCCCCGATGGCGCCACGCCCGACACCCTGACATACAACCTTCTGTTCTCACAGGACCCGCTCCATCGCGGCCTGATAAGCCTTGAAAGCGGCGGCACCAGCACGCTGGGGGTAGTAGGCCCTGACAGTCGCCAACTGGCGCTCTCCGCCGGAGACGCACCAGGAAGCCTGCAGCTGTTCGGAACCTTCCTGTACGAAGGTGTCATCCATCTGCTCATCGGCCTCGACCACATACTGTTTCTTCTGGTGCTGATGCTGCCGGCCACACTGAGAAAAAACGATGGCAGCACGCCGGTGGGGCTGAAGCAGCGGCTGTGGGAACTGACGGGGATCGTGACCGCGTTCACGGCGGCCCATTCCGTAACCCTGGCACTGGCAGCCCTTGGCATTGTTCGTCTGCCCATCGCCTGGGTGGAGACCATCATCGCCCTGTCCATAGCGGTGGCCGCCATGAACGTGATGTGGCCGATACTGGGCAGGAAAACCTGGAAGCTGGCCTTTGGGTTCGGGCTGATACACGGATTCGGGTTCGCCAGCGTTCTGGGGGATCTCACCAGCGGTGTTTCCCAGACCGTCGTGGCCCTCGCCGGCTTCAATATTGGCGTAGAGCTCGGGCAGTTGGGCCTGCTGGTTATTGCCTTCCCGCTGCTTTACCTCTGGGGTAAAACACACCTTTACGGCAGGGCAGTCGTTCCGCTGACACTGATTGCCGTAGGCGCAATCAGCCTTTACTGGGTAGCCGAGAGGGCAATGGCCATCTGAGCCTGGCCCCGGTGCCTTTCGACACCGGGGCTCCCAATGGCATATTAATCAGTGCAGTGCACGGAGTTGGCGTGGATACAGAGCGGCGCTGACCTCCGGTTCATCCAGCAGATCCGCCAATTCCATATCCACCTCGGTTTCCTCGCCTTCATCAGGCAGCGGCTCAAACAGGGTGTTCAGCCAGGAGGTTACTGACGGTGCTTCGTCACGACCGTATTCGGTGGACAAGGCCTTGATCCGTCGGAAGCCGATAATGCGCTGGTGCTTGGGATCACGGATCTGCTCAAAGCCACGCCAGTAGATGCGGTCGCGGGTGTGCAACTGCACAAACAGTGTGTCGATGGGCTCTGCCGGATCCTCACCACGCGCAGGCTGCTCTTCGTCGCTATCTGCCACTGACTGGGTGTCCTCTGACCCTGCTTCGCTTTCGCCGGTTTCTTGCTGCGGATGGTGGTCCACGCCGGGTACAGCACGGCAACCGCATCGGCTTCCACATGCTCTCGGGCCGCGCGCAGGATCAATCCCCAGCGGGCCTTGTCGGCATCGGTTTCAAGAGAGTTAATGGGCAAATCGTAGCTTTGTTCGCTGGACAGTACGATCGCCATCATTGGGGCATCAAGCTCCCCCATGGCCTCGGCCTGTGCTACAGACACCAGTTCGTCGATTGCCATCGGTTGGTTCATAATACGCTCGCCTCCTCGATGCCATCAGGGTCGTTCAGGAAGAATGGGCTCTTCCTGACTCACAGCATAGCCTGTTCCTGCCATAAAGATAAACGTGGATACGGTGACCCCGGATCACAATGCGTTATTTATTGTTTCAGTGCATGGCGTCAGATCATTGCTTCCAGCAGTTCGTAGCGCCCAAACCAGGGGTTGGCCTCTTCCAGTTGTGCCGCCAGCTGAAGTAGGGTGCCTTCGTCTCCGTGCGGAGCGCCGAACTGCACTCCCACCGGCAATCCGGCGGCTGTCCAGGCGAGCGGGACAGACATCGCAGGTGTACCGGTAAGGTTGGCAAGCTGGGTAAAGGGCGTGCGGGCGAGGCTTTCCATAGCCATCTGGTCGACTTGCCCACTGCGGTGTACCAACTTGCCGGCTTTCAGCAGCAACATCAGCCGGGCAGCCACCTGCAGATGGGATGGGGTATCCAACTCGCCAATCTTCGCCGGCAACTGGCCAGCCGTCGGGCACAGGTACATGTCGTAACCTTCAAAAAACGCCCCCAGGGCGCGAGCAAAATCGTTCCACTGCTGGCGACGGCGCACGTAGTCCGGTAGAGGCATGGTCCGCCCCAACATACCGATCAGACGGGTATCCAGTTCGAAGTCGTCATCGCGGGCACCAAACTCGGCTTTCGCGCGGTCCATCAACGTAGACACTTCCCCGAAATACAGCCCCAGATAACAGCGGGCGAGGGCCATGCCGTCGAATTCCGGACGCGCATACTCCACCCGGTGCCCCAGGTTTTCCAGAGTGCGCGCAGTCTCCTCAACGGCATCCACACACTCCCTTGCCACGTCGGTTTCGTAGGGCGACGACGTAAATACACCAATCTTGAGGCTGCGTGGCGCCCGCTGCATCAGCTTGGCATAGGGGGCGGCCGGCGGTGCAATGGTAAAGGGATCTCCCACCGCGGGGCCAGCCAGCACGTCCAGCATGGCGGCGCTGTCTCGAACCGTGCGGGTGACCACGTGATCGGTCGAGGCGCCCGTCCATGCCTCACCCACCGAAGGGCCGGAGGAAATGCGACCGCGCGACGGTTTCAACCCGAACAGCCCGTTGTAGGCCGCCGGAATGCGAATCGAGCCGCCACCGTCATTGGCTCCCGCCATGGGTACAATACCCGCCGCCACCGCAGCACCGGAGCCGCCGCTGGAACCACCCGGTGTCCGATCCGTATCCCATGGATTACGGCAGGCTCCCCAGAGTTTCGATTCGGTGACTGCCTTCAGTCCGAACTCCGGCGTTGCGGTGCGGCCCAGGAATACCAGGCCCGCAGCCCGTGCACGGCGTACAAACTCTGAATCCCGGGACGCGATGTTTTTCTTCAATCCCCGGCTGCCGTAGGTACAGGGCTGGCCTTGCTGTTCCTGGGCCAGATCTTTAAGCAGCATGGGAACGCCCGAGAAGGTACTATCCGGTGTAGGCGCCTGGTTCAGTGCATCGGAGAACTGGGGGTGGCAGATGGCGTTGAGCTTGTCATTCACCGTGGCCGCACGCTCAATAGCGGCCTCACAGATGTCACTGGCCGCGACTTCTCCGCGGCGAATCAGGTCGGCAAGCGCTACCGCGTCGTATCGGAGGTATTCGGATTGCTTCATGATCGATTCCGTTTGTTATTCTGTTTTCGGGAGATTGGGGAAACCGGTATTTATGAACATGAGCTTTAAGCGTCACTTTCTTGCTGTCGTTATAATAGTCACATCTGTTATCGCGTCCACTTCGCAAGCGAGTAAAAACCCGCCGGAACCTGCCGAGAACTGGACCAGCGTTGTTCGCAGCTCACCGTACTGGTCAAGTCAGGGGGTATACCAGAACATCACAACCATCCGCCGCTGGGTACTGAAGGAGTCCGGTTATTGCTCTAAGCCCGATCGGCACATTCTGTTCGATATGCGCGGCCAGTTCCTTGGCTATATCGACGATGGCTCCGACCGTGAGGCCACCCAGGTTCGCCTGAATGATACCAGAGCCTCTCTGGCAGCCACTGGCCGCGCTGACGACTGGACCCCGGGCGGCCCCGACAGGACCGGATACCCCTTCGCCCTGTCCTGTCGACAGCCGCACGTCAACCTGGATGAAGCCGTGGCACGCTACCTTGGCACCCTGCCTTCGGAACTGATTTGGGGTGCCTGGGACGATCTGTCGTTCGCCTCTCAGGAAACACCACAGCCACTCCACGAGGCACTGATGTACGTTTATGGCCTGCGTGAGCAGCAGCAACGCCTCGATCTGCCGGCGAGCCTGCCAAGTACCTCGGCGGCCAGGTATTGATCGAGAGCAGCGGCCAGCAAAGGGCGCACTCTGCCGCCAACGCCAAAGGCATCCTTCAGCTCTCACCCTCGGCGCTCAAAGACTGCCGGATCAAACCCGCCAACCACTGGCATCGATTGGCACAGATTGACTGCGCCCTCAAACTGATGGATCAGAATGCTCGCAACCTCAGGCCGCCCTTCGAGGCGCGCTTCGGTCACCTGCCCGACGACAAAGGGGATCAGCTTTTCACGCTGCTTCTGGTTCAGGCTTATCACGGCGGTGCCAGCCGCGTTCAGTCCCTGCTGGAGGACGAGACACTGTCGAAGCCTGCGATTTATTTTGCCCAGGAGCATGAGCGATTCAGTGCGGGAGACATTGCCTTTGGCATGGTGTTCCACAATTTGGGGCGGGATCGCTTCGGGCTGGCTTCGCTGTATTATGTGGCGGATGTTCAACTCGCCACCGAGGCGCTGTGTAAAACCGCGCGACTCGCTGATACCCGCTTCTGCCAATAAACCCGGAGCCCGCCTTGGAACTGACGTTCATCCCGGAAGGCCTGAACACCGCAACGGCCGTTTTCCTGCTGCTGAGCTCTGTCATTACGTCGATGATTACCGCCAGCCTTGGCGCCGGGGGCGGGGTTCTGCTGCTGGTATTGATGGCGTTCTGGATACCACCGGCGGCGATCATACCGGTTCACGGTATGATCCAGTTGGGTTCCAACGCCGGGCGAGCCACACTGACCTGGCAGCACACCGACTGGAAAGCCATTGCAGCCTTCGCACCAGGGGTACTGGTCGGAGCGGGGCTTGGCGCCTGGTTGCTGATCGACCTGCCGCCCTATCTGTGGCAACTGACCATTGGCGCTTTCGTGCTTTACCTGTGCTGGGGCCCCGCTCTGCCAAAGGGAGCCTTCGGCAGCATCGGGATCTTTCTTGCCTCTGCGTTAACCAGTTTCATTTCCCTGTTTGTGGGCGCAACCGGTCCCCTGGTGGCCTCCTTCATCAAGCAGATGCACACCGAGCGTTTCACCACCGTCGCGACATTCGCCACGGCGATGACGCTCCAGCACGCACCCAAGGCGTTGGTTTTTGGACTCGCTGGTTTCGTTTTCCGCGACTGGCTGATGTTCATACTGGCCATGATCGGCTTTGGTTTTGCCGGCACCTGGCTGGGGCTCCACGTGCTCAAGTCCCTGAGCAATCGGCACTTCAGCCGCGTGTTCAACGTTCTTCTGACCCTGCTCGCTCTGCGCTTGCTGTGGCAGGCGGGCAGCTCTGCGGGGTGGTGGTGATCAATCCGGCTTCTGCCGTGACGGTAAGGGAACCGTCACCACACGATTTCGCCCCTGGGCCTTGGCGGCGTAGGTGCCTTCGTCAGCACGCGCAACGACTTCCCGGGGCCCTGTATCCGCGACACCCATCTCGGTCAGGCCGATGCTGGCAGTCACTCCAAACGTCCTGCCGTCCTGCTCTATACGCAAGGCTTCAATACCGGCTCGGATTTTCTCGGCAAGCTCGACAGCGCGCTGCTGACCACAGGCAGGCAGGATAATACCGAATTCATCGCCACCAAGACGTGCCACCGTGTCCGACTGGCGCACGGACTGCGTGAGCAGGTCCGATAGTCGCCCCAGCAAATCATCTCCCAGCAAGTGCCCGCCTTCGTCGTTGACGGGCTTGAAGTAGTCCAGGTCGATCAGCATCAGAACGCTGGCCGCCGTTTTCTTGTTGGTATCCGTCAGGCATTTGACCAGGGAAGAATTGAACGCCCGACGATTGAGCAAGCCCGTCAGGCTGTCGTGGGTCGCTTCCCAGGACAGTCGCTCTTCTTCGCGACGGCGGGCGCTGTCGTCCCGGATCACGAATACCATACGGTGATTATGGCTTTCCCGGCGAAGATGAAGCATTGCCAGGTCTATATCGAAGAGTTGGCCCGCCCTGTTTCGCAGGGTGGCATACAGGCTATCCACATCGGCACTGCGCAGAAAATCGTCAGCCTCCCAGCGATGGTTCTCGTCTTCAATCGATACCAGCGTGAAAAAGTTCTGCCGCTCGCCGTTTTCGGCCAATCCAAGGAACCCGGACGCGGCCTGGTTGGAGTACCGGATAATGCCTTCGGCATCCACCATCAATACGCCTTCCTGCAATACGCCCAGAATACTGTCCGCGCGTTTCTGTTGCTCGGCCAGTTCCGCCTCGATCTCCAGTTCGTGGGTGATGTCCCTGACTACGGTGATGGTACCCAGTGAACGCTCCTCCGTCTCAATCACCGCCGTCATGGCATCCGCCCACACCACGCCACCTCCGGAGCGGCTTTTCAGGCGGAATCGCCCTCGGAACACTGTTTTGCTGCGCAGAGCCTCTCGCCACGCTTCAACCGTGCCAGCCTGATCCTCTTCGTATACGCCTTGAATCAGGGGGGTATGCTGGAGGTCACTGGAGCTGACCCCGATGATCCGCTCAAACGCCGGGTTCACGAACTCAATCCTGCCCAGAACATCGGTCTGGATAATGCCAATCGGCGCACTCTGGGTGAGCGAGCGGAAAAACGCTCGCGCTCGGCCAGGGAGGACAGCACTTCGTCACGCTCTTCCATCACGGTGTTGAAGGTCTCCGCAACCTGGCGGATTTCCGTGCCTCCCAGAACGTCCACCGGCTCGGTCCGTATCCCCAGGTGGCGCTCACTGATCTGGAACCCCAGATTTCGCATGGGCGCCATCAACCGACGAAACACAACCAGCGCCAAGGGTGCCACAATCAGAATCACGATCAGGAGAGTCTGCGCAAAGCTGTCCGTCAACCGGCTGAGCGGCGCATAGGCCTCATTCACCGGCCACACAGCGGCCACAAACCAGGGCACCTGTGACATCTGGCGCACCGAGGTGATGGTTTCGGTGCCTTCCTGGTCAAGCGTCTGCAAAGTGCCTTCGAAGCCCGCCATCGCCTTCTTGTGAGCCTCGTTTTCAAGCCTGAGCGGCACCATGGTTTCACCGGTACGGCCGTGGCCCAGGGTTACACCGGTACGTGTGGCAATGCTGATATAGCCGGTTTTACCAATACTCACACCGCTGGTGTCTTCCATGAAGTTGTCGCCGTCGAGAAAAACCGCCCCTCCCAGCACGCCGATAAACCGTTGACGATGATCGAAAATCGGCGCCGTCATCATAACGGCGGGCCGCTCCCGGTAGTTCGACACATAAGGGTCACTGATAATGGAGGTGAGCTGGCTTGAGGTCTGGCGGAAATACTCACGGCCGCTGACATCCAGCCCCGTCTGCCGGAAGCTTTCTGGATACTCCGCAATGACCTTGCCACTGGCATCAAATACGTAGATCCCGTCGAACATATGTTGCAACGCAATCTCGCGACGGACGAGAAGGCGGGAGCGGGAGCGCAGCACCACCTCCTCCATGGTGAACCCTTCCGCGACATGGGTCAGGGTATCCCGGCGCTGGGCCAGGCGTGCATCAAGATCGCTGGCAACCAGTTCCGCGATGGTCTCCACCTGCTCCCTTGTCTGCCCCGCCAGTTCCGAGCGTCCCACCAGAGAACTGACCACGGCCACCGCCAGAGCAGCCAGCACGATGGCCAGGATGACAAAGGCAACAGCACGATTAACCAGGCTTGCTAGCCAGCGTCTTATCATCACAGCGGAGTGGCTCCCGCTTCATGGACGCAGGATAGGTTCGGGTTGACGTCCCTTAATGCTAAATATCTGTTTTTCACTGGATAACGTGTCGATTACTGGAGGATTTAATATTGGTAAGTCTAACAGAGACTCGGGTTTCAGCAGGTTACAGAACTTGCAATTTCAATGATAATCGTTACTATTTAGACCTATTTTCTTAACTGAGGTTTCCCCAATGTCCGAGTCCCTGCTCGCCGACGCCACCGGAATCAGCGCCGGCCCGGTCAGTCAGCTGCTGGAAATGGGCGGCCCCGTCATGATTGTGTTGCTGGCGATTGCCCTGGCAGGTGTTGTCACCTTTCTTTACCTCATGTTATTCGGCACTTTTTTTGCCCCCAGGTTTACTGCCAAACTTAAAAAGGCCATTACAAAATGGCAACAAAGGCCTGGCGACAACGTGTCGGAGGACCTGCAACGGTCCGCAAGCCGATACGCCCGACTGAACCCACTGCACCACTTGATCGTCAACACCATGAACGCCCGCAATGCCGGCACCGATCCCCAGCAGATTCGGGAGTCCGTCGCCAGGGACGCCCATGAAGCCCTCGAGCCGTTCGAGGCACCGCTCAAAATCATCGAAGTGATTGCCGCGCTGGCACCGTTGCTGGGCCTTTTAGGCACCGTTCTGGGCATGATGGAGGCGTTTGGAGCCATGGCCGCCACCGAAGGGCGCGCCAATGCCTCCCAGCTAAGCGGCGGCATCTACGAAGCACTCACCACAACTGCGGCCGGCCTGGTTATCGCCATTCCGTTTGCCGCACTGGCCGCCTGGATTGAATTCCGCCTGCGGCGTATCCAGAAAACCATCAATAGCGCACTGGTTACCATTCTCTCGGTCCCCGTCGCCACAACGGAAAGCGAATCGGCGTTGGAGACCCACGATGAGTCGGCACCGGCCACCGGCACCAGGACCGGGCGCGTTGTGGAGTATTCCGGGGACGAGCATCAGGGTCGCCTGGCCAATGCAACTGGTTGAACCACGCCCGGCACGCCCGATCCCGATCCGCATCACCCCACTGATCGATGTGGTCTTCATTCTGCTGGTGTTCTTCATGCTCACCAGCCGTTTGCTGCCGGTCAGTTTCATGGAGCTTAGCAACAGCACGGGCGACACCAGTTCAGTCACCGGAGAGCCGATCCCCGAAGTGGTCATCCAGCGTGATGGCCAGGCTCGCTGGCAGGGAGAAACCTATGGAGTGGACGGTCTGGTCCAGCAGCTCCGGGCCGGTGGCGTCAGCGAAATCAACCTCGCCACAGAGTCTGCCACCCAACTGACTCATTTCACCCAGCCTACAGTCAGCTCACTGACAGTGGCGTTACCACGCACTGGAAGCGCACCCCTGACGCTGCGGAGCAGCCATGACGGATCTGGTACCGCCGCCCGTTACCTCGGGCAAGTCATTGATGGAGCGTCTCGAGGACGCTCTCCTGCCGCTCATCAATCTGGTATTCCTGCTGCTGATGTTCTTTATCGTGGCAGGCCAACTGTCAGACACCCCGTTGCCAGAGCTACCGGGCACCGGGCAACAAGCCGGTAATGAGCAGCCCTATGCCGATCTCACCGTCACTGCAAAAGGCGAGTGGCAAGTCGACGGCCGCACCGTAACGACGCAGGGCCTTCCCAAGCATTGCCAGCGCCGGATGAAGAATCCCCGTTGAAAATCGCCGCTGAACGCGAGATTGCCATGTCTGATCTGGAGTCGCTGCTTCGTGTGCTGGAGGACAGCGGCTATCAGGAAGTCATCCTGCTGACGGAGCCCGCCAGTTGATGGGTGCCAGCAAGACCGTCCGTTGCCTTCTCCTGCTCGTTTCCGTTGTTATCACTGCAATTGTGGTGGTAATCGCCACGCCCGAGCGAATTCCTGAACTGAAACCGCTCGGAAACGCCGCCGTTAATTCCGCGCCTGCTATCAAGATTTCCCTGGCCGGCAAACCGGCGCCCGAAACGCCCGAACCCCAGCCCCCCGTTGAACAGGAAACGCCCCCCGAGCCAACTCCGAAACCAGAGCCAGAGCCAGAGATCTCCGGACAACAACCGCTCGCGCAGCGTTGGCCAGTGCTGTTGCAAGTGGGTTTTCAGGGCTGTCACCGGCATCTGATCGATACCAGCGGCACCCTTGTTAGACACCACCCGCTGATACGCACGCATCAGGTTCTGGCGCTCAAGCACCTGCTCCATCAGCGTGTTCGGCTCCGCGTTCGTCCACGAGTGAGCCTCCGTGTCTGCCTCGACACGGGCTTCAGTCTCTGCCGGATACCGTCCGGCGCCTCTCTGAATGCCCTGACCCATCCGGGTCGCTTCTGTCTTCATAAGCACACTACGAGAACTCGTCGCCTACTAGCGGCCAACCATGTTCGGTCCTTCAGTGCGCGGTGACGCACCTACTATGACCTCAGCTGAGTTCTGGCTCCCCATCCCCACCCCTCACGAGGTGAGTAGCACCATGGCAGAGAACCAGACTTCCCAGGGTAAGACGCGTGACCTTCACACTTATGCCCGCCGCATCTACGTCCACACCTTCCGTGCAAGTATCGGGCTTTGACGATAGTGGCCGCCTTACCCGGTGTGACCGCCTCATGCGATTCCTGTTCGTCGGGCCAGTGTTTTGCCTGCGGCTTCCTTCAGATTCCACCTCGCGATGGACACCCTTGCCGTCCGGCTAATGGTTCCCCTTACCGGGCCCATAGGGGACTTGCACCCCCAAGTCATCCGGCCAGCACCACCTGCACCGGAACAGCGCCGTCAAGGCGCTACGCGCCATGCCTGGCGCACCATAAAAAAACCGGCAGCCCGAAGGCTGCCGGTTTTCGACTACTTGATAGATTAGCTGGTTAGCTGATCAGAAGTAGTAAACACCACCAACGGCCAGCGCAGCACCAGAAAGGACCACCGACCGTTGCAATGCCTCGCAATAGGGCGACACCTCAACCCCGCCCCGGCACACCTCCAACCTCCAGAAGAAACGTGACCGGCCCATCGTTTACCAAGCCACCTTCATGTCCGCGCCGAACCGCCCCTGGCCAACCCGATCTGCGCCCATCTCCGACCCACACGAGGCCACGAACTCATGAAACAGGGCTTCGGCAGATTCCGGGCCCGCTGCTACCGAAAATCCCGGACGGGATCCGGACCGGGTATCAGCAGCAAGCGTAAACTGGGGAACAACGAGGAGGGAGCCGCCCGTATCGAGCAGGCTACGATTCATCCGTCCCTGGTCGTCGGGAAATACCCGGTAGACGAGTAGTTTTCGACACAGTTCCCGCACCGCGCAGGAGTCATCTGATTTCTCAACTCCGAGCAACAACAACAGCCCCGAACCAATCTCGGAGATGACCTCATTGTCGACGGTGACGCTGGCGTGAGTAACCCGTTGTATCAGCCTTTCATGAAGCTCCCTGCGCAAGGACTCAAAATTCGGAACGAAGTTTATCCACGCACCAGGCTCGCCGCAACCTTCTTCATGTGACTTTACGTATCCCTACCTTCAAGCTTCGCGGCGACCTCATCGACGCCACGCATCAGGGCATCAATAATGGCGGGCTCGGACGCCGAGTGCCCTGCGTCCCGTATGATCCTCAAGTCAGCTTCCGGCCAGGCCTGGCTCAGAGCCAGAGCATTGTCCAGCGGACACACCATATCGTAACGGCCATGGACAATGATGCCTGGAATATCCTTGAGTAACGCCGCGTCACGTACGATCTGATTATCGTCCAGAAACGCATTATTCATGAAGTAATGGCATTCAATTCGAGCCAGGGCAATAGCCACGTGGGGATGCCCGAAATGCTCAACCACACGTGGGTTCGGATGCAGGGTTGCACAGCGCCCCTCCCAGATGGACCACGCCTTGGCGGCCTGTATCTGCTCCAGTTCGTTGCTGCTCGTCAGGCGACGGTAGTAGGCCGTGACGAGATCGCCACGCTCATCCTCAGGAATGGGTGCCAGGAAATCGCGCCAGTAGTCGGGAAATACGCGGCTCGCGCCCTCCTGGTAGAACCAGTGGATATCCCTGGGCCGGCAAAGAAAAATTCCCCTCAGCACCAGGCCAAGCACCCTGTCCGGGTGCGACTGGGCATACACCAGGCTCAGTGTAGACCCCCAACTACCGCCAAACAGTATCCATCGATCCACCCCAAGAAAGGTCCGCACCGTTTCCATATCGTCCACCAGCTTTTGCGTGGTGTTTCCTGCAAATTCGGCCAGGGGGCTCGAACGGCCAGCGCCCCGCTGATCCATCAGAATAATCCGGTAGCGCTCGGCATCAAAAAAACGGCGATGATAGTCCTCACACCCGCCGCCGGGCCCGCCATGGACAACCAGAACGGGAATACCATCCGGATTGCCGCTTTCTTCAACATACAGCTCATGGGGCGGATCAACCGCAATGCGATGCTGGGCGTTGGGCTTGATATCGGGGAACAGGGTGAGCATGGGGCGCTCCGGAAAAAGGATTTAACCGGAGTTTAGCTGAAGACAACGAAAAAGGGGCGGGCCATCCATGATGGCCCGCCCCTTGATATCACGCACTGAAGATTACTTCTTATGGGCGCGCTTACGCTCATTCTCGGTCAGAAGCTTCTTGCGCAGGCGGATCGACTTGGGCGTCACTTCCACCAATTCATCTTCATCGATGAACTCCAGAGCCTGCTCAAGGGTATGCTTGATCGGCGGCACCAGGCCGATGACCTCGTCCTTGCCGGACGCACGCATATTGTCCAGCTTCTTCCCCTTGGTGGGGTTAATCACCAGATCGTTGTCACGACTGTGAATACCACACAACTGACCTTCGTACACTTCCTGGCCGGGATCCAGGAACAACTTGCCCCGGCTCTGCAGTGTTTCCAGCGAATAAGTCAGCGCGGCACCAGTTGCCATTGACACCAGCACACCGTTCTGACGACTGGTCACATCACCGCTCTTAATAGGGCCGTAATGGCTGAAGGTTGAAGTCAAAATACCCGAACCGGAGGTCATGGTCAGGAAGGCGTTACGGAAACCGATCAGCCGCGCGCCGGAATCGTATACTCAAGACGCATACGGCCCTTTCCGTCCGGCACCATGTTGGTCATTTCACCCTTGCGGAGCCCCATCTGATCCATAAGCGCACCCTGGTGCTGCTCTTCGATGTCGATGATGACGTTTTCGTACGGCTCCTGTTTAACACCATCGATCTCACGGATAACCACTTCCGGACGACCCACGGCGAGCTCAAAGTTCTCGCGGCGCATGTTTTCGATCAACACTGAGAGGTGCAGCTCGCCACGGCCGGATACCTTGAACTTATCTGCCGACTCACCTTCTTCAACTCGCAGAGCAACGTTGTGCAGCAGCTCTTTTTCCAAACGCTCTTTGATGTTGCGGCTGGTGACAAACTTACCTTCCTTGCCACAAAACGGTGAGTCGTTGACCTGGAACGTCATGGAAACCGTCGGCTCATCCACCGTCAACGGCGGCAAGGCTTCAACATTGGCCTGGTCACACAAGGTGTCAGAGATGTACAGCTCATCCATGCCGCTGACGCAAATAATGTCGCCCGCCTGCGCTTCGTCGACTTCAACACGCTGCAGCCCGGAATGGCCCATGATCTTGAGAATACGGCCCTGGCGCTTTTTGCCGTTGGCACCAATGGCCGTAACCGGAGAGTTGGTTTTAATCTTGCCGCGCATAATGCGGCCGATGCCAATAACGCCCAGGAAGCTGTTGTAGTCCAACTGAGAAATCTGCATCTGGAACGGACCGTCCCGGTCGACGTTGGGCGCAGGTACGTGATCAACGATGGCCTGGAAAACCGCGTCCATGTTGTCGTCCAGCTTTTCGTGATCCATTCCGGCAATGCCGTTCAGGGCACTGGCGTAGACAATCGGAAAGTCCAGCTGCTCATCGCTGGCGCCGAGGTTGTCGAACAAGTCGAACACCTGATCCACTACCCAGTCCGGGCGAGCTCCAGGGCGGTCAATCTTGTTCACGACGACAATCGGGTGCAGGCCCGCATCAAACGCTTTCTGGGTGACAAACCGGGTTTGTGGCATCGGGCCATCAATAGAGTCAACCACGAGCAACACGCAATCGACCATACTCATGACACGCTCGACTTCACCCCCGAAATCGGCGTGACCCGGGGTGTCCACGATATTGATGTCGTAGTCGTGCCACTTCAGCGCCGTGTTCTTGGCCAGAATGGTAATACCACGTTCTTTTTCCTGGTCATTGGAGTCCATGACACGCTCGTTTTCGAGCTCTTTGCGATCCAGAGTGCCGGACTGGCGAAGAAGCTGGTCAACCAGTGTGGTCTTGCCATGGTCAACGTGGGCGATGATGGCGATATTACGAAGTTTATCAATCACAACTATAATCCTGCAGCATGCACTGAATGACCTGAGAGGTCTTCAGTAGGCGCAAAGCCCCTTACATGCCGTCTCAAATCCGTAAAATGAATTTCATTTGTCGGGCCGGGAAGCCCGAATACCCCCTGAAGAAACTCAGCGTCTGTGCTGAATACCTGAGGCAAAAATGAAGTGGCGCGCAGTATATAGCAAACTCACTTGCGTTTATATGAAGAAAAACGCCTATCGAAGCAACAACCCATCTGCATCATTTTGGTGCATTATTTCAGCTATCGCACCGTTTTAACGCACCACGAAAGAGCGATAGGGCCACCCAATCAGCACATATCGCTCCAAAACAGCCCGAACGCCTTGGTATTGCGCACTTGTGGCGCATGCATCAAAAACTGGCAAGGCTATTGCTAAACCTTAAGCAGCCGAATTTGCAGGTAACTCGCAACAGCTTTTGTTAAGCTGCCCTACCTGAAAGAAAGATCGGGAGTCAGCACTGCTGAACGATCCGGCAACAATGTACACAGAAATCGCCCGCACGGCGGGATAACAGACGGAGCATGCACAATGTCCAAGACGATTGATCTGATCAAGGAACACGAAGTCAAATGGATCGACCTGAGATTCACTGACAGCCGTGGCAAAGAACAACACGTAACGCTGCCGGCCACCGAGGTGGACGAGGACTTTTTCAGCGACGGCAAGATGTTCGACGGCTCTTCAATCTCCGGCTGGAAAGGCATCAATGAATCCGACATGATTCTGATGCCGGACGACAGCACCTCCGTGCTGGACCCGTTCACCGAAGAAACCACACTGAACATTACCTGTGACATCGTAGAGCCTTCCACCATGCAGGGCTATGAGCGTGACCCACGCTCCGTTGCCCGCCGTGCGGAAGAGTACCTCAAGTCCACGGGCATCGCTGACGGTGCCCTGTTTGGTCCGGAACCTGAGTTCTTTGTTTTCGATTCTGTTAAATGGAATGTGGATATGCAGGGCGCTTCCTACCACATCCACTCTGAAGAAGCCGCCTGGGTATCCGGCGAAGACTTCGATCGCAACAACATCGGTCACCGCCCGGGTGTTAAAGGTGGTTACTTCCCGGTTCCGCCAGTGGATAGCCTGCACGACCTGCGTGGCGCCATGTGTGCCGCTATGGAATCCATGGGCCTGGAAATTGAGGTTCATCACCACGAAGTCGGCACCGCTGGCCAGTGTGAAATCGGCGTTGGCGCCAACACCCTGACCCGCAAGGCTGACGAAGTGCAGATTCTCAAGTACTGCGTACACAACGTGGCCCACGCCTACGGTAAAACCGCCACCTTCATGCCCAAGCCTGTGGTTGGTGATAACGGCTCCGGCATGCACGTACACATGTCCCTGAGCAAAGACGGCAAGAACCTGTTCGCAGGTGACAGCTATGCCGGCCTGAGCGAAGCAGCGCTTTACTATATCGGTGGTGTCGTCAAGCACGCCAAGGCCATCAACGCCTTTACCAACCCTGCAACCAATAGCTACAAGCGTCTGGTTCCGGGCTACGAAGCACCGGTTATGCTGGCCTACTCCGCCCGTAACCGTTCGGCCTCCATCCGTATTCCATACGTGAACAGCCCGAAAGCACGTCGTATCGAAGTGCGTTTCCCTGACCCGGCGGCCAACCCGTACCTGGCGTTCGCTGCATTGATGATGGCCGGCCTGGATGGTATCCAGAACAAGATCCACCCGGCGATGCCATGGACAAGGATCTGTACGACCTGCCGAAGGAAGAAGCGCTGAACATTCCGAAGGTTGCTGAAACCCTGTCCGAAGCTCTGGATTGCCTGGCTGAAGATCATGAATTCCTGACCCGCGGCGGCGTGTTCACCGAGGACATGATTGCCGGCTACATCGATCTGAAGCGCGGTGAAGTTGAGAAACTGAACATGACCACGCATCCGGTCGAGTTCCAGCTCTACTACTCCTGCTGATCCGTTCGTAAGGATCAGCAACCCAGAGAAGCCCCGCCTTGCGCGGGGCTTTTTTGTGTACGGCCGCACATTTCGACCAGCCTTAACGGAATGTAACCAAGCTGCCGGGTAATGGCGTTGAAATACTCATGACTGGCGCTGATAATCGGGTAAAACAATCAGACAGGTTGTCTCTATGAACGCACGGCTTGCACTACTCTCTGGCATTGTCGCTCTTGCGGCGCTTCCGGTTTCCGCCGAGGTCTATCGTCAGGTGGATGCTCAGGGCAACGTTACCTATACCGACGAGCCTCGGAAGGCACCCCTGCTGAGGAGATCAAGGTAAAACCGGTCACCACGGTCACTCTGCCAAAACTCGAAGCGGTTCGGGAGCCAGAGCGGTTGCGGGAAAAAGTGCAACAGGAAGGCTCCGTCTACGACAGCGTCCGCTTCCTCGCGCCGGGTGATGACCAGGCCTTCCACAGTGGCAGCGGCGACGTGGAATTCCGCGTGACCAGTTCACCTGGCCTTCGGGGCAGCCACAAGTACGAAGTAACTCTCGACGCCAACCGGTTGGCCAGAGCGCTTCCGGGACAGTGATGGTGCGCAATGTGTTTCGCGGCACCCACGATGCAGGCGTCAATATCGTCGACAGCAACGGTGTTACCGTCAAGAGCGGCGAAACCATTACCTTCACCATCCACCGGCCCAGCGTCAACAACTGATGCACTTCCGGGGCCCCGACCGTTTCGGGCCGGGGCGCCATACAAACGCAGACCTGTAGCGGTTAGCGAACCACCACGCCATTCCTGCTTGCCCCATTTTAGTGCGGTCGCACCATAAAAAAGCCATACTCTGACCATTCCCAGAGCGGATATCCGCGGGCAGGCTTTACGCAATGATATTTCTGCACTACACCACGCCGTGTTCACAGGCCTGTAACCCGCATGCCCGCTAAATGCGCACTGTCATCGCCACGAACAGCCAATGTGGTTCGTTTTTTGCAAAACTGCCTTAGCAACCCGCAAGGCCCATCAAAAGGGACAAACGAATGGCAATACCGGCCGGATACAAAAGCATACTGGACAGCCTGACCACAGCCGTACTGGTGCTGAGTGACGGGTTAAGAGTCCAGTACCTGAATCCGGCGGCCGAAAGTCTGTTTGAAACCAGCGTAACCAGAAGTAAGGGAGCCCCGATCAACGACATCCTGATCGACTCTGAAGATGCCCTGCAAACACTGTATGCAGCAGCCGAGAATGGCCAGTCGTACACCAGACGCGAAGCGGAATTCATACTGACAAGCGGGTTGCGGCTGACGGTTGATTATTCGGTGTCCCCCATAAGCCTTGAGCCAACGGAACTGTTGATCGAAATCCAGCCCAGGGACCGCTTGCTAAGGATCAGCCGGGAAGAAGACATTATCTCCCAGCAGGAAACCACCCGGATACTGGTCCGGGGCATGGCCCATGAAATCAAAAACCCTCTTGGAGGTATTCGCGGGGCGGCCCAGTTGCTGGACCGCGAACTGCACAACGAAGACCAGAAAGAATACACCCAGGTGATCATTGCAGAAGCGGACCGCCTGCGAACCCTGGTGGACCGCATGCTCGGCCCGAACAAAGCCCCAAAAATGGCGTCCACCAATATTCATGAGGTTCTGGAGCGCGTCAAAACCCTTTTGGAAGCTGAGAGCCGCGGCCGCCTGAACTTCCGGAGAGATTACGATCCCAGCCTGCCCGAGTTCCAGGGCGACAAGGAACAGCTGATTCAGGCTTTCCTTAACATCGCCCGCAACGCCATGGAAGCCGCGTTCGAGAACCAGGCGGAGATGACCGGCGACGAACAGCCGACGATCACCTTCCGCACACGCGCATTGCGACAGTTCACCATCGGCCACAAACGCCATCGCCTGGTGTGCCGTGTGGATGTGATTGATAACGGCCCGGGCATACCACCGGATCTGTTGCAAAATGTTTTCTACCCGATGATCAGTGGGCGAGCCAGCGGCACGGGCCTCGGCCTGTCCATCACCCAAAGCATCATCGGGCAACATCACGGGCTTGTTGAATGCGAGAGCGAGCCCGGAAAAACCGACTTCATCATCTTCCTGCCCCTGGAGGAAAACCAATGAGCCAACCGGCAAACGTCTGGATAATTGACGACGATCGCAGTATACGTTGGGTGCTGGAGCGCGCCCTGAACCAGGCCGGTATGCAGCCCCGGGTGTTTGAAAGTGGCGAAAGCATCATGATGAGGCTAGAGCACGAACAGCCCGATGCCATCATCAGCGACATCCGTATGCCCGGCGTCGACGGCATCACCTTGCTCTCACAGATTGTTGACTCACACCCGGATCTGCCGGTGATCATCATGACCGCCCATTCCGACCTGGAAAGCGCGGTGACCAGCTACCAGACGGGCGCCTTCGAGTACCTTCCAAAACCGTTTGACGTGGATGATGCCGTCGCACTGGTGAAGCGGGCCGTTGCTCACAGCCACGAACGCCGGGCCACCTCGGAGCCGCAAGCCGAAAGCGCACAGAGAAATGCCGAAATCATTGGTGAAGCGCCTGCGATGCAGGAGGTGTTCAGGGCCATCGGCCGATTGTCCCACTCCAACATCACCGTACTGATCAATGGCGAAAGTGGTACCGGTAAGGAACTGGTTGCCCAGGCCCTTCACAACCACAGCCCCCGGGCCAGCCACCCTTTTATCGCACTCAACATGGCCGCGATTCCAAAGGACCTGATTGAGTCCGAGCTGTTTGGCCATGAGAAAGGCGCCTTCACCGGAGCGGCTGCCGCCAGGCAGGGTCGCTTCGAGCAATCCAACGGAGGCACCCTGTTCCTCGACGAGATCGGTGATATGCCCGCCGACACCCAGACACGGTTATTGCGGGTGCTTGCGGATGGGGAGTTCTATCGGGTGGGCGGCACCACGCCTATCAAAGTGGACGTCCGCATCATCGCGGCTACACACCAGGACCTGGAAAAGCTCGTCCAGGCGGGCACCTTTCGGGAAGATTTGTTCCATCGCCTGAATGTTATCCGGGTGCACTTGCCAAAACTCGCGGAGCGCCGCGAGGACATCCCGCGGTTAATGGAACATTTCCTCAAGCGGGCTGCCCGGGAACTGGCAGTGGAAACCAAAATACTGCGCCCGGAAGCCGAAGAATACCTCACCACCCTGCCCTGGCCCGGCAACGTCCGCCAGCTTGAGAACACCTGTCGCTGGCTGACGGTGATGGCCAGTGGCCGCGAGGTTCACATCGATGACCTGCCGCCCGAGCTGATGCAGCAGGCCGAAGCGCCGGCCACCGGCCAGACTTGGCAGGAAGGCCTGCGCAACTGGTCGGAACAGGAGCTCAAACGCGGCCACAAAGGCATTCTCGATACCGCCGTGCCGGAGTTTGAGCGCATCATGATCGAGACCGCGTTGAAGCACACCGGCGGGCGCCGGCGTGATGCCTCCATCCTGCTAGGCTGGGGACGGAATACCTTGACCCGCAAGATTAATGAACTCGGGATGGATCACCCGGAGGGGGAGGAGGACTGAGCCCCCTTCCCGCTATTTCTCCTGCCAGTAGATAACGCGGTCATGGCCACGGTAGACGCCGAAGGTGGCCAGGGCTGAGGGATCCTCAAGTGAGCCGTCGCCGTTGAAGTCGTCCTTTAGCCAGTCAGCTACGGCCCACGTCAGCGTGTCTGTCCCCTGCGAACCCGCCGGCGCCAGCCGAAGCGGGCCAGCCTCTCCTGCATTGAAAGTACCGGAATCTGAAGCCAGGGTATGGTGCGCCGCGGTGCCACCGATATTGTCTGTTGTCCAGCCCGTGCAACTGTCAGCCGTATTTACCACAAATCGGGAGCCATTCCAGTATTCCACTTGGAAGGGCATCGGGAGTTCGTCAATGTTCTCCGGGCCAGACACGTTTTCCATGGACAGGCGACCGTAGCGCACGTCGAAATTCGCGGCCGGTGTAAAGAGGTAGGGGGCGCCAGCACCGGCCACTCCGTCCGAATCCACGATATCAGTAACACTGTATTCCAAAGCGGGGTCAAACAAGGGAACGCGGGCTTCCGGGACCTTATTGTAGGTGACCGTGTCATCACTGGCGTAGTCAAACTGCAACAGGCCAGGGTCAGGCTCATCACCCCTTAGCGTTCCGCCCCCCGAAACGACAGTGACCGCCAATGGACTGCCATCGCGGTTCAACACAGTGGAATCAGCCGCAGGTGCTGTTCGACTGATTCCTGCGGTGGAAAGCCGCTGAAAACCCGGCTCCGTGTAGTTGAGCGTGCGGTTTCCCTCAACGGATACCGGTTCAATCGTCAGACTCGGAACCAGTTCCCACACCATGTCCAACCCGATGTAAGAAAACGACGTAGCCACTGTACATCCCGCTTCCAGTTCGCCTGGACCCAGTTCACCCGGATCAACGGTCACCTCAAAACGGTCGGGATAGAAACGACCGGTTGGACCACTGCTTCCACCCGGCGCCGTCAATCCAAGATAGGTACCCGTGCCCGGATCTGCCTTGAACCGAAAAACACCCACTTCCGACACATTCACACTGACCGTCTCAGTAGCATCTGCCGAACGAGTATGGGAATAGATCAATGGCGTGACTATGCCATCGTCACCGCCCGATGGTGCAACTACCTCCGATGACAGCGGAATGTCCGACAGACGGAAGTTGGGTGTTACCGGATTGCCCTCGCAGAGGCTAACGTCACTTTCTTCTTCCCACCCGACGGCTGTAATCGATAGATTGAAGTCTTCCTCGGCTTTCACAAACAGAGGGCAAGAGGCATCCCCGTCTGAGCATTCGCCGCCTGTTCGGACACAAAAGCCCGCCGGTACACTGACAAACTGATCGGCACCGGGCATCACCAGCCCCGCGTCGTCCGTTGCCGCAGAACCGCGATACTCGGCGTTCAGTTGCATATTACCGGCATCAGGATATTGAACATCGATTTCCGCAATACCATCAGCGCCAAAGTCAAGATCAAGTATCGTAGGATTGCTACCGTCGCCACTGATATCGCCGCCATCCACCGAAAGGGCACGACTGACAGGGCGACCGCTCGGGCCCGGGTCCACGTAGGTTGACCAGAAACGAACCGGCTTCTCAACGTTCTCAAACGCGGGCACGCAGGCTTGGGTTACGTCGTCCCGCCGCACCGCCTGCACTTCAATGGCACCAGACGGACGGTGGGAAGTCAGGTTCGGTATATCGAAGGCCAGCCCCGAGTCAAAAAACTCGATCTCGCAATTCGCCGCCGACAGATTGCCCGCGCCTATCTGACACAGCGTCACCGCTTGGGGGCGTGTAGAGGGGCGGGAACCAATAACATCCAGCTCAACGACGCCAGCAACTCTATTTGCCAGGGTTGCCTCCCCGGCCCCCCCGGAAAAACTGACAACGTTACCGCTCTGCCAGCCGTCCAGAGGCTCGAGAGTTGCCTCAACCGGATCAGTGAACAGTTGATCGCAACTGGCATTGGCGCAGGCGCGGACGGTGACCGTTTCAGGCTGGCACGTAAGCGCCACCCCGTCATGGCGGATTTCGAAGTGATCCACTTGCTCACCCACCGGATTAAGCTTGAGCGCACATAGCTGAAACTGGTCGAGCTCATGGATGTTGGTTGCCCCGCCGGTGGAGCCCGTCAGCGACAGCAGGAAGTTCTCCGGCACCGCCGGTTGCCCTGGCTCGTTCAACGCATTGAACGGTGGGATTAGCATGTCGTAGTTGTTGCCGGTACCGGTCAGATCCCGTTCTACCGACACAATGGCTTCTCCGGATTCCCTGGAGTCAATGATGATGCGATACCGCTGGGCGTCCGGGTTATTGGTGTTCGGCGTGTCAATGCCAGGTGTCAGGCGATCAGTGGCCCGCATGAAACGGTAATCGGGAGCCGCGCCACGAATGGCGACTGAATCCAGTGTCCGTCCATTTCGTCCACCCTGGCGCCCTTCGTTGCTATTGGAAAAGTTACCGTACTCATCCAAACCGATGCCCAGCCAGCCACCTGCAAACCCGGGGTCACCATTATTACGCTGTGCATAGCCAAGGGACCCCCCGTAACTGCCAGGTTGCGGGGTTACAACCGAATCCGACAACGCAATGGCAAGGCCGTCTGCGCCACTGCCCCCGTATGCGTAATAGTTAAACTCCAGAATAACAAGGTTTTCAGCGCCAGGAATTTCCCGCTGCAACGTGGCCGCCGTTGCCTGGTTTCCGCGAGCCTCTGTCATTCGGAGCCGGCCGTTAACAATCTGTGGAGTAAAACTTCCCAATGAAACGGAGGTTACCCAGTCGTCCCCATTGAGCTGTCCGCTGGTGTAATCGTCGTTAAAACAGGTGAGTGCGTTCGGGTCCTGAACGACAATCTCAATACTCCCACGTTGATCTTCGATCCATCGGGGGTTGCACTGGCCGCCATTCCGATAGTTTCGGCAGTACTCAGAGAAAAACGCTACCGTGTAAGTGCCCGGCGTATCAAAACTAGTCGTTCGATTCAGTGATGGCACCGTGCAAGGACTGGTGGCATATATTTCTTCTTCCGGATTGCCGGCGTTCACCCAGTTGTCACGCCAAGCTGAGTTATTGCCTTGCACGTTTGTGCAATTGGTAGCCACAACCTCAATGGAGACAGAATCGCCCACGTCTACCGTCACCGGTCCATTCGAGTTACCATTCGCGGAGACGGTAATCGTACCGTGCGCGGGGGCAACAGCAACAGACAAAAAAAACACAAACCAGAAACCCGCTACCTTCATCGCACACGTACCTCAATCTCTCGCGTGGCCTGCTCGGTGCCTACGCCACATTGTCCGGTGCTGACCAGGGTATAAACATCTTCGTCAGCGGCATCGCCTTCAATATCAGCCCGCACAACGGAGCAACTGAGACTGGTGCTACAGCCATTGAGGCCTCGCCCTGTAAAACTCAGAGACCCCGGCACTGACCCACAGCCACTGCCATAAAGTGCCTCGGTGACCGCTGCCTGAGCTCCGCTTTCCGCCGCGTAGAACGCGCGTTGAGACAAAATCTGCTGACTGACAGCCGCGCCGGTACTTTCCTGTTGCTGCGCCATGCTGGTTACAATCAAAGCTAAAACGGTGATGATAAAGAGGGCGATTGGCAACCCCGCACCACGCTGTCGGTTCCAGTATTGGTCAGGGTACATTACGGATCTGGACCTCCTGGCTGACGGTTGTGGTTTCGCTGCCATCGGCGCTTAAAAGATCAAACGTAAACTGAACCACCGCTGCCCGTTGCAGGGTTGCAGGCAGGAACCGGAAATCGACGGTTCCGGTTACGCTGGCCGCCAGTACTTCCGGTGTAACCGGAGGAGGATCAGGCTGAGTGGACGTCGGCGCATACCCGCTATAGCGATACAGAAAGCGGCCGCTCTGACAAATACTCACCGGCTCACCCACAAGGAACAGGCGCCGCGCTGGCGAAGTTGAAGTAAAACGATGGCTGGCCGACAGGCTTATGGTGGCCGGCGAGCCCGGGACTGCCGTATTGTTAACGCCAGAAATCAGTGAGGAGACCGGGCCAGGATTAGCGCCAGTATAGATATCCCCCGTCGTGGTCCCGTAACCATAGATAACCACACGCCTGTTACTGACAACAGGAGGCTGAGCAAACTCAGCAATCTCGATTTGGCTCACTTCAGTGGCCGGTAGGTTGAGATAACTAGTTCCCGCCTCCATAGGCAACCACTCGATGCAAGAGCCGGTACTTCGAACCGACAACGGAAAGGCCTCCCGCAAGTCACGGGTCAGCTGTTCACTGATCACCACGGACTGGAGTGCTCGCAACTGACGGGCGCTGGTATCCAGCGCGCCCTGGGTCGACAGGCCGACAAACCGCACCGACACCGTGGCCACGATACTCAGCAGCACAATCACCATGATCAGCTCAATCAATGTGTATCCAGACTGGCGAGGCATCAGTAGTTCGCCCTGTATACGGAGAAATCGTAGCTCTGACCGCTAGGGTCTGTAATCGTCAAATCGATGCGTTTGGCTTCATCAGCCGCAAGCCCGATTTCATCGCCGGCGCACTCGATGGCAACTGACACCTGAAAGCCGGCGTAGTCCGCGGCCAGGCCAGTGCCTTCGGCATTCTCCGGGACCGCATCGGTAATCTCGTTATAGTCATCAACGTCGTCGTAATCGGCGCGACTGCCTTCTTCAGTGTTTATGGTGCAACCCGGCTCTCTCGGAAACCCACCTACGGGTGTGTTTTCGTCATACCGTCGGCTGAGAATTTCGTCCATGTAAATCTGCGCGAGTGCAACAGCCCGGGTCTGATTCAATGGATCCGCACTACGCCCGGAGATAAGCGCAAACGCACCCACTACCCCGGCAATAGCGACGCTGATAATAACAATGGTGATCACCAGCTCGACCAGTGTGGCACCTTTCTGGGTGCGCCCGTATTTGACTGGCCTGGTCATGGACAGGTCCCGTCATAAACCGCGCCCAGGGAACTGAGGCAGAGATTGAACGTGCTATCGCCAGTAACACGGAAATCAATGTTGGCTCTGGCCGTCGGGGATGCGACCCGGCCAAAGCCGTCAAAGCCCACCGTCAGGCCGCCAGCAGGAACATTGGTATAGGCCGCATTCGCTACGCGATAGGCCAGTGTTGAGCCACTGCGCTTCAGGATGAATTGTGAGGAGGCGGCTGAAAACCTGAGTTCGTCGCCGGTCTGGCGAATGGTCAGCGTGTCAGCGCTGTTCCCTGCCAGCGCCGCCTGCTGGGCAAGCAGCGTGGCGGACGACAGTTGCTGGGTAACAAGAAGAGGAGAAAAGGCGGAGCGGCTGGCAAACAGGCCAACACCCAGAGCGGAGAGAACCCCGATCAGGATGATGACCATGACCAGCTCTACAAGGGTGAACCCCGATGACATCGGGGCGATTCTTTTTCTCATGCCCCTCTCCCGGATTTACCGTAGCTGCAGTACTCAGGTCGAATTAGAGAGTCGCTAATTCGACCTACACCACTACAATTGCTTAGCAATCAGCGGTTGCTCGAGCTGTCACGCCACCGGTCGAAGGGTCATATGTGAAGTTACAATCTACAGTCCCGTTCCCATCGGTATCCTCTGCTGATACCAGTTCGATATTTCCACCACTGAACACAAAATCGTTTGCGTCTAATTGCGCAGCGGTACCAATACCAGCAGCATCGTTTGTCGGATAGCCCTCTGCGGACATGGTGATTCCGTTAGCGCCATCCAGATTAACCGCCTGGCTCGCAACACTGCCGTTCGCAACCCAGCGGGAGTGGGCGATTGCCGCTGCTGATTTCACAGAACCGACACCGCCTTCAAGTGCTGCCGAACGAGCATCGGATCCAAAATCCGCAAACCTCGGCAACGCAAACGCCGCCAAAATACCCAAAATCACAATCACCATCACCAGTTCAATAAGGGTGAAACCTTTCTCTTTTCTTGCGGCCATCTGGTTCATCATATTCATGGTCTTCTCCTGCTTTTGCTGCTTTAAAATGGATTAATTGATAACCCGAATTACTTCGCCGCTGTCGGCGTCGTATTGAATGTTGTCCGTGCCACCATTGAGGTTGTACTCGTAGGTACAAACGGACCCGCTTGCGGTTACTGTGTAATCCGTTGTGTCGCCGGAGGTTGCCACGGTCGGCGCGTTTGACTGCATCAGGGCCAGCCAGAGGTTTTGGCACTCTGTGGCACTCATGGCGGTCGGGTCGGTGTTGCCACCTACGCCCGTTGGCCAACCGTCAGCACTCACGTCGACGTTTTCCTCGCCAAAGCCGGGCAGATTAGTTTGTGCGCCAGCGGCGCCACGGGCGGTCCACTGGGCACGAACCAGTGCAACAGCAGCGGCGTAGGCGCCCGAGGTGCCTGGATGCTTGCCCGGTGGGCCTCGTCCGACAGTTCGGCGAACCTTGGCAACGCAAAGGCTGCAAGAATGGCGAGTATGGAGATCACCACCACCAGCTCAATCAGGGTAAACCCCTTTGTCTGGCGCGATTTTAGTGTCATTGCCCTCATAGCGTGGCCTCCCTGAGGCTTGTTATCAATGTTCGGCACGATCGTTTTGCGTCTCCACCGGCTGCAACCTCAGCCCGGACTGGAGATCCTGTCCATCAAGGCGTCCGTTGCCGTTCCTGTCCGTGAACTCGACCGCCACAACCCAGGCCATGGGTGTGTCGCCGCTTCCCTGCCTGTCTCCAAGGGTTATCGGCTGGCGTGGTTGAAATATAACCTGTCCCTGCGCGCCTGCCGTGTCTTTTTTGTAGCCTTTATCGCCGGTTTGTAACGGCTTGAAACACCACCTGCCGGGCTCCGGCAGCCCGTCATGACAAACCCCATCATACCGGGCCGGTTCTGATCCAAACCATTCGAAAGGGTTTCCGCCCGACCAGGCCCTGAAGTCGGCCCCTTCCTGCAGGCGAATCTCCGCCCCTTTTACGACCAGCACACTTCTGATCTGGTTGATCATCAGCCGTGTACCTTGTTGTTCCGCCCTGCCGGCTTCCCGCTCTACAACTCCCAGTAATACCCACCAGAGGGTAAAAAGGATGCACAGGGCCACCAGAAACCTCAGGCGATGTGAATTGGTCAGCACCGACATCGCCGAATACTTCTGGCCGGTCATTCACCCACGCCCCATGGCGGCCGCTCCCAGGTCCCATATGGCAGAAACACGCCCAGTGCAAGAATGAGAACCAGGATACCCATGGCCACGATCAGTATCGGTTCGATGGATTCCGCCAGCCGCTTGAGGCCGTAGTCCACGTCTTCATCGTAAAAGTCCGCCACATTCACGAGCATGTCGTCCACCGAACCGGTTTCCTCACCAACCGCAATCATCTGCAGGATCAGCGGCGTGAACATGTCGCTCTGCCGGGCCGTCCGCAGCAGGCTTTCACCGCGTTCGATACCGACCCGCATGTCCTTGATGTGTTTGGATATCCAGGCGTTATCCGTGGCGTCTGCAACCACGGTCAACGCATGGGTCACGGGCATGCCCGCAGACAGCATACTGGCGAAGTTACGGGCAAACCGGCTTAGGGTGATCAGCTCCAGTAGCGGCCCGATAATAGGCATTTTCAGTTTGTAGCGGTCCCAGGTCAGGCGTCCCTGGTCTGTGTTTTTCCACTGCCTCACCAATATCGCCGTTGCAGCCATACCGAACAGTACGATGTACCAGTAGCCCAATAAAAAATTTGAGGTACCAACAAGTATCTGGGTCAGGAATGGCAGGTCGGCGCCCAGTTTGTTGAAGACCGCCGAAAACTTCGGAATCACCAGGAAGTTCACCACCATCAGCGCCCCAAACAGGGCAATCATCACAAAGGTGGGATAACGCATGGCCTGCTTAAGGCGCCGTTTGGTGTCGCGCTCCAGTTCGAGGATCTCAGACAACCGCTTGAAGGCGTCGTCCAGTTGCCCGGTGTTCTCCCCCACGTGGATCATGGCGATAAACAGATCCGGAAACACCTTGGGGTGCGCCTGCATGGCGCTGGCCATTGTGGTGCCGGCCTCGAGGCGATCCGTTACGTCGTCCAGCACTTCGCTGAGCGCGGGCGAGCGCGTCGTGTCCGCCAGGCCACGCATGGTTCGTATCAACGGGATGCCAGCCTTGGTCAACGCATGCATCTGACGGCAGAATACAATCAGTTCGTCCAGGGTGATTTTCTTGCGGAACAGCGGCAAGTTGTTCAGCCGGTCGCTAATGGATTCGCCTTGTGCCTGCTCATGGATCGCCAGGGGTGTGATGCCCCGCCGCATGAGTTCGGACGCTGCCGCCTCGGGGCTCGGCGCAGCCAGCGCTCCCTGCTGCACGGCTCCTCTGCTGTCCTTACCCCGGTACGTAAACTGCATCAGACATCTCCCTCATTGGGAGCAGGGTTGTCGGCATCGCTGTTACCAGAGGTTTGAGAGAGCACCGGCACCTCTTCCAGGGACACGTCGCCCTCAGAGGTCGCCGCCACTCGGGCCACTTCTTCCAGGGTAGTGACACCCTGCAGCGCAAAATCCATGGCACAAAGACCAAGCGGCCGGTAAAGGTGGCTCCTGCGCGCTTCCCGGGTAAAACCGGCGATGTCCTGGCGGCGCAGTGCGTCCAGCATTCCCTCGTTCATTTCCAGCATTTCGTACACCCCCAGACGCCCCCGGTACCCACTATTGCTGCACTGGTAGCAACCACGACCATGTACGAACCCGGCCTCCAGGTCGAGCGGATCAAGATCGAACTGGTTCAGCCAGACTTTTTCCTGACTGGTGGGCTCGTAGGCCTCGCGACAGTTCTCACAAATCTTGCGCACCAGCCGCTGGGCAACGACCCCAAGCAGAGAACTGGCCACCAGGAAAGGCTCCACGCCCATATCGATCAGTCGCATGGCACTGCTGATGGAGTCGTTGGTGTGCAGCGTCGAGAGCACCAGATGGCCGGTCATCGCCGCACGCAGGCCAATCTCGGCGGTTTCATGGTCCCGCATCTCGCCCACCAGGATCACGTCCGGGTCCTGGCGCAGCGCGGCGCGCAGTACACTGGCGAATTCCAGGCCGATTTTCGGGTTTACCTGCACCTGGGTAATGCGCGGCAGCCGGTACTCCACCGGGTCTTCTGCGGTGATGATTTTGACTTCCGGACGGTTGAGTTCGGTTAGCGCGCCATAAAGGGTTGTGGTCTTACCGCTACCGGTCGGGCCGGTGACCAGGATCATGCCATGGGGCTTCTTGATCATACGGCGGAAGTTTTCGAGCAGCGTTTCCGGCATGCCGGTGACGTCCAGGTTCAGCATGCCCTGGCTCTGGTCCAGCAAACGCATGACCACCGACTCGCCGTACTGAACCGGCATGGTGGAAACCCGCACATCGATGCTGCGGCCCTTTACGCGGATATTGAAGCGGCCATCCTGGGGAATCCGCTTCTCGGAAATGTTCAGGCCAGCCATCAGTTTAAGGCGTAGCACCAGAGCGGAGTTAACCCGCTTTTCCTTCATCACCTGTTCCTGCAGCACGCCATCCACCCGTTGGCGAATACGTACCACGGTCTCGTCAGGTTCAATGTGAATGTCGGAGCTGCGGGCCTGCACGGCATCTTCAAACAGCGTCTGCAGAAGCTTTACCACAGGTGCTTCCGCGCTTTCGGACTCAGCGCTGAGGTCCGCCAGGTCAAAAGCATCGTCGCCCAGTTCGTCTTCCAGTTCTTCCGCCAGCGAGGCAATTTCGTCAGTACGGCGATACACCAGATCGAGGGTATTCAGCAGTTCGCTTTCCCGCACAACGGCCTGCTTGATCGGCTGTTTCAGCACCCGCACCAGTTCGTCGTAGGCGAAGATGTCGAGCGGGTCGGCCATACCTACCAGCAATTCGCCGCTCTGTTCCGCCAATACGATGCTGCGGAAACGGCGGGCCATGGCTTCCGGCAGCTTCTTGACCAGCTCGTTGTTGAACTGGAAGTGGCGCAACTGAACGAATGGCACATCCAGTTGGCGTGACAGGATGTTGAGGAGGTTGTCCTCTTCCACATAGCCCAGATCGATCAGGGTACGGCCCAGCTTGCGTCCGGTATTTTTCTGCTCACGCAAGGCGGTCATCAACTGTTGCTCAGTGATGACATCGTTCTGGACCAGCAGGTCGCCTATGCGGATTTTTTTCTTTGCTTCAGCCATGGATCATCCTGCCCGCAATGCCTGCAGGCGTTGCTGTACGTAGTCGGCCAACGACCGGGGCAATCCCGGAAGTTCGGCTGCCTGCCGGTAGGCCCTGGCCGCTCCGGCCAGCTCGCCCTGTGTCTCGAGGGAAATCGCCAGCCCCACCCACCAGGGAGCCTGGCTGTCATCCCAGGCAATCAGTACCGCCCAGTGCCGGGCGGCTTCTGCACTGTCACCTTGTTGTTGCAGCAACGTTGCCAGCGTAACGCGGTATTCGGCATGTCCTTCCACAGGCGGAATGCTCGACGTCAGTGTGTTGAGGGCCGCACCCAGATCATTGTTGGCGTGCAGGGCCCTTGCTCTCAGCAAACGCAAAGCCGGGTTTTGTGCGGTAACCTCCGCGGGCAGCCAGCCAAGGGCCTGATCCTGTTTGCCATCAACCAGCAATGCCCTGGCAACCACATAGCGGCTGCGGGGGGCGTCCTGCTCCCGGGTCAGGGCCGCAAGACGGCGCTCTGCGTCGGTAATACGGCCCTGCGCCACCAACCTTTCCAGGTCCCTTGCAGTGCTGCGATCGGTCGCAGCCGGCGTTTCCGGCACCTGTTTCACATCAGCCATGGCAGTCTTTTCGGGTTCCGTTTCCTTAGCTTCTGTTTCTGCCTCTTTCTCTGGCTCCGTCGATGACGGTTCAACCTTTTCCCTTTTCGCCACCGAGGCAGGGGGCGACTGGGCTGGCTCCTGCTGCGTGGTGTCGGGTTCCATGGGTTCCGGTGACAGCGGTTCCGGTGACAACGGCTCTGGCGCCGGGTTTTGTGACGCGGGTGTCTGCGGGGTGGATGCCTGTATTTGAACCGGTTCCGGCTCAACCATTGCAGGCGACGACAATGGCTTTTCGGCTTCCGCCGTTTCTGCGGAGGCAGAAGAGGAGTTGATCGAGAACAGCCAGTAGCCACCAAGGCCAGCAACGACGATCGCCAGAACCACCAACACAATCATAAACACGGGCTTGCGATTGCCAGCCTGCGCCTGACCACCTGCATAGACTCCGGGCGCCACAGGCCTGTCCTGGCGCTGCTCGGCAGCCCGCAGTGCATCATTAAGCAAACTCATAGCCACCTCACCAGAAGGTTGGGCACGCGGGCGCTGTCAGTGTCCCTGACCGCTTGCATCACGTGCCAGCGGCTGACCTGGTGGTCGCCCCGGCCCCACGCTGACAACAGGGACTTATGGGCGATAATATTGACCAACCGCGGGATGCCACCGGATGAGCGGGAAATCAAACGCAGCGCGGAGGGTGCAAACAGATCACCGCCGTTGTACCCCGCCTGGGACAGGCGATGCCTGAGATACTGTGCCACCGACACCTTGTCCAACGGCGCCAGACGGTACTGGAACGTAATCCGTTGCCGTAGCTGCCTCATGCTGTCTCGTTGGAGTATCTGGTCCAGTTCCGGTTGCCCGAACAGCACCACTTGTAATAGCCGGGCACTTTCGGTTTCCAGATTGGTCAACAGACGCAGCGCCTCGATGGTTTCCTCGGGCATGGCCTGGGCTTCATCAATCACCAGCACCACCTGGCGTTGCTCCATGGCCAGCGCAATCAGGCGCTCGTTCAGAGCTTTCAGTATCTGGTGGGTGTTGGCGCATCGCCCAACGTCCACACCCAGTTCCTCGGCCACTGCCTCGTAGAGGGTCTCCGGTGTCAGGTGCGGGTTGGGAATGTAGGCCGTATGGGCATCCCGCTCCAGTTCATTGAGCAACAACCGGCACAGCAGGGTTTTGCCGGTACCAACCTCGCCGGTGATTTTTATAAAGCCTTCCCGCTCACGCAAGGCCACCAACAGCAGTTCCAGCGCATCGCTGTGGCTGCGTGCCCGGAGGAAATACCGGGTGTTGGGCGTCAATGCAAACGGTGCTTCCTGCAGTCCGAAATGAGCTTCGTACATGCTAGCGCCTGGCTTTCTCCGGTTGGGGTTTCACAGACTCGGAAGACTCCAGCAGTTCCCGCAGAACCCGCATCCGGTCGCGACTGGCCGATACATCCGCATTCATCTGCTGGCTGCCGGCAACCACGGGGCGCAACAGGATGACCAGCTCGCTCTTGCGAGACTGGAACCGGCGCTGTTTAAACAACTCTCCCAACAGGGGAATTTCACTGAAGAAGGGCACTGCCGAGTTGTTGTCTTCGCTGGTGTTCTGGATCAATCCGCCAATCACCACAATCTGGCCACTTTCGGCGCGGATCACACTGTCGGTCTCGCGAACCGTGCTTAGTGCCAAAGGCAGCGTGACGTCCCGGTCACCCACCGTGATCACCTTCTTCTGGTCATTCACCTCACTCACGGAGGGGTGCACGTGCAGGGTAATGGCGCCGTCTTCTGAAATCTGTGGGGTAACGTCGAGAGAAATCCCGGAGAAAAACGGAGTCAGTTCCACTGAGGTGGAAGTCCGGTCAGTGGCTGTCACTGCCGAGTTGTTGTTGTTGAAGTCGATGTCCGTTACGAAAAACTCGTCGGTGCCAACCTTGATAACCGCCTTTTGATTGTTGACGGTCGAAATTCGGGGGCTGGAGAGAATCTGCACGTTGCCCTGCTCGCCAAGCAATTCGATCAACCCGGTAAAGTCACCCGCCCGGACGCTGGCCGAGAACAACCCACCGATATCTGAGGTAGTAATCACCTGCCCTGCCAGAGCCTGTGCGGTAAAATCTTCCGGCAAGCCATCCGATGCGGTCACGCTTGACGCACTCTGGATATCTGCCCAGTTAATGCCTTGCTGATAGCCTTCGTTCAGACCAATCTCCAGGATCTTGGCTTCCAGCACCACTTGCCGTTGCATAATCAACTGAGTTCGGCGAAGGTACTCTTCCACCTGCGCCAGGGACTTTCCATCGGAGCGCACCATCACCAGCCCCGCGCCGGGATTGATGATCACCTGATTGCCGCTCTCTGACCCTACGATCATTTGCAGCGCGCGCTGAATATCGGTCCAGAAATCGGACTCGGTCTCGGTGGAGATGCGAGTGCCAACGAGATTCGCCGTTGAAGTGTTGTCGGAATTGTCCTGCGACGTACCCGCACCGGTTGAATTGTCACGTGAACTGCTGACCTGCCCTGAACTGACACGGGTTTCGGAGCCGCCACTGCGCTTGAAGTGCAGGTAGTCGATCGGGAACATCCGAGTCTGGACGCTTTCTGCCTTTACCTGAAACAGTCGCCCGTTGCGCTGAATATCCAGGCCATAGAGGTCGCTGGCGATATCCATAACTTCAGGGACAGTCACGTCCCGGAGCCTCAGGTCAACAACCGCGTCAACACCGGGATGAACCACCACGTTATACCGGCTACCATCCACCAGTGCTTCGAAGAACGGGCCGGCGGCAAGGCCACGGGCATCGACATCGAACCGTTCCTCGTCATCCGTGTCAGCAGACAGCGACGGCATCAGGGCCGCACTGACTTCTTCCGGAACACCTGCCCGCGCGGCCTGTTCCCGCTCGGCACGCTGCAACGCGGATTTGGCTTCGGCCTCCGCCAGCGCGTCATCAATCGACTGGGCAGCGTCCGTTGAGGTGGCCTGGCTGGTGCGCATCAGCGGGTTATTGCTGCAGGCGGCCAGTGACGTTGCCAGCAGCACGGTCAAAAACGTTCGATTCAGTGTCATAGCAGCTCGTTTGTCTGTCATTGCGAACTCCGCACTTGCGGAAGGGGGTCCAGGCGTAGAACGCGCACTCTTCCCTGATCAACCAGCTCAACCCGGTCGGGGTAAATCCGCCGAATGCGAACCCCCTCAAACGCCTGCCCTTCCCTGCGGGCCTCTCCATCGATAACCGCCAACCTGCGATTATTGCCAATAAATATCGACGCCAGTGAAAACTCCCTCGCCGGTTCTGACTGTGGCGCACTGCCTGAAAAGCCGCTCGGCCGGGTTGGATCCTCAAGGGCAAAGGCATACCCGGCAGCCAACATCCATACGATCAGCAACACCCTCATTTCAGACTCCCAACCATGCGCGGTCCAGGCTCAATGTCCTGACCCGAACCCGGATCTCGTTGTGCGGATACTCACTGACATCATAGTCAAGCAGCACCCAACCGAGGCGGGCGTCCATGGCTTCAAGGGTCTCGAGGTAAGCCAGCACGTCCATATAGCCTCCACGAATGGCAATTTCCGCATCGTGTGCGAACAGCAACGGCTCACGGGTTTCATTGTTGTCATTGCTGTTAGTGTCTTCTGGCGTGCCGGGACCGTCCTCAAATACGGGCACAGGCGGCATCAATTCAACACCCAGCAGCTCAAGTTCGTCCTGGGCCGCCAGGATGTCCCGCAATAATCCCACCATGCCCTCGGCGCGATCAGCCGTCCGGTGGTTTTGGCCAGTTCCTCATCGAGTTGGTCAAGACGCTGCTGGCGCGCCGCGAGCCTGTCCCGAATTTGTTGGGACGGGTCGGAGGACAAGCGTGCGGTTAACACCTGTTGTTGCTCAAGCAACGACGCCTGAGTGTTGGCCAAAGAATCCAGGCGGGACTGGAGCTGGTCGTTGCGGCCCATCACAGGCGCTACACACAGTTCCCAGCCAACAAAAAGAACCAGGACCACGGCGGTTACAGTAATCATTGCCCGCTCGCGAACAGGGCGGTCATCGAACCAGGCAGTGCCTCTATCAAATTGCTGACGAAAGGCCTGTTTCATTCAGCACCCTCCCAGTTCCTGTCCGTGGCAACCTGAAACTCGATCCAGCGCCCGTCTTCCTCTCGGTCAAGCCGGAAGCTGCCGAAGGTCTTGCCCACGAAGGCGGGCTCCCCGCTAAGCTTTTCGAGGTATATCGGCACAAGTCGCCCAGACTGCGACCTGCCAGCCAACGCAACATTCCCCTGATGACCGTCCAGACGGATGCGGGTCAGCCAGAGTCCTTGCGGCACCTGTCGGCTAATGCCGACAGCTGTGCTGAAAACCCCGCAGCCTCGCTGGCCACAAGGTCCTCCACACGACTCAGCAATCGCTGCCTTCGTGCCAGCGTCGCGGTTACACGCTCAAGGGCGGCTTCAACCTCAGGGTCGGGTTGGCGGGCTTCCGCCTCAGTGGTCAATTGTTCCACCGCACGCTGTAGCTGAGCATTCTGAGCCTGCCGCGAATCGACCTGCGCCTGCAAGTGCGACGCCTGATATCGGACAACCCCTGCGGAAACCACGATCACAACCAGCGCCAGGGCCAGAATGGACAACGCCATCCGGGCCTGCAGTTTTTCCTTTCGGGGACGGAGTTCATCGGTATAGAGGTTGACCTGCTGAATCATTTCGCCCCCTTGCCGGTCGGCAACAGGCTTGCGCCCCAGGCAACCAGGCAGCGGCTATCCAGGGGCTCATCAAGACCGTAAGGCGCCCAATCCAGCGCTTCAACAGTGGCGGCTACATAGGAGGCAAGCATGGAGGGCAATGGCATCAGGTTATCACGCGCCACCAGGCGAATGACGGCAGGGGGCACCTGCCCCAACTGGCTTTCGTAATAATCGAGGGAGCGTTGCATCTCAAGGGCCAAAGACTGCACGGCATTTTCCTGCCGCGCTGCATCCCGGAGGTCATCCGAAGTCACGTCCAGCCGTCGCGACAGGTACAGTGTTTCGCCTTTACAGACGATCATCTGCCCGAACCGCTCGCGCATGTGCACCACGGCCGCCCCCCGATGATCGGGATCAATACGGGGCACCAGGTTACGTAGAGCCAACTCGGCGATATCAATGGAAATCAACGCCAGATCGCATGCCTCGACCAGTGCAACCAGCTCACTAACGAGAGACTTTCTGGCGGCAACCACGTTAACCAGGTCCCCGCGGCCACGGGAAGCATCTTCCGGAAACGGAAATACATCGCAGACTGCATCGGACGGATTGAAATCGAGAATGTCCTTGAGTTTCCACTTCAGGGCATCACCAAGCTCCGAGTCTTCAACGCCCTCAGGGCGCTCCAACTGGAACACCTGGTATTGATCCATCGGTAAAACCAGAGTGGTATCGACACCGGCCCAGGCGCGCTCGCCGACTAATGCACGGAGAACAGACTCCCGCTTTGCCGGCAAGCAATCGGCAAAAGCCGCGCTACCTCCGGATTCCGCCCACGCGATGCCGTCAGGACGAATTTCCAGATAGATCTGCTGCCGTTTATCGGAACGATTCAGAAAGCTTTTAATAAAGCTCAGGGCCACTCGAAAGCCTCGATGCCTAAAAAATGGACGATTCTTATAGTGACTTTAATAGTAGTTGAAAAAGTAAACGTAATTCCATGTTTTATTGTTCTATTTCACTGCTTTTTGCAACTCGTTAACAGAAAAGCCCCCGCTTGGCGGGGGCTTTTTGTAACTAACCCTAGAAGGGTATGTCGTCGTCGAAGTCATCAACCGGTTCCGGCATGCTGCCTTGTGACGGCTGACTGTAGCCCCCGCCTCCGGATTGCTGCCCAGACGGGCCCGCGGCTGCTGGCGCGGCATTGCCCGCTTGCTGCGGACGGCCAGCGGGAGCACCTTGCTCATGCCGCCGCCTTCGCCACCACGACTGTCGAGCATCTGCATCTGGCCGTTGATGTCCACCACTACCTCGGTGGTGTAGCGATCCTGACCATCCTGCCCCTGCCACTTGCGCGTCTGTAACTTACCCTCGATGTAGACCTTTGAGCCCTTACGCAGGTACTGACCAGCCACCTCGCAATCTTGCCGAACATCACAATCCGGTGCCACTCGGTTTTCGGCACCAACTGGCCTGTTTGCCTGTCCTTGTAACTTTCATCGGTTGCAAGGTTGAGGTTCACCACCGCATTGCCATTCGGGGTATAGCGGGTTTCCGGGTCCTGCCCCAGATTCCCAATCAGAATAACCTTGTTTACGCCTCGTGCCATGATCTGCTCCTGACTCTGTTTTCAGGGATGGCCTGCCTTCCCTGCAGACCTCCGAATTTCAAGATTGGCTGCCCTGCCGGACAAATGAAAAGCCCGCAAGCGACAGTTCATCAAATGTTTGACGATCCACCTTCAGGTAGGCAGTTTCCGCCTCCTCCAGGATGACAACATCCTGCACCCCGGGGATGCTTCTCAGCGTGTCATCAATCTCATCAAACTGACTGTAAACCACAGGCTGCAACTGTACCACGAAACTGGTGGTATGGCCCGGGGTCGACATCGTCAACGCCACCGCGAGCCATATCAGCAGCGCACCCACCATAAACCAAAGCACGCCCTGAAGACCCAACTGCTCGAGCAGAATACCACCAACCGCCCCACCCAGAAATGCCCCAAAAAATTGCGACGTGGAATAGACCCCCATAGCAGTGCCTTTTGCCGCTGCCGGCGATTCTTTGCTGACCAGAGACGGCAAACTGGCCTCCAGCAGGTTAAACGCCATAAAGAAGAAGAACAGCACCCCCCAGGCCATCGCAAGCCCACCACCAAGCGCGCCAACACAAGCGGTTGATAGGGCAAGCAGCGCGATGGCACCACAAAAAACAGGTTTCATCCGGCGCTTTTTCTCCCCAACGATAATAAACGGCACCATGGCAAAGAAAGAGGCCACCATAACCGTCAGGTAGAACCACCAATGTGACGAAGCGGGAAGCCCCAGCCGATTCTGAAGCAGGGTTGGAAACACCAGGAACATCGCGGTCAACACCAGGTGTAATGCAAAAATTCCGAAATCCAGCCTCAGCAGTCGGCCATCAGACAGGACGGTTTGCAACATTGCCCTGGCCGGATGGGTATCCGCACTGGACTTGTGCTCATGGGGTGTTGGCACCACGCGATTGACGATCATTATTGCCACCAACGCGAGTACGGCAGTGGCATAAAAAATGCCGGACAAACCAGAGACAGACCCCAGCAAGGGCCCCAGAACCAGCGATACAGAAAATGACAGGCCGATGGAGATGCCGACCGTTGCCATAGCCTTGGTCCGCTCCTCCTCCCGCGTCAGATCACTCAATAACGCCATCAAAACACTGGCGATGGCGCCCGCGCCCTGAAGAATCCGACCAGCGATTACAACGTATATGGAGTCTGTGGAGGCTGCCAGCAAACTGCCTGCGGCGAAAAGTACCAGCCCGATGTAGATCATCCGTTTACGGCCAACGCGATCAGACAGCATGCCAAACGGAATCTGCAGCAGCGCCTGGCTCAGACCATAGGCACCGATGGCCAGACCAATCAGCGCCGGTGTTGCGCCGTCAAGATCACTGCCAAGAAGCACGAACACTGGCATCACCATAAAGAGCCCAAGCATCCGCATGGCATACACAGATGCCAGTGCTGCAACAGAGCGTCTTTCCAGTGAATTCATGAGATGCCTGACCTGTTACTGTGTCCGGAAACGAGGGTTCAGAAGGGGCACATGCCCTTCAGGAAATCGCCGCGCATTGTAACAGAAGCCATGCAGGCAGGGCATTGTGCATTTACCTGCTTAAAAGTCCCGGGCACTTGGCCGGGCGGGGGCCAAACACGGTATAATTTGCGTTTTTTCCGACTGCGAGGTGTTATGGACCATATCCAGATCAAAGGGGCACGAACCCACAATCTGAAGAACATTGACCTGGATATGCCGAGGGACAAGCTGATCGTTATCACCGGGCTGTCCGGCTCTGGCAAATCTTCTTTGGCGTTTGACACGCTTTACGCCGAGGGACAGCGTCGGTACGTGGAATCACTGTCCACCTACGCAAGGCAGTTTCTGTCGATGATGGAAAAGCCAGACGTGGATCATATTGAAGGCCTGTCGCCGGCCATTTCGATCGAGCAGAAGAGCACCTCCCACAACCCCCGTTCTACCGTCGGTACCATCACCGAAATCTACGACTACCTTCGCCTGCTGTTTGCCCGCGCTGGCGAGCCCCGCTGCCCGGATCACGATCTGCCACTAGAGGCCCAGACTGTAAGCCAGATGGTGGATCAGGTGTTGGCCATGCCCGATGACAGCAAGCTGATGATCCTCGCTCCGGTCATCCGTGACCGCAAGGGGGAGCACCTGCAGGTCATCGACACGATGCGCAGCCAGGGCTTTATCCGCCTGCGGGTGGACGGTCGTGTTTACGATATCGATGACGTTCCAACACTGGACAAGAAACGGAAGCACCAGATTGACGTGGTGGTCGACCGCTTCAAGGTCAAACCGGGGCTTGAGCAACGGCTTGCCGAGAGTTTTGAAACCGCTCTGGGCCTGGCTGATGGCATCGCGCTCGTTGCCCCCATGGATAATGAGGGAGACGAACATACGTTTTCTGCCCGCTACGCGTGTACCCAGTGCGGATACGCCATCAGCGAGCTGGAACCAAGACTGTTTTCCTTCAACAACCCTGCCGGCGCCTGCCCGACTTGCGATGGCCTGGGCGTCAAGCAATTCTTCGATGCCGAAAAGATCGTCCAGCACCCAGAGGCCACCCTTGCCGAGGGCGCCATCAAGGGCTGGGACCGCAGGGCCGTGTACTATTTCCAGATGCTGACCAGTGTGGCCGAACATTACGACATCAACATGGACACTCCCTGGGAGGACCTGCCGGAGGATTTTCGTCAGGCGCTGCTCTACGGCACGGGAACCGAAGACGTCCCATTCCGCTATGTAAACTCGCGCGGCCACATCATGGAGAAGGCCCACCCTTTTGAGGGCATCCTGCCAAACCTCGAGCGCCGCTACCGGGAAACCGAATCACAGAGCATGCGAGAGGAACTGGCCCGCAACCTCAGCACGCAGCCCTGCAAAGAGTGCGGCGGCTCACGACTGCGACGCAGCGCCCGGCATGTGTTTGTTGAGAAGAACAACATCTCGGACGTCACCCACATGCCTGTCGGCGACGCCCATGACTATTTCGGACAACTTGCCCTTCCTGGCCGCAAGGGCGAAATTGCCGAAAAAATCCTCAAGGAAGTTCGTCAGCGACTGCAATTCCTCGTTAACGTTGGCCTGGAATACCTGACCCTTGAACGCAGCGCCGATACACTCTCCGGCGGCGAAGCCCAGCGCATACGGCTGGCGAGCCAGATCGGTGCCGGCCTTGTGGGCGTCATGTACATTCTCGATGAACCATCCATTGGCCTGCACCAACGGGATAACGATCGCCTACTGGCCACACTGTTCCATCTGCGGGATCTGGGCAATACCGTTATCGTTGTCGAGCACGACGAAGACGCCATCCGGGCTGCGGATCACGTGATCGATATCGGGCCGGGTGCAGGCGTGCACGGTGGCCACATCATTGCCCAAGGCACGCCCGAAGACATCATCGCCTCCAAGGACTCCCTCACCGGGCAGTACTTGTGCGGCGAAAAAGAGATCGCGATCCCTGAACAACGCCATAGCCGGAAGGGTAAACCACTGGTACTGGCAGGCGCGACCGGAAACAACCTGCAAGGTGTCACATTAACCTTACCGCTGGGTGTTATGACGTGTGTCACCGGCGTTTCGGGCTCCGGCAAGTCCACGCTGATCAACAGCACCCTGTATCCGGTGTGTGCTGCAAAGCTCAACAAAGCCACTAGCCTGAGCCACGCGCCCTATGAATCCCTGAAAGGGCTGGACCAGCTCGACAAAGTCATCGACATCGACCAGAGCCCCATAGGCCGGACACCCCGCTCCAACCCGGCGACCTACACCGGACTGTTCACTCCGATACGTGAACTGTTTGCAGGCACCCAGGAAGCCCGTTCCCGCGGATACAAACCGGGCCGTTTCAGCTTCAACGTTAAGGGCGGTCGTTGTGAGGCCTGTCAGGGCGACGGCGTGATCAAGGTAGAAATGCACTTCCTGCCGGACGTGTATGTCCCCTGCGATGTCTGCAAAGGCAAGCGCTACAACCGCGAAACTCTGGAAGTCCGATACAAGGGCAAGAGCATTCACGAAGTGCTGGAGATGACCGTAGAAGAAGCCCGCGAATTTTTCGACCCGGTTCCGTTCCTCGCTCGCAAGCTGCAAACGCTGATGGACGTCGGGCTATCGTATATCCGCCTCGGGCAAAGTGCAGTCACCCTTTCCGGAGGCGAGGCCCAGCGCGTCAAACTGGCCAAGGAACTGTCCAAGCGCGATACCGGCAAGACACTCTACATTCTTGATGAGCCCACTACCGGCCTGCACTTCTACGACATCCAGCAACTACTGACCGTACTGCAGCGACTTCGGGATCATGGCAACACCATCGTAGTGATCGAGCACAACCTGGATGTGATCAAGACGGCGGACTGGATCATTGACCTTGGGCCCGAAGGCGGCTCCGGTGGCGGTCAGATCATTGCGGAAGGGACGCCAGAGCATGTTGCCGCAGAGACGGGGTCACATACCGGGCGGTACCTGAAGGGCGTCTTGGCCCAGAATCGGACATAAACACTACAAGTGATGAGACATAAAAAAACCGGAGGGATTAACCTCCGGTTTTTTATGGGCTTGGCGAAAAACTTAATCTTCGCTTTCGTCCACTTCTTCTGCTTCGATGTCCAGCGGACGACCAACCAGCTCTACAAATGCCATGGGGGCATTGTCGCCGGCACGGAAGCCACACTTCAGGATACGAAGGTAACCACCCGGACGCTCGTTGTAACGGGGACCAAGCTCATTGAACAGCTTGGCAACCGCCGCATCGTCACGCAGGCGAGAAAACGCCAGACGACGATTCGCGACCGAATCATTCTTTGACAGCGTGATCAAAGGCTCCGCTACCCGGCGAAGTTCTTTCGCTTTCGGGAGCGTAGTTTTGATCAGCTCGTGTTCAACCAGTGACGCAGTCATGTTACGGAACATGGCCTTGCGATGCGCACTGGTCCTGCTGAACTTACGACCACTCTTACGATGACGCATTGCTCTGATTCCTTACCTTAAACTAATCGGCGATTAACCGCCCAGGACCCGATCGTCGCCACGAAGGCTAGCCGGCGGCCAGTTATCAAGACGCATACCCAGTGACAGACCGCGGGACGCGAGCACGTCCTTGATCTCAGTAAGCGACTTTTTACCAAGGTTAGGCGTCTTCAGCAGCTCAACTTCAGTGCGCTGAATCAGATCGCCGATGTAGTAAATATTCTCAGCTTTCAAGCAGTTAGCTGAACGCACTGTCAATTCCAGATCATCAACCGGACGCAGGAGAATCGGATCAATTTCTTCCTCTTCCTCAACACGCTCGGGTTCTTTCTCGTGATCGAAATCAACAAACACGGCCAGTTGTTGCTGGAGGATGGTCGCGGCCCGGCGAATCGCTTCTTCCGGGTCGATCGTACCATTGGTTTCCAAATCAATAACTAGCTTGTCCAGGTCGGTGCGCTGTTCTACCCGTGCACTTTCCACGGCGTAGGCAACACGGCGGACCGGACTGAAAGTTGCGTCCAGTTGCAGGCGTCCAATGGCGCGAGTTTCGTCCTCGTCCAGACCCCGCTGATCAGCAGGCTCATAGCCGCGACCACGGGCAACCTTCAGACGCATGTTCACTTCACCATTGGCACTCAGGTGACAGATCACATGTTCCGGGTTGGTGATCTCGACATCGTGATCCAGCTTGATATCACCGGCAGTGACAACGCCCGGGCCTTTCTTGCTGAGGGTTACCTCGGCATCGTCCCGGCCGCCCATTTTCACGGCCACGCCTTTAAGATTCAGAAGAATCTCAATGACGTCTTCCTGAACACCTTCGATCGCGCTGTACTCGTGCAACACGCCGTCGATCTGTGCCTCGGTAATGGCACAGCCCGGCATTGAGGACAAGAGTATCCGACGCAGTGCGCTACCAAGAGTATGACCGAAGCCCCTTTCCAGAGGCTCCAGGGTCACTTTGGCGCGCATGGCGCTTGATTCTTTCACGTCAATGGTACGAGGTGTCAATAACTCATGTACTGAACGCTGCATAGACGCCCCTAATTGCTCTCGTTGCTAACTGGGCTTTACTTGGAGTAAAGCTCGACGATGAGGTTCTCGTTGATGTCGGCCGGCAATTCAGTGCGCTCGGGCACTGACCTGTAAACGCCGGACATCTTGCTGGCGTCGACCTCTACCCAGCTCACCGGTGCGCGGCTGGAAGACAGATCCAGCGCGCCTTTAACGCGAAGCTGGTTTTTTGCCTTCTCACGCACGCTCACAACATCACCCGGACGGACCTGATAAGACGGGATGTTCACCAGCTTATCGTTGACCAGGATCGCTTTGTGAGAAACGAGCTGACGGGACTCAGCACGGGTAGAACCAAAACCCATGCGATAGACAACGTTATCAAGACGGCCTTCCAGCAGCTGCAACAGGTTCTCACCGGTTGCACCCTTGATGCGGGCGGCCTCTTTGTAATAGTTGCGGAATTGCTTCTCCAGCACGCCGTATATACGACGGACTTTCTGTTTTTCACGAAGCTGTACGCCATATTCGGACAGACGACCGCGACGCGCGCCGTGCATACCCGGCGGAGTCTCGATGTTGCACTTTGAATCGAGCGCGCGAACACCGCTCTTCAGAAAAAGATCTGTCCCTTCACGACGAGACAGCTTGCACTTCGGGCCTATGTAACGAGCCATAATTCACTGTCTCCTGTGTTAGACGCGGCGCTTTTTGGGCGGACGACAACCGTTATGGGGAATCGGCGTCACATCAGTGATGTTAGTGATCTTGTAGCCGCACGCGTTCAGCGCACGAACCGCAGATTCACGTCCGGGCCCCGGACCTTTAACCTCTACGTCCAGGTTTTTAAGGCCGTATTCAGCAGCCGCATTACCGGCTCTTTCAGCTGCTACCTGCGCAGCAAAAGGTGTACTCTTGCGTGACCCACGGAAACCGGACCCACCAGAAGTGGCCCAGGACAATACGTTGCCCTGACGGTCAGAAATGGTCACGATAGTGTTGTTGAAGGACGCGTGAATGTGCGCGACGCCATCAACAACCGTCTTTTTCACCTTTTTACGGGTACGTGTACCTGGCTTTGCCATGTTTGCCTACCTGTTACTTACGAATAGGTTTGCGAGGACCTTTACGGGTGCGGGCGTTGGTCTTTGTGCGCTGGCCACGGACAGGGAGTCCATGACGGTGGCGCAGACCACGGTGGCAACCGAGATCCTTCAAACGCTTAATGTTCATCTGAACTTCACGACGCAGATCGCCTTCAACGGCCAGCTTGCCTACTTCTGTACGAAGTGATTCAAGCTGCTCGTCGGACAGGTCCTTGACCTTGACGTCCGGCTTAACACCGGTTGCATCGCAAAGCTTCTGGGCTGCTGTCTTACCGACTCCAAAAATGTAAGTCAGAGAGATAACAGCATGTTTGTGATCGGGTATATTGACACCGGCTATACGTGCCATCCAAATTACTCCGCGTTCAAAGCTTTGCTGTGTGAATTTTCCGCCACTATAAAAGGGCGCGAAATAATAGCGCCTGACCCCACCTGAGGTCAAGCGCCATTAATCGTACCCTTTACAATGTCAGTGCTGAATCCGTAAGGATTAACCCTGACGCTGCTTGTGGCGAGGCTCCGAGCAAATGACTCGTACTGAGCCATTGCGACGAATTACTTTGCAGTTACGGCAAATTTTCTTTACCGAAGCGCGTACTTTCATTGTCGACTCCAGTTTTCAAGGGGAACGAAATTATCCGTTCCGACCATAGCCCTTGAGATTGGACTTCTTCATCAACGAATCATATTGATGAGACATCAGGTGCGACTGAACCTGAGCCATGAAATCCATCACCACGACTACAACAATCAGCAGAGACGTGCCGCCCAGATAGAACGGTACATTCCCGGCAACCATCAGAAACTGAGGGAACAGGGACACTGCTGCAATGTACATTGCACCGAACAGAGTCAGGCGGGTCAGCACACCATCAATATACTTGGCAGTCTGATCGCCCGGACGAATGCCCGGAATAAACGCGCCTGAGCGCTTGAGGTTATCCGCAACTTCTTTCGGGTTATACATCAACGCTGTATAGAAGAAGCAGAAGAAAACGACTGCTGCTGCGAACAGAATGATGTATAGCGGCTGGCTAGGTGCCAATGCCTGGGAAATATCACTCAGCCATTCCATGCCCTCGCCCTGACCGAACCACTGCCCCAGCGACGCCGGGAACAGCAGAATGGAGGAAGCGAAGATCGGCGGAATAACGCCTGCCATATTCACTTTTAAAGGCAAATGGCTGGACTGCTGAGCAAATACCCGCCGACCTTGCTGGCGCTTCGCGTAATTGATCGTCAGTCGACGCTGACCACGCTCCATAAACACCACGAAGCCAATTACAGCAACCGCCAGGATACCAATACCCAGAACCACCAACAGACTCATCTCGCCGTTACGCGCTTGCTCCAGGGTCTGCCCTATGGCACCTGGAAGGCCAGCAACAATACCGGCAAAAATCAGCAGGGAAATCCCGTTGCCGACGCCGCGCTCGGTGATCTGCTCACCCAACCACATCATGAACACGGCACCACTGACAAAGGATACCACAGCCACAAAGTGGAAGCTGAAGCTGTCGTTGAAGGTCACACCCTGGGATGCCAGCCCGACAGAAATACCAAAGCCCTGAACCAGGGCCAGGATAACCGTACCATACCGCGTGTACTGGCTTATCTTGCGACGGCCAGCTTCACCCTCCTTCTTCAGTTGCTCCAGCGTCGGACTGACCGCTGTCATCAACTGCATAATAATAGAGGCTGAAATATACGGCATGATACCAAGTGCGAAGATGCTCATCCGCTCAAGCGCACCACCGGAAAACATGTTGAACATGCTCAGGATTGTGCCCTGGTTCTGTTCAAACAGTGCCGCCAGACGGTCGGGGTTAATACCCGGCACCGGGATGTGGGCACCGATCCGGTACACCAGCAATGCCAGGAAGACGAACCAGAGCCGCGATCGCAGCTCTGCCAGTCCTTTACCCGCGCCCGCAGGCAATGATGCGTTCTTGGCCATTTAGTCCTCGACTCGCCTTAGTCTTCGACTTTACCGCCCGCGGCAGTGATCGCCTCGCGTGCGCCTTTGGTCACCTTCAGACCCTTGACAGTCACTGCGCGGCTCAGTTCGCCGGACAGAATAACCTTCGCTTCACGAATTTCTTCGCGAACGATGTCAGCCTTCTTCAGGGCCTCGAGATCAGCTACGTCACCGTCGACTTTCGCCAGTTCGTTCAGACGAATTTCAGCCACATAGCGCTGCTGGCGCGAGGTGAAACCGAATTTCGGCAGACGACGGGCCAACGGCTGCTGGCCGCCCTCGAAACCAGGCGCGACACTGCCGCCGGAACGGGCCTTAAGACCCTTGTGACCACGACCACCGGTCTTGCCGAGGCCGCTACCGATACCGCGACCCACGCGCTTGGCGGCAGGACGTGAACCAGGCTCCGGACTAAGTTCGTTCAGACGCATCTTAGTTCTCCTCTACCTGCACCAGGTAGTTAACCCGGCTGATCATCCCGCGGATGGAAGGGGTATCTTCCACTTCCACGGTGTGACCGATTTTACGGAGACCCAGGCCCTTGACGCACAGCTTGTGCTTGGGCTGACAGCCGATGGGGCTGCGGGTCAGTGTTACTTTGATCGTTTTTGCGTTCGCCATGACTTCAACCCAGAATCTCTTCCACGGATTTACCGCGCTTGGCTGCAATATCTTCAGGCGCTTGAGTTGCCTGGAGACCCTTGATGGTGGAACGTACCACGTTCACCGGGTTGGTGGACCCGTAACACTTGGACAGTACGTTCTGCACACCCGCTACTTCCAGTACGGCACGCATAGCGCCGCCGGCGATGATACCGGTACCTTCTGATGCAGGCTGCATGTAGACCTTGGAACCACCATGCTGCGCTTTAACCGCGTACTGCAGGGTATTTCCGTCAAGCGGGATGTCGACCATGTTCTTGCGTGCAGCTTCCATCGCTTTCTGGATCGCAACCGGCACTTCACGCGCCTTGCCACGACCGAAACCAACGCGTCCTTTACCATCACCCACTACAGTCAGTGCAGTGAAGGCAAAAATACGACCGCCCTTAACAACCTTGGCGACGCGATTGACCTGAACCAGCTTCTCCTGGAGCTCAGGCGCCTTCTGTTCGTTAACGCTCATCTTCTCCACCTCTTAGAATTGCAAGCCAGCTTCACGGGCTGCGTCGGCCAGAGCCTGGACGCGACCATGATAACGGTAACCGGAGCGGTCAAAAGCGACCTGCTCTACACCTGCTGCCTTGGCACGCTCAGCAATCAACTGACCGACCTTTTTGGCAGCGTCCACGTTACCGGTTGCACCCTGGCGCAGGTCCTTATCCAACGTGGAGGCAGCCGCCAGCACCTTGCTGCCGTCTGCAGTGGTAACCTGGGCGTACATGTGCCGGGGTGTACGATGTACACACAGGCGGTTGGTGCCCAGCTTACGGATCTTCATGCGCACTTTGCGTGCGCGACGCAATCTTTCGTTATTCGCGCTCATAGTCCCGCCTTATTTCTTCTTGGCTTCTTTGCGTCTGACCTGCTCATCCGCATAACGCACACCCTTGCCTTTGTAAGGCTCTGGCGGACGGAATGCGCGGACTTCTGCAGCGACCTGGCCAACCTGTTGCTTGTCGATTCCGCGAATCACAACTTCCGTATTGGACGGAGTTTCAGCGGTAATCCCCTCGGGCAGCTCATACTCAACCGGGTGTGAAAAACCCAGCGTCAGATTGAGCTTCTTACCTTGCGCCTGGGCACGGTAGCCTACGCCCGTCAGCGCGAGCTTGCGCTCAAAGCCTGTAGACACACCGGTCACCATATTGTTGACCAATGCGCGGGTAGTACCAGCAAGAGCGCGGGACTGTTTGGCTCCATCACGGGGTGCGAAGCGCAGAACGTTTTCTTCCTGCGTGACCTCTACCACATGGTGGATGGTGAATTGAAGCGATCCTTTGGACCCCTTCACATTAATTTCCTGTCCGTTCAGCTTAACCTCAACACCGGAAGGCAGCACGACAGGATTATTGGCAACCCTGGACATGTGTATCTCCTAAAATACGGTGCAGATGACTTCGCCACCCACGCCGGCAGCACGTGCAGCGCGGTCTGTCATTACGCCCTTGGACGTAGAGACAATCGCGACTCCCAGACCACCGGATACCTTCGGCAGCTCCCCAGCGCCCTTGTACTGGCGCAGACTCGGACGGCTGACCCGCTTGATTTCCTCAATAACCGGCTTGCCACCGAAGTACTTGAGGTTAATGGTCAGCTCGGGTTTCGCGTCAGCTGAGACGGAAAAATCGGCTACGTAACCTTCGTCCTTAAGGACCTGGGCTACGGAGATCTTCATCTTTGAAGACGGCATGGCCACATCGGCCTTCTGTGCCATCTGTGCATTACGGATACGGGTAAACATATCCGCAAGCGTATCTTGCATACTCATTGGTATGAGACTCCTGATCTTTTTAGTTGTGCAGCGGCGCGCCGCACCGCTTACCAACGGGCACCTGACCTGCGGTCAGTGTACCTGCCTTACCAGCTTGCTTTGGTCAGGCCCGGGACGTCGCCGCGCATGCCAGCTTCACGCAACTTAATACGTGACAGCTTGAACTTGCGCAGAACGCCGTGGGGACGACCTGTAACCTGGCAACGATTACGAAGACGCGAGGGAGACGCATCACGAGGAAGCTGTTGCAGCTTCATCTGTGCATCCCAACGGTCATCATCGCTGGTATTCGGGTTCTTGATAATCGCCTTGAGTTCGGCGCGCTTCGCTGCGTACTTCGCAACGGTTTTTTCGCGCTTGAACTCGCGGTTCTTCATGGAAACCTTAGCCATTACACTCGTTCCTTATTTCTTGAACGGAAAGCCGAAGGCTTTCAACAGTTCGCGACCTTCATCGTCGGTACCGGCAGTGGTGGTAATGGTGATATCAAGTCCACGGATCTTGTCGACTCTGTCGTACTCGATCTCGGGGAAAATGATCTGCTCACGCACACCCATGCTGTAGTTACCGCGACCATCGAAGGACTTGGGATTCAGACCGCGGAAGTCACGAATGCGGGGTACCGCAATGTGAACCAGACGATCAAAGAAATCCCACATACGCTCACCGCGCAGGGTAACTTTACAACCGATCGGCCAACCTTCACGGATTTTAAAGCCCGCTACGGATTTACGTGCCAAAGTGACAACGGCTTTTTGACCTGCCAGGCGCTCAAGATCCGCCACGGCATTTTCAATCAGCTTCTTGTCACCGACCGCTTCGCCGACACCCATATTCAGGGTGATCTTTTCGATACGCGGCACCTGCATGATGTTCTTGTAGCTGAACTCTTTCTGCAGGGCGGGTACCACTTCCTTACTGTACTGCTCTTTCATGTTAAGCATCGTAACCACCACCGCTTACTGGTTATCGACGACTTCTTTCGTGGACTTAAAGATCCGCACTTTAGCGCCGTCTTCCTTGATCTGGAAGCCTACGCGATCGGCTTTGCCGGTCTGCGGATTAAAAATAGCCACGTTGGAAGCCTGGATAGGTGCTTCTTTTTCGACGATGCCACCTGGGGTGCCGAGCATCGGGTTTGGCTTGGTGTGCTTCTTGATCATATTGATCCCAGAAACAACAACCCGGCCATCGTCCTGAACCTTCAGGACTTTACCACGTTTGCCTTGGTCTTTCCCCGTAGTGACGATTACTTCGTCATCTCGTTTGATCTTTTTCATAACCGGCCTCTGGTCCTTAAAGTACTTCGGGTGCCAGTGAAATAATTTTCATGAACTTCTCATTTCGCAGTTCACGGGTAACCGGTCCGAAGATACGGGTACCAATGGGTGCGTCCTGATTGTTCAGAAGTACTGCCGCGTTTCCGTCGAAACGAATAAGCGACCCGTCGGGACGACGCACACCTTTACGGGTACGTACAACGACAGCTTTCAGGACCTGGCCTTTTTTCACTTTACCGCGGGGGATGGCTTCCTTAACGGTTACCTTGATGATATCCCCAACGCTGGCATAACGCCGATGTGAACCGCCCAGGACCTTGATGCACATCACCTGACGTGCACCACTGTTGTCCGCGACTTCAAGCATTGTTTGAGTCTGAATCATGGTTATTCTCCAGCAGAAACCACTTTGCCGTTACGACAAGACTCACCGTCCGGGCGAGTTACACCTTCGATGCGCGTTCGGTGACTTCCACCAGAGCCCAGCTTTTGGTCTTGGAGACCGGGCGGGTTTCCTGGATTGTAACGGTGTCACCGATGTTGCACTGATTGCTCTCGTCGTGAGCATGAATTTTGGATGAACGCTTCATGTACTTACCGTACAGAGGATGCTTAACCTGGCGCTCAACCAGAACCACAATGGATTTCTCCATTTTGTTGCTCACGACCTTGCCGCTCAGGGTTCTGGCAGTTTGGGTAGCTTCAGTCATGTTACTGTCCTGCCTTTTCATTCATAACTGTTTTCACGCGAGCAATGTCACGCTTCACCTTCGGAAGAAGATGAGACTGATTCAGCTGACCTGTCGCCTTACGCATGCGCAGGTTGAACTGCTCCTTCAGGAGGTCGATCAGCTCTTTGTTCAGCTCCTCGACTGACTTGTCACGCAGCTCTGTTGCTTTCATCACATCACCGTCCTCGTTACAAAGGTGGTCTGTACGGGCAGCTTGGCCGCAGCAAGAGTGAACGCGTCACGAGCGATTTCCTCGGAAACACCTTCCATCTCATACAGCATCCGGCCTGGCTGAATTTCAGCCACCCAGTACTCGACAGAACCCTTACCTTTACCCATTCGTACTTCGAGCGGCTTGCTGGAGATCGGCTTGTCCGGGAAAATCCGGATCCAGATCTTACCGCCCCGCTTGATGCGGCGAGTCATGGTACGACGCGCTGCCTCAATCTGGCGCGCAGTTATACGTCCACGGCTTGTCGCCTTCAATCCGTATTCACCGAAGCTCACCTTGTTAGCACGGTGCGCAAGACCGGTGTTACGGCCTTTCATTACCTTGCGAAATTTGGTGCGTTTTGGTTGCAGCATTTGAGTGCCCCTTTACTTAGAACCTTTCTTCCCAGAGGCTTTCTTGTCAGCACGGACCTGCTCCATACCACCAAGAATCTCACCTTTGAAGATCCATACCTTGACGCCGATAATGCCGTAAGTGGTTTTCGCTTCGTAGGTCGAGTAATCAATGTCTGCACGCAGTGTGTGCAGAGGTACACGACCTTCGCGATACCACTCGGAACGGGCAATTTCAGCACCCCCGAGACGACCGCCTACCTGAATCTTGATGCCTTTCGCACCCTGGCGCATGGCGTTCTGTACCGCACGCTTCATAGCGCGACGGAACATCACACGACGCTCCAGCTGACCGGCAACGTTCTGCGCGACCAGGCGGGCATCCAGGTCCGGCTTGCGGACTTCTTCGATGTTGATGTGCACGGGCACACCCATCATGTCGCTGACTTCGCGACGCAGACGGTCAACATCTTCACCCTTCTTACCGATAACAATACCGGGACGGGCTGTATGGATCGTGATACGGGCGTTCTGAGCAGGGCGCTCGATCACAATCTTGCTGACAGACGCCTTTACCAGGCGCTTGTCCAGGAATTCGCGAACCTGAATATCATTCAACAGGTTGTTCGCGTATTCCGCCTTTTCGGCGTACCACACTGAGTTGTGCTCTTTGATCACACCCAGCGCATGCCGGTTGGATTTACTTTATGACCCATCTGAGCATCTCCTACTTGTCGGCGACCTTGACGGTGATATGACAGGTGCGCTTGAAAATCCGGTCAGCGCGCCCCTTGGCTCGAGCTTTGATTCGCTTGAGCGTCGGACCCTCATCCACCATAACGGTGGAAACCCGCAAATCATCTACGTCCAGACCTTCGTTGTGCTCAGCGTTAGCATGGCAGACTCAAGCGCTTTCTTGAGAATGACCGCCGCCTTCTTCGGGCTGAAAGTCAGAATGTTCAGGGCGTCCTCAACAGCCTTGCCGCGTACTTGGTCAGCGACAAGACGCGCTTTCTGAGCTGAGAGGCGAGCGCCCTTGTACTTGGCTGCTACTTCCATTTCTATTACCTCACAATCAGCGTTTAGCTTTCTTGTCGGCCGCATGACCACGATAAGTACGCGTCGCCGCGAACTCACCCAGCTTATGCCCGACCATATCTTCGGTGACATAAACCGGCACGTGCTGCTTGCCGTTGTGGACTGCAATGGTCAGGCCTACCATCTCCGGAAACACTGTCGACCGGCGGGACCAGGTTTTGATCGGCCGCTTGTCGTTAGCTTCCAGAGCTGCCTCGACCTTCTTCAACAGATGCAGGTCTATAAAAGGACCTTTCTTCAAAGAACGTGGCACAGCATTTACCTCTATGTAGTCGTTTACTTGGCTGAACGACGACGTACTATCATCTTATCAGTACGTTTGTTCTTACGAGTCTTATGCCCTTTGGTCGGAACACCCCACGGAGTAACCGGGTGACGCCCGCCAGAGGTACGCCCTTCACCACCACCATGTGGGTGGTCAACTGGGTTCATAGCAACACCACGTACTGTTGGACGTTTACCGCGCCAACGTGATGCACCCGCTTTACCAAGCTGCTTGAGGCTGTGTTCGCTGTTGGACACTTCGCCCAACGTTGCGCGACAGTCAACAAGCACCTTACGCATTTCACCTGAGCGCAGGCGGATGGTGGCATAAGCCCCTTCCCGAGCAACCAGCTGTACGGATGCGCCCGCAGAGCGAGCCAGCTGAGCACCTTTGCCAGGCTTGATTTCGACGCAGTGAATCACAGAACCGACCGGAATATTCCGGAGCGGAAGCGTGCTTCCTACTTTAATCGGCGCGTCGATGCCGGAGCGCACAGGGTCACCAATCTGCATACCTTTGGGAGCGATAATGTAGCGACGCTCGCCATCGGCGTACTTGATCAGCGCAATGTGCGCAGAGCGGTTAGGATCGTATTCCAGGCGCTCGATAGTCGCCGGGATACCATCTTTGGTCCGCTTAAAGTCAATGACACGGTAGTGTTTTTTATGTCCACCACCAATGTGACGGGTAGTGATGCGACCAAAATGGTTACGACCACCCGATTTACTAAGAGTTTCTACCAACGGCTCGTAAGGGCGCCCCTTGTGAAGATCAGGGTTAAAGAGCTTAACAACGTGACGGCGGCCGGCAGATGTTGGCTTGGTTTTGACGATCGGCATTTTACGACCCCTTTACCTTATTCCACATCCAGAAAATCAATGTCCTGACCGTCCGCAAGCTTAACGTAAGCCTTACGAATGTCAGCACGCTTGCCGAAGCCGCGAACGGTACGCTTGAGCTTACCCTTACGGTTCAGAACCTGAACACCTTCGACGGTGACGTTGAACAGCTGCTCAACGGCTTTCTTGATCTCGGGCTTGGTTGCGTCAGGGGCTACACGGAACACCACCTGACCACTTTCCGCGACCAGAGAGGCTTTCTCTGATACGTGAGGCCCAAGAAGAACCTTGTAAATACGTTCCTGATTCATCCCAGCATCTCCTCGATTTTCTTCAGAGCGGGAACAGTCACAACCACTTTGTCGAAGGCGACAAGGCTAACCGGGTCAAGGCCGGCGACATCACGCACATCAACGTGCGGGATATTGCGCGAGGCCAGGTGCAGATTCTGCTCGACGTTGTCGGACAGAATCAGCGCGTTACTGACACCGATATCGCTCAGCTTGGCAGTGAAGGCCTTGGTCTTGGGCGTTTCGACATTCATGTCGTCGACCACAACCAGGCGCTCCTGACGGACCAGCTCGGAAAAAATGGAGCGCATCGCTGCGCGGTACATTTTGCGGTTTACCTTCTGCTCAAAACTCTGAGGCTTGGCAGCGAAGGTAACACCACCGGACCGCCACAGCGGACTGCGGATGGTACCGGCACGGGCACGACCCGTACCCTTCTGACGCCAGGGCTTCTTACCACCACCAGCGACTTCCGAACGTGTTTTCTGAGCACGGGTACCCTGGCGCGCACCGGACATATACGCGGTGACAACCTGGTGAACCAGTGACTCATTAAAATCTTTGGCGAATGCAGCGTCGGAAACCGAGATTCCCTTGCCGCTACCTGTAATAGTCAATTCCATCGCACCGCTCCTCAGGCTTTAACTGCAGGCTTGATGACAACATTTCCGCCGGTCGCGCCCGGAACGGCACCACGAATCAGCAGAAGGTTGCGCTCGGCGTCGACACGGACGACTTGCAGGTTCTGCACGGTCACCTGCGCATTGCCCATCTGGCCCGCCATCTTTTTGCCCTTGAATACCTTGCCCGGAGTCTGGTTCTGACCAATAGAACCCGGAGCACGATGAGAAAGGGAGTTACCGTGTGTGGCGTCCTGCATGGAGAAGTTCCAGCGCTTTACGCCGCCCTGGAAACCTTTACCCTTGGACTGACCAACAGCATCAACGACCTGGCCATCTTCAAAGATGGAAGCGGTAATCTCTCCGCCTGCAGCCAGCTCTTCGCCTTCGCCATCAGCGAGACGGAATTCCCACAGACCACGACCAGCCTCTACTCCGGCTTTGGCGTAATGGCCCGCTTCGCTTTTAGTCACACGAGAGGAACGACGCTTACCAACGGTTACCTGAACCGCGCGATAGCCATCGCTTTCAAGAGTTTTCAGCTGGGTAATGCGGTTGGGCTCAACCTCAATTACCGTTACGGACACTGCTTGCCCGTCTTCCGTAAAAATACGGGTCATACCGGCCTTGCGACCGACAATTCCAATTGCCATGTTTCACCTCTTAAGTGTACGGGGCTCTCACCCTCTATGGCCTTATGACAGTTACACAGACTAACGCTTGGCGTTAGCCGAGGCTGATCTGAACGTCTACACCTGCTGCCAGATCCAGCTTCATCAAAGCATCTACTGTCTTTTCCGTCGGCTCGACGATATCCAGCAAACGCTTGTGTGTACGAATCTCGTACTGATCGCGCGCGTCTTTGTTGACGTGCGGTGAAATCAGAACGGTGTACTTTTCCTTCCGCGTCGGCAGAGGGATTGGTCCACGCACTTGAGCGCCGGTCCGCTTCGCGGTATCGACAATCTCCTGCGTTGACTGGTCGATCAGGCGATAATCAAACGCCTTCAACCGGATTCGAATTTTTTGGCTTTGCATGATGCACCAAACTCCACTCGTAGCAGCTACTAGTTAGCCGACCTTCAAAAAAAGGAGCCGCATTGTATGCATAATACCCAGCAGTGTCAACTGCGATGAGCAGCGACTCTACCAGGTCAGATTGTGCGGCTGAAACAGAAAAAGGGGCTGACTTTCAGCCCCTTTTTCCTTAGATCATCGAATAATTTATTCGATGATCTTTGAGACTACGCCGGCACCAACGGTACGACCACCTTCACGAATCGCGAAGCGCAGGCCATCTTCCATGGCGATCGGAGCAATCAGGGTAACACTCATCTTCACGTTGTCACCCGGCATAACCATTTCCACACCTTCCGGCAGCTGGTTTTTGAGGACAGCTCGCGACCTATAAGCTTGTAATAATTGAAATACACCGAACCCAACCAATAAAGCGACCGGCACGTTCGAACTGTCCATATCTATGTGTAAAAAGCTAGCAACCGTCATGCAAAATGCTGCGCCTAGAATGTACTCGTGAGGCGCATAGCTGTACTTGAACCTCAATGACTTTCCAAAAAGGTTTGAGGCAAAATCGACGGGAATCTTCCACTCTTCAGCTTGCTTGATAGCGAACCGATTTACTTTGGCACGCAAAAATGACCAATAGACGATTTCCTCACCCGGTAATGCAATGACCTGAAAGGCCCTGCCTGTTCCTGCTGTGACTTGAGCTATGCGCAGACCAGTGACCTCCGAGAGATCGCCAATTCTGATTGTTCCGTCCAGGAATTGCTTCCGTGCCATGGTTCCTGCCTACCTTTAACGCTTGCAGCATGGGCGCGACATCAGGAGCGTCCCGTGCCTGCACTGGTTAGCCGATAGATTCACTCTGTGGGCAGTCAAAAATCAGATTTAGCGTCTTTCAGCTTTTGGGCGTCCTGCTCGTTTTCCCAGGCAGCTTCTTTAGATAAATAGTCAAGGCTGACTATCCGAAGAATGATGTAGTCTTCGTGGTTCGATCCGCTTGTGTCATCCCCAATATGCATGACCGCTCCTCCGCGCGAAGCGGTTGCATGCTTCTTGATAAATTCTTCTCCAAGGCCGTTCTTGACAACCTTTGTGTCAATTTCAAATTTCCCGAAAACCTTGGAAAACACTTCGGCAAGCTCCTCAACAGAATAAGTGTCTTCGTCAGCCCACTTCGCAAGAGCGTTCTTATCACTGCTGACGATTGAACTGAGCTGATACAAACCAGAGGTTCCGGGAACTCGCTTTGATTCACTTCGGCCCTCGACACAGCTAGCAGACCAGTCATCGATTCCTCCGTAAGTCCATGGATTTTCGTCGTCTGCTATAGCAGACGCACATCCGAACTCTAGATCGCCTCCCGCTAGCTTAGCAATCTCAGCAGCCTTCATCCCAAACTTAATTCCTTTGAACGACATTTGTTCTTCACCGAAAGAATTCACCGGTGTCATAAACCATAGCGTTAAAATTAGGGATAGCATTGCTCTAGGCATAATTATTCCTTTTATGTAATTTGGCCAGAAAGCTGCCAATCCAGAGTTCTCGCCAGCTCTCTTAACGGAGGGGAAGATCTGTGTTTATTGAGGGACCATCTGCGTGTATGGCCCATATACCAACCTTTTTTGAAATTTGAATTAAGTCTAGTATTGGTAGTTTTTAATTCCTCGCTTGTCAGCTCTGTATACTCACGCTTTGATGGATGACAAAGTTCCTCACCAGTACAAGCAATATATGCGTAGCGTCCACAAATTACCAGAACCGAGTGGGACGCTAGTATCTCTCCTTTTATGCGCTCAATATTTTCAATCCCACAAACATCCTTTTTAAGAGGAGGACAAAAACTATCAATATTATCGCTTGGTTTTGGCCAGTATGGGAATGCATTTGTACAAGTAATGTATTGTGCCCGCGTAGCAAGAAACGACCTTTTCTTCCTCTGACGCACATCATGTAGATTGCGGTCATTTTTAGGCCATATGAACTTTCCAAAATTTTCGGCCCATACAATGCCGGCTGCTCTCAGCGCATGAAATAGATTCGCGCCTTGCTGCCCATAGAGCGGTACTCCCGAGACAGCTTCGTCGGGACCGGGAGCCTCATTCATAAGAAGTACTTGCGCATGAAAATCCATATCGTGAGCGGGCACGAATCGGGAATCGTATAAAACAGTCATGCTTCGATCTTAATATTTTGGTGGATCTTACTTCCCATGGCCCGGTTCTCGGCTAACGCTGAATGTTAAGCGGCGCCTGCGGAGCGCAGCGTAGTAGCGTCCGGCGGACGGCCGCCAGGCCGGTAGCGAACTTGAACGATTGGTTATACATAAGGCTACCACCCCCACCAATGCCAAACCTTGGCTATACCGCGCCAGACAGCCCCGAGAATAGACGGAAAAAGTTTCGGGAGCAGCAACGCCAACACCGCGAAAACTACGATGCAGGAAATAAGGTAACGGCTGCTGAGAAAGCCATCCCAGTAGACGGCCAACTCCAAATTGACCCAAAGCCAAACGAATACTGCCGTTGGGATAGAGAAAAACAGCGATGCAAAAAGGCTGATCAACCTTGTTTCAATCGGCCCACCTTGGCCGCGATTCCTTGCCATGATCTATGAACATTCCTTGTGTATAACGCCAATGTTAAGCGGCGACCTTTTTGCAGCGCAGCGGAGAAAAGGGCGTCCGGTGGACGGCCGCCAGGCCGGGAACGAACTTGAACGATTGGTTATGCATTTTTTCCCGCATAAGCCTCTAGCTTTTCAGGAGAATAAGGCCAAAACACCGCCCAGCTTTCTGGTTTGGGGTAGCGCCTCCGGTACCGCTCTCTTTCTAGCTCAGTAAGCCTGCCATACCAGTCAACGAATCGGTACCAGTAGTCTTCGCCAGCCCCCATTCGCCAGCCAATAGACCCCAACGGCATGTCGGGGTATTGAAGCCATGGCGGCAGCATCTCATTCTCCATTAGCCTGCCTCTCCGTCCGTAGTGAGCGCTGCATAACGCCAATATTAAGCGGCGCCCGACTAGGGCGTCCGGTGGACGGACGCCAGGCCGGGAACGAACTTGAATGACTGGTTATGTTGCGGTTCCGTACGACGAAACCTCGATCAAATTTTGATCGGGATCTCTGAAGTAAAAGGATTGTATTGGCCCTACCGCCCCTGTGCGCGAAACAATGCCTTCTACGATTTGAACCTTTTTTTCTGAAACTCGATCGTAAGCCTCGTGGATAGCAGATCGGTAATAAAACATACATCTGCCGAACCCGGCGTAGGAGTGCGAGCTTTTGGTTCAAACTCCTTACCCGATTGGTGCAGATTGATTTTCTGGGCACCAAATTTCAGCGCAACTCTTCCCTCACCAAAAATTTCCTGCTCCATACCGAGGACATCCGTATAAAAGCGAACCGTATCCTCTATGCTGCGAACAGTGAGTACAAAATGGTCAAGTCTCAAGATCACAACGAGGCTCTCCTAGCAACATAACAGCGTATTATACGAACCCGTTCGTATATCACCCATTCGTATAACTCCAATTTCGGCCGCCCCTTCCAATCCAATAAATCTCTTTAGAATCAACATCTAAACAGGTGTAGTGGTTCAATGATTCCGGACACCAACGTAGGTGGTAATATTGCCACCATAAACGAGGTGTCTGATGACCAGAAAGCGACGTTCTTTTTCTCCTGAGTTCAAACAGGAAGCAGCCAGCTTGGTGCTGGATCAAGGTTACACGATTCCCCAGGCGAGCGTGTCCCTGGGAATTGGTGAAAGCGCTATCCGGCGCTGGGTTAACCAACTGACCGAGGAGCGTGACGGTGTCACCCCCAAGGGCAAGGCGTTAACCCCTGAGCAGCGCCGTATTCAGGAGCTGGAAGCCCGCTGCAAGCGCCTTGAGCAGGAGAAAGACATACTAAAAAAGGCTACCGCTCTCTTGATGTCGGACGACATGAATCGTACGCGCTGATAGACCAATTGAGTGAGCGAATGCCTGTTGAAATGGTCTGCAATGCGTTTGATATCAGTCGTTCAAGTTATTACGAGTACCGCCAACGGCGGAACCATGTGGATGTAGAGCATTTGGCCCTGAAGGCTCAGGTAAACCGTCTGTTTACCAAGAGCCGCAGCTCTGCCGGCAGCCGTACAATCAAAGGCTTGCTCAGCGAGGAAGGTGTTGTCGTCGGTCGCTTCAAGGTTCGACGTCTGATGAGCGAATTGGGTCTGATCTGTAAGCAGCCAGGCCCTCACGCTTACAAGCAGGCCACCGTTGAACGGCCGGATATCCCGAATCACCTGGATCGTGAGTTTGCAGTAGAGCAGCCCGACAAGGTCTGGTGTGGTGACATTACTTACATCTGGAGCGGCCAGCGATGGAGTTATCTGGCTGTGGTGTTGGACCTGTACGCCCGGCGAGTTGTTGGCTGGGCAATGTCATCCAGTCCGGATGCAGACCTGGTTGTAAAAGCTCTGGATCACGCCTGGGAACAGCGTGGTCAGCCAGAGAAAGTCATGTTCCACTCGGATCAGGGAAGTCAGTATGCCAGTCGTAAGTTCCGTCAGAGGCTCTGGCGCTATCGAATGACCCAAAGCATGAGCCGGCGTGGCAACTGCTGGGACAATGCCCCGATGGAGAGGCTGTTCCGGAGTCTGAAATCTGAGTGGGTACCGGCCCTGGGATATCGAAACCTGCCTGAGGCCCAAAAAGATGTTGGTGGCTATCTGATGGACTACTACAACCGGCAGCGGCCTCACGCGTTTAACGGCGGCATTTCGCCTGTTGCAGCTGAGGAAAATCTTAAAATACTGTCCGGGATTAGTTGACCACGACAAGGAAACACCACGGCTACCGCCGGAGTTATACGCCCTCCTTGGTCTCTAACGCACCCACGAATAAGGCGTATAACTCCACAATGCTCTAAACCAGCTTCAACAGTATCAGATACTTATAACGATTTGCCGCCCCTTGCCTGGAGTTTTGCAAACCGGTTCGTATAACTCCAGGCTGCGAGGTCGGTTTTAGACCAAGCCCGTTCGCCAATCAGGGGCCACGGGTAACGCCGAATTTCCGGTGTGGAACAGGCTCACGCAACGATAATGCTAAACTGGCCGCAGACTCACACCATCTCCAAAGGCAGGACAGCGCATTGAGCCAACTGAAACCTCTCGTTTCCAGGGAATGGCAGGCCTTCTGGCTGGCCATCGGTTTCCTGACACGCATCCCCATGCTGGTGCGTATCGACTATTCCCCCCGCCTGATGAATCAGTGCAGTGTCTATTTCCCTCTGGTTGGGCTGGTGCTCGGCGTCATTTATGCGGGGCTGTACATGGCTGTGGTGCAGCTTTGGAGCCCGCTGGTCAGTCTAATTCTTATTCTGGGTTTTCACCTGTGGATTACCGGCGCGTTCCACGAGGATGGATTGGCCGACAGTGTCGATGCGTTGGGCGGCGGGTATACCCTGGAAGCCAGGTTGCGGATCATGAAGGACAGCCGCATCGGCACCTACGGTACGGTGGCGCTGGTGGTTGCGTTGGTGCTGAAACTTGCGCTGCTGGATGAAGCTCAACCGGTGTGGCTGGCGCTGATCCTGGCCCCGATGGTGTCGCGTCTCGCGCCACTGATGATCATGGGCTTCCTGCCGTATGTGACCGACCCGGACAAGAGCAAGAGCAAACCGGTGGCCGAAGATTTCTCGCGTTCACGGCTGGCGATTGCCACCGTGTTCACCGCGATTGTCTCTCTGGCCCTTATCCCGTTTGAGACCAAAGCTCTGCTGTGGCTCGTTATCGCTACGCTGGGTACGGCTATTGTCTGGGGCGGGTACCTGCGCCGGCAACTGGGTGGCTATACCGGCGATACCCTCGGGGCCAGCGTGGTGTTTGCGGAACTGGTCCTGCTGCTTGGGCTTGCGATGTAAAGGTTCAACGGTCAGTTCCGAATCCGGCGAGTTTTTCCGGGTTTCGCTGGTACACTTTCCATCATGGACACATTAAACGATGACCTTTGCTACCAGGCACTGAAAACCCGTGACGCCCGATTCGACGGTCGCTTCTACACCGCTGTGTTGACCACCGGGATTTTCTGCCGCCCCATATGCCCGGCGGTGACGCCCAAGCGGGGGAACGTGCGTTTTTACCCGTCTGCAGAAACGGCCATGGCCAACGGCTTTCGACCCTGTCTGCGGTGCCGGCCAGAAGCGGCACCTGGTAGCCCGGCTGCTGCCGGGGTTCACACCACCGTGGCCCGGGCAGTGCGGCTGGTGGACGAAGGTGCTCTGGATAACGGCTCCGTGGCGGAGCTGGCCGAGCGGCTGGGCATTACCGACCGCTACCTGCGCCAGCTCTACAAACGCCACACCGGAGCCACCCCACAACAACACGCCCAGGCCCGGCGCTTACTGCGGGCCCGGCAGTTGATTGTCGACAGCAACCTCAGCATGACGGAGATCGCGGAGATTGCCGGTTTCAGAAGCCTGCGCCGCTTCAATCACACCCTGAAAGAAGCCTACGGCAACGCACCGACGGCATTCCGCAGAGGTCTCAAGCCACCGCTCAAAGCCACACAGAACGGTGCAGACGATCTTTTTCTGCCGGCACACGACGACCTGGTTCTGTTCCTGCGGGCCCGGCCACCGTTCGACAGTGAGCAGTTACTGACCTTCTTTCGGGCACGGGCCATTCCGGGCCTGGAAGCGGTTGGCGCGCACCACTACGCGCGATCGCTCTGCATTGCTGGGCAACCGGGGCTGGTCATCTGCCGCCCAAGCGACAATCCCCCGGGGGTGCAGGTTATCCTTCGTGGGCCGGCACGGCAGTCCATTCTGGAGGTGAGTGCGCGGATACGCCGTTTGCTTGATCTGGATGCGGACCTGCCCGGCATCAGCGAACACCTGGCGCAGGACCCGCTATTGGAACCACTGGTCGCACGGCATCCCGGCCTGCGCGTTCCGGGCAGCTGGGAACGGTTCGAGTTTGCCGTCCGGGCCATTCTTGGGCAGCAGGTGTCCCTCTCCGCGGCTCGAACCCTGGCTGGGCGGCTGGTGGCTCGTTATGGCCAGGCCCTTCCCGACGATCTTGCCGGGGGCACGGGTATTACCCATAGATTCCCGGAACCGGCAGCACTCGTCGGCCAGCCGTTGAACAAACTGGGTATGCCCGGCAGCCGTACAGACACCCTGGCACGAATCACCGCCCGGTTTGCCGAACCCGGTTTTGCCGAGCAGGATGGCAACACCCTGCTGGCGCAGTTGGCCCCCATGCGGGGCATCGGCCCCTGGACACTCCACTACCTGGCCCTGCGCGGCCTGGGGGATCCAGACGCGTTTCCCGCCAGCGATCTGGGCATACTCAAGGCTTCGGCCCATCTGGGCGGCCCGCAAGACGCCAAAGCCCTGACGCGCCACGCCGAACGCTGGCGGCCATGGCGGGCTTACGCAGCGCAGTACCTGTGGACATCACTGAACACCCATCCACCCCGGCAGGAGACACCATCATGACAACTCAAATTCATGTCAGCCGCTTCCCCAGTCCCGTTGGCCCCCTGAGGCTGGCCACGGTGGATGACCAACTGGTGCACCTGGACTTCGACGACAACGAAGAGCGCATGCACTCGCTGCAAAACCGCCGGTTCCGGCAGCCGGAGTGGCGCGAGCAACCGAACAGCGCACCCGGGACCATTATCGAGTGGCTGAACGCCTACTTCTCGGGGGTGATCAAGCCCCTGCCGTGGAAGGACATCCGCTTGACCGGCACTGAGTTTCAACAACAGGTCTGGCAGGGGCTGACCGGGATTCCAGCGGGTGAGCACCGCTCGTACAGCGCGCTGGCAAACACCCTGGGCAACCCGAAGGCGGTGCGTGCCGTGGCTCGTGCCAATGCCCTCAACCCCATTGCCATTCTGATCCCCTGCCACCGGGTGATCGGAGCCAATGGTACGTTGACGGGCTACGCTGGCGGCCTGGAGCGCAAGGCGTGGTTGCTGGACCACGAATCGCGGAACCTGAAGAGGGTTTAACCCCACGGGGCTGTGCATTTGTGACGATAATGGCGACAATCACCGCACGGATTTACCTTGCAAGGATCAGGAGCCCAGCCCCACATGTCATCGCAATCGCCTGTCGCCCCCACACAGGGCAAGCCGGAAGACAAACGCGCGCTCTGGTCCTGGGCGCTCTACGACTGGGCCAACAGCGCCTTTTTCACCATCATTCTGACCTTTGTCTTCGCTCAGTACTTCAGCGTGTCAGTGGTGCAGGACGAGGTAAAAGGCACGGAAGCCTGGGGCAACATCGTTGGCATTGCCGGTGTGTTCATCGCAATCCTGGCACCGATATTGGGGGCCATTGCAGACCAGTCCGGCCGTCGCAAACCCTGGTTTATCAGCTTCACCCTGCTTTGCGTGGTCTCCTGCGCCATGTTGTGGACGGTCACGCCGGAGCAGAATCAGTTCTGGAACGCAGCACTGTGGGTTGGCCTGGGCACACTCGGTGCCGAGTTTGCGTTCATTTTCTACAACTCCATGCTGCCGGATCTGGCAAGCCCGGCGCGAACCGGGCGCTGGTCAGGCTGGGCGTGGGGGCTGGGTTACACCGGCGGTGTGCTAAGCCTTATCGTGGCGCTGTATGGCTTTATCGAAGCCGATGCCAACCTGTTCGATCTCAATCGGGACAACGCTGAGCATGTGCGTGCCACGTTTGTGCTGGTAGCGGTGTGGTATCTGGTATTTGCCCTGCCGGCCTTTATCTTTGTTCCGGACCGCCCATCCACCGGCCTGGGAATTGCCGCCGCCACCCGCGCCGGGTTCCGGCAACTGAAGGAGTCCATCGCCCAGGTTCGCCAATACAAGGACATCGTGCGCTTCCTGATCGCCCGCATGCTCTACACCGATGGCCTGGCCACTATCTTTACCTTCGGCGGGGTGTACGCGGCGGGTACCTTCAATATGGGCTCTACGGAAGTGCTGCAATTCGCCATCGCCTGAACGTCACCGCAGGCTGGGTGCACTGGGATTCGCCTGGGTGGATGACGCCCTCGGCGGGCGCAATACCATCCTGCTGTCACTGATCGGGCTGGGCTGCAGCGCCCTGGCCATTCTGGTGGTGGACGGCGCCACCGCGTTCTGGGTATGGGGCATGATCCTGGGCATCTTCGTGGGGCCGTTGCAGTCCGCCAGCCGTTCCCACCTGGCCCGCATCGCCCCGCCGCACCTGCAAACGCAGATGTTCGGCCTGTTCGCGTTCTCTGGCAAAGCCACCGCGTTTGCTGGCCCGCTGTTGGTGGGTTGGGTCACGGCCGTCACTGACAGCCAGCGCTGGGGAATGAGCACCATTCTGGTGTTCCTGGTGATTGGCTTCCTGCTGATGTTGACCATACCGGCCAGCGAAACACGGGAATCGGAAGCAACCGGCTAACACCTTCAGGGCGCGGCGCTGGCTATCCATCCGATAATGGCGACCGCGGCCAACAGTCCGAGCCACAACCACACGCCGCGATGTACAAGTTGGATAGCCGCATCAATGGTCTCGGCCGATGCCGGTTCACCCTCACCAAGCACGGGCCGTTGCTTGATGCCTGAGGCGTAGGGCGCAGGGCCACCGAGTACAACACTCAAAGCCCCGGCCCCTGCCGCCATGACCGGGCCGGCGTTCGGGCTGTCCCAGGCCGGCGCCTGTGCCCGCCAGCAACGAAAGCCGCCACGGACATCGCCAAGCAGGCTGTAGGTCAGCGCCGTGAGGCGAGCGGGTACAGTTCAATACGTCGTCCAGCCTCGCCGCAGCGCGGCCAAAATACTGGTAGCGATCAGTTCGATACCCCCACATGGCGTCCAGGGTGTTCACCAGCCGGTGAAGCAATACGCCCGGAACGCCGGCTACGAGAAACCAGAATAGGCTGGCGAACACGGCATCGGCGCCGTTTTCCAACATGGACTCGGTCGCGGCTATCGCAATGCCATTGTCATCAAGCGCCGCTGCATCACGACTGACGATACGGCCAACCTGCTCCCGGGCATTCTCAAGATCGCCCCCATGCAACGCGTCAGACACTGCCCGGCCGTGCTCCGTCAGGCCACGAATGGACAGGGCGAAATACAACACCACAGCCTGAACCAGCAGGTATTCCCAGTTCCCCAACCACCAGCGCAACCACTCGGCTGCCGCCAGTACGGGTATCACAGCGATTAACAGGGCCAGGAACCCGAGAACCATCGATCCTGCCATTCGCTCAGGTAGACGATTCATTCTCTGTTCGAGGAAGGCGGCGACATGCCCAAAACCAACGAGCGGGTGCCACCGACGCGGCTCACCCAACCAGCGATCCAATACAACGGCGATAAAACAAGCTGTCACGGCGAGAATGAAGGCGTTCAAATCAGCAATGTCTCTTCGAGCGGGCGGTGGGTTGTCGTGATCGAAAGGAAGTCTAACCGAGTGGCTGCTATCCTTGACACTTTTTCAGGCCGGGTAGACCATCTTCGGCTCCCGACACTTTGCCACCTCAGGATCCAACCATGCCGCTGCCTTCCTGCTGGACACAGCCGTTGCCACCCTCCGACACCCATTTTTGCGAGCGGGCACGGCAACGCCAACACGTGCTCACCAAGCCCCGGGGGTCTCTGGGGCAGCTGGAAGACGTAGCGATTACACTGGCGGGCCTTCAGCGCACGCAACATCCGCAGGTCGACCCTGTCCGCATCGCTGTTTTCGCGGCGGATCACGGCGTCTGTGCGGAGGGCGTATCCGCGTACCCCCAGGAAGTCACCGCCCAGATGATTGCGAACTTTGCCAGCGGGGGTGCGGCTATCAGCGTGTTGGCTCGGGAACTGGGAGCCTCGCTGGAAGTGGTGAATCTCGGAACCGTCGGCGACGTTCCGCCGTTGACCGATGTACGTGATGAGCAGATCGCAGCGGGCACCGCCAATCTTGCCACAACCGACGCGATGACGCCGGGCCAGCTTGAACAGGCGCTGGCCAGTGGTGACAGGGCCGCCGCCCGCGCCGCGGATGACGGGTGCCGACTGTTTGTGGGCGGCGATATGGGCATCGGCAATACCACCAGTGCCACCGCCGTGGCCTGCGCGTTGCTGGAACAAAGCCCGGAAAACCTGGCTGGGCCGGGCACGGGGCTGGACGCAGCCGGCGTGTCTCGAAAGTGTGAGGTCATCGCCCGGGCGCTGGCCAGGCATGGCAACAACCGCGACCCCCTGGCGGTGGCGGCCTCCCTCGGCGGGTTCGAGATTGCTGCGCTGGCAGGCGCCATTCTGGGTAGCGCGGCGCGCGGCATTCCCGTACTGGTGGACGGATTCATTGTTTCCGTTGCCGCCTTAGTAGCTGTTCGCCAACAACCACAACTGCGGCAGTGGCTTGTGTTTGCCCATCGTTCGGCGGAGCCGGGGCATCAGGCCGTGCTGGACGCCATGAATGCCAGGCCGTTGCTGGATCTGGGCATGCGACTGGGTGAAGGCAGCGGCGCTGCGGTGGCGGTTCCGCTGCTTCGCAGTGCCTGTGCCCTGCACAACCAGATGGCCAGCTTCGCTGACGCCGGCGTGACCGACAAGAACGAGGACTGAAGCGGGGATGACCAATAACCAGAACACCACTGCGTTTTTCGACCTGATCCGTCATGGCGAACCTGCCGGCGGGCCCATGTTCCGGGGCAGCAAGGATGATCCACTGAGCGACAGCGGCTGGCAGCAGATGAACGCGGCTATCAGGGACGATGACCAGTGGGATGTGATCATCACCTCCCCACTGCTGCGCTGCCGCCTCTTCGCAGAACAGTTGGCGGAGCAACGTCAGATTCCGTTGCACCAGGAGCCACGGCTGCGGGAGATTGCGTTCGGTGATTGGGAGGGCAGAACCTCCGAGAACATCATGGCCGATACGCCCGAGGCGCTGAACCGCTTCTGGAGCGACCCGGTTCGTTATCCTCCGCCCGGTGGTGAGGCTATCACCGAGTTCCGGCAAAGGGTCAGCAGCGCCTGGCAGGATTGGCAAACCCAGGCGGCAGGCAAGCGGGTACTCGTGGTGTGCCATGGCGGCGTGATTCGCATGCTCCTGGCGGAGGTAATGGGTATCCCCACTGAACGCTCTTTTTCAGCGTTAACGGTTCCCTACGCCTGCCGCAGCCGTATCCGCGTGGACATCTCGGAGCATGGCCTGCTCAGTTGCCTGCAAACGCACGGCGCATAATCAGCCTTTCAACGTTTGCGGCAGCCCTGCCACGCTCATCAGCACCTGCTCGCAACAGGTGGCAAGATCCTGGTTGAGCCAACCCAGTTCATCGCAGAAACGGCGGGTGAGCGGGTCCATGCCGATGGTACCCAGGCCCACTTCATTACTGACAATCACGATCTGGCCCGGATAGTTCTCCAATACCCGCAGGAAGGCGGTACGCTCACGGGCAAACACTTCATCGCCGGCAAACAGCAGGTTGCTCACCCACAGGCTCATGCAATCCACCAGCAACAAGGGGGGCTGTGGTTCCCTGGCGTAACCATCCAGCAGGGAGGCCAGCTTCAAGGGCTCTTCTGCCAACCCCCATTCCGGCGGCCGATTCTGCCGGTGGCGGGCCACCCGCCGGGTCATTTCTTCATCGTCGGCGGTCGCCGTTGCAACATAAACCACCGGTGAACCGGCGTCACAGGCAATACGCTCCGCCAGCGCGGTTTTGCCGGATCGAATGCCCCCAAGGACCAGTGTATGAATAGCAGACAAAACCCATCCTCTCGTGTGTAAACCAACGCTATCTTGCCCAACATCATGGCCGTAAAACAGCGCCACTGCTATATTGCGTGATAAATTCCAGAGGCGTAACCGGTGCGAAAAGGAAGCGAACAATGCAGGCAGAGCTGATCGAGATACGCAACCACCTGGCCCAGCACGCCCCGTTTGATGAAATGCCGGAGAATGTCCTGGACCGTATCGTCTCCAGCATCGAAGTCGCCTATTTCCGCGCTGGCACAGACATTCTCACGCTGGGCGAACGAAACACCTACCTGCACTATGTGCGCAGCGGCGCCGTCGAGATTTATCGCCGCTCTGGCGAGCTATACAACCGCATTACCGAAGGTGAGATTTTCGGTCAGTTTGGTCTGCTGATGAACAAAACCGTGCGGTTTCCGGCCAAGGCTATTGAAGACTCCCTGATCTACCTGATTCCCGACGAAATATTTCAATATTTGTGGGAAAACGACGAGAACTTCACCGATTTTGTCGAAATTGAAGACCATTCACGTCTTCGGTCGGCACTTTCACGGCGGGAGAAATCGAATCAACCGATGACAGCACGGGTGACCCGGCTGATTTCCCGCGAGCCCGTGATGGCGCCCAACACCGTGCGCCTTCAGGAGGCCGCCCGAATCATGACGGACCGGGGAGTGTCGGCCCTCTTGCTGATGGACGAGAGCGGCAAACAGCCCCGGCTTTCAGGCATCATTACCGACCGTGACCTGCGCACCCGCGCCCTCTGCGAGGCACTGCCGTCGGAAACACCCATCAGCGACATCATGACGGAAGAGCTGATCACCACCCGTTCCGACGCCTTCATTTTCGAGGCCATGCTGACCATGCTGCACAACAACGTGCACCACCTGCCGGTAATGGAGGGTGACAAGGTGCGGGGTGTGATTGCACTGTCGGACATCGTCAAACACGAATCCCAGAGCAGCCTGTATCTGGTCAGTAACATCTATCATCAGCAGGATGTGAAGGGCCTGAAGCGCCTGAGCAAGGACGTGCCCAACACCTTTGTGCGCATGGTCCGTGAAGATGCGAACTCCCATATGATCGGCAGTGCCATGGCTGGCATCGGGCGCACCTTCAGCCAACGACTGCTTGAGCTGGGAGAGGAGAAGCTGGGGCCACCACCCGTGCCTTATTGTTTTATGGCACTCGGCTCCATGGCCCGGGACGAGCAACTCGTTGTCACCGACCAGGACAACGCCATGGTGCTGGACGACAGCTTCGATCCGGCCCAGCACGACGAGTATTTCCTCGCCCTGGCGAAGTTCGTCAGTGATGGCCTGGCAGAGTGCGGCTACAGTTACTGCACCGGCGATATCATGGCCACCAACCAGAAGTGGCGACAACCGCTGCGGGTGTGGAAGGAATACTTCGCCGACTGGATCGAAAATCCCAAGGCGGAGGCGCTGCTCAATAGCAATATCTTCTTCGACCTGGACGGCATCCATGGCCGCACCGAATATACCGAAGAGTTGAAAACCTTCATTGCGGATAAAGCGAGCAATAGCCAGCGCTTCCTGGCCATGCTGGCCCGCAACGCCCTCAACCGCACGCCACCGCTGGGCTTTTTCCGTACGTTTGTGATGGAGGAAAGCGGCAAGCAGGCCAAAACCTTCAACCTGAAGCGTCGCGGCACGGCACCGGTGTCGGATCTGATCCGGGTGCATGCCCTGGCCTGTGGCTCACGGGCACAGAATACCTTCAACCGGCTCAAGGCCATTGGGCAAACCAAACTGATCCCGGAAGATGGCGTTGATAACCTTCGGGATGCCTTCGAGTTTATTGCCATAGTACGTATTCGACATCAGGCCCTCTCCATCGAAGCAGGAAGAGAGCCAGACAACAATGTGCGGCCGGAAGACCTTTCGCCATTCGAGCGCAGTCACCTGAAAGACGCTTTTCAGGTGGTCGGCCAGGCACAAAAGTTCCTCAAATTCCGCTACAACCCCCAGGCTACCCGGAATGTCTGATGGTAAGGCAGCACAGATCGACACTTTGTCCTGGCCCGAACAGTACCGGGAACTGGCAACACAAACGAAAGACCCGCGACTGAAGACGTTCTACGAGGCAGGTTGTGTGGCGCCGGAAACGCCTCTGAGCGACGTCCCGTTTGTAGCCGTGGATTTCGAAACCACCGGCCTGGACCCTGACAGTCACTCCATCGTCAGTATCGGTGTGGTGCCCTTTACCCTTGACCGTGTGCAACTGGGTGGTTCGCGGCACTGGCTGGTGAAACCGCAACTGCCGTTACACCAGACCTCTATCACGATACATGGCATAACCCATGCCGATATCGACAAGGCCCCGGATCTGGCCGACGTACTGGACGAATTTCTGGAAAGCATGGCCGGGCGCGTACCGGTGGTGCACTACCGCAATATCGAACGTCCGTTCCTGAACATGGCACTGAAGTGGCGAATCGGGGAGGACATACGCTTTCCGGTGATGGATACCATGGCCATTGAGGCTTACCTGCATCCGAACCGGAAACGCTCCTGGTGGCAGAAGTTGAAGGGTCAGCAGCCGATCTCAATTCGGCTGGCAGACAGCCGGCGGCGGTATGGGCTGCCACACTACCCACCGCACAATGCCCTGGTGGATGCGCTGGCCAGCGCCGAGTTGCTGATGGCGCAGGTCCAGCATCACTTTTCGCCAGAGACCCCCATCGGGGATCTCTGGCTGTAACGGGTTGTCTTAGTTGGAAGCGGTACGGCTGGCTTCTTTCACTTCACTGATCAGCGCGCCATAACCTTCCTTCTCCATGTTCTCCAACGGGATGAACCGGAGCGCGGCCGAGTTCATGCAGTAGCGCAGCCCCGTTGGCGCCGGGCCGTCGTTGAACACATGCCCGAGGTGGGAATCCGCATAGCGGCTACGGATCTCCGTACGGGTCATGAAGAAGCTGTTGTCCTCTTTCTCCACCACCATGTCCGGGCTGATCGGCTTGGTAAAGCTGGGCCAGCCAGTGTTGGACTTATACTTGTCACGGGAAGAGAACAGCGGCTCGCCGGACACAATGTCCACGTAGATACCGGCCCGTTTTTCATCGTAATACTCATTACGATAGGCAGGCTCGGTGCCATCCTCCTGGGTGATTTCGTACTGCGTCTCGGTCAACCGTGCCTTGAGTGTTTTGTCGTCAGGCTTGGTGAACGTGTCCGGATTGAATGCCTCAACCCGGCTGAGGTTCATGCCGGTGTTGCCCTCAGATGCTTTGTTAACAGTGGCCTGTGCGGAACCACCGTTGTTCTCGGGGCGATACTGCGCATAGTCCACTTTCTCGTCATCACCCCAGACTTTCTCGATAAACTGGTAGCGGCCGGAGTTGAAGGTGTAGAACTGGTAGCGCACCGGGTTCTTCTTGTAGTAATCCTGATGGTATTCCTCGGCATCGTAGAACGCTTCGAAAGGCACCACTTCAATCTTGACCGGATGATCGTAACGGCCGGATTCTTCCAGTGCCTTTATCGAGGCTTCGGCGGCGCGCTTCTGGGCGTCGTTGTGATAGAAAATCGCCGGCCGGTACTGTTTGCCCCGGTCCACATACTGGCCTTTCACGTCGGTCGGGTTGGCCGTACGCCACAGAGCCTGGAGCAGGCCTTCGTAGGTGATCGCGTCAGGGTCGTAGTACACCTGGACCGCCTCGGTATGGCCTGTGCGGCCACCAGCTACCTGTTTATAGTTCGGGTTCTTCTCGTCGCCGCCACTATAACCAGACACCGCCTCAACAACGCCGGGTACTTTCTCTTCATACGCCGCTTCCACGCACCAGAAACAGCCACCAGCGAACGTAGCAACCGCCAGGCTGGGTCATCCGGGGCGTATTGTGATTCCGTCCCTTTGGAGGCGCCAACCTGGAAACCGGTCAATGCGAACGCTGCCGCAATAGACGTCAGTAACAGATACCGTTTCATAACCTTAACCTCTTGCCTTTTGAATACTGAGACCAGTTTGCACGGGATTCATCACATCACTTTCTCCAGTTTATTACGTTTGTATAACGCCGGAGAGATCACTATGGATGCAGGCAGCCTATTCGGGTGGCCCTACCGGTAAGCGTATGCAGAAGGATGCCCCGCCGGAGCTCAGGTTCTCAACGCAGATATCACCGCCCTGAAGACTCATGATCCTACGGGCGATAGCCAGCCCCAGGCCGGCGTGGCCGGAACCGCCGGACGATTCACCCCGGTAGAAAGGATCGAAAATGTGGGGCAGGTCCTCCTCCGGAATACCGGGGCCACTGTCGTGCACACAGACCTGCGGCAGCCCATCCGCCTGCCCGAACACCACTTCAATGCGGCTCTCTGAGGGACTGTAGGCAATGGCATTGCCGATCAGGTTGTCCAGTACCCGCTCGGTCATGGCCAGGTCCGCGTACGCCAGGGGGAGGTCCGGGTCGCCATCCACCACAAGTTCCAACTGCCGGGTGCTGGCTTCCTGTCCATGTTTCTGGACCACATCGTGCACCAACTCCGCCAGCGGAAAGGGTTCCGGCACGGGCTGCTTTTCCCGGGCCTCGAGAGCAGCAAGCTCAAACAGCTCGTCCACCAGACGGCTCAAGCGTCGGCCCTCCTTGAGGGCAATGTCGAGAAAGCGGTCCTGCTCTTCCGCGGTCAGCCGGTCACGCCTGAGCTTGAGGCTTTCGATATAGCCCTGCATCGAGGCCAGCGGCGTACGCAGGTCATGGGACACCTGGGCCACCAGTTGCCGGCGCTGGGCGTCTTTTTCCGTCAGCAATTCGATCTGGGACGCAATGCGGCTGGCCATGTCATCAAAGGTGGCACCCAGGTAGTCAATTTCGTCGCGCACCACTGGCCGCCGGCCCCGCCAGGTGCTCTGTAGGGCCTGTCGACTCATGTCACTGTGCTCGAAATCTTCCACCAGCCGGGTCAGCAAGGTCAGCCGGCGTGTCAGCAGCCGGAAGACCGCCAGCCCCGCAATCATCACCACCGCCAGACTGATAATCAGAGCCCAGGCGCTCAACTCCACCAACTGGCCACCCCGGGCCATGGTTTCCGCAGCATCGTATTCCTCGCCGCGCAGCACCACATAGAGATACCCTTCAGGGTTTTCAACCGACGGCACCGGCGTTACGGAAAAGACTTTCTGCCGGTCATGGCTGCGGGGGTCGTCGCCCAGTACCGGGTAGCTGTCCATATCGTTCATCAGGCGGCGGATGGGTTCGAGCGAGACCTGCTTGCGTTTGATCTTCGCCGGATCAGCGGAGTAAGAGAGAATGGTGCCGTCCAAATCCAGCAGGTAGATTTCAATGCTGGGATTGATGGTCATGTACAGCGCAAAGAGTTCTTTCAGGGCGCCGCGGTCGAGTTCCCCTTCACTGACCAGATTCCTGTCTGCCACCAGGTCTTTCGCCAGATCCCGGTGCAACTCCTGATTAACAGACGCGTTGTACTCCCGCAGGAATACAAGCTGAAAAAGGTGTACAGCAGACCAACGGCCAGCAGGAGCAGGAAAAGACCTAACGTCAGCCGGGTGTAGAGTGTCTTCAGCATGGTTCAGTCCCGGAAGCGATAGCCCACCCCCCAGACGGTTTCGATAAACTCCGGGCGCGCCGGGTCTTGCTCAATCTTGCCGCGCAGACGGTTAATGTGGGTATTGACGGTATGCTCGTACCCTTCGTGGTTGTATCCCCAGACCTTGTCCAGCAGCTGAACCCGGCTGAAGACTCGTCCCGGGTGGCTGGCAAAGTGCCAGAGCAGGTCGAACTCGCGGGCCGTCAGTTCCACCTCCTGTTCCCATACGAACACTCGGCGCCTGGCCGGATCGATACGCAAACCTTCAGTGTCCAATTCACCCAACTCTTCGGGCCCGGACGTTTCGCCTGACGAACTCGACATGGCGTCCACCCGCCGGAACAGGGCTTTCACCCGTGCCGACAGCTCGGCCACGCTGAAGGGTTTGGTGAGGTAATCGTCCGCCCCCATCTCCAAGCCCAGTACACGATCCAGCTCCGTGCTTTTCGCTGTCAGCATCAGCACCGGCACATACCCGGGGCCGGAGCGAATCTCCCGACACACCGAGAGACCGTCCATTCCAGGCAACATCAGATCAAGCACCACCAGGTCGATGTCCCCTTCGCGAAAACGCTCCAGCCCGGTATCGCCCCGGTCACAGAGAACAGCATTCATGCCAAGGTCCGCCACGTGCATTCGCACCAGCTCCCCGATACCCGGGTTATCCTCAACAATCAGTACGTTTCGTGTCATAAGTTACTGGCTCTGGAAGCTCGCAAATTACCGTTAGTTGATACCAGTGTAGAGCCAAAAGTTCACAAATGTATCACGCCGATATCAGGCTCCAGGCTGCCCAGCAGGCGTTGACGGATAATATTGTCTGCTTCATCCATAATGCGGCCAATCAGTTCCTCACAACTGGGAATGTCGTGAATCAGTCCCGCCACCATGCCACAGCTCCAGGCGGCCTCATCCATCTTACCTTCCTGAAGCACCAATCTGCCTTTCACACCGGTGACCAGATGGCGAATGTCATCAATGGTTTCGGTGCCGGCTTTCGCGTGCTCGATGCGGATGATTTCTTCCACGGCAGCGTTGTTCATTACCCGCTCGGTGTTACGGAGGTTCCGCATAATGAGGCGGGTCTGGAGTTCGTCCGCTTCGACAATGGCCTGCTTGACGTTATTGTGGATGGGGGCGTCTGTGGTGGCCAGAAAACGGGTACCCATGTTCATGCCCTCTGCACCCAGTGCCATCGCGGCTACCAGGCTGCGACCGTCCGCCATACCACCTGACGCAACAAATGGAATGGTGAGTTCTTCCGCAGCGCGGGGCAGCAGGATAAAGTTGGGAATGTCATCCTCGCCCGGGTGGCCGCCACATTCGAAGCCGTCCACACTGACCGCATCGCAACCAATTTTTTCGGCCTTCAGGGCATGGCGCACCGAGGTGCATTTATGGATAACCTTGATACCCGCGGCCTTGAGCTGCGGCATGTATTGCTCGGGACTGCGCCCGGCGGTTTCCACCACCTTGACGCCACCGTCGACAATGGCCTGGATATAGTCCGGATAGGGGGGCGCCTTGAAGGATGGCAGGAAGGTCAGGTTTACTCCGAAAGGCTGGTCGGTCATCTCAGCACAACGTGCAATTTCCCGAGACAGGTCTTCCGGGGTAGGCTGGGTCAGCCCGGTGATTATACCAAGACCACCGGCGTTGGAGACGGCTGCTGCCAGCTCTGCATAACCCACGTGATGCATACCACCCTGGATAATCGGGTGACGGATACCAAACAATTCGGTGATTCTGGTCTTCATAGCGGGCTTCCTATTTTGTCGTTAGAATGAAATCGAGTACCGATACGAGGTTGCAGTGACAGAAAAAACAACAACAAGGGCGACACCAGCAGATGCCTTCCGGCGTGCACGGAGAATGTGGCTGAAAGGTGAACGAATTCATCTGGCATCGCTGTCTGCAGAATTGAATATTGGCAGGGCCACCCTGTTTCGCTGGGTTGGCAACAAGGATTTACTGCTGGGGGAAGTGCTCTGGTCACTCTACGAACCCCTGAGGCTGGAAGCGCTGAACGCAACACCGGGGAACGGCGTCGACTTTGTCGTCGGGGTATACCGTCACATTAACTCCACCCTGTTGCACTCTGAACCTTTGCGGCGGTTTATCCGCGAAGACCCGGAGTACGCACTCAAAATCCTGACGTCATCCCAGTCCACGCTTCACAGCCGTACTGTTGAGGCCAACACCCGCACCCTTCGGGATCAGATTGCGGGCGGACATATTAATCCACCCCTGAACGTGAACAGCCTGTCCTACTTCATGGTGCGCCTGGCCGAATCCTGCCTGTACAGCGACATCATCAACGGTCGCGAACCTCGTGAAGAGGAGCTGGAGGACGCCTGTACCGCTGTTCGTGTAATGCTTGGCGGAACGGCCTGACGAATGGTGGCTGGCCCCGAGGCGGGGGTACCTTTTCTTCTGGGAAAAATAACTCGCTTCGCTCAAACATCTTTTTCCCGGCAGAAAAGGTCACCCCCACCCCGTGACCGACCTGGCTTCAATCCAATTGCCATTAGAGCTGTAACGAACGCACCTCCAGAAACTCCTCCAATCCCCACTTACCAAACTCACGCCCGATACCGGAGTGGCCGAAGCCGCCAAACGGCGCCAACGGGTTGAAGTCCCCGCCGTTGACGAACACCTGACCGGTGCGCAGTTTGCCTGCCACTTTTTTCGCGTGGGCGTCATCGGCCGACCAGACAGCTCCGGACAGGCCATAGGCCGTGCCATTGGCGATCTCGATGGCCTCGGCTTCGTCCTCATAAGGAATCACGCACAACACAGGGCCGAAAATTTCCTCCTGGGCAATGCGGCTGTCAGGTTTGACGTTGCCGAACACCGTGGCCTTGACGAAGTAGCCCTTGTCGCAGCCTTCCGGAGCTTCCGGGCCGCCGGCAATCAGGGTGGCGCCTTCTTTGATACCGATGTTGATAAAGTCGATGACTTTGTCCCGCTGCTGGGCCGAAGCCAGCGGGCCCAGGCGTGTGGTTTCTTCCAGCGGATTGCCCGGCGTCATTTTCGCCACCGCATTAGCGGCCAGTTCGCAGGCTTCGTCATGCTTCTGGGCCGGCACCAGCATGCGGGTCAGCGCGGTGCAGGTCTGGCCTGAGTTCAGCAGGCAGTTGTTAACAGTTCCCTTGACCGCTTTCGCCAGGTCAGCATCCGACAGGATAACCGAGGCGGACTTGCCGCCCATCTCCAGGGCAAAGCGCTTGAAGTCATCGGCAGCAGCGTGGGCAATCAGGCTGCCTGTGCGGGTGGAACCGGTGAACGACACCATGTTGACGTCCGGATGTTTGATCAGGGTGTCGCCCACGGTGTGGCCTTCGCCGCAGACCAGGTTGAAAACACCCTTGGGCAGGTCTGTCTGGTCCAGAATATCCGCCAGGATATAGGCACTTTGGGGGGCGATTTCAGACGGCTTGAGCACCACCGTGCAACCGGCGGCAATGGCCGGAACCACCTTGAGGATGACCTGGTGCAGAGGGTAGTTCCAGGGGGTGATGCATCCCACGACACCCACCGGCGTATACTGTACCTCGGAGTTGCCGACCTGTTCGGCAAAGGTGAATTCCGGCAGCATTTTCAGGTAGCTTTTGGTGATGGTGGCCGGCAGCCCCGCCTGAATACCGGTGGCCAGTTTGATAGGCATCCCCACTTCCCTGCACACGGTTTCGGCTATCTCACCCGCCCGTTCTTTCAGGCCGGCATGCAATTGCTCCAACACGTGCAATCGCTTTTCCAGTGTGCTTTCCGACCAGCTTTCGAAAGCAGTGCTGGCAGCAGCGATGGCCTTTTCCATTTCCTCGCGACCGGAGGCGGGAACCTTGGCAATCACGTCGCCAGTGGCCGCTTCGTGAACATCAATGGTCTCTCCATTCCAGTTCTGCCATTGGCCGTTGATGTAGTTTTTGCTGAGATCATTCATGGTTCTGCTCCTGAATCAGTCGAACACGATCACGCCACGGGCGTTCTTGCCAGCCAACATATCATCGAAGGCCTGGGGTGCGTCATCAATGTGGTAAGTGCGGGTGACAAGTTCGTCGAGTTTGAGTTTGCCCGCTTTGTAGAGCCCCAGGATACGTGGGAAATCGTATTGTGGACGTGCGGAGCCCAGCCAGCTGCCCTTGAGGGTTTTCTCGTCGGCTGGAAGCGTCAATGTGGTGATAGAAGTTCTATCCTTTGGGTCTGAAACGCCCACCACCACGGCGGTACCACCCCGACCCAGGCATTTGTAGGCCTGTTCAACCACTGCGCCGGCGCCCACGCATTCGAAGGCGTAGTCCACGCCGCCCGTGAGTTTTTTCACGGCTTTGGCGCCGTCCTCCACCTCGCTGATATTGACGGTGTGCGTGGCACCGAACTCACGGGCCATTTCCAGCTTTTTCTCGTTGTTGTCCACTGCCACGATCATTTCCGCGCCGGCGGTGACGCAGCCCTGAATGGCGTTCAGCCCCACGCCGCCTATACCGAATACCGCCGTGCGGGACCCCGGTTCAACGTTGGCGGTGTTGAACACGGCACCAACGCCGGTCATCACCGCGCAGCCCACCAGAGCGGCGTTCTGCATGGGCACGGATTCATCCACTTTGACGCAGTTGTCCACGTGCATGGTGGCATATTCCGCCATCACGCCGCAGGCGCCGAACACGTTGAGATCCTCACCATCCGCGCCTTTGGTGCGAACAGTGCCATCGGGCAGGGTAAACATTGCTTTCCGGGCGTTTTCACAGAGCACCGGGCGGCCACGAACACACTGACGGCATTTGCCGCACATGGAAATAAAGGAACTGACCACGTGGTCGCCTTCCTTGAAGGCGGTGACACCCTCGCCCACTTCAATAACAACACCGGCGGCTTCGTGACCGAGCACCAGGGGCGCGGGGTAGGGAATTTTGCCGGTGGTGGCGGACTGGTCACTATGGCAAACGCCACAGGCTCCGATCCTGATGGTGATTTCGTCCCGCCTCGGACCTTCCACGGTAATGGTTTCCACCTGAACGGGTTGGCCCCATTCGCGGCAGACGACGGCTTTGGCTTTTCTGTCCATTCTGTTTACACCACCTCGAAAAGACCAGCCGCGCCCTGGCCACCGCCAATGCACATAGTTACGACCACATACTTGGCACCACGGCGCTTACCTTCGATCAGGCATGACCGGCCAAACGAGAGCCCGTGACACCGTAGGGATGGCCAATGGAGATAGAGCCGCCGTTGACGTTCAGCTTTTCCATGGGAATGCCCAGGCGATCACGGCAGTAAACTACCTGCGACGCGAAGGCTTCGTTCAATTCCCACAGGTCGATATCGTCCATCTTCAGGCCATTCCGCTCCAACAGGCGTGGAATCGCGAAAACAGGGCCAATACCCATCTCATCCGGCTCACAGCCCGCCACCGCGAAGCCGCGGAAAATACCCATGGGCTCGATGTTGTTCTTCTCGGCGTAGGTGCTGTTCATCACCGTACACACGGACGCACCGTCAGACAGCTGGGACGCGTTACCGGCGGTCACGAACTGGTTGTCTCCGCGCACCGGATTCAGGCCTTGCAGACCCTCCAGCGTGGTGTTGGGGCGGTTGCACTCGTCACGGGTCAGGGTGACGTCCTTATAACTGACATCACCCGTCTCCTTGTCCTTCACCATCATAGTGGCGTCAAAGGGCACGATTTCATCGTCAAACCGACCCGCTTCCTGAGCTGCGGCGGTGCGCTGCTGGGAGATCAACGCGTACTCATCCTGAGACTCACGGCTAACGCCATAGCGCTGCGCGACAATGTCGGCGGTCTCAATCATCGCCAGATACAGCTCGGGCTTGTTCTTCATCAGCCAATCGTTGGTAGCGTGGAAGCTGTTGAGCTTCTCGTTCTGCACCATGGAAATGGATTCGACGCCACCCGCCACCATGGCCGGCACCTTCTCCGACACCACCCGCTGGGCGGCAATGGCGATGGACTGAAGGCCGGAACTACAGAAACGGTTGATCGAAAGCCCTGCCGTCGTCACCGGCAGACCGGCACGAATCGCCGCCAGCCGAGCGATGTTCTTGCCCTGGGCGCCTTCATGGAACGTGGCGCCGAGGATGACATCTTCAACAATGGACGGATCAATACCCGCACGCTCAACAGCTTGCTGAATAACGTGACCAGCCAGGTCCACGCTGTGGGTGTTGTTCAGTGCGCCACGGTAGGATTTACCAAGACCGGTACGGGCAGTGGAAACAATAACGGCATCAGACATAACAAACTCCTTCGTAAACGTGTAGGTGGCTCAAACCTCGGGACCAGCCACCACACCAGCAGGCCAGGCTTTTAAAGGTCCGAAAACTTGCGCCCTTCACTGACCAGTTTTTGCAACAGGGCTGCTGGCTTCCACTGCTCGCCCCCCAGGTCATCATAGAACTGCTCAATAGTGCCAAGAATGACGTCCAGGCCAATCTGGTCCGCCCAGAACATCGGCCCACCCCGATAGGCCGGAAAGCCGTAGCCGTAGATCCAGGTAATGTCGATATCCAGGGACCGGTCCGCGATGCCCTCTTCCAGAATCTTGGCACCCTCATTGACCATCACGTACATGCACCGCTCCAGAATCTCCTGGTCGGTGATCTCGCGGGACTTGATACCCTGCTCCTGACGGAACTCGGCAATAACCCGGTCCACCTCCGGATCGGGAATCGGCTTGCGATTACCCTCTTCGTATCGGTACACGCCCGCCTGGGTCTTCTGGCCAAGGCGACCCTGCTCCGCCAGCTTATCCATCCAGCTCGCTGGCACATCTTCACCTGCCTTGCGACGCTCCTGACGGATGCTGTAGCCAATATCGATACCGGCCAGGTCCGACATCGCAAACTGCCCCATGGGGAAGCCCAGGTCGGTCAGTACCTTGTCCACCTGTTGCGGGCTCGCACCTTCGTTGACCAGCGCCATGGCCTCAGCACCCCGCTTGTGCAGCATGCGATTGCCGACGAAGCCATAGCAGTTGCCCACCATGACCCCGACCTTGCGAATCTTCTTCGCCAACGCCATGGCGGTGGCCTTGACCTCATCAGAGGTTTTTTCGCCGCGCACAATTTCCAGCAGCTTCATCACGTTGGCGGGGCTGAAGAAATGCAGGCCAATCACGTCCTGCGGACGTTTCGTCGCCGCCGCAATGTCATCAATACTGAGGGTGGAGGTGTTGGACGCCAGAATCGCACCCGGTTTGCAGGCGTCGTCCAACTGACCGAAGATCTTCTTCTTCAGGTCCATGCTTTCAAACACCGCCTCGATCACCAGATCCACGTCGCTGAAATCGTCATAGGTCAGGGTGCCGCTGATCAGGCTCATGCGTTCCTCAACCTGGGCCTGGGTGATACGGCCTTTCTTCGCGGTGCTCTCGTAGTTTCGGCGAATCACCGCCAGACCCTTGTCCAGCGCCTCCTGCTTGACCTCGGCGATGGTCACGGGTATCCCGGCGTTGGCGAAGTTCATGCAATGCCGCCGCCCATGGTGCCGGCGCCTATAACGCCCACTTTATGGATGTCACGAACAGGTGTTTCCTTGGGAAGACCTTTCACTTTGGAGACTTCCCGCTCGGCAAAGAAGGCATGAATCAGGCCCGCACGCTGCGGGGACTCCATGCACTCCATAAACAGTTCACGCTCACGCTTCATGCCGTCTTCAAAGGGCAGGCTGAAGGCGGCTTCCACCGCATCCACGCACTTGAACGGGGAAAACTGGCCCCGCGCTTTCTTCTGCAGGCCAGCGCGGAACTGTTCAAACACCTCGCTACCCTTGTCGGCCTCGAGTTTATCGGTCAGATCCCGTACGCGACGGACCGGTTTGCCTTCGTCCGCAATTTTCTGTGCGTAGGCCAGACCCGCAGCCTTGATATCACTGCCGTCCTCGACCGCATCAACAATGCCCAGTGTCAGAGCATCGTTAGCGCCCACGAACTCGCCGGTGGTAATCATTTCCAGGGCCTTCTGGGCGCCCGTCAAACGCGGCAGACGCTGGGTACCACCTGCCCCCGGCAACAGGCCCAGCTTCACTTCCGGCAACCCCACCTTGGCACTGCTCAAAGCCACCCGGTAATGGCAACCCAAAGCGGTTTCCAGGCCTCCGCCCAGCGCAGTGCCGTGAATAGCCGCGACAACCGGCTTGTCGCCGTTCTCATACTGTTCGATCACAGCAGACAGGCCGGGCTCCTGCATGGGTTTGCCGAATTCGCGAATGTCGGCCCCGGCAATAAAAGTGCGGCCTTCGCACACCAGCAACAGTACCTTGGCGTCGGCGTCTTTCTGGCCCTGCTCCAGTGCAGCCACCAGGCCGGAACGAACCGCATGGCTGAGGGCGTTCACCGGCGGATAGTTCACGGTGATCACGCCAATGGAGCCTTCCCGGTTATAAGTCACGACCTCAGACATAATATCTCCTCGCCATATATGGAATGTAGTTTTAACAAGCGAAACATAGTCACGATTTAATACAAGTTTTAGGCAGGTTTCAACCATGAACTAAAATGCAGGCATAAAAAAACCCCAGAACGAATTCTGGGGTTTTTCGAGAAAATCGGCTCGGGGAAGGCCCGGACGGGGATCTCTCTCCGAAACACGCTGTAAATACATCCCTGTACGCTCGGCTCCGCCATCCATGGCTCCGCACGGTTTCGGAGAGAGATCCCCGTCCGGGCCCACGATTTATCAGTTAGCCCGCAAAATCAAACACCAAGCGATTCAATATCGCTGGCCAGCATCGCCAGTTGGTGAGCAATGGATTCCCGCAGCTTTTCCCCGGAAATCAGATAGGAAGGCGCCGCACAAGTCAGCGCCATAATGGTGCCGTCCTGCAGGTGAATGGGCACACCCGCAGAGTTGATGTTGCGATCCCACTCGCCGAGCGACAGGCAGAAGCCATACTTTTTGTAGTCTTCCATCGAGCGTTCAAGGCCCTCCTGCTTCTCCGGCCAGGCGTCGCCATATTTGGCTTCCATGGCGTCAGTAATCACCTTGCGGCCTTTATCCGAAATGGCACAGTAGTAGGCTCGCCCGGCCGATGTGGTGGCCATGGGCAGCTTCAGACCGATGTCCATACGCAACAGCGATGCTTCCGGCGGCAGACGATTTTCCACATAGATCATGTGCAGACGATCGCGGCAAGTCAGGCCTACGGACATGTTGGTCTGACGGGCAAACTCGTCCATGTAAGGCTTCGCCAGCTGGCGCACTTTAAGGTTGGAAACGTAGGCGTAACCAAGAGCCAAGACACCGGAGCTGAGCTGGTACTTTTCCAACTGGGCGTTATAACTGAGGTAACCCAGCTTGGTCAGGGTGTAGGTCATACGCGAAACGGTGGGTTTCGGCAGCCCGGTCAGGCGCGCGATGTCCTGATTGCCCAGAATCACCGAGCCCTGGCTAAAGGCGCGAAGCACATCCAGGCCACGGGAAAGTGCCTCTACAAACTTGCGATCTTTCTCAGGCTTTACCGGTTCACCATCACCGGATGCTGCCAGGAGTTCCGGCGGGGTGGCTTGTGCTTTTGTCATAAACGGGCGTCCTCCAACAGCTGCGCCTGATCCGCTGTGCCCGGGCTACCGGGGCTATGCTCGGATAGTAAGAAAAGATGCGGTATTTTAATCGCTGCAGATATCAAGTACCAGAAACCATTATCAAAAGTCGTGCCAAATATGAAACACTCTTCCTTTATGTTTCAATTCTCTTCCAATATCGCGACACAAGCCCCCAGGTTTACGGATAGTTTGCGGTATATTATTCTGCAATGTGAAACTTGGTAACTGAATTAGAAGCCGATGACAACCCCGGAGAGCACATGAAAGTTCTATTTGTAGCAGGAGACCCCAAACCGGAGCGCTGGACCGTTCCCATAAAGGAGCTGCTTCCGGAAGCCGAGGTTCACGTATGGGACGCCAACGGCCCGGCGGTGGATGCCGATTACGCCATTGTCTGGCAACCACCGGAACAACTGTTTGAGCGCGAGAAAAAGCTTAAAGCCGTGTTTAACCTGGGCGCGGGAATCGATGGGTTGCTGGCCGTGCCCCATCTGCCGCCTCAATTGCCCATCGTGCGCCTGGAAGATGCCGGCATGTCCGCGCAAATGGCGGAATACGTGTTGCATCAGCTACTGGAAGCCAGCCGGGGCATGGAAACCTACCGCGAGCAGCAACGCCAGGGTATCTGGAAAATCCATCGCCCGATCAAGCGCAGTGAGTGGCCCGTAGGCGTCATGGGCCTTGGCCATATTGCAAGCGGGTGGCGCGCACCCTCGCCGGCCTGGATTACCGGGTCAACGGCTGGGCCCGCAGCAAGCACGACCTGGACGGCGTCTCGACCTTTTCCGGTACCGAAAACCTGACCGATTTCCTGCAATCAACCAGGGTTCTGGTGAACACTCTGCCGCTGACCGAAGAAACCCGGGGCATCCTCAATCACCGGCACCTCAGCCAACTCATGCCCAATGCCGTAGTGATCAACGTGGGCCGGGGAGAACACCTGGTGGAAGAGGACCTGATCAAAGCCATCGAAGACGGCCATGTCGCCCGGGCGTCCCTGGATGTGTTTCGCCAGGAACCCCTGCCCGCGGATCACCCCTTCTGGCAGCGACCGGAGATCACCATTACGCCACATATCTCGGCGCGCACCCTGAGGGATGCCACCCTTGAGCAGATCACCGGTAAGATCCAGGCACACCATAACGGTCAGCCGATTTCCGGTATCGTGGACCCCAGCCGAGGCTATTGAAACCCTATACATTCGCGCCGGTCAGCCTGCGGCCGGCGCCACCACAAATATCCCCCACAGCATCAGCAATAACAACGGAATGGAGAGCAGGACAAAAGCGCCGTTCCAGCCAAACGCCACCACCCAGCGTGACACCTGCCCGAATCGTGACAGCAGCATAACAGCCGGGCCGAACGGCGACAGCATCATGGCGAGGGAGAATCCAATCACCAGGGCGACCGCAATCGGCAGGGGGTTCACACCCTCGGCGACCAATTGCGGCATCAACCCCGCCTGAACACTCAGCACAGTAATCGGGATGATGCCGATGGCTGAGAGCATCGGCATCATCAATAACCCCCCCACTGCCAGTAAAAATACGCCCAGCTCACCAGTCGCCATGCCTGCCAGGGCATCCGCCGGAATCACCGAGACCAACGCCACACCCAACCCGGCGGAGCCTGCGAAGATAGACATTTCGTTGCTCATACCGAGCATATTGTCGGTGGCTTCCCGTACCGCCATAGCTGGCGAGCGATCGTGCCAGAACATATAAAGAAGGGTGACCACTGGCACCGTCAGCATGGCGGCCACTGACACTTTCAGTTCCGTTAACTGCACCAGCAGGCCCATCGCCGTAAAGATGATCAATACCAGCAGCAACAGCCGCCCGCTTCCGGCCGGCCAGGTTTCCAGCGGTTCGCGCTCACCGCTGACCCGACGAAAACGCTTGTGCTCCAACCCCCATCCCACCAGAACCAGCAACACCGCGCTGCCAATGCCATAGGGCAGCAGGCCCGACCAGCTCAGGGAGGGGACTTCACGGGTAATAATGGCGACCGCAACACTGGTTGGTGCTACCAGCGGCACCAGTGCAAATCCTCGCAATGTACTGATCAGCACACTGCGCAACCAGCGCACCCGCGAAGCCCCGGTAATACCCCGCTGCCGCAGGGTATCCGACAACGTGCCGCACAGCAGGTTCATCACGCCGAAGCTCAGCACTGATGCAATGCCACAACTCACTACCGCGTATTTCGGGTACAGCAACGCCGGGCGACCACCCAGCAACACGTCGTGTATACGCTGCAGCACCTCAAGCCGTCGAACCAGGCATTGCATCATCCCCAGGCTTCCCAGGAACGCTGCATAAAAGGCAGCGTTGGACGCGGCACGAATCAGATCGTCGGCGGCCAGTTGCCGGACAAACCCCAGATAACCGATCACAACCAGCGAGATCAGGAACAGGTAACGGGAATACGATTGCAGCCGCCTCAGCGCCAGCGTGAAATAAAGCACAAACAACACACCCGCAAAGGCACTGACCTTTAGGCTGGAAAGGCAAAGCGCCAAAAGTTCCAGAATAACCGCAGCAGGAACCAGGAAACGGCTCATCGCAGATTACTGACCTCGGTTGGTGGTATCGGTTGCATTTCAAACAGACCCGGATTAGTCTTCAACAGTCAATATACAAAACTTAGTTCCGCTATACGAAACTATATCAACACTAATGACATGACAAGCCCACCCCTTCCCTCCTTACAAATGGAAGATCACAATGGGAACCATGTCTGATCAAATGGGAGATGCCATGAGCGCTTTCATCTACGATGGGCTACGAACACCCTTCGGTCGACACGCCGGCGCATTGGCCAGGGTTCGCCCTGACAACCTTCTGGCCAGCGTTATCAAAGCGCTGGTTGAGCGCAACGCCTTTGCCCTTGAGGCCTACGAAGACGTTATTGCCGGTTGCACCAACCAGGCCGGCGAGGACGCCCGTAACCTGGCCCGCCATGCCGGGCTGTTGGCCGGCCTTCCTGTTGAAACCGGCGGCCTGACCGTTAACCGCCTGTGTGGCTCTGGTCTGGCAGCCATCATCGACGCCGCCAGGGCGGTTCGCTGCGATGAGGGCGAGCTGTTTGTCGCCGGTGGCGCTGAAAGCATGAGCCGGGCACCGTTTGTGATGGCCAAGAGCGAAAGCCCGTTCAGCCGCGACTTTCGTGCCTTTGACAGTACCATCGGGGCCCGCTTCCCCAACCCTCGCATTGAGGCCGACTTCGGTGCCGACACCATGCCCGAAACCGCCGACAACATTGCCAGGGAGCTCAACCTCAGCCGGGACACCGTGGATCAGTTTGCCGCTCAGAGCCAGGCCCGATACGACGCCGCACTGAAAGATGGCTTCTATAATGAAGAGATTATGCATTGACGTGCCTCAGGGCCGGAAAAAACCACCCGTCAGCGTGAACAGCGATGAGCATCCGCGGCCTCAGTCCACCCACGAGGCACTGGCCGGCCTGCGCCCACTGTTCGAAGGAGGCGTGGTGACTGCCGGCAACGCCTCGGGCATCAACGATGGCGCCGCCGCCCTGATCATCGGCTCTCGCAAAGCCGGCGAAAAGGCCGGTATTCAGCCCCGGGCCCGTATTGTATCCGCAGCGATTGCCGGTGTTCCGCCACAGGTTATGGGCTACGGCCCGGTACCCGCCAGCGAGAAGGCCCTCGCCCGCGCGGGCCTCGGCATCAACGATATGGACGTCATCGAGATCAACGAAGCCTTTGCGGCCCAGGTTCTTGGCTGCACCCACAAACTGGGCATCGACCCGACCGATTCCAGGCTGAACCCCAACGGTGGCGCCATTGCGGTTGGTCACCCCCTTGGGGCGTCCGGTGCACGGATTGCATTGACCGCCACCCGCCAGCTTGAACGCAGTGGCGGACGTTACGCATTGATCAGCATGTGCATTGGCGTTGGCCAAGGCATTGCCGCTGTGATTGAACGAACAACCGACTAATTTTCTGAGGAGACACACAATGGCTTCCGCACCCTGGGATGACCTGCTGCAGTTCGACAAGCAACTGGATGAAACCGAGCGTCAGGTACGTGACAGTATCCGTTCGTTCTGCGATCAGCGCCTGATGCCCGGCATTACCGAAGCGAACCGGCATGAGAAGTTCGACCGTTCCATTTTTACCGACATGGGCGATCTGGGCATGCTCGGCGCTACCCTGCCGGAAGAATACGGCGGCCCCGGCCTGAACCACGTGTGCTACGGCCTGATTGCACGCGAAGTGGAACGGGTTGATAGCGCCTATCGTTCAGCCTGAGTGTCCAGTCGTCACTGGTTATTCACCCGATTCACGCCTTTGGCCAGGAAGCCCTGAAAAAACGCATCCTGCCCCAACTGGCATCCGGCGAAAAAGTGGGCTGCTTTGGCCTGACCGAGCCCAACCATGGGTCTGACCCGGGCAACATGGAAACCCGTGCCAAGAAAGTCGACGGCGGCTATCTGGTCAGTGGCTCCAAAACCTGGATCACCAACTCGCCCATTGCCGATGTTTGTGTGGTCTGGGCCAAGCTCGAGGGCAAAATCACCGGTTTCGTGATCGAACGCGTTGGTGCCAAGGGCCTGGACACGCCGAAGATTGAGGGCAAGTTTTCCCTGCGGGCTTCCGAGACCGGGTCCATCTTTATGGACGAAGTCTTTGTCCCGGACGAGAACAAGCTCGACGTGGAAGGTCTGAAAGGTCCTTTCAGTTGCCTGAACAAGGCCCGTTTCGGCATCAGTTGGGGCTCCATGGGCGCTGCCGAGTTCTGCTGGCATACGGCCCTCAATTACACGCTCGAGCGCAAGCAGTTTGGCAAGCCTCTGGCAGCCAACCAGCTGATCCAGAAGAAGCTGGCGGATATGCAGACCGAGATCACCCTGGGCCTTCAGGGCGCCTTGCAACTGGGCCGTATGATAGACGCCGGCACCTACTCGACAGACGCCATCTCCATGCTCAAGCGCAACAACTGCGGCAAGGCCCTGGACATCGCACGGGTAGCCCGTGACATGCACGGCGGCAATGGTATCGCCGACGAATACCATGTCATCCGCCACGTGATGAACCTGGAGGCGGTGAATACCTATGAAGGTACTCACGATGTCCACGCCTGATTCTGGGCCGCGGACAGACCGGGATTCAGGCTTTCAGCTGATCCTGCTGCCCATAGCTCCAAAAAGCAGAGCTCCGGCTCTGCTTTTTTTATGCCCACAAAAAAGCCCCGGAGCGGGGGAGCACTCCGAGGCAAGGATGCATAAAAGCACCTTAGAATTGGTTTATGTCAGACGTTTATCGATCAGAAGCTCAATTTCGCGGAGGCCATGACCTGCTCATACTGCATGCTGCTACTGGTGGCAATCTCACCGAAATCCCAATAGGCGTACTCCAGTCCCAGCGTCAGATTGCGGTGGGCAGACCATAGTATGTTGGCGTGAACCGAGGTCGACGAGTCGAAGTAACTCAACGTTCCGGCAGGCGGTGCAACCAGATCATCAACAATTTCCGTGTGCGAGACCGTCAGGGTGCTACGCCATGCAGGCGACCAGAAGTGGCGATAGGCCGCTGTGGCACCATAGGTCTTGAGAGGTTCGACATCGCCTTGGGCGAGAGCTGCCAGATCCACGTCCGGGTACGTCAGCAGGCCCATGTACCGGCCGAGCGCGCCATAGCTGTACTGCAGGCGCAGATCATCACGGCCAACCGTCGGAATGCGGGCACTCAAAGATACGGCTCCGTCAGTTATGGTTTCATCCGCTGCGTTGTCTTCAAAATTCCGCAGCAAACCGGCAATGGAGTAAAACCCGTAGTTACCTCGGATCTGGTACCGCATTGCGAGATCCGGGTAGGACTGATCGTCGTAGGAGTTGCCGTAGTAGCCGTCTTCGGGATTCTCCAGGGAAACCATCAGCTTCCCGCCTGGCGCAGCCATGTTGTAGCGAATCATAGGCTGGGTTGCGTAGATAAAAGCCGCTTGCTTGCCCTGATCAAGGATTTCCGGCATGGCCGCCAGGTCGGTGAACGTGGTGTAGGTCTGACCAAAATCCCAGCCGTTCCAGGAACCGTAGGCCTGGCGCAAACGGGGGGAATAACTGTTGGACACGATCTCGTTACCGGTTTCATTCATGCCGTCGTTAAGGTCCTGGTTAAAGTCCATCTCCAGGTAGGTGGTCAGCGTGTGACCGACGACATCCTCGGTTTTGGTGCCGATACTGATCCGTGATTCCCGGGCCGAGAAACCGGTCTTCCAGTCGCTTTCATCCGAAGCCGCGGCACTCGCGAAGGTTCTCGGCAAACCAATGCTGTAGCTGTTCAGGCTGCCATTCCCGTGGGAACCAAAAATAGCGTCGGCCTTGATAAAACCACCGAATGAAATCGTTGTGCTTCCAATCTTGATCCCGTCGCCGTCTCGCAGCAAATAGGGGTTGTCTTCTGTCAATTCAGGCGCGGTAGACACGGCGCCTTCCAGTTTGTTTTCCAGCTGTTGGACCCGCTCTCGCAGTTCGTCCAGCTCAGTGCTTTGCGCCAGCGCGGAGCCGGAACCGATGGCCATCAGCGGCAGCCCGGCAATAACCACGGCTCGGAGCAAGGGACGCACCTGGGAAGGTATTGTTGTTGTCATCTCAAACCTCTTAACGGAGTTGATTTCATGTCGTTGTTATTGGACGTTCCGGTGCCGGCACTGGGACACACCAAATCAATCACGCTGTTTCACTGTGCGGTATTTTGTGATTGTTAGGTTTCGCATAGCAGTACCAGCTTCCGTGTTTTCGAATATAGACAATACTTTTGTTATCAACAAGTGAGTGAAACCAAATTTTAATGAAATCGGTAATTACTCTGTGTTTTGTTGTTTCATTAGCATTGACAGACGAGCAACCCATGAAAGATCATTGAGTAATTCTGCTATGCGGTATATATTTTCGCTGTAATGCATTAACGAGGTTGATTCGATGAACATGAACTACACCGCCGAGGAACTCGCCTTCCGTGACGAAGTGCGTGCGTTCCTGGATGAAAAGCTGCCGGCCGACATCGCCGCCAAAGTGAAAGGATTCCGCCGCCTGTCCAAAGAGGACCATCAGCGCTGGCAGAAAATCCTTTGCGAGCAGGCTGGTACGCGACCCACTGGCCGGAAGAGTACGGCGGTGTAGAGTGGACGCCCGTGCAAAAGCACATCTGGGACGAAGAATCCTGCCGTTACGGCGTTCCCCGCTCCATCCCGTTCGGGGTGAATATGGTGGCGCCGGTGATCATCAAGTTCGGCAGCGAGGAACAGAAGCAGACGTACCTGCCGCGCATCCTCAGCGGCGAGGACTGGTGGTGCCAGGGGTATTCCGAACCCGGCGCGGGCTCTGACCTGGCGTCTCTTAAAACCCGTGCTGTGCGTGATGGCGACCATTACATTGTTAACGGCCAGAAAACCTGGACCACCCTGGGCCAGCACGCCAACATGATCTTCTGCCTGGTGCGTACCAACACCGAGGTCAAGAACCAGGAAGGTATTTCGTTCCTGCTCATCGATATGGACACACCGGGCATTACCGTGCGCCCCATCATCACTCTGGATGGTGAGCATGAAGTTAACGAAGTGTTCTTCGAGGACGTGAAGGTGCCGGTTGAGAACCTGGTGGGCGAAGAGGATAAAGGCTGGACCTATGCCAAGTATCTTCTGACTTACGAGCGCACCGGCCTGGCCGGTATCGGTATGTCCAAGGCAGCACTGTCGCACCTGAAAAACCTGGCATCACGCCGCCTGAAAAACGGTCGGCCGCTGCTTGAGGACCCCTCATTCAGTCAGCGCATCGCCAAAGTGGAAATCGACCTCACGGCAGCCGCCATCAGCAACCTGCGTATTATTGCCTCTGTTGAAGGTGGCGGTGTGCCGGGTGCGGAAAGTTCCATGCTGAAAGTAAAAGGCACCGAGATCCGCCAGGCCATCAATGATCTCGCCCGCCGCGCGATCGGGCCCTATGCCCTGCCGTTCCTCGAAGAGGAGATGAATATGGATTACGAGGGCGACTTCCTGTCGGATAAAGATGCCGCTCCCCTGTCGGCCCAGTACTTCAACAACCGCAAGCTGTCGATCTTCGGCGGATCCAACGAGATCCAGAAGAACATCGTGTCGAAAATGATTCTCGGGCTTTAAGGAGACGACCATGGATTTCCGACTTAATGAAGAGCAGCAGATGCTGCAGGACACCGTGGAACGGCTGGTGCGCGGTGAGTACAGTTTTGAAAAACGACTGGCGTTCAGTGAGACGGAACTGGCTTCAGCGCCGATTTCTGGCAGCAGCTTAGCGAGCTGGGCCTGACCGCTGTACCTTTTTCCGAGGAACTCGGTGGCTTTGGCGGCAGCGGTGTGGAAGTTCAGTCCGTTATGACTGAGCTGGGCCGCGGGCTTTGCCTGGAGCCATATGTGCAGTCCATTATTCTGGGCGGCGGCCTGATTGGCCAGGCAGGCAACGACAGCCAGAAAGACACCTGGCTGGCCGGCATCGCCAGCGGCGAACTGAAAGCCGCTGTAGGCCTGCAAGAGCCCCAGAGCTTCTATGACCTGAATAACGTGGAAACCCGTGCCGAGAAAAACGGCGAGGGCTATGCTCTGAACGGCCGCAAGGCCGTGGTGATCAGCGGCCACTGTGCCGACCTGATCGTGGTGTCCGCACGCACCTCAGGCGACGCCCGCGATGCCGACGGCATCAGCCTGTTTGCCCTGAGCCCGGATACCGCTGGCGTTGAGCGCCGAGCTTACCCCACTATCGACGGCTCCCGCGGCTGTGACATTACCTTGAACAACGTCCAGGTCGGTGCCGACGCGTTGCTGGGAGAAGAAGGCAAGGCTGCCGGGGTGATCGAGTATCAGGCCGGTCGCGCTATCGCCGCCATCTGCGCCGAGGCTGTGGGCGTCATGGAAATGGCCAATGAGCTGACTCTGGATTACCTCAAACAGCGCAAGCAGTTTGGCGTGCCTATCGGCCGGTTCCAGGTGTTGCAGCACCGTATGGTGGATATGATGTCGGAACTGGAGCAGGCTCGTTCCATGGCAATTCTTGCCGCCAGCGTCGCCGACAGCGAACCCAGTGATGAACGCCGCCGCGTGCTGGCCGCCGCCAAGAACGTGATTGGCCGTGCCGGTCAATTCATCTCCGAGGCCGGCATTCAGTCCCACGGTGGTATCGGCATGACCTGGGAGTATAACTTTGCCCACTACGCGAAGCGGCTGATCGCCATCAATCACCAGTTGGGGGATGACGATTACCATCTGGAGCAATACGCCACTTTGTTGCAGGCAGGCTGACAGCTGAGGCTCTCATCATGACGACAACAGACGATCAGTCATCACAACGGGATCTGAGAAAAGCCGAATGGAAGGTCCGTACCGAGCTGGCCGCCGCCTATCGCCTGGTGGCGCTGTTTGGCTGGGACGATCTGGTGTTCACCCACCTTTCGGCACGGGTGCCGGGGCCGGATCATCATTTCCTGATCAACCCCTATGGGCTTCTGTTCCATGAAATCACCGCGTCGTCACTGGTGAAGGTGGATAAGGATGGCCAGGTGGTGGAGCCTGGCGGCCTCGCCCGTGTAAATCCGGCCGGATTCACCATTCACAGTGCCGTTCACATGGGCCGCGAGGATGCCGGAGCGGTGATGCACCTGCACGCGCCTGATGGGGTGGCTGTGTCGGCGCACCGGGATGGTCTGTTGCCCCTGAGCCAGACGGCGATGCTGTGCCTGAATCACCTGAGCTATCACGATTATGAAGGTGTGGCGCTGAACCTGGATGAGCGCGAGCGGCTGATCAGGGACCTGGGTGACAAGTCGATGATGATGCTGCGCAATCACGGGGTGCTGACGGCGGGCAAGGACGTGCCGGAGACGTTCACCTATCTGTATTTTCTGATGAAGGCCTGCGAGATCCAGGTCAAGGCCCAGAGCTGCGGGCCAACCTGTATGCCGTCAGAGCAGGCCATTCAGACAACCGCTGACCAGTCTCAGTCGCTGGGTAGTGCGGCGGCATTGACCTGGCCCGCATTGGTTCGGCTTCTGGATAGCAAGAATCCCGGGTACGCTGTTTGAGTCTCTGACTTTGCACCTTGTGCACCATGGAAGCAGATATGCTCTCTGTTGAATTAAACGATCTTGAACATTTTTGCGGCACTACCATTGGCCATAGCCCTTGGAAAACCGTCACCCAGGAGATGATTCAGGCGTTTGCGGACGCCACGGGCGATCACCAGTGGATTCATCTGGATGTTGAGCGGGCCACGCGGGAAACGCCGTGGAAGAGCCCCGTCGCCCATGGGTTTCTGACCGCGTCGCTGATTCCACTGCTGAATCAGGAGGTCATTGACGTGCAGGGCAAAGGCGCCAGCATTAACTACGGCATCAATAAGCTGCGCTTTCCTGCGGCGGTGAAATCCGGGGCGGATATCCGTAGCAAGATGGAATTGCTGGATGTGTCCAGGGTGGATGATCAGCGCACGCTGGCCACCTACCGAACCACCGTGGAAATCCGTGGAGAGGACAAGCCTGCCTGCGTGGCAGAGAACCTGGTGATGTACGTGGCCTGATCGGTCAGACGCCAGAAGCAACACAAAAAAAGGGGCCCTTGGGCCCCTTTTCTCATTCAGATGGGTGCTGATACCCCCATCACTTGATCTCTTCCCGAACAATCTCGCCGTCTTTCACCACGGCCAGGGTCGTCTCCGTCACGAAACCACCGTTTTCGGTGACTTCGGTGACTTCGTACGGGTTCTTGCGGGTGTCCATGTTTTTCAGGGCATCGCCGATCGCAGCGCGGATGGTTTTCGGGTCGGTGGACTCGGTGGCGTCCATGGCTTCCACCAGGGCGTGCAGCGCCAGGTAGTTGTAGGCGGCTTCGGATCCGGGCATTTTGTCGTACTCGGCCTTGTAGCGCTTGATGAAGTCTTTGGCCGCCGGGGTGTCATAGACGCTCAGTGGAACCACGCCGATGGCGCCTTCCACCATGTCCAGGCCACCGGCTACCTGGGCCACTTCGTCAATCTTGGCCTGGTCCATCACGATAAAGCCGCCCTGGAAGCCCATCTGGCGGGCCTGTTGTACCACCAGACCGGTCGGCTCGGAGGCGCCGCCCACAAACATCACGTCCGGGCTTTCTGAAATGATACGCTGACGCCGGTAAAGAAATCCGCCGATTTGTTGTAGTCCATGGGGTTGTCAGAAACCACTTCTCCCCCTTTGGACTCCCACTCTTTCTTGATCATGGCGCCCCAGATTTTGGCGTATTCATGGGTTGCGCCGCCCATGCCCAGCTTCTTGCCCTCGTGCTCAAGGGCGTAGTCGGTAAAGGCCCGCACGTAGCCATCAAAGGTGGGAGGAATACGCAACGTCAGGCTGTTGCCCTTTTCGGTGATGCTGGGCACGCTGGAGTAGGCCATCACCAGAAAATTGTCTTTCTCGTTGAAGTCCTGGAGGGCAAAAATACCACCGGAGTGAGGCACGAACACCGCCGACACGTTGGACTCCTGCTTCAGTCGCTTGGCATTGGTCGCCGCCTGCGCCGGTGAGTAACGATCGTCCAGGGGGACCAGGTTGACCGTGGTCTTTTCGCCGTTCAGGTCAAAACCGCCCGCCGCGTTGATTTCCGCCACCGCCATTCGCAGCCCGGACAGCGTATTTTCACCGTACAAAGCAGCGCCGCCACTCAGCGGGCCGGTGAATCCGATGTTGACTTCGCCCGCCATTGCACCGGCGGACAGGCTCATCCCAAGGGTTGCCGCCGCGACAGCCTGACCCAGTTTCCTGACTATTTTCATTGTTGTCTCCTGGTTGTGTTGTGCGTGTCACTCTGATTGTTGTTGTATGTAGCCGGTCAGGCCCCGATATACGCCTTGCGAACCTGTTCGTTGCCCAGCATCGTCTCCCGGTCGCCTTCCATGACCAGATGGCCGTTCTCCATAACATAAGCACGGTGGGCAATCTTCAGGGCCGCAAACGCATTCTGCTCTGCCAACAGCACGGTTGTGCCCAGGCTGTTGATTTTTTTGACGGTTTCGAACACTTGCTTGACCACCAGGGGAGCCAGGCCAAGGGATGGCTCATCCAGCATCAGCAAGCGGGGGCGGCTCATCATGGCGCGGCCGATGGCCACCATCTGTTGCTGCCCCCCGGACAGAGATCCGGCAGGCTCATCGGCCTTGTCTGCGAGGATCGGGAACAGCTCCAACACTTCGTTCAGGCGCTTGCGGTTGCCCTGCCGATCACGTCGGTGCACGTAGGCCCCCATCATCAGGTTCTGCATGACGCTCATCTGCGGAAACAGTTTTCGGCCTTCGGCACACTGCACTACGCCGCTGGCGACGACCGCGCTGGCTTTCATACCGTTGAGCTGTTTGTCTTCGAACTGGATCTCGCCGGCCGTCGGCTTTACCAGGCCACTAATGGCATTGAACAGGCTGCTTTTACCGGCGCCATTGGCCCCGAGTAGAACAACCAGCTCCCCGGCATCCACCGTCATCGAAATATCGGTCAGTGCCTTGAAGCTGCCATAGCAGACGTCGACATGGTTAAGCTGCAGCATCTTCGTCACCTCCCAGATAGGCTTCGATCACCACCGGGTTGTTGCGTACTTCTTCCGGCGTGCCCTCGGCAATCTTTTCACCGTGATCCAGCACCATGATCTTGTCTGCCAGGCTCATGATCATGTCCATCTTGTGCTCGATCAGGCACACGGTGAGTCCTTTTTCATCCACCATTTTCCGCATCAGCGCGGCGAATCCGACGGTTTCTTCCGGATTAACCCCGGCCGCCGGCTCATCCAGCAGGACGATCTTGGGGTCGGTCGCCAGTGCCAGGGCAAAGGCCACCCGCTTGCGTTCTTCCTGGGTGATGTCGGCAATAAACTGCCCGGCAACGTGGGCAAGGCCCACAAATTCCAGGGCTTCCATGGCCTTGTCCCGCGCCGCCTTCTCTTCACGTTGCAGGCGTTTGCTGTTGATCAGCACGTCCCACAGGCCGGATTTCGTCCGCAGCCGGTGCCCCACGATCAGGTTGTCCAGCACGGTTGCCTGCTCAAACAGGTTGGTCGTCTGGAAGGTCCTTCCCACACCCAGGCGTGCGACCCTGTCGCTGGGCAGGTTAGTGACGTCCACGCCGTCCAGCAGGATACGGCCGGAGGTGGGCTGGTGCAGGCCTGAAATAAGGTTGAAAAAGGTGCTCTTGCCAGCACCGTTGGGGCCGATAATGGCGTTGATCCTGCCGGCTTCGAACTCCACCGACACATCGCTAACCGCCGCCAGACCGCCAAACATTTTGGTGACGTTTTCTACCTTAAGCATTGCTCTCTGCCTCCCGGTTCTGTGCGGTGTTGACCTTGTTCTCCTGGCGCTTTTTCGTAGGCGCCAGTGCCTGGGACTTGCGATGCATCCAGGTCAGGAAGGAGCCGGTAATGCCCCGGGGGAAGAAGATCACCAACAGCACCAGCAGCGGCCCGAAAATGATCATTCGGTACTCTTCCAGGAACTGCAGTGACTGGGTAATCCACACAATGCCCACGGTGCCCAGCAACGGCCCCATAATGGTGCCGATACCGCCCACCAGCAGATAGGTGATCATGTCGAAGGTGTGGTTGATATTGGCCTCTTCCGGGCCGATGAAACGGACCATCCCGGCATACAGGGCACCTGCCAGACCGGCATAGGTCGTGGACAGTACAAAGGCCAGGACTTTATTGCGCATCAGGTTGATCCCGAGGGACTGGGCCAGTTCATCACCGTTGCGGATGGCAATGAAGGTACGACCCAGCAGGGACTTGGACAAACGCCCCATGAACCAGATTGCGAACACCAGGAAGGCCAGCACCAGGTAGTAGAACGGGGTGGTGTCTGTAAAGTCCACCAACCAAAGCCATAGGGTGCGGCGATATCTCGGACACCGATGGTACCATGGGTCAGCTCTTCCCACTTGTCGATCAGCAGGTAGATGATAAAGCCCACACACAGGGTGAATATCGCAAAGTAATGCTCTTTCAGGCGCAGCGAAACGATGCCCACGAGAAACCCGAGCACCGCCGTCATCACCAGCGCACCCAGGAAGGCAGGCCAGAAACTCCAGCCATAGTCGCAGTCAGCAGGCCAAGGGTGTAGGCTCCGATGGCAAAAAAACCGCCGTGGGCCAGGTTCAGCTGGCCGCAAAAACCGGTAATGATGTTCAGGCCGTAGACCGCGATCGCCCAGACAAAGGCGGTCGCCATCACGTACACCTGGTACTCATTCGCGGCGACCAGCGGGAACAGTATGGCGAAGGCCAGCATCAGGTACTTGGCGGCTGGCGTCATCAGCAGGGAAGCGACTTTGAACATGATCAGTGCGCCCCCTTCGCGAACAGGCCCTGTGGACGAACTGACAGAATCAGCACCAGCAGACCAAAGGCAATAATGTCTTTATAGGACGTCGAGATGTAAAAGCCGCCGAGGGCTTCAGCGAAACCGATAATCATGCCGCCGGCAATGGCGCCAGGCACGCTACCCATGCCACCGAGTATGATAATGACGAAGGCTTTCATGATGACCAGGTGCCCCATGGCGGGATACACCAGATTGATGGGCGCATAGAGTGTGGCGGCAAACGCGGCCAGCATGCCCGAAATCGCAAACGTCATCATCGCCACCCGGTTGGCATCAATGCCCACCAGGAAGGCACCTTCACGACTCTGCGCCATGGCGATAATGGTCGCCCCCGTCATGGTCTTGCGCAGGAAAAGCTGCAGGGCCACTACCAACACGAACGCCCCCGCAATGATCAGCAGGCGCTGTTCAGGAATAATCAGTCCGTCGAAATTCATGATGCCGGTAAATGGCGATGACATACGGCGGAAGTCCGACCCCCAGAACATCTGCACCACCGCTTCCAGAAACAGCAGAATACCAATGGCGGCGATCTTGTCGTGGATCGGTGGCGAATGCCTCAGTGGGTGGAACACCAGACGCTCACACAGTATCGCCAGGACAGCGACCACCGCGGCCGAACCGGCCATGGCAATCCAGTAGTGCGCGCCCAGGTCCACCATGAAAAAGTAGGACATGAATGCCCCGACCATATAGAGCGCGCCATGGGCAAAATTGGGGATATGAAGTATCCCGTAGACCAGGGTCAGGCCCAGGGCTACGAGACCGTAGATACTCCCCAGGGTTAACCCGTTGATGATTTGTTGTAGAAAAAGGCTCAAGTGTGCTCCTCCGCTGTTTTGTTGTTGTTGCGAGTTATGCGGTTTTGGGCAGGGCCTTGCGACCCATCTATCAGCTTAATGAAACAATTGCACCGAACGTCTCGCATGTCAATATTTAGAACGATATTCCGCAGTGCGGAATAATAAGCATGAATTAACGCTTAGGCTTTAGCCTTCCACTCTTCTTCCTGCAGCGCTCGCCACATCAACTTGCCCGTGGGTGATTTCGGCAACTCATCCACGAACTCGATGATTTCTGGCACTTTGTAGGCAGCCATCTGCTCCTTACACCAACTGACGATGTCCGCTTCGGTGGTACTGGTCTCCGCATCCGGCGTCAGTACGATGCAGGCTTTCACAGTCTCACCGCGTTTGGGGTGGGGCGATGAAATGACACACACTTCGTGGATGGCCGGATGCCGGTACATCAATCCTTCCACTTCCGAGGGCCACACCTTGAAGCCTGATGCGTTGATCATCCGTTTGACCCGGTCCACCATGAAGAAATAGCCCTCTTCGTCGTAATAAGCGAGGTCACCGGTGCGGAAAAAGCGTTTGCCGTCGATGTCCACGAACGCCGCCTCGGTTTCAGCCGGGCGATGCCAGTACCCCTGGGTTACCTGAGGACCATTGGAAACAATCTCCCCCACTTCGCCCGGGCCTTTCTCTTCCAGGGTCTCAACGTCAATGATGCGGCTATCCACATCGAATACCGGAATACCCAGGCACTGGGGCTTGGGATGATCCGACGGGTTGATGTGGGTGGCGGCCATGGTTTCCGACAGGCCATAACCCTCGATGTAATCCAGGCCGGTCATGGCTTTAAGCTTGGCAGCCACCGCTTCCGGCATTGCCGCTCCACCACCGCCAATGGTGTTGAGGCTGGAAAGGTCGTATTGCCCGATGTCCGGATTCGACAGAAAATCCACCGCCATGGTGACAATGTTGGTCCAGCCGGTGACCTGGTAACGCTCTATCAGCCGGGCGGCGGTTGTGCGGTCCCAGCGCGTCATAATGATGGTGGTTGAACCGCTGTAGATGGGGCTGTTCATGGAGCCGGTCATACCGGTCACGTGGAAGAACGGCAACGTCGCCAGCTGGACAGTGTTGGCGGTGCTCAGATTCCAGAACGCCCGGTGAACCGCTGTGGCCATGACACTGCGGTGCGTATGCATGCATCCCTTGGGCGCGCCGGTGGTCCCGGAACTGTAGGGAATCACCGCCAGGTCGTTCGGGCCGGCGGTGTGCTCTGCCGGCTTGTGATTACCGGCCAGCGCCTGTTCCCAGCTCACCACGCCGGGTACGTCTTTGGACCAGGCCGGGGCGGCCACCTCTGCCGGCAAATCCAGGTCGGTGTCCTTATTGATGTAGGTGTTATAGGACGCCACCACCACCCGTTCAAGATCCGTGCTGTCCAGCATCGGCAGGATAAAGCCGGCCAGTTCCTGACCGGCCAGGCACACCCTCGAACCGGTATCGGCAATGTAGTGTTCCAGCTCTGCAGCCCGGTTCATCGGGTTCACCGGAATCACCACGGCGTCGGCTCGCAGTATGGCGTAGTAGGCAATGGCATACTGGGGGGAGTTCTGCATGTAGAGCAGAACACGGTCACCTTTCTTCACTCCTTGAGCCTGAAGATAGCCGGCCATCGCTTCCACTTCCGTCAGCAGCTGCCTGTAGCTCATGGGCGCATCGTAGTAGATGGTCGCTGTATGGTCCGGATACCGCAGGGCAGATATTTGCAGGTTGGTGAAAACGCTGGTGTCAGGCAGCGTCATGCTCTTTGGTAACTCTTTTGGCCAGACGCTGTGGTGGCGTGTAAATGTCATTGTTGTCATCCCCTCAGTCAATTCAGTGAGCCGCAGCGGCGGCCAGATCGAATATTCCAGTACCACCGGGCAGGGCTTCCCGGTGACGCAATGGCGTTATCGCAATGGCTTTTTCCCGCAGCACGGTGACGTCTTCATCCGGTGCCGTAATGTGCCGGGAACTGCGATCGAACCCCAGCCACCAATAAGGCAGGCTACGGGCATCCTGCCCTGCCAGCAGGCGGGGCCGCTGAATGGAGCCGGTGGATTGGTTGCACCATTGCGCTTGCCGGATCACACCGGCGTCGCAGGCCGGAAAGTTCACATTCCAGGCCCGGTTTTCGCCCGGTTGCCAGAGCTTGCGGATTACCTGCTCCCCGAACGCCGACACCGGCGACCAGTCAACGCCTTCCCGGCTCAGGAAGGCCTGGCTCAGCGCAATGGCGGGTATGCCATATGTTCGGCGCTGAGCACCGCGCCCACGGTTCCGGAGTACTGCACCGAATCACTGATATTGGCGCCGCAGTTCACACCGGACAGCACCAGATCCGGCGGGTTATCACCAAACCAATGGGCCAGCGAGTACAACACACAGTCTGCGGGGGTACCGGACACGGCATAGCGTTTCTCACCGTTTTCATACACCCGCAGCGGGTCGTGAATGGAGATGCTCTGCCCTGCGCCACTGCGATCATGCTCCGGCGCCACCACCCAGACTTCTTCCGCCAGGTTGCGGGCAATCCGTTCGAGAATCGCCAGCCCCGGTGCGTTGATGCCGTCGTCGTTGGTGATCAGGATGCGACGGACCATCGGTTCCGTGATTGCAGCAGGCTGGCTCATGACCGGTCTCCTTCACTGGCTATTTTCCAGCCCGCTTCCGCCAGTTGGCTCGCACGTTTGCCAACCTGCAGGGCATCGGCATTGGCGGCATTACCCTGCAGCGCGCGGGCATAGACCCCCTGAACAATCGCCGCCAGACGGAACAGCGAAAACGCCAGGAACACATGCCAGTCGGCAATGCCATCGCGACCGGTCTGTTGGCAGTAACGGGCAATGGTTTCCTGCTCAGTGGGAACGCCCAGGGCTTCCAGATCCTCCCCCAACAAACCGCGGGAACCTTCCATGTCCGAAGGCAGGTGGTACGGCAGGCAGTAATAGGCAAGATCCGCCAGCGGATGACCAAGAGTAGACAACTCCCAGTCCAGAATGGCGATCACGTCCGGTTTGTCCGGTGCCAGCATCAGGTTGCCAAAGCGGTAGTCACCATGGGCAATGGCGGACTCATCGGTGGACGGCAGGTTCTCCGGCAGCCACTCCATGAGTTTGTCCATGGCGGGCATCTCGTCAGTTTTGGACGCCAGGTACTGCTTGCTCCAGCGCGCGACCTGCCGAGCGACATAACCTTCGGGTCGACCATAATCACCCAGGCCCACCGCATTCACGTCTACCGAATGCAGTGCCGCCAGGGTATCAATGGCCGACAGGTGCGCCGGCATCCGCTCCTGACGATTCAGCGCCCGCAACGCCGGGTGGTTGACTATGCGGCCTTCCAGAAAGTCCATGACGTAGAACGGCGTACCGATGATGTTGCTGTCTTCACACAAAGCCCGGGTGGCCGGCACGGGCACGCTGGTGTGTTCGGACAAAGCGCGCATGACTTTGTATTCCCGCTCCACCATGTGAGCGGAGGGCAGTGTTTTCCCGGGCGGCTTTTTGCGCAGAACGTATTGGCCGCTGTCGGTGTCCAGCAGAAACGTGGGGTTCGACTGTCCGCCCTGGAATTGCTGTACGTCCAGCTTGGTACCGAAACCTGGTATGGCTTGCTGTAGCCAGGTACGGAGCTGTCTTCATCAAATTGGTGGGCTGGCAAAACGTCTACCAACTCTGGGTTCATGGTCATCTTTTCTGTTGCCTTCATTTATTACATAGTTGCCCGGCATTGGGGGGCAGCGGCCGGCGGGTGGGGTGGTCTTTCTTCCGGGTAAACGGAAAACCCGTAAATACGTCCATGTAGGGCTTGGTCGCGCCATCCTGGCGCTCCACATTTCTGAGCAGTCCCTCCCACCAGTGTTTGAGATACCTCGGTGATATCGCATATCGTCATCTCAGATACCTGCAGAGTCAGAAATATCTGAAGGTTCAGAACAAGCGAAGGCGGGGCACTCTTCCGGGAACGTCAAAAACATGGATGTTTTTGTCGAGCGTACAGGGACGTATTTACAGCGTGTCCCGGAAGAGTGCCCCGCCTTTGCGCTACCCGCAAAGCCTGCAGGCTAGTGTTCCGTGCGGTTAATTCGCTGACTCATATCGGTTATAATGGAAGCTCATTGATCAGCAAGAATAGGTCTCCACTGTGCCCAAACCCGCAGCGCCCTTTAACCTGACTGTACACGATCAACTGGAACTCGAAGGCTGGTGCCGAACCAATACTCTGAGCCAGCATCTGGCTCAACGTGCCAGGATTCTTTTGTTGCTGAATGAAGGCGAGACGCTCAATCGATCTCGGACTCGCTTCAGGTCAGCACTCAAACCGTATTCAAATGGCGCAAGCGCTACAGTGAACAAGGTCTTGAGGGGCTTTGCGATGCACCGCGACCAGGTCAGCCCCGAAAACTGGACAACAAAACCGTCAAGAAGATTTTAGAGGACTCGGTCCACAAGGTCCCTAAAGAGGCCACACACTGGAGCATCAGTCTCATGGCCAAGCATGCCGGGGTGACCTGCTGGCAAGTGCGTCAGATCTGGCAAGCGGCTGATTTGAAGCCGCACCGGCTCAGAACGTTCAAAATCAGTAACGATCCGAACTTTGCTGAAAAAGTGTGTGACGTTGTCGGCCTTTATATGAATCCGCCGGACAATGCTCTGGTTCTGTCTGTTGATGAAAAGACCCAGATTCAGGCTCTCGACCGGACGCAGCCAAAATTACAGCTCAGGCCTGGGCAAGTTGAGCGTCACACACACGATTACAAGCGCCATGGCACGACCAGCCTGTACGCTGCCTTCAATATTTTAACGGGCAAGGTGATTGGCCGCATCACCCAGCGTCACCGAGCCAAGGAGTTTTTGGACTTCTTGCGACAGATCGACCGGGAAACCCCGAAGGCTCTGGATCTGCACTTGATTCTGGATAACAGCTCTACGCATAAAACCCCGGAGGTCAAAGCCTGGCTGGCCAAGCACGATCGGTTCAAGCTGCATTTCACGCCCACGAGCGCGTCCTGGCTGAATGCGGTCGAGGGCTGGTTCGGCCAACTGGAACGACGAGCGCTTTATCGGGGTATTTTCACCAGCGTCAGCGAACTGAAGTCTGCAATTAAGAAGTACATCAAGGTTCACAATGAGAAACTGGCCAAGCCATTCCGATGGCACAAAAGCGCCGAATCCATTATGACATCGGTGGCACGGGCAAAGCTGAGTTTAATCGATAATAAGTCAGCGAATTAACCGCACGGGACACTAGGTGCCCAGATTAAACTCCAGGCCACAGCCACCTGATACGCATCAATTCTGATACACCCCCACCTTGTAATTTTCACTTCCTCATCAAATATAGAATTAATAATCGGGCGAAAAATGCCCAGCCATTAAAGCAGGTGTGAGGGAAAACATGGACTTCAAAGACTATTACGCCGTACTCGGTGTGAGCGAGTCTGCCTCCCCCGAGGACATCAAGAAGGCCTATCGCAAACTGGCCCGGAAATACCATCCGGATGTCAGCAAGGAAGAGAACGCCTCCGGCAAGTTCAAGGACGTCAGCGAGGCCTATGAAGTACTGAAAGACCCCGAAAAACGGGCCGAATACGACGAGCTTAAGAAATACGGCGCCCGGCAGGATGGGTCGTTTGAGCGTCCTCCCGGATGGGAGAGTGCCTCCGGCTTTGGGGGCGGTGGTTATACCGAGGCCGATGCGCGGCAGTTCAGCGACTTCTTCGAGGAAATCTTCGGCGGCGGCCGTCGCGCGGGAGCCGGATTTGGCTCCGCGTTTGGCGGTGGCTTCGGCGGCGCGCGTCAATCTATGCGCATGCGGGGTGAAGACGTTCATGCCCGGATCGCGCTGTTCCTGGAGGAAGCCTTCCACGGCTGCGAAAAGCAGGTGTCGTTTAACGTCCAGGAAGCCGACGCCCAAGGCCGCGTCGTACCGCGCCAGAAAACCCTCAACGTGAAGATCCCCGCTGGCATGAAAGAAGGGCAGCACATCCGCCTGAAAGGTCAGGGCGCTCCTGGCATGGGTGGTGCGGAGAACGGTGACCTGTTTATCGAGGTGGAATACGCACCGCACCCCCACTTTACGGTCGAAGGGCGGGATATAATGGTGACGGTTCCCATCGCACCCTGGGAGGCGGCTCTTGGCGCCTCGGTCACGGTTCCGACCGTGGGCTCGAAGGTGAACGTGAAGGTGCCCAAGGGCTCTTCCAGCGGTCGCAAGCTGCGCCTTAAAGGCAAGGGCCTGCCAGGCAAGCATCCTGGCGACCAGCTAGTGGTGTTGCAGATCGTGATGCCTGAGCGGCACAGCGAAAAAGCCGAGGAACTCTACAAGCAGTTGGCCGAGGCCGAAAAAGGATTCAATCCACGCAGCAAGTTGCATGTGTAAGCGGGGGATGAAGGATGACTGACAAAGACCATATCCTGAGCGTCGAACTGGTGGAACCAACCGCTACATTCACCTTGCGGGAAATATGCGAACGCGGGGACTGCCACGCCGAGTTTGTTATTAAACTGGTGAGCTACGGTGTGATCGCCCCGGTCGAGGAATCCCCGGAAGCGCGCCAGTGGCAATTTGATCTGGAGGCCCTCGCCCGTTTGCGAAAGGCCCAGCGTTTGCAGCGTGATCTTAAAATGAACCTACCGGGGTTGGCCATGTCCCTTGAGCTTCTCGACGAGGTCCAGGAGATGCGACGTGAGGTCGATCGCCTGAATCGACAATTGAGGCAATTTTTAGGCGAGGCATAGTCACCAGGTCGGCTGGCACACCCCTGTTCAAAACCGTGGAGCGCCAGGGATGGCGCGACCGAGCCCTACATGGACGTATCTACGGGCGTGTTTTGAACAGGGGTGTGCCAGCCGACCCACCCGCCAAGCTTGAAATGCTACTCCTTGTCCATCTTCTGCAACTCCGCATAAATCTTCTCCGCCTCCTCCATCAACGTGCCATGGGTACGTAAGTCACCATTGCGCTGGGCATGCAGCGCCTTCTGAAGCTTGGCTTCGTATTCCTTCTGCAGTTTCTTCTTTGGATCGCCCTTCAGGAATCCCAGCATTTTTTCACCTGTTTTCATTGATGTGTCTGGGAGCTTACGCCAATTGGGCACGAAAGTTCACAAACGAGTCCCCGTCTTGCTAACGGAACTCGTCTGTCGGATTCTCAGTTTCAAAGAATTTCACCGGGCCGTTACAAAATCCGTACACGATTGCGTCACTCCGTGGTCCGGGTTTTGCTCTATAGTCAATCATAAGTCTGGACGGGCAGGCCGAGCCCTGCCGCCGGAATGTGTGATTCACACGTGTTGATGGAGCCCGTATGACCCCTCGTTTTCTGAAGGCGCTGGTAACGAGCCGCTTGCTGCGACCTGTTTTCCTGATTCTGATCGTTGCCGGGGTGGTGCAGGTCGCCATGAGCCAGTGGCTGATATCCAATCAGGTGGACAGCCTGGTGGAGACCGCCGGTTCCGCCCTTGAGGCCAGCAGCCGTGAAGTCAGTGGGTCGTTTGGTGACACGCGTGAAGACGTTCGCAATCGCCTGCAGCTCATGCAGCAGAGGACCACGGAGGAGTTGGCGGGTGAACTGACGCGCCAGCAGACGGCCCAGCAGGAGCGGGTGGCGAACAACGTTCGGGCAGCGGTCATGTCTGAAGCGCAGGGGCTGGCGGAGGTACTGGCGGCGGTCGCTGCGCCACTGATATGGGATCGCGATGTGCCCCGGCTGACGGATCTTATTGAGCTGGCGGATGCCCGGGAGTCGGTTCTTTTTGCGGTCTATTACGATCAATATGGGGAAAGGCTGACCCGCTATGTCGATCGCACGGATGATCGCGTACGCACCTTAATGGAGCAGGGGGAAGGCCGTGGTGCAGCAAACAAAGTTCTGGATGCGGCAAGTCGCGATCCCAATGTGGTTATTATCACCGCCGATATAAAACCCCAGGGCACGGCGATTGGTCAGCTGAAAATGGGGCTCTCACTGGAAGGGATCAACCGTGACCTCGCTGCCCTGGAAGAAGAATTCAGTGAGACCATCACCGGCAGTATCGACGCGCTGCGCCAGACTTTGGAGGCTGAGACCGGAGAGGTCAACCAGCGCCTGCAGCAACAGCTTGCCACCATGGGTGAAGACACGCAGGCACGTATTGATAGCACCGTGGAGGCACTGGATCGTGAGGCAGATAGCCTTTCCTCCAATCTCTCATTCCTTGCCATCGGCTCCGTGGTTGTGCTGATCGTTCTGGTGGCGGCCGTGCTCGGCGGCGGTCTTCTTCCCCGTGTGCTCCGGTTGAGTTCGGCGATCTGGCAGATAGCCGACGGTGAGGCCGATCTGACCCGACGGGTATCCCTCAAGGGCCGCGACGAACTGACGGAAATGGCACGGGGCATGAACCAGTTCATTGCGCGCATCCAGGAGTTGGTGTCAGAGGTAAAGTCGTCCGCCGAATCAGCCGCTGAGAGAGCCAGAGAACAAGGTCAGATCAGCCGCGATGCGGTATCGGCCGTTAATCGCCAGCAGCAGGAAGTGGCGGAGGTGTCGGAGACCATGTCGCAATGTCGGGCAGCATTGCCGAAGTGGCTGACAGCGTCCAGGAAATAGCCGGTTCCGTCCAGAACGTAAACGCGGAGAGTGAGGCAACGGCATCGATTTCCCGTGATGTAAGAGGGCGTCTGGATCAGGTTGTTGCTAACGTGGAGCAGGCCGTCGCGGCGGTCAATGAGCTGAACAGCCAGAGTACGGAAATTGATTCCGTGCTCTCGGTAATCGGAGCTATTGCTGAGCAGACCAACCTGTTGGCGCTTAACGCTGCCATTGAAGCGGCGAGGGCGGGCGAATCCGGGCGCGGCTTTGCGGTCGTGGCCGATGAAGTGCGTACCCTGGCCAGCCGCACCCAGGAATCCACCACGGAAATTCAGGGCATTATTGATCGCCTTCAGCGGGGCAGCCGCCAGACCGTGACCGTGATTGATCAGGTTTCGGGGCAGGTGGCGGAATCGTCCGCCGAATTCCGTCGCGCCGACGAGCACTTCGACCAGATCAACCAAATGCTGGGTAGTTTGCAGAAACGCGCGCTTGAGATTTCGGCGGTTGCGGAAGAGCAGAGCAGGAATGCGGGGGAAGTCAGCGTCAGCGTGACGGACATTGCCCGCCTGTCCGGTGAAACCGTTGACGCCATTGAGCGCTCAGATCAGGCCAGCGGGCAGATCGGGGAACTACTGGACACCCTGCAGGGCAAGGCATCCCAGTTCCGGGTATAAGTGCGCTCGGCGGCTCTACTCACAGAGCCGCGCACGGGCACGTCGATATTCATCACCAATTCGCCCGACAAGATCGCTGACCGATACAACGTCGGTGATCTGGCTGACGCCCTGGCCGGCGGACCAGACGGTTTTCCAGGCTTTGGCTTCGTCGTCCACGGGCTTGAGCTTATCGCCGTAATTCAGCTCACCGGCCTGGTTCAGTTTATCCATGGGGTAGCCGGCGGCTTCCAGACTCTGACGCATAAAATTGGCGGGAATCCCTGACACCGCCGGCGTGTGGATGATATCGCCCGATACCGCTTCGATGATCATGTTCTGGTAGGCCGCTTCCGCCCGCGATTCCGTGGTATTGATAAATCGCGTGCCCAGATAGCAAAGGTCAGCGCCCATCGCCTGGGCGGCCAGAATATCTTCGCCTTTGGAAAGCCCGCCGGCAAGCAGGATCACGCCCTCGAATACCTCTCGGATTTCGTGCACCAGCACGAACGGATTAATGATGCCGGCGTGTCCGCCCGCACCGGCAGACACCGCGATAATGCCATCCACACCTGCTTCGGCTGCTTTGCGGGCGTGTTTCTGGTTGGTGACATCGTGGAATACCAGGCCGCCGTAACTGTGCACCGCTTCGGTCACTTTGGTGGCGGCTCCCAGTGAGGTGATCACTATGGGCACCTGGTGTTTCACGCACAGGTCCAGATCGGCCTCCCAGCGCGGTTCGTGCGATGAACGATGAGGTTCACGGCGTAAGGCGCGGCTGTTTGGTCCGGATGGGTTTCCCGAAAGTCTTTCAGGCCTTCGTTCATCTGAATCACCCATTCCTCGAAGCCTTCGCTGGTGCGCTGGTTCAGGGCCGGGAAGCTGCCAACAATGCCCTGCTTGCAGCAGGCCAGCGCCATCTCCGGGCCGGAGATCAGGAACATGGGTGCCGCCACCAGTGGGAGGCTCAGCGATGTCTTCAGGGATTCGGGTAAGGCCATGAGAATTCCTTAATTTTTGTTGGAACTTATGTAATGTATAAAGATCTTAGCGTGCTCATTACCGCGTGAAAACGTCCACGAATGAATAAACAATAAGGAGCTCTACCATGGGCGAGGCAAAAAGAAGAAAAGAGACCGGCGCACCGCCGCCCAACAGGAAGAAAGATCGTAAGTCGTTGTATATCGGCATCAGTGTCATCGTTCTTGTTTTTGTTGCGGTGGGCGTATTTTTCCTGACCGCGAGTCCGGCCCCCACCTCAGATGAGTTGCCGGTTGCCGGCCCCAATGCCGACCCGTTTCCTGCCCAACTGGATCGTTTCGGCGTCTCCGTTGGTGACGAAGACGCACCCGTGGTGGTGCGGGAGTTCGCAGACTACCAGTGCCCTGCCTGCGCGCGTTTTTCGGACGCCAGCCAGCAGTTGAAGCAGGAATACGTGGAGTCCGGCAAGGTGCGGTTTGTGTACTTTGATCTGCCACTCCAGCAACACGACAACGCCATGCCTGCGGCCCAGGCAGCGCGCTGTGCCGGTGACCAGGACAGCTACTGGGCCATGCACGACAAGTTGTTCGACATGCAGACCGAATGGAGCGGTTCCAGCAGCCCGGTTGATACCTTTAGCCGCTACGCTGACGACCTGGGGCTTGATGCGCGCCGTTTCAGCCGGTGCATGACGACAGATCTTCACATCGAAGAAATCGAGCAGAGCCGTCGCGTGGCCATGCAGCTTCGCGTTACCAGTACCCCAACCGTGTTGGTGGACAATATCCGCCTGACCCGCCCCGGATGGGGGCAGTTGTCGGCGGTGGTTGAGCGGGAGCTGGCCGGTTCCCAGCAATAATACGGTGACAGGTGCTGTCTGGAAAACTCCCGTACGGCGGGAGTTTTTTTGGTTGGGGCCGGGGAATTTCTCACAAAATGAATTATCATTCACATGCCCTTAAAATTGACGGATAAACGCAAGAAGTTGAGGCCCTGGGGCAGGCCTTCATCAAGGAGCAAGTAATGATGAATAAGATTGTTTTGGGTTCGGCCTTTGCAGTAATGGCTTCTTTTGCATCCGGTGCGGCTGCACAGGATTCCCTGGAAGGTGGCTACGTGGGCCTCAACTACGCCTTCGTAACCTACGAAGAAGATGGCATTTCTGAAGACTTTGACCTGGGCGCCCTGGTGGGCAAGGCCGGCGCGCAGATAAACCCGTACCTGGCAGCGGAGTTCCGTGCCGGTTTCGGCGCCAAGGACGACTCGACCAGTTTTAACGGTGTATCCCTGGATCTTGAACTGGATTACCTGGTGGGTGGCTACATGGTTCTGGGCCTTCCCAATGAAAGCCCCGTTTACCCCTACGCCATTGTTGGCGTTACCAAGGGCGAGCTGACGGCTTCCGCGAGCGGGTTTGGTAATTCTTTCAGTGACTCGGCATCTGAGTCCGATATCTCCTACGGCGTGGGCGCCAACCTGAACATCAACAAGGATTTTCAGGTCAACGGCGAGTACATGCAGTACATCGATAAGGATGGCGCAGAAATCTCTGGCGTCTCCGTGGGTTTTGCTGTTCTGTTCTGAGCATAGCCTGATCACCCGGTGCCGCCTTTGGGGCGCCGGGCATTGTTAATGACTTCCCTGTAACCCCCCGTAATACTCTCCCTCGCCCGTATTCGTTAGAATGGCACCCTCACGCCCGTTGGCGATTATCAACCATGCTCCGGATTTACGGTCCGGCCCGCAGGAGAAACCAGACTCATGAGCCAGGATGTTGTTGTCTGTGCGCTTTATAAGTTCGCAGTCCTGAATGATTACAAAGCCCTTCGTCAGCCATTGCTGGACCTGATGTTGGAGAAAGAGGTGCACGGCACATTGCTGCTGGCTCGTGAGGGCATTAACGGCACCATAGCCGGCAGCCGTGAAGGTGTGGATGCCATTCGCGACTGGTTGGAGGCTGACCAGCGGTTCGAGGGCATCGACTACAAAGAATCGTTCGTCGACATCCAGCCCTTCAAGCGAACCAAAGTGAAGCTCAAGAAAGAGATCGTCACCATGGGAGTGGAGGGCATTGACCCGAAACGGATCGTGGGTACTTATGTGGATCCCAAAGAGTGGAATGATCTTATTTCAGATCCGGACGTATTGGTGGTAGACACACGCAACCAGTACGAAGTGGAGATCGGCACCTTTGAGAATGCCAGAAACCCGGCCACGGATACGTTTCGTGAGTTCCCGGAGTATGTGAAAGAGAATCTGGACCCTTCGAAACACAAGAAGGTGGCCATGTTCTGCACCGGCGGCATCCGTTGTGAAAAGTCCACGGCGTTCCTGAAGGAGCAGGGGTTTGGTGAGGTCTACCACCTGAAGGGGGGTATTCTCCGGTACCTCGAAGAAGTCCCGGAATCACAAAGCCTGTGGCACGGAGAGTGCTTTGTATTCGATGACCGGGTAACGGTGAACCACAAGCTGGAACGGGGTGAGTTCGATCAGTGCCACGCGTGCCGCCGGCCGATCACCGAGGAAGACAAGCAGCGTCCGGAGTATGAGCAGGGCGTGAGTTGCCACCGTTGCATCGATTCGTTGACGGAGGAGCAGAAAGCCCGTTTTGCCGAGCGTGAGCGGCAAATGCGGTTGGCAGAACGGCGCGGCGAAGCCCATGTAGGTGGCGCAGCGGCGCGCATTGTAGCGGAGCGTAAAGCCCGGAAAAAGGCGGAGCGGGAACAGCAGGCCCGCAAGAGCGCCATGGGAGAGCGTTGCGCAAAATCCTGACAATAATCAAGGAGATTCCATGCAGTTCAGAGCAACCCTGGCGATCATTACTCTGACGGTATCGCCGACGATGGTCGTTGGCGCTGAGTTTGACAATTGGGAAGGTGAGGGGGAAGCGGGAGTGCTTGTCACGTCCGGCAACACCGAGGAGACCAATATCAACGGCCGTCTGGGCCTACTCCACGAAGTTTCAGAGTGGCGGAATACCGGTGATTTTCGTTCATATTATTCCGAAACCGATGACACCACAACGGCTGAAAAATACAGCGCTGAAGTGCAGTCTGATTACAAGTTCGAGGGCAGCCAATACCTGTTCGTACGCGGAGCGTATGAAGACGACCGTTTTTCCGGGTATGACTTCCAGTCCTCGTTGACCACCGGTTACGGTAACCGGGTCTGGCAACGTGGCAAGCGCTCTTTTCTTGATCTGTCTGTCGGTGGCGGTTATCGGTTTAACAGGCTCGAGGAACCGGAAGCAGACGGCAATCAAGAGGAGGAAGAAGCCATCGCGCGCTTGGCAGGAAAGTTCGACTACGCCCTCTCTGAGACTGCGTTGTTTCGTCAGAAGCTGAGTGCCGAAATCGGCTTGTCGGAGAACAACACCATCAGTGAGTCGGAAACATCCATACAGGCAACGGTTGTGGGTAACCTGTCAATGAAGGCTGCGTATCTGGTTCAGTATGTTTCAGATGAGCCTGAGGGCTCCGAAGACACCGATACTCAGGTGTCCGTGTCACTGCTCTACGGATTCTGACCAGGCGTTATACTCGATTCCTGAGCCCCAGCTCATCCGGGTAGGGGGTCAGGTATTTCTGGCTGCTGAGATAGTCCACCGGCTCCCGCCGCTGGGCCATCCGTAGCAACGTCATGGGCACCACCAAGGGCACCTCGCCCCGGTGGTAGGCGTCTATCTGCTCCATCAGTACCTGCCGGTCTTCGTCTGCCATGGCATCCCGCAGATAGCCCATCAGGTGCTGCATGGCGTTCACGTGGGAACCCCGGCTGACGCGCTGGGTCATCGCTTCCATGAACGACGAGATGTATCGGTCAGCAATGTCTTTCAACGGTTCTGATTTCAGGTCGCCGAGCATCGGCCCCAACTGCCGATAGATCTTCTCGGAATGAGCCAGTAGCTGGAACTTGTGGCGGGTATGGAACTCGATCAATGCACGGGCGGTGAGGTTGTCGGCAGCCACGTTCTGCATCCAGTCATCGTAGGCAAATACCCGCTCTATAAAGTTTTCCCTCAGCATGTCGTCGTTCAGACGGCCCTCTTCTTCCACCGGCATCAGCGGGTAGCGACGAATCAGTGCCTCGGCAAACAGGCCCCGGCCATCCCTGCGGGTGACATTGCCGTCTTCATTGTGCACCTTGATGCGCTCCATGCCGCAGCTGGGAGACTTGGCCATCAGGATGTAGCCCCGCAAATCCGCCAGAGTCGGTAGAACCTGGTCGATAAATCCCTGCATGGCATCCGTATGGTCCGCCGTGCCTTTGGTTTCGATCAGCTTCAGGCCGTCGTGATATTCACGCAGGTGAATGGCGGGCCGGGGCACACCGAGGCCCGCTTCCAGCTCCGGGCAGATGGAACGAAACTCGAAATGGCGGGAAAGCACCTGGGTGCAGAAGCGGGAATGCTTGTGGCCGCCATCATGGCGGACTTCCTTGCCCAACAGGCAGGTGCTGATGCCAACGGGAATACCTGTCACTGTCAGTCTCCGAATCGAAAAAGATCCTTTAAAGTACGCTTTTCCAGTTTAAACCGATCATCTGCAATGTTAAAAGCGGCGTGATGAATCACTCAGCGGGAGGCTGATCGCGCCAGGGTCAGGGCGTAGATTTCCCGCATGTCCCGGGCAAACTGCTCGACGGAATAGTCCGCCGCGAACGTCAGTGCGTGGTCGGCCAGTTCCTGACGCAAGGCATCGTCTTCCAGCATCTGTTGCACTCGCTCACACCACTGGTCCTGTTTTTCCGGCGTTTTGAAGCGTTGTAGCCATGGCGCACCACGTCCTCGATGCCACTGGAACGCACCGCCACCACCGGTAACCCGGCTGCCATGGCCTCCAGGATCACCATGCCCTGGGTTTCGGATTTGGAAGCAAACAGGAACGCGTCGCCCAGGTGATACCAGGTGGCCATATCGTCCGGCGGGATGGAGCCGACGAGTGTAAAGCAATCCTGAAGTCCCAGCTCATCAATGCGCTGCTGCAGTCGTTCGTGCTGGTGCCCTTCACCAATCATCAGGAACCGGAAAGGGCGGTCGGTGCGCCGGCGAAGCTCCTCAATGGCATCGATCATGAAATCAATGTTCTTCTCGTTGGACAGCCGCGAGACGCTGACAAACACGGTCTCATCGCTGATGCCCAGGGAGTCCCGTAGTTTGCGAACATCACCGTCGTCCACTTCCTGAAATGTCTGGTACTCAATGCCCGTAGGCTGCACGAATGTGGGGCTTTTCACGCCGATCATCCGCAGGTACTCCTCGGTGGAGTCGGTGGGCACAATCACACCATCGCATTTGTTGGCGAAGCGTTTGATCAGCTCGTGGGAGATCAGGTTGCGGAACAGATTGCCCGGCAGCGGCACGAAATGGGCGTAGTGCTCAAGTCGGGTGTGGTAGGTGTACACCGCCGGTACTTTCAGGCGCCGAGCCACGAACAGCCCCAGCGAGCCCAGCCAGATGGGGTGGTGAATGTGGATGATGTCGGGTTTGAACGCTCTCACCTGTCGGCGGATTCTTGCCAGGAAGACGTTGGCAAGGCGGAACTCCCGTTTCTCCCCCATAGCCAGCAGGGACGGCACCCGCACCACGTCGGTTTCCTCGGGCGGCTGATCGCGATAGCGGGGGCAAACGATGAGGATGATGTCCCCAAGGGTTTCCAGACCTTTGCGCAGGCGTGCGATGGAGATGGGCACGCCGCCAATGAACGGCAGGTAGTTGTTGGTGAACATGGCCACCCGCAAGGGTTTCGACAGCCAGGGCTGGGGGTCCAGATCGTAGTCCGGGTAGTAGTCCTTCGCCACGAAAATGGCGGTGTAAAGCTTGGTGCTGATCAGCACGAACACTGCCACCAGCAGGATGAAGTTTACATAGCCCACATAAAACAGCGAGTAGATAAAGAACCACAGGGATTCCAGGGTACTCAATACAGGGTGTTGTCTCGCTTCCAGGCGCACCATCGAATGGCTGATTTCGCCGTCGTCGCTCACATCAACGCGCACATAGTGGTAAAAACTGGTGTCGTTGTTCAGAACCAGCCCGCCCGCTCCGCCGGTGGTGATAAAGCGTGTATCACCCTCGACCTGATCCGCATACAGCGACAGGTTCGCTGAAAACACCATATCCACATCGTGCCGGTCGATGGCGTCCATCAGGGCGGTGCGGAACTCAGGGGGGTGCAGGAAATCATTATCCTGCTCGAAAGGGGCTTCCTGATCCGGGTGGAGCGGCGGGTGACCGATGAAGAGAAAGCGCAGCCGGTTGGGCTCCTGGCTTAACAGGTCATTGAGCCAGCGGATCTGCATCGCCAGGGCGTCTTGCCGGTGCTGTCGAGGAAGATCAGGCGGGCGCCGCCGGCCTTGATGCTGAAGAAGTGAGGGCCGAAGTGGTCGTAAAACCGGTAACTGCCAAAGTTCTCGTACTCGTTTTCACCGAAGGTCAGCAGGTAGGGAATGTCCAGGTGGGTCAGCGAGCCCTGGATGGCCCGGTACTTGTCCTCGCCGCCGCCACTCACTGCGTTACCGGCGGACACCATAAAATCAACGCCGGACTGGTTGAGGGCCGGTATCATGCGTTCTTCGAAAACGCCCACGGAATTGTTGATGTTGCCCACGACCGCGAAACTGAAACCGCCATCATCAGAGAGCATGTCGTGAATGCGGGCGACCTGTTCCGTGTGCAGGGCCTCGAAATCCGGCTCGAACAGGTTCAGGTAGGCCTTGTACCCGATCAGCAGCACAACAATCGTCAGGCTGATGTAAAACAGCACTTTTAACGGGTGACGTCGTGTCATTGGGATGCCTTCCTGTTTCTCACCAGTTCCCGCTGCAGTATCACCAGGCCTGCCAGCATGCCGAGGTAGATGGTGATGAATCGCCAGCTAATGGTCACCAGTACCAGGTGGTTGGCCGTGAGTATGTCCCGGAAGAAGCTGCCGAACACCCCTTCCGAAATGCCAGACGCACCGGGTGTGGGTGAAAAGTACATCACAAAGGTGGTAACCACCAGTAGTCCCGTGCTCACCAGGTAGTCTACCTCGTAATCCAGTGCGGAGATCAGCAACGCCGGGAAACTGAATAGGCTGAGCAGGAACACAAAGGTAAACAGCACTGATAGCGCGACGAACTGTTTAGGGCCCCGGAGGTAGTCGCCGAAACTGTGAGAAAAACGCAGCATCTCCCGCTTGGCCTTGAACTGCCAGCGCTGATGCCGGCGTTCCCCGATCAGGTGAAACCGGTGCAGTGTGCTCAAGAGCCGGCCCAAGGGCGCAATCAGCCATCGGGTACGGAACAGCACCACCATGAAAAAACCGAGATACAGGAGAATCAACACAGCGAGCACCGGCCCCAGTTCTCCGACCAAGGGCTGGTTATCCAGGGCATTCAGAGTCAGCAGGAATACGGGGGTCAGCGAAAAGATAAAGATCACCGCGATTACGGTGCGGATGGTGGTGGCCGCCGTGGCGCGGCCGACCGGCACGCCATGGTGTTGGAGATACCAGATCTGCGCGAAGCCACCCCCAGTGGCCATGGGCGTCACGTTGGAGAAGAACAGGTTGATGAACACCAGCCGGAAAATCGCCGGGAAGGGCAGGCGGTGCCCCAGTGCCCGAAGGGTGAAGTGCAACCGCAGCCCGTCCGCCGCAAAGTAGACCACCAGCAGGGCAATGATGGAAACAAGCGCCTGAGGCGAGACCAGTCGGTCGTCGAAGGTTACGCTGCGCCCGGCGAACTGGTCGTACACTGCATAGAGCCCGGCGGCGGTCATGGCGATAAATATCAGGCTGAAAACAGTAAGCCTGCGCCAGGACACGCGCTGCTGATAATCTTGATCCGGGATGTTGGTCATGGACTGCCCGCCGTTAAGAGACGGGCAGTTTACTGTTGGGGGCGGGGGGCTTGTCCAGTGTCTTGCTAGTGGCCATACACCATCATAGTGGTGTTTTTAATGGCAAAATCCGTGAACTGTACGGAGCCGATACTGGTGCCACCGACTTTGAACACCGGCATATCGATGTCGGCCCGGAAGTCTACCTCATGGATGGAAAGGCCTTCCTTTCCAGACGCCGCGCTGGTGCCCCTGGACAGCTTCGCGGTGGCACTGGCCATCCCGAAGTGACCCAGGGTATCGTCGCCCCGGCGGTTGTGGATCTGCAGCCCTTCGATGCCAACGGCGGCAAAGTTGAATATTAGAATGACGTCGGCGGCATCCCAGTTGAGATTACCGTTGGTGATCTCAAAGTGGGTGTCGAGCTGCAGTTCCGAGCCAGACACCACGTTACCGTTGGCCAGCGTACGGGTATTGTTACCCTGGTTGCGGATCACCAGATCGGTGGGGCCGATATAACCCTGCAGCATGATATTGGAGAACAGGCTGGCAGTACCGCCAGACCCTGTTGCTTCAACACTGTCCACCGCCAACTCGAAATCCACGGCCTGCAGGTAGTCGTCCAGGCTGGTCGGGTCGCCGTAATCTGTGGCACCCAAGTGAATCACCAGGTCACCGCTATCAAACTGTTTGCCGTAACCACCACCCACGGCATAGCGGGCGAGGGCATCGGCCACATCCGGATTGGAGACATCCAGAAGGCCGGCGTCGGCGCGGCGGGCAATCTCGGAGAAGCCGTATTCAAGCACCTCATCCTGGCCGGCAATGTCCAACGTCAGCTTGAGGTTGTCCAGCACTGTATCGTTCTGACCGGACAGGCGAATGCCATTGACGTTCAGCGAGCCTTCATCCGTCCAGCTCAGTCGGTCCATCTCAATTTTGGTTTCCATCTCGATGGTGACGCCAGTCTGGCCTGTGACATTGCCCAGGGTACTGTCGTCCAGTGGGCGGAAGTCGGCCATCACCGGCAATGATAGACTGGCGGTCAGGCTCAGGGTAAAGAACCTGCGCAGGGCAGGTCTGAACGGTTTCAGGCGCTTGCGGGCGTTTCGACGTGTCATGGTGGCCCCGGATCGTTGTTGTTATGCCGGCTTCAGACCGGTCTCAGTCGTTGTGTAGCCGCAGGGGACAACCTGACCAGCGCAGCGGACTTAGGAGTTTGTTACAGACTGTTACGATAGGTGGGATAGGGACACTAGGCCGAAGGGGCCAAGGCTGGTGAATCAGCGCCTTCTGGTGAGCACCGAAATCCGCCACCAGTGCCTCGGATTCACCGGCGTCCCGTGCCAGGATGGCATTTGTTAGATTGGTGAAAAACAGGCCCGTGCGGTCCAGATCCTGCCGGTATCGATCCGCGCTCAGATAGTAGGCCCGGCTGACAGCGGGCTTGAAGTTGGTCAGAGCTCCGTGAGGTAGGGATTGCCGACGACTTGGCAGCAGACGCCATTACTTCAAAGCTCGCTTCCACAATGGCCGTGATATTGGCGTCCTTGCGCTGCATCTGGCCAGTGACGTGCCCAACCGCTGACAACAACGCGGTTTTGTCATCTTCCCGCCAACGCTCACACAAACGCCGCGCCAGCATGATTAACAGGTGCATGTACACGTCATAGAGCTCTGAGGCATGCACCGCATCCAGCTTGGTGGCCGACGCGCCCCTGCGCGGGGTGATTTCAATCAGGTGCCAGCGTTCCAGGGTATACAGGGCCTCTTTCACCGATGCCCGGCTTACCTGCAATTCCTTAGCGGTGGTCGCCTCATGCAAGCGTTGCCCGGGCTTTATCTGGCCGGTCATGATGTGTTCAGCCAGGTAGTTGGCAATCTGCTCGGCGAGGGTGTTGGGGACCTGGAAATCCATTGAGTGAAGAGTACTCCTGACATTCAAAGCCGTGATGGCATTGGAAAATACCACAGGATATTAACCTTAATGCCAGAAAGAATCAGTAGTTGGCAATGGGCTGCTATCCTATGTAGACGTCAAAGGATCACAAGTCCCGACGCTAATCCAACAAAAACGAGGTGAGCAACATGCGAAAGCTATTTCTGGCACTGGGCGCGACCGCGCTGATCGGTGTTTCTCCGGCACAGGCGGATACCAATCTCTCCATTGCCACGGGCGGCACCGGTGGTACTTATTACCCTCTCGGGGGTGGCCTTGCGGAGTTGATCAGTCAGCATATTGAAGGGTACAGCGCAGTTGCCGAAGTCACCGGTGCTTCGGTTGAGAACATGGGGCTGGTTCATCGTCAGGATTCGGATCTGGCGATTGCCCTGGCAGACACCGTCCATCAGGCCTATAACGGTGGCGAACGTTTCAATGGCAACAAGCTGGATGTGCTGGCCATTGCCTCGCTTTATCCGAACGCGGTTCAGATTGTCACCCTGGCGGACTCTGGCATTACGTCGCTGGCAGACCTGGCTGGCAAGCGTGTGTCGGTTGGTGCGCCGGGCAGCGGTACCGAAGTGAACGCCAAGGCCCTGCTGGAAACCAACGGCATGAGCTTCGACGATTTCGACGAGCGTGGCCTGAACTTCAATGAATCTGCGGATGCCATTCGCGATGGCGACATCGACGCCGCGTTCTGGAGTGTTGGCCCGCCAACAAGCTCTATTGTCAGCCTTGCCACCACCCGTGACATTGCACTGATACCTCTCTCCGAGAAGGAAATCGCCAACGCCAGAGCAGAAGTGCCGGTGTTTGCGCCCTACAAGCTGCGTTCCGGTACCTACGAGGGTGTCGATTCGGACATTGCAACGATCGGCATTCCCAACGTTCTTACCGTCAATAGCGCCATGTCGGAAGATCTTGCCTACAAGATCACCAAGCTGCTCTTCGAAAAGGTAGAGGCCCTGAGGGCGATCCATCCGGCCGCTGACGACACCACCGTGGAGTTCAGCCTGGATTCCACACCCATTCCTCTCCATCCGGGTGCCATTCGCTATTACGAGGAAATAGGTGCAGAAGTGCCGGAGGCACTGCGCCAGTAATCGGGAATCCGTCGTTATCATTCGTCGGTTCATGGTTTGCAGGGTCTGTTGCCTGCTCGCGTCACTGCTGTGGGGATTATGGCCCACAGCAGTTGGCGCCCAGAGCAAAGCGGTCTGGCAACTGTCGGTGTCTGATACCAGTCAGACGTCGCTGGTGCAGCTCGGCCTGCCCGAGGGCGGGCGGTGGTGCCTGATCTGGAATCACTCGGTGCAGGGGTTTCCTGTGACGGACTGCTTTCGCATGGAAGCGGACCAGTTGATTCTGGACAGTAGCCACACACCGGACTTTGCAGCCGGCCTTGGCCATACCCGTGGCCGGGGCACACTGACGTCGGATGACGACCACGGCTACCGCATCGTCGATATGCAGGTACCCATACCCAATAATCGTCTCTCGCTGCGCGTTGGCGCCTTGTCGGTGAATCACCGCATTGAGGTGGATTCGCGCGTGGTGAGTCTAAGCCGTCTGGCAGCTGACAAACTCGTTGAGATTCGAGTACGGCCTGCAGGGGATAAAGGAAGCACGCTTCAATGAGTCAAGAAACGGCCATCTACCTGAAAACCAATGGCGCATGGCAGCCGACCAGAATGAGCGGGCCCAGGGCACTGCTCTGGCTGATCGCACTGATTGGTATCGGCCTATCGCTGTTTCAGCTATACAGCGCCGGTATTCAACCGCTGGGACTGTTCTATCAACGGGGCATTCACCTGGCGTTGGTGATGATGCTGTGCTTTTTGCTGTTTGGGCCCCGGCCTGGCCGACCGCGCGGCGCCATAACGGCGTTGATTGATACCGGATTTTTGATAGCCTCGGGCGCATCCGGTTTCTATCTGGTCTGGTTCCTCGATGAGATTACCGGCCGGGCCGGGTTCTGGAACCAGACCGATATTGTCATGGCCTGGGTATGTACCATCACCTTGCTGGAGGCCAGCCGGCGGGCGGTAGGCACCGGGCTGACAGTGATCGGTGTGATTGCCATCCTCTACGCGATGAGTGGCCAGCGTGGGCCGCTGTCGGAGCTGGGGGAGTGGTTGCCGGGCATTCTCAACCATCGCGGCTACTCCCTCGACCGTATCGGTGCCCAGCTGTATTTGGGGCAGGAAGGGATTTTCGGCCTGCCGTTGGGCGTTGCTGCTACGTTCGTGTTCATCTTTGTGCTGTTCGGCGCCATGCTGGAAGTAACCGGCGCAGGCCGCTTCTTCATCGATCTGGCGTTTGCGGCGACGGGCCGTCAGCGCGGCGGCCCCGCCAAGGCTGCGGTTCTGGCCTCGGCCAGCATGGGGTCCATCTCAGGCAGTGCCATCGCCAACGTGGTAACCACCGGCGCGTTTACCATTCCGCTGATGAAGAAACTGGGTTTTCGTCCGGCCCAGGCGGGTGGCATTGAAGCCGCAGCCAGTACCGGTGGCCAGATCATGCCGCCGCTGATGGGCGCCGGCGCCTTCCTGATCGCGGAATACACCCGTGTGCCCTACCTCGACATTGTAAAAGTCAGTGTGTTTCCGGCCCTGCTGTACTTCGCCACGGTGTATCTGCTCGTTCACATCTGCGCGGTGAAGCAGGGCATGAAAGGCTTGCCTTCCAGTGATCTTCCTCAGCTCCGGGAAGTGATGGCTTGCGGCTGGTACTTCCTGTTGCCGATCATCATGCTGGTGTACCTGCTGGTGATGGGCATCTCCCCCATGCGGGTCGGGTTTTATGCCGTAGTCGGTATCATTGGTATCGCCGGGCTGAACGGCCTGTACCTTGCCTATAAACAGGGGCGGGCAGACAACCAGCTTGGAAAAGCCCTGACGCATGCGCTGCGTGAAGGCGTTGTAAAACTGCTGCAGGGCCTCGAACTTGGTGCCCGCAACGCGGTTCCCGTCAGCATTGCCTGCGCCATTGCCGGTATTGTGGTGGCGGTGGTTGGCCTGACCGGGCTGGGCCTCAAGTTCTCATCAATGATGATCGCATTCGCCGACGGCAACATTCTGATGGCGCTGTTCCTGGTGGTCATCGCCAGCCTGATTCTGGGCCTGGGGCTGCCGGTAACGGCCAGCTACATCGTACTGATCGTGCTGGTGGGGCCGGCGTTGACCAACGAGTTCGGTATCCCGCTGTTGGTCGCTCACCTGTTGGTGTTCTGGTACTCCCAGGATTCCAACGTCACGCCGCCTGTGGCGCTGGCCGCCTTCGCGGGGGCGGCGATCGCGGGCAGTAAAACCATGGAAACCAGCGTACAGGCCTGGAAGTTCGCCAAGGGCCTTTACCTCATTCCGCTGTTCATGGTGTTCAACCCCGTGATCATCGAAGGGGGGCCGTTACCGCTGGTTCTCTGGAACGGCTTCATCGCCATACTCGCCCTTGCGGCCTTTGCAGCGGCGCTTGAAGGCTTTCTGTTCACTCACATGAAACCCTGGATGCGACTGGCATTGAGTGGCGCGGTGATCGCAATCTTTTACCCGGACCTGCAAGTGGAAGTCGCCGGTGTGGTCGCGATGCTGGTACTGCTGGCCATGAATTACTGGCACCGACGTCGGGAACTGCATGGGGCCGGAGCCCCCGAAACAGAGGAGCAATCACAGTGAGATAGCGCGATTGGGGCTGTATTGCTAAATGCAGTGATTAAAAAGTACCACGGTTTTCTTGACGACTGTTATATTGTAGGACAATAATGCAGTTAACAAGAAGCGATCGCCCAGATCGAAAGTAACAGCCGATGAGGGAAAACACGTGAGTACGAAACCATTGATCCTGAGCACCGAGTCCGCCCGCCGGAAAGTGCTGCTGACACTCAAGAAATACAGCTACCTGATCGCCATGCTGCCCCTGGCCCTGCCGCCCCTGTTGTTGGCGGCCGGGCAAGCCACCGGATGGGTCAACCTGTTCGCCTGGGGCGTGCCGGTGGTCGTCTTCGGCATCATCCCCATCCTCGACCTGCTGCTGGGCAAAGACGCCCTTAACCCGGACGAGGAAGCCGATACCCCACGCATGAACACCGAACTCTTCTACAAGTTCATCACCCTGGGCTGGGTTGCCGCCTTTGCGGTGTTGCTGGTGTGGAGCATGTTCGTGCTGGCGTCCGGCCTGTTCAATGTGGCCGGTGGCATCGGCTGGATCTTCTCCGTCGGCATCGTTGGCGGCCTGGGCATCAACGTTGCCCACGAACTCATCCACAAAGACGGCAAACTCGAAACCTGGGCCGGCGGCTTCCTGCTGTCACTGGTCAGCTACGCCGGCTTCAAAGTCGAACACCTGCGCGGCCACCACGTGCACGTCTCCACCCCGGAAGACGCCTCGTCCTCGCGCTACAACCAGTCCCTCTACAACTTCCTGCCCCAGGCCTATGCCCGCAACTTCATCAACGCCTGGAAACTGGAAGCCAAACGCCTCGAGAAAAAAGGCCATAACGCCCTCAGCTGGCGCAACGAACTCATCTGGTGGTACAGCATCACCGCGCTGGCCTTCACGGCCTTCACCGTCGCCTTTGGCTGGCTCGGCGCCGTGTTCTTCCTCGGCCAGAGCTTCATCGCCCTCAACCTGCTGGAGATCGTCAACTACCTCGAACACTACGGCCTCCACCGTCGCAAGCTCAAAAACGGCCGCTACGAACGCACCGGCCCGGAACACAGCTGGAACTCCAACTACTTCCTCACCAACGTCTTCCTGTTCCACCTCCAACGCCACAGCGACCACCACGCCTGGGCCAAACGCCGCTACCAGGTCCTCCGCCACCACGAAATAGCACCCCAGCTCCCCGCCGCTACGCCGCCATGGTGGTCCTGGCCATGATCCCGCCACTGTGGAAAAAGGTGATGAACCCGAGGGTAGAGGCGTACTACGAAGGCGAAGAACACCAATTGGCGTGAGTCGAGACAAATACAGGAGGCACACGCCTAAAGGCGTTACCTGGAAAGTCAGATCGGTCCGAGCGGGTATGCCCCTCCCAGACCGTGCATTGCCAGGGATGGCAATGCCGAGCCCCCATGGATGGGTTAACGGCGTGTCTGGGAGGGGCATACCCGCTTGGACCAGCCCCCCAACCATGCAATCAAAAAAGCTTCCAAGGCCTCACAGGTTTTGTGTCTCTGACTGTGGGGCCTTTTTTTGCCCTTGAAATCTCCCCGCAACGCACGCAAGTATAATGGTTGAATCCTGAACCCATAAAAGGGAGCTCCCATGCCCAAACACTTCGAACAAGCCTCCGGCCTGCACGAAGCAACCGTCCCCGAAACCGAAGGCTACGTCTTCAACCAAACCATGATGCGCATCAAAGACCCCGAGCGCTCCATGGACTTCTACACCCGGGTAATGGGCATGCGCCTCGTCAGAAAACTCGACTTCCCGGAAATGAAATTCACCCTCTACTTCCTCGCCTACCTCGACGACCGCCAGGCCAACATGGTCCCCAACGACGACGCTCACCGCACCACCTTCATCTTTGGCCGCGAAGCCATGCTCGAACTGACCCACAACTGGGGCACCGAAAACGATGAAGAGTTTGGCTACCATAATGGCAACGACGAGCCCCAGGGCTTTGGCCACATCGGCGTAGCGGTGCCGGACGTATACAGTGCCTGCGATCGCTTTGAAAAACTGGGCGTGGACTTCGTCAAGAAGCCGGACGACGGCAAAATGAAGGGCCTGGCGTTCATCAAGGACCCGGACGGCTACTGGATCGAAATCCTGCAGCCGAACATGCTCGAAAAGCAGCGCCGGGTAGAAGAGGAAGAGTAAACCGCCTGAATCGGCGTTATCAGGCAGTGTCGGGACGACTCCCGACACTGCTGCGAGAGGCCACGATCACCGCCGCCGTCAGAATCAACGCCCCGGCAATACCGATCACCCCCAATTCCTCACCCAGAATCACCCACGCAAGCATGGCCACGAACAGCGGCTCCAGAGTCACGATAATGCTCGACAGAGTAGCCGGTGTTGTCTTCATACCGCTGAAGAAACTCACGTACCCCAGGCAGGTCGGCACAATACCGATGTAGGCCACCATCAGCCACTGCGAAAATTCCAGGCTTTGTAGCCCGTCAAAACCACCGCTCAGCGCAACCACAGGCAGCAGGATCAGCGCGGCGGTAAAAAAGCAGATGAACGCCGTGGTGAACACCGGAGTGCCGGTGGAGGTGTACCGACTGGTGAGTGTGAAGCCTGCGTAAACCAGCGCGGCCAGAACCGCCACCAGAATACCACCGAGGCGAAGATGGCCAGCACTGTCCATGTCGCTGATCACCAGCATCGCGGTGCCGGCAATGGCGGCAGCCAACGCCAGCATTGTCACCACGCCCGGTTTCTCACCCAGCAGCGGCGCCGCCATGATGGCGACAAGCACGGGTGCCAGGCACAGGGCAATCAGCGTGGCGATACCTGCGCCGGTCATATCCACGGCCAGCAGGTAGCTGCCCTGATAGACCGCCTGGAAGAAGCCCAGGGCCAAAAGCGGAACCAGAGCTTTACGGGTGAACTTTGGCGGAGAGGTTGCACTGCGAGCGAGTGCGCGCTGCTCCCTGAGCATCAGCAAAGAAGAAGGGTAAAGCGACCGCCAGGCGCAGGAAACCCAGTGTCACTGCCTGCAGGTCGGAGCCGGAAAACAGGAATTTTGCCACGATACCCGTGGTCGCCCAGAGCAGGGCGGCCAGGGCAATCAGTAATGCGCCTCGGATCATTCAATAACCAGTACGATGAGTTCCTTGGGACCGTGAACACCGTAAGCGAGAGTTTGCTCGATATCAGCGGTCTTCGAAGGTCCGGAGACTAACAGCGCATTGGTTGGCATGCCAGCGGCCCAGTTCTGGGATTGCATGGCATCGTGGAACGTGGTGTACAACTCACTGGCCTTCAGGATCGCAATATGGATGGGCGGCACCAGGCTCATCAGCCGGGGCTCATCCGCCGTCGGCCAAAGAATCAGCGACCCGGTTTCGGCAATGCCGCCCCGGGTAGAGGTGATGCCGGCGTCCACCTCATTGAAAAGCGCTTCCTGCCAGCTTTCGATGGGCTCGTCGTACACCAGCAGTTGCGGCAGGTCCTCGCGGTTTTGGGTGGCGCTTCTCAGGGCCTGGCCGATCTCATGTTCCTTGGCAATCAGCAGGGTCTGGGCGCCGCGGCTCCGAAGGATTTCAGCCAACCGGTCAATCCAGCCGGATTCCGTGGTGCGATGCACTTCGCCGTGAACTGACTCGATGGTCCGTTCGAACATGTCCAGCCGTTCAGCGGTGCTCCAGTCCGGACGATCAAGCACTGAAAAATCGCATTCCGGGGCGGTCAGTTCGCCGCCGGTGCGGTTGCGCAGGCGCTGGAGAATGGCGTCTCTGGAACTCATTGGCCACGCTCCTTCATCCGTTCGTGGAGGGTTTTGGGTGCCAGTTTTGGCGCGGTTCGGTATTGCGTCCAGGCGCCAATCTTGCCCGGTTGCAGCTTGCGGAACCGCGCACCCAAGCTGGTGCCCAGGCGATAGAGGCCTGGTTTGGCGTGCATCCAGCTCCAGCCTTCCAGATCATGGCTTCCACGCTACTGCGTTTGGCGCCATGGCCACGAACCTTGGCGGGGTGCAGCTTGTCACCGTCCACGGATTCCTGGCGCAGCCGCACCAGCAGGTCCGGAATCGGAATCTTCACCGGGCAGACTTCGCCGCAGGCGCCACACAGGCTTGAAGCCGTCGGCAGGTGACGGCCCTCATCAAGGCCCACCATATGCGGCATCAGGATTTTACCAATGGGGCCGGGGTAGGTGGTGCCATAAGTATGGCCGCCCACCCGCGTATACACCGGGCAGTGGTTCATGCAGGCGCCGCAGCGAATGCAGCGCAGGGTGTCCAGCAGCTCGTCGTCCTGATAGATGGTGGAGCGGCCATTGTCCACCAGCACCACGTGAACCTCTTCCGGGCCGTCCATCTCGTTGGCCTTGCGGGGGCCGGAAATCATGTTGAAGTAGGTGGTAATGTGCTGGCCGGTGGCGGAACGGGTCAATAGCGCCAGCAGGGCAGTCACGTCTTCCAGGTTGGGCACCACCTTCTCGATGCCGGTCACGGCAATGTGGCAGGGCGGTACGGTGGTGGTCATACGGCCATTGCCTTCGTTTTCCACCAGGCACAGGGTGCCGGTTTCGGCCACGGCGAAGTTAACGCCGGAAATGCCCACGTCGGCATTACGGAATTTTTCCCGCAACTGGAGTCGGGCGTTCGCGGTCAGGTATTCCACGTCGTTGGAAAGGTCGGTGCCGGTTTTGTCGTGCAGCAGTTGGGAGATCTCGCCGGTGTTCTTGTGAATCGCCGGCATGATGATGTGCGAGGGCGTTTCTTCCGCCAGTTGCACGATGTACTCGCCAAGGTCCGACTCCAGCGCCTCGATGCCCTGTTCCTCAAGGTAATGGTTCAGCTCCATTTCCTCAGAGACCATGGACTTGCCCTTGATCGCCGTCTTGGCGTCCCGCGCCACGCAGATATCGCGTACGATACGGCAGGCTTCATCACCGTCGGTGGCCCAATGCACAGTAATGCCGTTCTCGGTCAGCTTCTGTTCCAGTTGCTCCAGCAAATCCGGCAGGCTGGCCAGGGCCCGCATGCGAATGTTGGCGCCCAAGTCCCGAAGGGTTTCCAGGTCCCAACCTTCAAAGGCGGACTTGCGCTTGGTCATCAGGCCGTCCATCGCCTTGCGGAAGTTCTGGCGAACCTGCGGGTTGTGGATGGCCGCCCGGGCGCGCGGGTGGAACTCTTTCACATCGATGTGGTGGGCGGAATGGTGTGAAGAGCCGTGTGTTGTCTCGCTCATGACTGTTCACCTCCACTGCTGGTGCGTTCCCAGAGGAAACTCAGAATGTGCTGGCCGGTCACCGGCTTCTGGTTTTTCTCAGCGTACCCGGCGATGTTCATCAAACATCCACAGTCCGTGGTGACAAACTCTTTGGCGCCGGTGTCCACCAGGGTGTCCACTTTCTCGCTGACCATGGCCCCGGAAATTTCCGGATGGCGCACCGCGAAGGTACCGCCAAAGCCGCAGCATTCCTCCGCTCGAACCTGTTCTACCAGGTTGACGTTTTTTAGCTGCCCCAGCAGCTTGGGGCCGACTTCCGCCACACCCATTTCACGGCGGGCGGAGCAGGAGGTGTGCATGGCTACGGTGGTGGGTTCACCCAGGTCATCCAATTTGATGTGGCACACGTTCACCAGAAAGTCCGTCAGCTCCCATACCCGCCCGGCAATTTCAGCGGCCGCAACTTCATCGGAGGTGTCCTTGAACAACGCCGGGTAATGCTTGCGCATCATGCCGCCACAGGAACCGGAGGGCACCACAATCGGCCAGTCTTCCGGAAACAGCCCGAGTTGGGCGTGGGCGACTGCGCGGGCTTCGTCGTGATAGCCGGAGGTGTAGGCAGGCTGGCCACAGCAGGTCTGGTCTTCGGGGTAGATGACCTGAATGCCTTCCCGCTCCAGCAACTGGATGCCGGCCATGCCCGCGTCGGGATAGAACATGTCGACCAGGCAGGTGCCGTAGAAATAGACCTTGGAAGGTTTGGCCGGGTAAACCTTGATGGGATCAACCATAGTGCCGTCGCTCGCGATTATTATTGTCTCTCTGAACCACAATAATAGGGCGGCGCCCTGGTGGTTGCCAGGCGACTTTATGGGGAGTCTGCGTGCTCGGAAAACGGGTGGGTTGGTAGCTGGTGATTTGGGAGCGGGCAGTGGCAGCCGGCCACTGCCCGAATAGCGTTATTCGACCGTCAGGCGCTCGGCGTTCTTTTCAACCGTGCGCTCACCAATGCCCTTGACGTTGGTCAGGTCGTTGCTGGACTGGAAAGGACCGTTGGCATCGCGATAGGCCACAATCGCTTCGGCTTTGCTCTGCCCGATACCGTTGAGGCTGGCCAGGGTTTCGATGTCGGCGGTATTGATGTTGATGGTGGCGGGTTCAGCGTGGGCGAAACCGGTGAACAGGCTGAACAGAAGGACCATCATGGCGATAAAAGGGGTGCGTTTCATTCTTGCTTTGCTCCTGAGAGTGATTTTACGTGTCTGATTATTCGTCAGGACGTAAAAGCGGCGGAGCTGGTTGGAAAAGAAAAAGTAACCGGCGAGATGGGGAAGTGCACGGACAGGAACACATTCCCTATGCTCCTGAGCCCGTGGCTGACCCCATGCCTGATCCTTCAGGCTGCGCACCATCCTGTGCGCGTCTTCCCTGGTGTTCGTCCCTGTGGCCCTGATTCCCTGGGCAACTCCTGATCCCTGGAGTTATCTTCCCTGAGCCAGCTTTCCCTGCCAGCTTTTCATCCTTGACGTTGACCATTCTACATGGGAGCTATTCTCAAGAAATCGGACATTCGCTCCCTCATCTGTGCGATATCTCTTACAGATTTGTAATCAAACGGACAGGTGGAAATTGAACGTATGTTCATGCATTTTCTGGATTTTCCCGTTTACAGCTCCGGTGCACGATTAAGGGTCTGGAGCACCAGAGTTGACCATTCTGTTGCCCCATTTGTTGACAATAACCGGAGGCCAGTTGGCATCAGAATAAAAACAATATTTAAAACAACAGGTTATTTTTTAAGTTCATAGAGTTGCAGGTTTGTGGGTTTGTCGCATCGTAATAGTGCGCTTAGCGGAGTGGCGATTCATCGTGGTGCATTACTGCTGGTTCGAAAGCCCGGTAAGTGGTTATCAAATATCATTTAACTGACTGAAAAATAAGGCGTGTTTTTCATTCTGGAACAGCTGATGCAGAGGTGTTGGTGCATTTTGGGGCAATAACACCAATCAATCCGAAAAGGATGCACAACATGACGATTAGAAAACACGTGAAACTGGGCCTGTCAGCGCTGGCTCTCTCAATGTCTCTTAACGCAGCGGCCGCCGAAGATCCCATTAAGGTCGGCATTCTCCACTCCCTCTCCGGCACCATGGCCATCAGTGAAACCGTGCTGAAAGACACCGTCGAAATGCTCATCGCCAAGCAGAATGCCGAAGGTGGTGTTCTGGGCCGTGAACTGGAAGCGGTTGTGGTTGACCCCGCGTCCAACTGGCCGCTGTTCGCCGAAAAGGCCCGTGAGCTTCTGGCTCAGGAAAAAGTGGATGTCATTTTCGGCAACTGGACCTCGGTTTCCCGTAAATCCGTCCTGCCGGTGGTTGAAGAACTCAACGGCCTGCTGTTCTACCCGGTTCAGTACGAAGGTGAAGAATCTTCCGAGAACGTTTTCTATACCGGTGCCGCTCCCAACCAGCAGGCCATTCCTGCGGTGGACTACCTGATGAACAACATCGGCGTTGAACGCTGGGTGCTGGCCGGTACCGACTACGTGTACCCGCGCACCACCAACAAAATCCTTGAGACCTACCTGATGGATCAGGGCGTTGCCAAGGAAGACATCATGATCAACTACACGCCTTTCGGTCACTCCGACTGGCAGAACATCGTGTCTGACATCAAGCGCTTCGGCTCCGCTGGTAAGAAGACCGCCGTCGTCTCCACCATCAACGGCGACGCCAACGTACCGTTCTACCGTGAACTGGGTAACCAGGGCATCTCCGCTTCCGACATTCCGGTGGTGGCGTTTTCCGTGGGTGAGCAGGAGCTTTCCGGTATCGACACCGGCCCGCTGGTTGGACACCTGGCGGCATGGAATTACTTCATGAGCGTGGACAGCGATGCCAACTACGACTTCATCGACCAGTGGATCGAGCACACCGGCAACGAAGAAGCCGTCACCAACGACCCGATGGAAGCCCACTACATCGGCTTCAACATGTACATCGAAGCGGTGAAGAAAGCAGGCACCACCGACGTGGACGCGGTCAAAGACGCCATCATCGGCGTGAGCGTACCGAACCTCACCGGCGGCTACGCCACCATGATGCCCAACCACCACATCACCAAGCCGGTGCTGATCGGTGAAATCCAGGACAACGGCCAGTTCTCCGTGGTCTGGGAAACCCCGTCTACCGTGGCTGGCGATGCCTGGTCTGACTTCCTGCCGGGTTCCCGTGACCTGATCGCCGACTGGCGCAAGCCGATGTTCTGCGGAAGCTTCAACACCGCAACCGGCAAGTGCGGCGCCTCCGCTGGAGAAATGGCGGCTGAAGAAGCCGAATAAGGTGAGGGTGGCATAGCCGCCAACAGCGCAATACAGACAGCCGGGAGCGGCGATGCTGCCCCGGTTGTCGCCCCCGCAACTCGCTTTCAACCGACAGGACACCATCATGAGCATCCTTCGATCGCTCACATTGCTGCTTATCGCCCTGGTTTCCGTGCTCTCGCTTCCGGCCTCCGCCCAGGAAGACGACCCCGGAACGGCCCTGCTGAATAACCTTGCAGAAGCGCCCGCCAGCCGCGTTGAAGAGGCCATCAATGCCATCGTCAGCAGCGGTGATGAAAGAGCCAGGGGCTGGCTCGAAGCTTATGGCAACAACCGCCTGAGCCGGATAGAAGATACCGGCCAGGTCGTGATCGTACTGAACAACCGGGGCCGGGACTGGGAAATCGCCAACCCGCTGACCGGAGAGAACATGGGCGAAATGTCCCGCCGCGAGCTGGACAGAGTCGCCATCAACAACCGGATACGGGGTCAGCTTGAGGGCATTCTCGCCATGCTGGACCTGAACGCCGCAGACCCTGACGTGCGCGAAGCCTCCGCACAGGACATGATGGGCAAAGTGGATGCTTCCCTGGTCGAGCCGCTGGAAGCGCAGCTGGAACGGGAAGAGAACGCCTCGGTGCGCAACCGCATTGAAGAGGCACTGGCCATTTACAGAGTGGGTGAGGGTAATCTTGAGGCCGTGGACGTGCTGGCCGGCAGTCTACACCCCCGAGCCCGAGCTGCCCTGAACGAAGCCGTGCGCAGCGATAATCCAGCCCTGGCCGACAAGGCCGAGCAGGCCCTGGCTTCCATCGAACAGAAACTGAAACTCAACCGCGCCGCCGAAACCCTCTATTTCGGTCTCAGCCTGGGTTCTGTGCTGGTACTGGCCGCCATCGGCCTGGCCATCACCTTTGGCGTGATGGGCGTCATCAACATGGCCCACGGCGAACTGATCATGCTGGGTGCCTACACCACCTGGGGGATGCAGCAACTGTTTCCGGGCCAGCCTGGCCTGGCGCTGATCCTCTCGATTCCCGCAGGTTTCCTGGTGGCGGCTACTGCTGGCATCATCATCGAACGCAGCGTGATCCAGTTCCTCAAGGGCCGCCCGCTGGAAACCCTGCTGGCCACCTTCGGCATCAGCCTCATCCTGCAGCAACTGGTGCGTACCGTGATCTCGCCCCAGAACCGCACCGTGGTGACACCGGAGTGGATGAGCGGCTCGCTGGTGATTAACGACGCGCTCTCCCTCACTCTTAATCGACTGTACGTACTGGCGTTCGCGCTGATCGTCTTCGCCGCGCTGATGATGATCATGCGCAAAACCCGCCTCGGCCTGGAAGTGCGTGCCGTTACCCAGAACCGCGCCATGGCACGTTCCATGGCATCCGCGCCACCCGTGTGGACATCATGACCTTCGCCCTTGGCTCCGGTGTTGCCGGCCTGGCCGGTGTGGCGCTGTCCCAGCTCACCAACGTCGGCCCCAACCTGGGCCAGAACTACATCATCGACTCATTCATGGTGGTGGTGTTCGGTGGCGTGGGCAATCTGTGGGGCACGCTCATCGCCGGGTTGTCGCTGGGCACCATTAACCAGCTGCTGGAACCCTGGCTGGTGCCGTACTCGCGAAGATCATTGTGCTGGTCTTCATCATCCTGTTCATTCAAAAACGGCCGAAGGGGCTCTTCCCCCAGAAAGGCCGGGCTGCGGAGGGTTAAGGTATGTGGTTGACTCAACCCTTGCGTGAGCGATCCACGCAGATTTTCCTGGGCGTTCTGTTTGCAGCCCTGGCCATCGTGACCTTCCTTCACGTGGCCATGCCGGAAGACAGCGCCCTGTATGTCAGCGCCTACACCGTGACATTGCTGGGCAAATACCTGTGCTACGCCTTGCTCGCGGTGGCTGTGGATCTGGTGTGGGGGTACCTCGGTATCCTCAGCCTGGGCCATGGCGCCTTCTTTGCCATCGGCGGTTACGCCATGGGCATGTACCTGATGCGCCAGATTGGCGATCGCGGCACCTACGGCGACCCCATCCTGCCGGACTTCATGGTGTTCCTGAACTGGCAGGAACTGCCCTGGTACTGGCTCGGGTTCGACATGGCCTGGTTCGCCTTCATCATGGTGCTACTGGCCCCGGGCCTGCTGGCGCTGGTGTTCGGCTTCCTCGCCTTCCGTTCGCGGGTCACCGGCGTGTACCTGTCCATCATCACCCAGGCGCTCACCTTCGCGCTGATGCTGGCGTTCTTCCGCAACGAGATGGGCTTCGGCGGCAACAATGGCCTGACTGACTTCCGCGACATCCTCGGCTTCAACCTGCGCACCGACGCCACCCGTTTGGGGCTGTTCATCGCCACCGGCATCGCCCTGGCCATTGGCTACGTGATCTGCCGCGGCATTGTCACCAGCAAGCTGGGCCGGGTCAGCATCGCCTGCCGCGACGCCGAAGCCCGCGCCCGCTTCCTGGGCTACCGGGTGGACCGGGTGCAGCTGTTCGTGTTCGTGGTCTCCGCCATGCTGGCGGGTGTGGCGGGCGCCTTGTACGTGCCCCAGGTGGGCATCATCAACCCCAGCGAATTCTCGCCGCTGTTTTCCATTGAAGTGGTGGTCTGGGTCGCGCTCGGTGGCCGCGCAACCCTCTATGGCGCGGTGATCGGCGCGGTACTGGTGAACTACGCCAAAACCGTGTTCACCGGCGTGATGCCGGATGCTTGGCTGTTCGCCCTGGGTGGCCTGTTCGTGCTGGTCACCGTGTTCCTGCCCAAGGGCATCGCCGGCCTGCTGGCCAGCCGTCGCAAGGGCAAACAGGATGAGCCAGACACCCCAACCGCCCCATCCACCACGGAGGCGACCGCATGAGCATTATCGAGGAGCTTTCCAACCGCGACCGGGTGTTCGAATTCCTGACCCCGGCGGTTTCCCCCGTGGACACCCGCCACGGGCCCATCCTCTACATGGAAGACGTCAACGTGAGCTTCGATGGCTTCCGGGCCATCAACAACCTCAACATGACCATCGACGACGGCGAGTTGCGCTGCATCATCGGGCCGAACGGCGCGGGCAAAACCACCATGATGGACATCATCACCGGTAAAACCGCCCCGGACACCGGTTCGGTCTGGTTCGGCAGCCGCCACAACCTGCTGACCATGAACGAGCCGGAAATCGCCACCCTCGGCATCGGCCGCAAGTTCCAGAAGCCCACCGTGTTCGAAGCCTTAACGGTGTTCGAAAACCTCGAACTGGCAATGGCCACCGACAAGCGGGTGATTCCCACCCTGCGGGCCGCCATGAAAGCGGAGTTTCGCGAACGCATCGGCGAAGTGCTGGAAACCATCGGCCTGCAGGACTTGCGAAACCAGCTGGCGGGCATCCTCTCCCACGGTCAGAAGCAGTGGCTGGAAATCGGCATGCTGCTGATGCAGAAGCCGCGCCTGCTGCTGGTGGACGAACCCGTCGCCGGCATGACCGAACAGGAAATGGAACGCACCGCCGAACTGCTCACCAGCCTCGCTGGAAAACAGTCGGTTGTGGTGGTGGAGCACGACATGGGCTTCGTGCGCTCCATCGCCCGCAAGGTCACCGTATTGCACCAGGGCAGCGTGTTGGCGGAAGGCAGCATGGACCAGGTCTCCAACGACCCGGAAGTGATCAAGGTGTATCTCGGGGAGGAGGAGGCGTAATGCTCAAGATCGAAAAACTGAACCAGTTCTACGGCGAAAGCCACACCCTGTGGGAGCTGGAACTGGACGTGCCCAAAGGCCAGTGCACCTGCGTGATGGGCCGCAACGGCGTGGGCAAAACCACCCTGATGAAATGCGTGATGGGGGAGGAAACCACCAGCAGCGGCAGCATCCAGTTTGATGGCGGCACCGAACTGACCAAACAGAAACTGGAAGAGCGCTCCCGCCTGGGCATCGGATACGTGCCCCAGGGCCGGCAGATATTCCCGCTGCTGACTGTGGAGGAAAACCTGCGGACCGGCCTGGCCGTGCGCAAGGACGGCAGCAAGAAAATCCCCGAGCGCATCTACGAGCTGTTTCCCGTGCTCAAGGAAATGAAAAACCGCCGTGGCGGCGACCTCTCTGGTGGCCAGCAGCAACAGCTCGCCATCGGCCGCGCCTGGTGATCGAGCCTCAGCTACTGATCCTCGACGAACCCGGCGAAGGCATCCAGCCCAACATCGTTGCCCAGATCGGCGAAGTCATCCGCCGGTTGATCAAGGAAGACGGCCTGACGGTGTTGCTGGTGGAGCAGAAACTGCCCTTTGCCCGCAAATACGCCGACCGCTTCGCCATTATGGACCGCGGCCGCCGCGTCGCCGAGGGCGAGATTGCCGAGCTGTCTGATGAACTCATCAAGAAGCACCTGACGGTATGACCGCCTACGAATCGATCGCCCTCAACGCCGCCGACGCGGCCCACGACTCCGGCCACCGCTTCGACGCGGATCGGCGCTGGGCCGCTACCCTGGACCTGGCCTTCGACGCCAGGCAGGAGCAGGCGCGCAGGTCACCCGCATGACCCGCACCCGGTTCAAGGGGCCATTACGGGTACAGCGGCCGTTCTACCCGGAAGGCAAAACCGGCTGCTGCCACGTGTACCTGCTACACCCGCCCGGCGGCCTGGTTAGCGGCGATGCCCTGACTATCAACGTAACGGTTGGAAGCGGCGCCCACACCTTGGTGACCACCCCGGCAGCGGCGAAACTCTACAAAGCCGACCGCAACGGCGTGGCCTGGGCGCAGCACACACACCTGAACGTCGCCAACGGCGGCGTTCTTGAATATCTGCCCCAGGAGACCCTCGGCTTCAACGGCTCCCGGGGCGAGCAGACCACCACCATCGAACTGGAAACCGGCGCCAAATGCCTGGGCTGGGAAATTCTCGCCCTGGGCCGCCCGGCCAGCAACCTGCCGTTCGTCACCGGCCACATGGAGCAACGCTTCAGTCTGAGTATGAACGGCAAACCGCTATGGCTGGAGCGCCAACTGTTAGACCCCACTCACGCCCGTTTCCAAGGCAAATGGGGGCAGGGCGGCGCCACCGTTCAGGCGACCTTGTGGGTGGTTGGTTTGGAAGACGAAGCCGGCGCCATCGAAGCCATCCGTGAACAACTGCCGGCTTCAGCCCACTGGGCCATCACACGCCGGCGTGGCGTTGTGTTGTTGCGGTACCTGGGTAATGAAAGAAACGAAGCCTGGGATGTTTGCCAGCGGGCCTGGGAGGTACTTCGACCTCTGTTGGCCGGCCAGTCCGCGGTTGTTCCGCGGATCTGGTTGACTTGATGGTTGGTGCGGGAACAGGGCGGGGCGAACCGTCCGGGGCACGCTGTGAATACGTCCATGTACGCTTGACGAAAACATCCATGTTTTCGACATCCCCGGACGGTTCGCCCCGCCCTGTTAAGCGGAAAAATGAGTTAGCGCACTAGCTCGATAGGGTCAGAAATAACTGTTTGGAACAACGGAAGTTAATCCAACAGGCAACTCAGAATTCAGACAAGGCAGGAGGGAAGGGGTGCACGGGATCGTAAAAAACATGGATGTTTTTTCCGAGCGTACAGGGACGTATTCACCGCGTATCCCGTGCACCCCTTCCCTCCTGCCGACAAACTCCAGAACCCGAGGAGAACAAAAATGGAATTAACCCCAAGAGACAAAGACAAACTGCTCCTCTTCACAGCAGCACTGTTAGCAGAGCGCCGCAAGGCCAAAGGCCTGAAGCTGAATTACCCAGAAGCCGTCGCCCTCATCAGCGCCGAAATCATGGAAGGCGCCCGCGAAGGCCGCACCGTGGCTGAAATGATGACCGCCGGCACCGAAATCCTCACCCGCGACGACGTCATGGAAGGCGTGGCCGACATGGTTGACGAAGTCCAGGTAGAAGCCACCTTCCCGGACGGCACCAAACTCGTCACCGTCCACAACCCCATAGTTTGAGGAGGCTGCCATGATCCCCGGCGAATACCAGCTTAAAGACGGCGACATCGAACTCTGCGAAGGCCGCCAGCGCATCACCATCGAAGTCGGCAACACCGGCGACCGCCCCATTCAGATTGGCTCCCACTACCACTTCGCCGAAACCAATCCCGCTCTCGATTTTGATCGGGCCAAGGCAAAGGCTACCGCCTGGACGTCGCCGCCGGCACCGCCATCCGCTTCGAACCCGGCCAAACGAGAGAAGTGACCCTTATCCCGTTCGCCGGAAAACGCGAAATCTACGGTTTCCGCCAAGAAGTCATGGGAAAACTCGACAAGAACTGAGGACAACAGGAGCAAGGGGTTAAAGAAGGCTCGAATGAACTCTGAGGGTCGGGCGGATAGGGCTTTCCAGGAATGTGCGGAGCCATGGATGGCGGAGCCCAAGCGCACATGGATGTGCTTGTAGCGTTTCCTGGAAAGCCCTATCCGACCGGCCCAGGCACCCAAGCACCAGGCCACGAGAACCCAGGCACCCAAGCAAAAAAGAGGGACAGCATGAAGATAACAAGACAAGCCTACGCCGACATGTACGGCCCCACCACCGGGGACCGAGTCCGCCTGGGCAACACCGAATTGTGGATCCAGGTCGAAAGCGACGCCACCCACTACGGCGACGAAGTAAAATTCGGCGGCGGCAAAGTCATCCGTGATGGCATGGGCCAGAGCCAGCGGGCCGACGACAGCGTGATGGACACCGTCATCACCAACGCCCTGATACTCGATTGGTGGGGCATCGTCAAAGCCGACGTCGGCCTGCAGAACGGCAGAATCGCCGCCATCGGCAAAGCCGGCAACCCCGACACCCAGCCAGACGTCACCATCGTCATCGGCCCCGGCACCGAAATCATCGCCGGTGAAGGCAAAATCCTCACCGCCGGCGGCATCGACGCCCACATCCACTTTATCTGCCCCCAGCAGATCGAAGAAGCCCTGATGAGCGGCATCACCACCATGCTCGGCGGCGGCACCGGCCCCGCCACTGGCAGCAATGCCACCACCTGCACCCCCGGCCCCTGGCACATCGGCAAAATGCTCCAGGCCGTCGACGACATGCCCATGAACATCGGCTTCCTCGGCAAAGGCAACGCCAGCCTGCCAGAGTCCCTCGAACTGCAGATCAAAGCCGGCGCCATGGGCCTCAAACTCCACGAAGACTGGGGCACCACCCCGGCCAGCATCGACAACTGCCTCACCGTGGCGGACAAGTTCGACGTACAGATCGCCATCCACACCGACACCCTCAACGAATCCGGGTTTGTGGAAGACACCCTCGCCGCGTTCAAAGGCCGCTGCATTCACACCTACCACACCGAAGGCGCCGGCGGCGGCCATGCCCCCGACATCATCACCGCCTGCTCCAAGGATTACGTACTGCCGTCCTCCACCAACCCCACACGGCCGTACACCGTCAACACCATCGACGAACACCTCGACATGCTGATGGTCTGCCACCACCTGGACCCCAACATCCCGGAAGACGTGGCCTTCGCCGATTCCCGCATTCGACGCGAGACCATCGCCGCGGAAGACATCCTTCAGGACATGGGCGTGATCTCCATGATCGCCTCCGACTCCCAGGCCATGGGCCGGGTGGGCGAAGTGGTATGCCGCACCTGGCAGACCGCCCACAAAATGAAAGTTCAGCGCGGCCTGCTGCCGGAAGACCAGGAACTTGGCGCCGACAACCTGCGCGCCAAACGCTACATCGCCAAGTACACCATCAACCCCGCCATCACCCACGGCATCGCGCACGAAGTGGGTTCCGTGGAAGTGGGCAAGCTGGCGGACCTGGTGCTGTGGGACCCGGCCTTCTTTGGCGTAAAACCCGCGCTCATTGTGAAAGGCGGCATGATTGCAGCCGCCCCCATGGGCGACCCCAACGCCTCCATCCCCACGCCCCAGCCGTGCACTACCGCATGATGTTCGGGGCGCTGGGCCGGGCCGCCAGTGCCACCCGCCTGAGCTTTGTCAGCCAGGCCGCGCTGGATGCGGGCATTGGCAAGGAACTGGGCTGAACAGCACCCTCGCGGCCTGTAAAAACGTGCGCAATGTTCGCAAGGGCGACCTCAAGCTCAACGACGCTGCCCGCACCTGACCGTGGACCCACAAACCTACGAAGTGCACGCCGATGGCGAACTGCTCACCTGCGAGCCCGCCACCGAACTGCCACTGGCGCAGCTATATCATCTTTTTTAAGGAGCCCGACATGCTTGAGCTGACACAGAGAATCGGCCCAGTGGAAACCAGCGAAATCCACGACCACCTAACGCTGCCCTTCGAACTGCGCATGCGCGGCCGCCTGCGCGCCAAAACCGACACTGGCTACGACGTTGGCCTGTTTCTCGACCGCGGCCCCGTGCTGCGAGAGGGCGAATTTCTGCAGGCCCAAAGCGGCGAAATCATCCGCATCCGCGCTGCGGACGAACCCGTCGTCACCGCCCGCATCGAACCCGGCCTGCCGTTGGCACGGTTGTGCTACCACCTGGGCAATCGACATGTGTCGCTGTCCATCGGCAGCGAAGACACCGCAACAGATGGAAAGACCGGATGGGTACGCTTCCCGCCGGACCACGTACTGGAAGAACTGGCCGAACGCCTGGGCGCCACCCTGGTACACCACCAGGCTCCCTTTGATCCGGAGCCCGGCGCATACGCCCAAGCAGGGCATGCCCACGGCCATGGCCATTCACACGATCACAGCCACGGGCATGACCATGACCACGCTCATGCTCACTGACAGCAGCCAGACCGCCGTCGGCGACCTGTCCCTGCTGGGCCTGATGCAACTGGTCAGCCCCGCACTGCCCATCGGCGCCTTCGCCTGGTCCCAGGGCCTGGAAAGCGCCTTCGAACTAGGCTGGGTGAACAACGAAGACCAACTGGGCGACTGGCTGGAAGGCGTACTGGAAGACGGCCTCACCCGCTGCGAGCTGCCTTTGCTGGTACGCCTGCAAACCGCTTGGTCAACCAATGACAACGCTGGGCTGGTCCACTGGAACCAATGGCTGCACGCCACCCGCGAAACCGCCGAGCTGAGCGACGAAGACACCCGCCTGGGCTCCGCGCTCATTCGCCTGCTGGGCAGCCTGGAACTGCTGCCAGCGGAAGGCCGAATGCCGGAAGACCCCGGCTACGTCACCGTCTTCGCCTGGGCGGCCCACATGCGCCACGTACCCGTGCGCCAAACCCTGCTCGGCTTCGCCTGGGCCTGGCTGGAAAACCAGCTCGCCGTCGCCTGCAAAGCCATGCCCCTGGGCCACACCGCCGCCCAACGGCTGACCGAACGGTTACGCCCCAAACTGGTACACGCCGTCGACCAGGCTCTGACGAGGGAAGACAACGAACTCGGCCCGATATTGCCAGGTCTCGCGCTCGCAAGCGCACACCACGAAACCCAGTATTCACGGCTTTTCAGAAGCTGAACAAAAACGATCTTGATTAGAGAAACGGAGAACACGCCATGAAACATTGTCTGAGAGTAGGAGTCGGCGGCCCGGTCGGCTCAGGTAAAACCGCCTTGCTGCGCCAACTCTGCAAAGCGTTAAAAGATCACTACGACATCGCCGTCGTCACCAACGACATCTACACCAGGGAAGACGCCGACTTCCTCCTGAAACACGATGCCCTCCCAGCCGACCGCATCCTCGGCGTGGAAACCGGCGGCTGCCCCCACACCGCCATCCGCGAAGACGCCTCCATGAACCTCGCGGCCATCGATGACCTGCAAAACCGACACCCCAACCTGGAACTGGTCCTGGTGGAATCCGGCGGTGACAATCTCTCCGCCACCTTCAGCCCGGAGCTGTCCGACCTCACCCTTTACGTCATCGACGTCTCCGCTGGCGACAAAATCCCCCGCAAAGGCGGCCCCGGCATCACCAAATCCGACCTGCTGATCATCAACAAGATCGACATCGCCGAACAGGTACACGCCTCCCTCGATGTGATGGACCGGGACTCAAAGAAAATGCGCGGGGAGCGCCCGTTTGTGTTCACCAACCTGTACGACGGAGTAGGGCTGGAAACCATCATCAGCTTCATCCTCGAACGCGGCATGCTGCCGGAACGGCGCCCGAACAACGTGGCCGAAACCGCCTGACACCGACCCACAAACACCGAATTCAGCAACACAAGGAAGAACACCATGAACCAGACCACCAAACTCCTTATGGCCGCCGGCCTACTACTCACCGCCACCACCGCAGCCGCTCACACCGGCCATGGCGCCCACGCTGAAAGCGGCTTCCTCAGCGGCCTGCTGCACCCCATGCTGGGCCTGGACCACTTGTTGGCCATGGCCGCTATCGGGTTCTGGAGTGTGCGCCAGAATAACCTCATGAAGAACGCCACCCCGGCTTTCGTGATCGGCGGCATGATCCTGGGCGCAGCCTGGCCTGGGGCGGTCTGAGCCTGCCCGGCGTTGAAATTGGCATCACTTTCTCCGTACTGGTGGCCGGCATTCTCATCGCTACTCTGGCCAAACTGCCGACTGCCATTGGCGGCACTCTTGTAGGTGCTTCATGCTGTTCCACGGCTTCGCCCACGGTATAGAAATGCCCGCAGGTGCCACGCTCGCGGCTTACCTGGTCGGTTTCTCCATCGCTACTCTCGCTATCACAATGGTTGGGCGTGGGCTGGGTAGCCTGATGCTGAAGGCGGATAGCCGATTCAGTCGTGGTGTTGGTGGTGTGCTGGCGGTTGCTGGGGCGTATCTGGCTGCGGCATAAGATCTAGAGCCGTCCTTTTGGGCTTATAGCCCGGTACGGCAGCAAAAAATCCCCGAGCCCAGGTTACTGATTCTTGATGAGCCGGAGGAGGGGATTCAGCCGAATATTGTTGCGCGGAAGTATGCAGATCGGTTTGCCGTCCTCGACCGCGGACGGCGGGTTGTGGAGGACGAGATTGCTGGGCTGACGGATGAGCTGATTAAAAAGCACTTGACTGTACGATTGGTTAAAGCAAAAAAGTTGCGAAAGAATGCCTAAGGCTGCTCGGGGAGCCGAGTGGCTTTTATGCATCTGGTTTACCAAATTTTACGTCCTACGTGTAGGAAGTTTCCTCACGGTTAGGCTAGTGTGTAGTCATAAGAAACGGATAGATGCTGCTGTTAAGGATAACGGATGGACCATACCCAGAAACTCCAGAACCCGCTGCACCATAACTACAAACCTGGAAAAACGCTACGAAGCCTTTCGGGCCAGGGCGACCAGCAGGTGTATTCGTTGGTAAGGAAGTTTTATGATCGAGTTTAACAACAAAGATTTTTTCAAACTTTCCCGGTTTTCAGTCTGCTGTAGCTAAAAGGTCATTTGGCTATCTACGGGGAAAGAACACCGTTCTAAAACCCGTTAATAAGCCCGCTAGTCAGCAACTTATTCCCGATTGGGAGTAAGTAAGAGCGAACTGAACAAATAAAAACTCGGGCATAAACGGCACTATAGAGTGTGAATTAAGATTCGTATCCGGAGGACGCGTGACTTTATCCATCCATGCCGAGGTAGCTTCAACTTTCTCTTTGGCAGCACAACAAAACGCATACCCCGTGCTAAAAAGGGTGTTGGTCACCTGTTCGGAGGAGGCTGACAGCACAGTAGCGAAAAACGTCACGGATATACGCGTTAGACTGACCTGCGAACCGCAGTTCGTTGAGGCTGAAGAGTGGTTAATCGACCGCCTTGAACCGGGCCAATCGATCAAGCTCCAGGATCGGCCGTTAAAACCCCACTACGACAAACTGAACGGATTGACCGAAGAGGTAGTGGTCCGACTGGTATTCGCGGTGTCCTATGTAGACGCTGGGGGTCAAGCTCAGGAGCTATTTGCCAATCACCAGGTCAACATCCTGCCCGCCGATTACTGGGGCGGAGAGTCTTGGCAGGCTGAACTGTTAGCCGCCTTTGTTCAGCCAAACGTACATACCGTTGAGTCAATTACCAGCCGTGTCGCCCTGAATTTAAGAAACGCAGGGCAGAACAGCGCGATAGATGGTTATCAGTCGAATACGCGAGAGCGCCCTTTCCTATTTGGCTCGGCTCTCTGGTCAACTCTATTCAATGAGCGGCTGATGTACCTTTCGCCGCCGAATGGATGGGCAAAGCTTGGGCAACGCATCCGCCTGCTGCCGATATTCTTGAACACAAAACGGCCGCTTGCCTTGATACATCGGTGCTTTTTGCCAGTTGCCTGGAAAATATGGGGCTAAATCCTGTTATAGCACTTACTAAAACCCATGCTTTCGCTGGTTTTTGGTTAATCGATGAATGCTTCCCCGTGCTCACGAACGATGACCCAATCGATTTGCGCAAGCGCATGGATACCTCAGATATCGTTATGTTTGAGACCACACTCATCACAAACGATACGCCGGTTACGTTCAAGCAGGCGATTGAACGCGCGAAGACGTTACTCGAAGAAGATCGCGAGTCTGAGTTCGTGATGCTGATCGATATCAAGCAGGCACGGGCGAGACGAGTCAAGCCAATCGGAGTCGTTGAAGAAAAGCCAAAAGCGGATGCTCAATTGGGTGAACACGACCAATCCCCGGAGGAGCTGGGAATAGATGCAGCGCCCCCTCTTCCGCCGGTGCGGGCCGATGAGCGGGTGATCGAGGATACACCAGATACCCGCGTGGATATGTGGCAGCGCAAGCTGTTGGATTTAACCAAGAGAAACCCGCTTCTCAACGTTAAAAGCTCGGCTTTAAAGCTCTTTTGCCCTGATCTAGCGACTCTTGAAGACATGCTAGCCGCGGACGAGGTCTTCAGCTTTATTTCAGCCGAGGAGACGCCACTGGTTGATGACGAAAGAAGCACTGAAGCGTTTCGTCTGAGCACGGGCGCCGATCTTCATCGTGAGTTCGCACTTCAACAGCTCAACAACAAAAAGTTAATCATTAATGACACAGTTAAGCGCAAAGACGCCAAGCTGGTCGATTTACTGCGTAAGGCGAAAAATGATCTTGAAGAAGGTGGTAGCAATACTCTTTTTCTCGCAATCGGAATGCTGCGTTGGAAAGAAATCCCTGAAAGCGATAAATCGTACCGCGCTCCTTTGATCTTGTTGCCGGTTAAGCTAGAGCGTCGTAGCGCCCAGGCCCCTGTGAAAATGCGCCAACTTCCGGATGAGGAGCCTATTTTTAATCTCACGCTCATCGAGATGCTTCAGACTGACTACGACATTAATCTTGACCGACTGCGGCATGAGCTTCCTGAAGATGAATCTGGTGTAGACGTTGAAGGAATTTGGAACATCGTTCGCGCAGCGATACAAGAGCAGCCCGGGTTCATTGTGGTCGAGGAAATTGTTCTCGGCTCCTTCTCGTTTGCAAAATATTTGATGTGGAAGGACCTCAGGGATCGAACTGAGCTCCTTAAACAAAGCCCCTTTGTCGAACATTTGGTTGATCACCCATCTGAGGCTTACCAGCAAGAAGGCGCTTTCATCAAGCGCGATCAAGTGGATGAAAAGATCAAACCTGAGTCCTTCTACGCTCCGCTCAACTGCGACTCCTCTCAAATGGTTGCTGTCGAAGCTTCCTCCCATCCACAGGACTTTGTGTTGGAGGGGCCGCCTGGAACCGGTAAATCGGAGACGATCGCCAATATCATTTGCCACAACCTTGCTCTCGGCCGGAAGGTTCTGTTCGTCGCGGAAAAGATGGCGGCATTGCAGGTCGTATATCGCAGGATGGAGAAAGTTGGACTTGCACATCTGTGTTTGGAGCTACATTCCAATAAAGCAAACAAAAGATCTGTATTAGATCAATTGGGGGCTGCTTGGTCTCATCGTGAATCCGCAGCTCAGACCGACTGGATAAGCAAAGCACAAAAGCTAGAAGAAGTTCGCGAGGGGCTAAACACTTACGTAGCTGAGCTGCATCGCCGGCATGCGCTAGGCCTTTCAGCCCGCGACGCCATGGCCCGCGTTGTTCGATTTGAATACGAGCATCCATTGAGACTCTCATGGAGCAACGATTTATCGCAGGCCCCTGTTAAGACCGAAGCGGATCTGGATCCCTATCTAGAGACCGCGCGCGAGCTTGGCATTGCCTTTGGACAAATTGAAGACCTCGACCCAGATAGGTTCGCCTCGATCACTCAGATCGAGTTCTCTAACCAATGGCAAACCGAAGTTATTTCTCTTGCTAACCGACTGGTTCTCGCCACCGATCGAGCGATTTCCAGTGCCGATGCGCTACTCTCGGCACTGGGCTTACAAATTGATCAGATTTCGACGCGTACCGTCTCTCAACTATCAAGCCTTAGAGCACTTTGCGACTTGGCTATGACGGGGGAAGTGGATTTTGCACTGCAGAGCGGAGGCCCAGGACGGGTCAAAGCGTTGAGAGAAAGCGTCGCATTGCACCGGCAGCTGCATGAGCAGGTTGATTCATTTGGATACAACCTCAAGTGGCCAATGCTTGAGGAGTTTGATTGGGAGCAATGGATCAGTCAGCGAAATGAAGCGACCGGACTGTTTGGTTTCATTAAACGTTACAGTCTACGCAAAACCATCAAAACGGCCGGGCTGGACAAAATTGATGATCTATCGGTCCTTGAATTGGGGATCGAGGCCCGAGAAACACTTAGGAAATTGAAGTCCGTGTCGTCGAATATCGAGGGCTCGTCGGCTTGGACCGGTGTCGATGCAGATGGCGACCAGCTGTCTCAAAAACTCGATAAGGGCGAAACAGCGATCACACTCTTTAAAAGGTTTGTTAGCGCTTTTTCGGACCCCGCAGATGTTGTCAGCGTTCTCCGGAAGCAGTTGGTTGAGGGGCGAGATTTCTTGTCAGAAAGCTCCAAGATCGTAACTACAGCACGTCGATTGGATGAAGACCACCAAGCGTTGGCATCCTTAATCAGCGACGCGGAGGCGCTTAATGTCTCCGTCAATACTGATCATGAGCTCTTTAAGGTCGGTGCCGACTTCCGAGCAATTGGCGAGCAAGCTCAGCGTTTGAATCGCTGGTGCCGATGGCTGGCCATGAAGAAAGTGGCTTTAAGCTACGAACTCGAACCTTTGTCTGCGGCGCTCGAAAGTCGGGCAATTTCACCGAAAGACTGTGAAGATAACGCGATGACCGCATTGTGTGTTTGGTTAGCGCCCAAGCTGATTGATCAAAGCCCATCACTCGTCCAGTTTGCGGGGGCGTCCCATGAATCGACGATCGGGCGATTCAGGGAGTTGGACGCCGACGTATCTGAAACAACAGCTGAATACATCGTCGCGAAAACAGCAGGGAACGTGCCTGATCGCAATACATCTAATACTCCGCCTGAGTATGGCGTTCTGGCCAGGGAGCTTACAAAAAAATCGCGGCACAAACCTGTCAGGGCACTGGTCAACGAGATGGGTAGCAGCCTGACCGACCTCGTACCCTGCTTTATGATGTCGCCACTTTCGGTTGCCCAATTCCTACCTGCTGATTTTGCACTCTTTGACCTTGTCGTATTCGATGAGGCATCTCAAATCACGACATGGGATGCCGTAGGTGCGATTGCACGTGGAAAGAACGTTATTGTGGTGGGCGATCCCAAGCAAATGCCCCCGAGCAATACATTTGGACGCAAGGAGGAAGAGGACTCCGACGAAGGAGATCTAGAATCCATCTTGGACCAGGCACTTGCGGCACGCCTACCGCACCTTCGCTTGACGGGGCATTACCGTAGCCGCCATGAAACGTTGATTGCGTTCTCGAATTCTCATTACTATGAGAATCAACTCACCACCTTCCCCTCAGCCGAAACGAAACAAAGCGCTGTTACCTTGCATCGGGTAAATGGTGTTTATGCAAAGGGGCGCGGACAAACCAACTCTATCGAGGCGCAGGCGGTCGTGAAAGAGGTTGTCCGTCGATTAGAGCGCATGCTTAAAGATGAAGAGCCCACCAAATCGATGGGTATCGTTACAATTAACTCTCAGCAGCAGCGCATGGTAGAGGACTTCTTGGATGAAGCGAGACGCGAAAATCCCAACTTGGAACGTTTCTTTACTGCGACTGATACTTTTGATCCAGTCTTCGTAAAGAATCTTGAATCTGTACAAGGTGACGAGCGAGATATTATCGTACTCTCGCTGACCTATGGCCCTACGGAGCCGGGTGGCCGCACTATGAGCATGAACTTCGGTCCGCTCAATAAACAAGGTGGTGAGCGTCGCTTGAACGTCGCAGTGACGCGGGCAACAACCGAGGTGCTGGTCTTCTCAAGCTTCGATTCATCCATGGTGGATTTGTCCCGAACTCAGGCGACGGCGGTTGAACACCTCAAAAACTATTTGGAATTTGCAGAGCGTGGCCCCGTCGCGCTGGCCGAGTTTAGCTTTGCAAACTACGGAGTTGATCATTTCGATTCCGACTTTGAGCAGGCTGTTGCCATGACTCTTCGTGAGAGAGGCTGGAAAGTCCAGACCCAAGTCGGTGTATCAAAATTCCGCGTCGACCTTGGAATCGTACATCCAGACAAACCGGGCGAGTATCTTGCTGGTGTCGAATGTGACGGAGCGACCTACCATGGCTCGCCGTCTGCCAGAGATCGCGATCGTGTTCGTCAGATCATTCTCGAGAACTTGGGTTGGCGGATCGTCCGGTTGTGGTCAACGGATTACTTCCAGGATCCGGAATATGCGATGAAAAAGCTCCATGAAAATCTCGAATCCCTCCTGGAGGTAGATCGCGAGCAAGATGACGATTCTATCGATGGAGGAGATAAGGAAATAGATGTACCAGTGTCGACAGCGGATACGCTGATCGGCGAACCTGAAACCGATGCTAAATCGGAAGAACATGAGGCTCACGCTGTCTCCGGAATTGACACCGCGGGGCCACTCGGGTCTGCTCACGAAACGGCCGATGATCTTAGTAGTGGATACGATAAGAGTGCTCGACAGTCTGAGGATATCTTGGCTGACCTACCTTGCTATGACAAAGATCGTTATTTTCATGCCGATCATCGAATGAACCTGAGCCGCCTTGCCAACGCCATACTGGAGCGCAAAAATGGCATTACATTACACGAGCTTACGCTCGACGTTGCCCATAGACATGGGCTAAATCGAAGCTCCCGAAAGCAGCGGCAGCATCTTCGCGATGTCATCAAAGGTTGGGCAGGTTTCTGGCGCGAGGGTGAAGAACGCACAACGGTATGGCTTTCACCAGACTACATTTGCGATGAGATACCATGGCGAGGGTTGTTTGCGTTTGGTGTTGAGCGTGATTGGAAAGAACTCTGCTATCAAGAGCAGGTAGGAGTTGCTCGCGCAGCATTAAACGCTAAGCCCGATGATCCTATCGATTGGATGTTCGGAGAGTTTCAGATTGCTCGCCGACACAACTCGACTGTGGAGACATTTCATAAGTGGGTAAATCGAGTGCAGCCTTACCGATAATCGTTACACGAAAGCGTAGTGGGCTGGTTTTAATTTGATCAACTTGGCATGCCTCCCTTCTGATGGAGCCGCTCAAGCGGCTCTCGATATACACTTGTAGGCCACAATTTCAAAGTCAGAACAGGGTGATCTTCGCAATAATTTGGAACGGCCTTCTCCGGGAGTTCAGTCCTTCATTGTTGAGAGAACTCATCGAAATGTGCTTTTCGGACAGAAAACCGGGACAAACCTATTTGTCGGGGCTTTTGATATAGAAAACGTTCTTATCCCGTACGCTCATCTCGAAGAGTTCACTGGCTCGGACGAGTTCGCTTAGCTTCTTGTATCCATAATTTACCGGGGAGAAGGAGCTGTTGTTTGAAATGTATTTGCCAACCTCGCCGAGATGGGCCCAACCATCGTCATCAGCCGTTTGTTCCACCGCAGTTCGAAGAGTCCGTACTAAGACAGTATCGCCTCGAAGTTTGTTGCGTTCCCATTTGGTTTCTACCGTCGACTTTGGGGCGCCGCCGTTGCTGGTATTGTCTGTTTCCTCTGGGTCTTCACGCAGGTTCTCTGTGTAGATGAATTGCGAACAGGCATTGACGAAGGGCATTGGAGTTTTGCGCTCGCCGAAGCCGAAAACTGGTAGGCCGGCCTCAAGGATTCGCATAACGAGGGGCGTAAAGTCGGAATCACTTGTCATAAGGGCGAAGGCATCGACGTTTCCGCTGTAGAGCAGATCCATGTATAGCGCGACAATTAACTTGGCCGGTCCAGCGACAACTATCTTGGCCGGTTGATCTGATAGGGTCCGACACAGCAGAACGGAGGAGTCGCTGTGTCGGGCAAACACATTACAGATCAACAGGTCAGGTTATTCATGCATCACCGCAAAAGCCAGACACAGACCGTCGCGGCGGCCAAGGCCGGCATCTCGGAGCGCACTGCCCGGCGCATAGATCAGCAATTGCACCAGCCCCAGAAGCGAGAGCGCAATTGGCGTACTCGTAAAGACCCGTTGGCAGAGGTCTGGGATAGCATCGTGTTACCGCTGCTGGAGTCATCGCCCGACCTCACGCCAGTGGGTATTTTTGATCACCTCTGTGAGTACCATACAGATCAGTTCGATCCCCGTGCACGACGCACATTGGAACGACGTATTGGCCGCTGGCGACAATTACACGGGCCAGCCCAACCGGTCATGTTCGTCCAGACCCACGAGCCTGGAGAACTGGGCATTGCCGACTTCACCTGGGTTAAAGAGCCGGTGACCATTGCGGGTGAGGGGCTTCGTCGATGTAGATTTCGGGGGTCTCCCCGCGTACATCGAAGTAAAACCCATAGGTACCAGTCTCGGGCGGGGTAAAGCGGAAGTTTTCGAAGACCGCGGAGCAATTAGTCTTTACCGGTTTGTTCAGCTGAACATCCTTGTCTTCTTCCGACAGATAGCCGCAATTGGTGCCTGACGTCCAGTTGGCATCACCAAACTTGAACTCGTAGGGTTGCCCGTCAGCCTTGAGTTCCACTTCCGTGCGATAGAGCCCGTTGTCCACTTTCTTGACCTTGTATTCCGGCAGTGCATCCCACCAGGCAAATTGCCCACGTAGATACAGGGATTTGCTGTAATCGCGTTCACCACCGGTGGTGGCGCAACCGGCTGTGATGGCCATAACCGAGGCCAAAGCCAGCGTTGTGAGTTTCCTGTTCATGATTGTCTCCTTTATGGTTGCTGGCCCCATGGGTCTGTTCTTCCATGGGGCCGCCAGGGCCGTTGTCAGCGGCCTTATCGATTGAATACAGCCACTGACAGGGCCGGTACCGTGAAGGTGCCGTTCGCTGCCACAGCGGTCTGTTCCGGGGAGGTGTCCGCCATCACGGAGAAGGCCTCACTAAGGCTGGTGTCCAGTGCCTGTTGGTCCCTGTGCTGTTGATCACCACGACGATCTGATCCACGTCGCTGTCCAGATCGGTCAGGCCGTTGTCGGGGCCATCGTCCAGGCTGAAGGCAATCACGCCGGGTACCTGGCTGGGACCGGTGTTGTGGAACGCCAGCCGCTCACTGACCTGTTCAGCGGTGCGTAGACGGAAAAGCTCGCTTCCGCTACGAACGGTCAGCAACTTCTCGACCTGCTTGCGGGTGTAGTCGATCTCGCTTGGCGTTGGGCCGGCCGGGAACTGGCCGATAATCTCGGTGATCAGGTCCCAGTTCGCGCCGTCTTTGTCCTGACGGGGCAGGCCACGATTCCAGGCGGTTTCCTGGTAACTGAAGTCGACTTCATTAAACCAGTCGCCGGAATCGTAACTGTCCCTTTCCATGGATTTGGAACGCAGCAATTCCGAACCCATATGGATGAAGGGAATGCCCTGGCTGAGGATGGGGACGGAAAGCCCCACCACCTGCATCTGGGCACGTTCCTGAAGCGTGGCGGCGAAATCCGCCTTGTACTGGTTGTTGTCCCAGAGCGTCTGGTTGTCGTGCTTGGAGACGTAGTTGATGATTTCCTGGGGGTCGCTGGTATACCCGGCACTCTGACCGTTGTAATCGATCTCCGCGCCGGTTCTGGTGGTGCCATCGGCGGTGACCAGCGAATAGTTGCTCAGGCTGCCGGCAATGCCGACGCGGATCCAGTCGCTGATCTGCAGCAGGCGGGTTTTCTCAGCGTCACTGCCGCTGTTTCGGTCGTTGGGGATGCTGAACAGACCATTGCTGAAGCCCTGGTTGGCGCGCAGTGCGTCACCGCCATCGAAGGGGCCGCCACCACGTACGGCGTCACGCAGGCGATCGTTGAAGGAGCCGATGCCCGTTCCGGCCATGTTCGGCTGGATGGCGTTGACGCCACGCGCATTATTGGCGACTTCACCGAAGTTCCAGCCCTCACCGTAGAAGTAGGTGTCTGGATCGACCGCAGTTACGGCATCCAGTGCCTTTTCCATGTTCGACAGCATGTGATGCCCCATCAGGTCAAAGCGGAATCCGGAAATGCCGTACTCCGACGCCAGGTGACCAGGGAGTCGATCATCAGCTTTTCCATCATCCGGTGCTCGGACGCGGTGTTTTCACAGCAGGTTGACTGCTCAACAACGCCGGTTTCGGGGTTCTGGCGGTGGTAGTAGCCGGGGACCAGTTTGTCGAGAACCGACTTTTCGGCAAGCCCGGAGGCGTTGGTGTGGTTGTAGACCACATCCAGGACCACGTTCAGGCCCAGATTGGTGGCGGACTGCACCATTTCACGGAATTCCCGTATCCGGGCCACGCCGTTGGCATCAGAGGCATAGCTGCCCTCGGGAACGGTGTAGTGCACCGGGTCATAGCCCCAGTTGAAGCTGTCGAGGCCACGAAAAGTGCCATACAGCGCCTGGGCATCGCCGGTTGCAGGGTCGAAGGATGCAAGGACCGTGCGGATGGTGTCGCCACTGCCGCAGAGGTCCGCATAGTTCGCTGCGGCTTCGTCAGACAGGTCGCACAGTTTGCTGAAGTCGTCGTCGATATTGACCACCTCGGCCGGGTCTTCGTTGATCGTTGCGATATCGAAGGACGGCAGCAGGTGGAGGTGGGTGATGCCAGCGTTCGCCAGGCTTTCCAAGTGGGTGACGCCATCGCTGGTGGATTCCGTAAAGGCGGCGTACTTGCCCCGATTGGCCGCTGCAACGGTTTCGTCGGTGGCGCTGAAATCGCGAATATGGGTTTCATACACCACGACATCCTCGGGTGCCTGCACTGTCGGTGGGGTCAGGCTGTCCCAGTTGGCCGGTTTCAAGTCGCTGTCAGCCAGGTCGACGACCTGCGCATACACCCCATTTTCGGAAAGGCTCAGGGCATAGGGGTCCGATGTCATAGTGGTTTCGATGGCATCGGTACGGGGGTGGTAGACCGTCACTTCATACTGGTAGAACTTACGGTCGACATCGGTGGTGTTGCCGGTATGCCTCCAGACACCGTTATCCCGGGTCATGTCTACCGGATAGCCGCTCACCATGCTGCCGTCGGCATTGAACACGTGCAGGCGCATGCTCTGGGCGGTTGGGGCCCAAACTGCAAACCCGGTATCGGCGCCGCTAACGGTAGCGCCCAGAGTGCCGTCATAGGCATAGAGATCGTCGAGCACACCCGGGATCTGAAGGCGGGTAGCGATATCAGCTCATCATTGCCATTGTAGGCGCCGGCAATCAGTTGGCCGCGCAAAGCGTCCATTTTGGTCTGACTGTCTGTGTCCACGCTATAGGCCGGCCAGCCCGCAAGATGGGGGAATGCCTCTTTCAGATCTGGCGAGAGGGTGGTTGCGCTCAGCTCAATAGCGGTGCCCCCGTTCAGAGTTTTATCGGAGTCATCGACAGTGATGCCGGCGCCAGCGTCATATCGAAGTTCGACTCGGGTTGCCGAGGCGGTGTCGGCAAAAACAAGCGTATTGGCATCCAGCCAGTGTGCCTTGGCGCCGTCGACGGCCAGTTCCTCGGCTTCGATCGGGTCGGGGGAGAGCAACTGACTGCCGCTGATCGTGAAGATCCGATTGCCCAGGGCGCCAAAATGCCAGCGTTTATCATTGTCACCCAGGTCTTTCTCATCACCCTTGTGCATGATGAAGTTCATGCAGTCTCCGCCATCGCGCATGGGAATGATGTAATAGGCGCCGTAGGTGTCGTTCACACCACTGGAGGTGTGTGGGTCGGTCCACTCGGTCGGCACGCCTTCCGCCAGGCCATCGCAACCGGCTGCGGTGTCGTTCCAGAGATGGAGCCCCCAGCCGTCGTAGTCGCCGGCGGGGCGTTTGTAATAGAGGATGCTTCGTTGTCGCCGGGTTCCAGCAGGGCGGTTGAGTCCCCGCCTCCGCCGTCGCCGGAGTCTGAAGATGAGCTGTTGCTACCGGAGTTGCAACCGACAAGAGCCAGGGACAAAGCCAAGGCCCAGCCGCCTGCAACCAGTTTATGGTCAGGCATAACGCGTATCCTTTTTCCATTGTTGTTGTTTGGGATGTTGCTTGCGAACCGGCAGAACCTGTACGCAAACGTTGCAGGATCATGGTTGCGCGAAGAGCTCGGCCACACATCCTTCGGCAACGGACTTTTGCGGGCGTAGTCTGAGGGGCGTATGGGGAGTAGAGAATAGAGGAGTGGTGCGTACAAAAAAGGGCCGGCTGAAAAGCCGGCCCAAGGAGGTCCAACGAGAGTGTGTGGGGTTTAGAGCCTTACCACCAGGTTTCGATCTGGGCACCGATCTGGATGTCGCCATCGATGCCCTCACTGCGAGCGGCTTCCGCCTGATCGCCAAAGAACGCTGCGGCGTAGGCGCGGATCACCGGGCGTGCCCAGTAACCGGGACCGGCACTCCACTGCTGCGCAATGGCTACCTTCTGCAGATCGGTCTCTTCGTCGTTATAGGGCTGGTGCACGTCCTCGTAGCCAATTTCCAGAGCCGTGCTGGTCACGGAGTTCCAGTTGTAGATCGGGCGAGCAACAACGCTCAGGCGGGTGGGTTCTTCTTCATTGATCGGGCCGTAGGTTTCACCTTTGGAATACAGGGCGGAGTAGCCAAGCTCCCACGGGCCACCGAGTTTGATTACACCATGGTTCAGAACCCGCCAGCTCTTCTCAAGCGTACCGGGGTAGTAGGGCCCATTGAGGCTTGAATTGCCACCCTGGTTATTGAATGCTGCTTCGCCCAGTGAGTCGGTCGCATACTGCAGGACGAACTTGTTAAAGCCGCCCATAAAGCCCGTCGCAAGCTCAACGGTACCAAAGAAACCATCCTCGTCCATGATGTCGGCCGCTTCCTGCTCATCGGTCAGGTCGGCCATGCCATAGATGCCCGCCAGTGTCAGCGTGCTTTCGCCAACCGGGAAGGCGTAGCGCAGGTCCAGCTTGTTGTTCTGAACGATGGTGTCGCTTTCCTGCTTGTCAAAGTTGATCCATGCAGCGGAGAACTGGCCAGCACCGGCCTGAATGTTTTCAACGCCGGCACCGTAGCCGGAGTTGTTAATATAGTACAGGTCCAGCTGGTGCACGTCGTGACGCTTGTAGTAGCGCTTGCCAGCCCAGAGCGTGGCGCCAGGCAGAGATTCGATGACGTTGGTGCCGGACACGTAAAGCTGACGCACCGCTACTTCGCCGCCGCTATAGGGGTTGCCGTTGTTGCGAGTGGTTTCCTCACCGGCAAAATCGACGCCGTTGACATCGTCGGCGCCGTCAAATGCCTGGTAGTCGTTACCCTGGTTGATGGCTTCGTAGGAGACCATGGAGTCGAAGCGGAACGTTTTACCGTCCTGGCTGAAGAGCTGGTCACCAAAGGCCAGTTCCGCATAAGTGTCGCATTCGTCTGCAAGGCGTCCGACAAAGTGGCCGTTGGCACCGCTACCGAAACAGGTTTGTTCCCCGCCACTGCTGGTGTTGGTGGAAAGGCCTGAGCGGGCGTAACCGTGGAACTCAACGGCGATGGCGGGCGTAGCCATGATGGCAGCTGTGACCGCAGCCGCAAGCGGGAGTTTGTTCGGGAAAAAGCGCTTATTGTTTTGCATCATCTGCATCCTGTGCTTTTTGTCTTTTTTGAATGTCAGGGAAGCGGAAGTTCCGACATCGTGTCGTGGACAGTCAGTTCCGGAACAGGCCTCCGGTTCCCTTGATTGCAGCTTCTGCCAATCAGACATTGGGAAACCGGATTTCATAGTCCTGTAACGGGTGGGGTAGTGCATCCTCCGCCCTGAAGAAAAAGGGGGGTGAGTTTTCAGGGGGAGGGGGGGCGTAGAGGGATGAGATGCTAAATCAGTGGTTTTGCTACCTTTAGACTGTGTGGTGCTCAGGTCGTCGGGAAGCGAGTTGGTTTCAGGCTTTCCTTGATTTTTTTAAGGTGGCCCAGGAAGTCTGCACCGCGCTTGAGAGTCACGCCGGTCGCGAGGATATCGATCACCGTCAGGTGAATAATGCGGGAGGACATCGGCATATAAACCTCAGTGTCTTCCGGCGCGGTTACCTCGATGACCACGGTGCAGACCTCCGCCAGCGGAGAACCGGGCATGGTGATGCCAATAACGGTAGCGCCGTTGGTGCGCGCATGCTGCGCAATCTCGACGGTTTCGCGGGTGCGCCCGGTGTAGGAAATCAGCACGATGACATCGCCCTTGGTGGCCCCCGCGGCAACCATGCGCTGCATCAGGGCGTCATCGTACGACATGACCGGGATATTGAAACGAAAGAACTTATGCTGGGCATCCATGGCAACGGGTGCGGAGCCGCCCATGCCGAAGAAGTTGATCTGCTTGGCCTGGATCAGATAGTCGATAGCCGACGCCAGTGCTTTTGGGTCAAGGGCCTGACGTGCCTTGTCCAGGCTGGCGATGGTGCTGAGCATGATCTTGTCGGAGAACTCTGCGACAGTGTCGTCGGGTTCCACATTCTGGCCAATATACGGTGTGCCAGTGGCAATGCTCTGGGCCAGGCGTATTTTAAAATCAGGAAAGCCGGTGGCTGAAAAGCCGCGACAGAAACGATTAACGGTTGGCTCACTGACGTCTGCTGCCCTTGCCAGAGCGGCAATGCTGTATCGGGTGGCGGCACTTGGGTCGCGAAGAATCGCTTCGGCAACCTTGCGCTCCGATTTATTGAGCGTGTCCAGTCTTAGCTGGATATCTTCGAGCAGGTTGTCATCGCGTTGCGCCTGGTTCGCAGCCATTTGGGATACTCCCTGAATCATCGGCGTTCTTGTGAAAATCCGCGCTGATTATAGCGTGTTTTTGGGAGGTTTGTGGTAGTAAAAGTGTCATTAATTCGAAAATATCCTTGGAAAACGTCATATTTGGTGTCATTATTTGCATAAAATTACTACATTGATGCCTCGAGTCGTGCAGTAGTGCGCTGCTGCATGAAAACAAAGAGAGAAGGAACCGATGGCTGATCCGATAAATACCCGCTGTGACCTGATGATGTTTGGTGCGCTTGGTGACCTGGCGCAACGCAAACTGTTTCCCGCGCTGTATCAGCTTGAGCGTGCGGGGCTGCTCCATAAGGGCACTCGTATTTTAGCAATCGCGAGAAACAAGGCAGACAGCAGCGAGGTTCGCAAGATCCTTCTTGGCAAGTTGAAAGAGCACGTCAAGAAAGTCGAATTTGACGCCGAGGTGGCTGAGCAGTTCCTGCGGCGCGTGGATTACCAGTTCCTCGATTTTGCCAACCCTGATGGCTACGGTGCCCTCAACGACTGGCGCAGCACTGAACCCAGCAACCTGATTGTCTACATGGCGACACCACCAGCCATGTACGGCGAGATTTCGCGTAACCTCAGGGCAAACAACTGCTGTGATCACAACACCCGGGTGGTTGTCGAAAAGCCAATCGGTCACGACCTGGAGTCGTCCAAGGTCATCAACGATGAGTTGGGCGAAGTCTACAACGAAAACCAATTGTTCCGTATCGACCATTATCTGGGTAAGGAAACGGTCCAGAACCTGATCGCGCTGCGATTTGCCAACAACCTCTTTGCCTCGCAGTGGGACCAGAATCATATTTCCCACGTCGAGATATCCGTGGCTGAGAGTGTAGGTATCGAAGGCCGATGGGGCTATTTCGACAAAGCCGGTCAGGTTCGCGATATGGTGCAGAACCACCTTCTTCAACTCCTGTGCCTGATCGCCATGGATCCACCGTCGGACCTGTCTGCAGACAGTATCCGCAATGAGAAGGTGAAAGTGCTGAAGGCGATGCGCCGCATCACTCCGGACATGATGGATACCCATGTGGTGCGCGGGCAGTACACCGCTGGCACCAGTGGCGGAAAGCCCGTGCCGGGCTATCTGGAGGAAGAGGGCGCGGCGCGCGGCAGCAAGACCGAAACCTTTGTGGCCCTGAAAGCCGAGATCGATAACTGGCGCTGGTCTGGCGTACCGTTCTACATCCGTACGGGTAAGCGCCTGCCGGAGAAGCTGTCGCAGATCATCATTCACTTCAAGCCGGCGCCACACTACATCTTTGATCCGGATCAGAAGCACCTGGCGAACAATAAACTCATCATCCGCTTGCAGCCGGACGAGGGCATGTCCCTGCAAATTCTGACCAAGGACCAGGGTCTGGATAAAGGTATGCGCCTGCGCCAGGGGCCTCTGGAACTGACGTTCTCGGAAACCTTCGAAACCGATCGTATCCCGGACGCCTACGAGCGCCTGCTCTGGGAGGTCATGAAAGGCAATCAGTATCTGTTCGTCCGTCGCGACGAAGTGGAACACGCCTGGCAATGGGTTGACCAGATCATGCGCAATTGGGACGACAGTGGCGTGCCGCCAAAACGTTACGCCGCAGGTACCTGGGGCCCGGTTGCCTCCATCGCCATGATTACCCGTGACGGAAGGAGCTGGTATGAAGATGCATGACCTGAATCTGCCGGAGTCAGTGGATGCGTATTTTTTCGACACCCCTGGTGATACGGCGGTTGCGCTGGCGGATGCAGTCGCAAAACACCTCTCGGAACGGCTGCTGATTGCACCCCGCGCCAGTCTGGCGGTGTCTGGCGGCTCAACCCCGCTGCCATTTTTCGAGGCCTTGCGGGAGAAGCCGTTGGATTGGGCGCGCATTGACGTGCTGCTGGCGGACGAGCGCTGGGTCTCCGAAGACGATAACGACAGCAATACCCGCCTGGTGCGGGAAAGTCTGTTACAAGGCCCTGCCTCGGAAGCCCGGTACCTGTCCCTCAAGCAGCCAGGCGACACGCCGGCTGACGGCTTGGCGGCCGCGGAAACAGCCCTTGAGGAGCTCCATCTTCCGCTGGATGTGCTGATCCTGGGTATGGGCAACGACGGCCATACGGCGTCATTGTTTCCAGATGCGCCGGAGTTGGATCAAGCCCTTGATACGGATTCGACCGCCATCGTGGCCCCCATGACGCCACCTTCCCAGCCCCAGAAGCGCATTACGCTGACGCTGCGTGCCCTGAGCCGTGCGGGTTTTACGGCATTGCACCTGAAGGGGGACGACAAGCTGGAAACCCTGCAGGGTGCCTGCAGCGATATCGAAAACATCCGCGAAATGCCCATCCGCGCTTTCCTGAAACCGGGGCTGCAGGTTTACTGGAGCGCTTAAGGCTGTTCGCCCGAGATTTGTTATACCGGAGATATGTATGAACCAATTGTCTGACTTCCACCGCGAGCGCGTCCAGGCGGTCTTGAACGCTTCCCCGCTTGTTCCGGTGATTACCATTAACCACCCGGACGAAGCGCTGCCACTGTGTCAGGCTTTGGTTGATGGTGGCATTCGAGTACTGGAAATCACCTTGCGTACCCCTCATGGCGTGAAGGCCATTGAGCAGGTACGAAAAGCGATCCCGGATGCCTGGGTTGGGGCGGGCACGGTCACCAGCATTGCCCAGTACCGGCAGGTTGAAGCCGCCGGCGCCAGTTCGTGATCACGCCGGGTGTCACCGAGGCCATTCTGGAGTTCGGTGTGACTTCGGAAGCGCCGTTGCTGCCGGGCATTTCAACGATTTCGGAGCTGATGGTGGGCTACAACCTGGGCTACCGCGAATTCAAGTTCTTCCCGGCCGAAGTCGCCGGCGGCATCCCCGCCCTGAAGGCGTTCTCTGGTCCTTTCCCGGACGTTACCTTCTGCCCGACCGGCGGTATCCGCCGCAACACTGCCAAGGACTATCTGGCCCTTAAGAACGTCTCGGCCGTTGGTGGTACCTGGTTGACCCCTGGTGATGCCGTTGCTTCCGGTGACTGGGGGCAGATTTCTGAGATTGTTCGCGGGAGTCTTGGTGACCTGTGAGCTCTGTTCTCGGTCTGTAGCCTGAGAGGTTGGGGTATTCGCGGTTGGTGGCAGGGCCGTTCGGGAAACGCTACGAGCACATCCATGTGCGCTTGGAATTGGCCATCCATGGCCAATTACATTCCCGAACGGCCCTGCCACCAACCGCTTGTTCTGACTCTTAAGATAGCTCTTTCGGTGCTTTGGTCATGTATAAGGTGTGGATACGGCAAGTGTTTTAAGCAGATATAAGATTCGGCACGAATAACACGAACGCTAAAAGTGCTGTCTGGCGATAACTGGTTAGTTCAAACAAGAGGCTGCGGGGCGGGGCTTCCCAAAATGTAATTGGCCAGGGATGGCCAATTTCAAGCGCACATGGATGTGCTCGTAGCGGTTTTGGGAAGCCCCGCCCCGCAGCCTCAAGGCACCAAAACCATCAGGCTACAAAAGACGACACCTCCCAATTCCCGTCTAGCGAATATCAGCCCCAACACGAACAATCTTCATAGTGTTCGTGCCGCCCTGGGCATTCACATAATCGCCCTTGGTAATCACCACCAGGTCACCCTCTTTGACGGCCCCCATCCGAACCAGCTCAGCCACCGCGCGCGAGTTTGTCTGCTCGGGCGGAATCGTCGCCGAATCAAAAGGCACCGTCTGTACACCACGGAACATCGTTACCCGATGTTGAGTAGAGTGATTGCGCGAGAAGGCGAAAATCGGAAGGCTGGATTTGATGCGCGACATCAGCAGGGGAGTGGCACCGGTTTCCGACATGCAGATAATCGACGTCACACCATCCAGGTGATTGGCCGCGTACATGGCAGACAGGGCGATCGCCTCATCCACATGCTCCATGCTTTCATGAATGCGGTGCTTGGACTGATGCATCGACGGATGCTTTTCTGCGCCCATGCAAATTCGCACCATGGCTTCCACCGCTTCCGTGGGGTAGTCGCCGACCGCCGTTTCTGCAGACAGCATGACCGCGTCGGTGTAGTCCATCACCGCGTTCGCCACGTCGGAAACCTCCGCCCGGGTCGGCATCGGGTTTTCGATCATCGACTCCATCATCTGGGTGGCGGTAATCACCACCGTGTTCAGGGCGCGGGCGCGGTTGATGATGTGCTTCTGAACGCCCACCAGCTCGGCGTCGCCAATCTCAACAGCTAGGTCGCCCCTGGCCACCATAACCGCGTCCGACGCATCGATGACCGCATCCAGGGCGGCGTTATCGTGGGCCAGTTCCGCGCGTTCAATCTTGGCAACCAGGCGTGCTTCCGAGCCAGCTTCCTTCAGCAGGCGGCGGGCAACGTGCATGTCTTCGGCGGTGCGTACAAACGACACCGCGACATAATCGGCGCCCAGGCGGGCGGCGGTTTTGATGTCCTGCTTGTCTTTCTCGGTCAGGGCTTCGGCGGAGAGGCCGCCGCCGCGCTTGTTGAGGCCCTTGTTGTTGGACAGGGGGCCGCCGATAAGAACGCGGGAGGAGATGCTGGTGCCGTCAACGGACTCGACTTCCATCTCGATGCGGCCGTCGTCCAGTACCAGGATGTCGCCTGGCTTGACGTCTTCAATCAGTTGCTCGTAGTCAATGCCGACGCGCTCTTCATTGCCGGCTTCCTTGTCCATGCTGGCGTCCAGGATAAACTGCTGGCCGGCCTTGAGGGTCACCTTGTTTTCCGCGAAGCGCGCGATACGAAGTTTTGGCCCCTGGAGGTCGGCGAGCAGGGCGACAAACCGGCCGTTGGCGGCGGCAGATTCCCGCACCCGCAGGGCGCGTTGGATGTGGTCTTCCGCACTGCCGTGGGAAAAATTCAATCTCGTAACATCAACACCTGCAGCAATAATAGCTGACAGTGATTCCGGTGAATCGGTGGCGGGGCCGAGAGTGGCGACGATCTTGGTGCGCCTTAACATGGTTCCAGTTTCCTTTTGTTTTTCAGTGAAGCTTTCCGGTTGTGCTGGACGAAATGGCAGGTGAGCAGAGTTACTGGCTCGCCTTTTTCATCAGTGCAACAGCGTTGTCGAGCATCCGGTTGGAGAAGCCCCATTCATTGTCGTACCAGGCCATGACTTTCGCGTGACGGCCCATGGCCCGTGTGTGATTGGCGTCGAAAATGCTGGACAGGGCGTTGTGGTTGAAGTCCACACTAACCAGTTTCTCTGCGTTGTAGCCAAGGACCGGGTTGTTTTCCGCTGCAGCTTTCACGACCTCGTTGATTTCTTCCACGGTGGTGTCGCGGCTGGCGATGAAGCCGAAATCCACCAGGGAAACGTTGATAGTAGGAACCCGCACGGCCAGTCCGTCAAGTTTTCCGGACAGTTCCGGGATCACCTTGCCAATGGCTGCGGCTGCACCGGTTTTTGTCGGGATCATGGACTGGGTGGCCGAGCGCGCGCGATACAGGTCAGAGTGGTAGACGTCGCTCAGTTTCTGGTCATTGGTGTACGAGTGGATCGTGGTCATCAGGCCACTCTCAATGCCAATTTTCCTGTGCAATGCTTCAACAACCGGTGCCAGGCAGTTGGTGGTGCAGGAGGCGTTGGAGATGATGTTGTGTTCGGCGGTCAGAACGTCGTCGTTGACCCCGTAGACAACCATCGCGTCGGCGTCAGAAGAGGGGGCTGAGATAATGACTTTGCGTGCGCCGGCTTTGAGGTGACCCTCTGCCTTGTCACGGGCGGTAAACAGGCCAGTGCACTCGAAGACCACATCCACATGGTAGTCTTTCCACGGCAGTTCTTCGGGGTTACGGATGGCGGTGATGGCGATGCGGTCACCGTTGACGGAGAGTGATTCGGCATCGTGGTTCACAATGCCGTTGAAGCGACCGTGAACGCTGTCGTATTTGAGTAGGTGAGCGTTGGTTTCCGCGTCTCCCAGGTCGTTGATGGCAACCACCTGAAGCTCATTTCGGTAGTCGTTTTCATAAAGTGCGCGGAGAACATTGCGGCCAATGCGACCAAAGCCGTTAATTGCGATACGAATAGTCATGTTCTGGCTCCAGATTTGTTTGTTTATTGTTCGTTTCAGTTTCTGATGTAGTAAATATAACAACAAATAATGGAAAAATGAATGACTGGCGGGTGAAAGTAGCAAAAAAAGAAAGTAAACTTACGGGAATAAAAAAGTAATTAGATAACAAGTTTCAGGAGACCCACTATGCACCCGACCGTAGACGCGGTTACCAAGCGGATCATCGAGCGCAGTCGCGCTACCCGGCAGGATTATCTGGACAGGATGGGCGAGCTCAAAGCCCAGTCACCCCAGCGCAGCACGCTGTCCTGCGGCAACCTGGCTCATGGCTTTGCCGCCTGTAACCAGTCCGATAAAGATACCCTCAAATTCATGAACAAGGCCAATGTGGCCATTGTCTCCGCCTACAACGACATGTTGTCGGCCCACCAGCCTTATCAGGACTTTCCGGACGTGATTCGCAAGGCGGCCAACGGAATGGGCTCGGTGGCGCAGTTTGCCGGTGGCACTCCGGCCATGTGTGACGGTGTGACCCAGGGCCAGCCGGGCATGGAGCTGAGCCTTTTTTCACGCGACACCATCGCCATGAGTACGTCGGTCGCCCTGAGTCATAATATGTTCGATGCCACCATGTTGCTCGGCATCTGCGACAAAATCGTTCCTGGTTTGCTGATCGGGTCGCTGAGCTTCGGCTACCTGCCGACTATTCTGGTACCGGCTGGTCCCATGCCGTCTGGGCTGCCCAATAAAGAGAAGCAGCGCATTCGCCAGCTCTACGCCGAGGGCAAGATCGGTAAAGACGAGCTGCTGGAGGCGGAATCCCAGTCCTACCACAGCCCCGGTACCTGCACGTTCTATGGTACCGCCAACAGTAATCAGCTTCTGGTGGAGGTGATGGGGCTGCATCTGCCAGGGTCGGCCTTCGTGAACCCGGGTACGCCACTACGTGAAGCCTTGACCCGTGAGGCAACCGAACAGGTTATCCGGCTGTCCAAGCCCCACGGAGGCACGTTGGGTCTGGGCGATATGGTGGACGAAAAGAGTATCGTGAATGCGCTGGTGGCGCTGCTGGTGACCGGTGGCTCCACCAATCACACCATTCACTGGATCGCCATCGCCCGAGCCGCCGGCATCATTGTCGACTGGAACGACTACTCCGAGTTGTCATCGGCGGTACCTTCGATGACGCGTATTTATCCCAACGGCCAGGAAGACGTGAACGCCTTCCACGAAGCGGGGGGAACGCCGTTCCTGATCCGTGAGTTGCTGAGTGCCGGTCTGCTTCATAATGACGTTGAGACGGTTGTGGGGCATGGGCTGGAACAGTACGCACGAATGCCGGAACTGGAGAATGACAAGCTGGTGTGGAAGCCGGCGCCTGAGAAAAGTGCCAAGCCGGATGTGCTGAGTACGGCGGCGGAGCCTTTGCGCCGGACGGCGGGTTGCGGGTTCTGGATGGCAATCTTGGCCGTGGAGTGATCAAGGTGTCGGCCGTGGCGGAGGAGCACCGCGTAGTGAGGGCACCGGCTGTTGTGTTCAATGACCAGAACGAACTCAAGGCGGCCTTCGATGCGGGTGACCTCAACCGCGATTGCGTTGTGGTGGTCCGGTTCCAGGGCCCGAAAGCCAACGGCATGCCTGAATTGCACAAGCTGACGCCGTACCTTGGTGTGCTTCAGGACCGTGGCTATAAGGTTGCGCTGGTTACCGATGGTCGCATGTCCGGGGCGTCCGGTAAGGTGCCGGCAGCCATACACGTCTATCCTGAAGCAGCGAATGGTGGGGAGCTTTGCCGCGTGCGCAATGGCGACGTGATCAATCTGGACGCGGTTGCCGGAACACTGGAGATTGAGGTGTCGGCTGAGGAATTTGCCAGCCGCGAGGCGGAAAAAGCGGACCTGAGCAGTTATCATCACGGCCTGGGCCGGGAGCTGTTTGGCTGGATGCGTAAAGCCGCCAGCAACCCGGAAGAGGGCGCCAGCTTTTTCTGGAATCACGACGCATGACGAAAGACAACTACTCGCTGGTAGGAGACATCGGGGGTACCAACGCCAGGTTTGCTCTCGTTCGCTCCGGTGACGTTACCCCTGAGGCTGTTGAAGTCCTTGCCTGCGGGGACTACGACAATCTTGATGCTGCCATCGTTGATTACCTTGCCCGCTGCGGCGTAGGGGAGGTGCAGGATGTCTGTCTTGCGGTAGCATCGCCAGTCCAGGGCACCCAGGTGCGGATGACCAACAACCACTGGCGTTTCGACAGCGAGGAGGTTCGCAGGCGGTTTGGTTGGGGCGCGTTCAAGGTGATCAATGACTTTACTGCCATGGCCCTCGGGGTACCCCATGTCAGTGCCGATAAGCTGGTCCACGTTTGCGGCGGCCCGGGCAACGCGGCGCGCCCCCGGCTGGTTATCGGCCCGGGCACCGGCCTGGGAGTGTCAGGGTTGGTTCCGTTGCAGCATGGCTGGGTGCCGCTGATGACTGAGGGTGGTCACGTGGACTTTGCCCCGACAGACGACACCGAGATGGCTATCCTGCGGATTCTGAAGGCCCGGTTCGGTCGCGTTTCCGTCGAACGTATCCTGTGTGGTCAGGGTTTGCTGAACCTTTACCAGGCCCACGCGGAGATACAGGGCGTGGCCGCCCCCCTGGATGCGCCGGAGAAAATAACCGCCGCCGCGTTGGATCAGTCTGATCTGCTTGCCCGCCAGACTTTGCGGCACTTCTGCGAGATTCTTGGGCGCGTTGCCGGCAATGGGGTTCTGACTCTCGGCGGCACTGGGGGTGTTTACCTGTGCGGAGGCATTCTCCCCAGGTTCATCGATTTCTTCCTGGAAAGCCCGTTCCAGAAAGGTTTCGAAGACAAGGGGCGGATGCGTCCCCTGCTGGAATCAACGCCGGTTTACGTGGTGATGGATGGGTACACCGGTTTGTTGGGGGCTGCCGAAGCGCTGGCCAACCCGGAAGTGTAGTCCGGCGCTCATTCACAGGTAGTGAATGAGCGTATCCCTCTCAAAGCGGTATTGGCGGTTATACACGCCCTTGTCTGAGCGTTTCCCCGCCGCCAGTACCATGGTCACCAGGCCCTTTCGCGGTAGCTTCAACAGCCGTCTTACCCGGCATTCGTCAAAGCCTTCCATGGGGCATGAATCGTAACCGTGGGCCCTCAGCGCCAGCATCAGGTTTTCAGCCGCAAGTGCGGTGGATTTTGTGGCCCAGACTTTCATCTCACTCTTTGAATAGGGGCCCCTGGGAACAGGGCGGGAAAGGCCTACAAACAATCCGGCGGCTTTCTTGGCGGCACCGAGCAGGCCGAAAGGCCCCTGGTTGTAGTGGATGGGTGCGATTCTGGAATAGTACTTCTCGACGATGCCCGGCAGCTTTTCCTCCGGCCATTGTTCCAGCGCCATACGGGAGTGCTCTCGCCAGGTGTCAGTACGGGCGACTACGACAATCAGTAGGGGAGCGGTTTTGGCCGCGTTCTGCCCAAGGCAGGCGTCGGCCAGACGCGTTTTGAGGTCTGGGGTCCTGACCACGAAAAATTCCCAGGGCTGAAGATTGCTGGAATTTGGCGCCAGCATGGCCAGCTCAAGGCAATCATCCAGCACGTGTTCCGGCACTGGCTCGTCGGTAAATCGGCGTACTGAACGCCGGCTGCGAACAACCTCGCGAAACGCATTCAGGGTGGCGTTGGAGTCAACATCTGACTTGGCATTCATGGGCGGAGCAGTCCTTGTGCCGTTCTCGGAATCGTCGATTTGTGGCTAACGGGTTGAGGCTTTATGGTTACGTTAAGTGGCTGTGTATGCAATGGCCTATTCTTCTGGAGTGGTTGGCACAAATGACCAGTCTTTATTCCCGGATGCCGTTTGGTGAATTGGTGGCGAACGTTCGCCAGTGCCGGATCTGTGAAGCTCAGTTGCCCCTCGGGCCCCGGCCGGTGGTCCAGATCTCGCAGTCAGCGCGTTTGCTGGTGGTGGGGCAGGCGCCCGGGCGCCGTGTTCACGATACCGGATTGCCGTTCAACGACCCCAGCGGCGACCGGCTGCGTAACTGGATGGGCATTGACCGGGACACTTTCTACGACGAACAGCAACTGGCGATCTTGCCCATGGGGTTCTGTTATCCCGGCACAGGAAAGAACGGTGACCTGCCACCACGGCCGGAGTGTGCGCCTGCCTGGCGGGACCTGCTACTGGAACGCCTGGAGCATGTGGAGCTGACGTTGGTGATTGGACAGTACGCTCATGCCTGGCACTTGCCAGGGGCGAAAACGTCGGTGACTGAGCGGGTGAGGCAATGGCGGGAGGTGTGGCCGACCATGTTGCCGTTGCCACACCCCAGCCCGAGAAACAACCTTTGGCTACGGCGCAATCCCTGGTTCGAGCAGGAGGTTATTCCCGAGCTGCGCCGCCGGGTAAAGGATATTCTGGACGACTGAGCTCCCAGGTGTCTGTTGTACACCTATCGGGCTTCTTCCCAGCGCGCAAGAAGATCCTCGTAGCGAATGGTTTTCCCCGGTGGCTTTTCGTTCTTCAGCTTCGGCTTCGGAGCTCCTGGTTGTGCGAGCCACCAGTCGCGACCTTTTGCATCGTCGTCTGATGCGATACGGGGTGGGCAATTCTTGACTGTGTAGTTGCGTTCCATCACTGCCATCGCCCTGTCCTGACTTTCGGCCAGTTTATCCATGGCCTGCTGTGCTGTGCGTTCTCCCGACATTGCATCGGCGATGTTCGGCCACCAGAGTTTGGCCAGTTTGGGATAGTCGGCGATATTAACACCGGTCGGTGTCCAGGCTTCACGGGCGGGGCTGCGGTAGAACTCCACCAGCCCGCCCAGTTCCGCGCTTCTGGCCTGCATTTCCGGGGAGTCCAGGTCCGATTCGCGAATTGGCGTCAGGCCCACGAGCGTTTTTTGAAGTGATACCGATTTTGAGACGGTGAACTGGGCGTAGAGCCAGGCCGCTTTCTGGCTGCGATCACTCATCACTCTGGGAATGGTCCAGGCGCCTACGTCCTGATAGCCGAGTTTCATGCCTTCCGACCAATAGGCGCCGTAAGGGGAGGGTGCCATTCGCCATTTCGGCGTACCGTCGTCATTGACCACGGGGAGCCGGGTTTGGTCATGTCGGACGTGAAGGCGGTATACCAGAAAATCTGCTGGGCAATCTGGCCCTGAGCGGGAACGGGACCAGCCTCGGAAAAGTTCATCTCTGGCGCTTCCGGTGGCGCGTAGCTTCTGAGCCAATCTATGTACTTCTGCAAGGCATAAACAGCGGCCGGCCCGTTGGTGGCGCCGCCTCTCTCGACGGAGGAGCCAACAGGATGACATTCCTCCATCCGGATTCCCCATTCATCACTGGCAGGCCATTGGGCAGCCCGGGGTCGCCAGCGCCCGCCATGGATAGCCAGGCATCGGTGAAGCGCCATCCAAGTGACGGATCTCGTTTGCCATAGTCCATATGGCCGTACACGGGCTCGCCGTCGATCTCCTTCACATGGACGGTGAAGAACTCGGCAATATCCTCATAGGCGGACCAGTTCAATGGCACGCCAAGCTCATAGCCATAGCGCTCCAGGAACTTTGCGCGTAATTCGGGGCGCTGGAACCAGTCGTAACGGAACCAGTAGAGGTTGGCGAATTGCTGGTCCGGCAACTGGTAGATTTTTCCATCCGGGCCCGTCACGAAGCTCAGGCCAATAAAATCCTTCAGGTCCAGCGTGGGCAGCGTGTACTCGCGCCCCTTGCCTTCCATGTAGTCACTCAGTGCCAGTGCCCAGCCGGTGCGCGCGTGGGTGCCAATCAGGTCTGAGTCGTTGACGAAGGCGTCATACCGACCCTTGGCAGCCATGATCCTTTGCAGGTTGACCTGCCGGATGACCTCGCCTTCCGGTTTCAGGTCGTGAGTCACCTTTATGCCGGTAATGTCGGAAAACGCTTTCGCGAGTACTTCGGATTCGTAACGGTGCGTTGCCAGGTTCTCTGACAGAACCGAAATCTCAAGGCCTTCCAGCGGCTTGGCGGTGTGTGCAAACCAGGCAAGCTCTTCTGCCTGTTGCTCCGTAGATAGCGTGGACGCCTGAAAATTTTCTGAAATCCACTGATTGATGACCTGCTTGCGTGCTTCCGGCAACGCACTAAACGTATCTGAACCGTGACCGGCTGCGCTGAAGCACAGCAGACAGGTGGTCGCAGCGACAATTGGCCATTTCCTCATGGAACACCTTTCTTGTTGTTAGTTACACGTGTTTTGTTGGTTTTACTACATTATTGAGAGTAATGTTCGTTTCATGGTTCGTCAACGAAAATTTATAAACATTTCTGTATCTGTAATTAAGTCAATAAAAACAGCAATATATGGATTGTTTCGTTGTTTTTTTCGCCATGCAAGGGCGTAAATTTCAGATAAAATATGTTCTAAAACTTTCCATTTTTTCTTTAGCGCGCTAGATTTGTTCTGTCTCGAAAACAGAAAGCGGCCGAAAACCGCAATGAATGTTCGAGATGACAGTGTCTGTTAGCAAGAGGTAGCCCATCAAGTTACTGATATAAAGGTTATTTCAGGTTCCAACGAGAGGAAGTGCTGATAGGCCAGAAAATCTCAAACAATAATAGGAAGCTATCATGATCGAAAACAAAAACTGCGCGAATGTTAAGTCTTTCAAATTGTCTGCGCTGGCGGCCGGGGTTGCGATGGTTGCCGGAGCGTTTGCTGCGCCGGCATATGCTGATACCACGTTCGAATCCGACAGCGGTTGGAGAGCGGGATTCAATGGTCACATTCCGATCTTCGCGGTACTTGGCAACTACGACGATCCAACGGACGAAGACTCGTTTACCATCACCACAGGCTTTAACCCGGCTACGCTGCAAACCAACATCTACGCTCCCACACAGAATGGCCTGGAAGTATCGGGTCACTTCCAGATGAACGCAGACATAGCGCCTGGTGATGCCAATGCGAATTTCCGCAGCCGCGTGTCCGAGATCGCGGTTGCCGGTGATTTCGGTCAGGTCAACATTGGTAAGGGCTTCGGGATCTTCGGTGTTCCCGCTTTCGGGGACAACGGCAGTGCCCTGGGTGTCGGCCTGATCGGCGGCCCGGACCAGGTGGCTGCAACGGCGGGACGTATCGGTAACGGTTACTTCTACGCCAACTTCACGCCGCGTGTGATGTATACCTCGAATAGCCTGGGTGGTCTGCAATTCAAGGTGGGTGTATTCAGCCCCTCCAAGGTGGATGGCGTAGCTGATGCGGAATACAGCGCGCCCCGAATTGAGGGCAACGTGGTCTACACCGCGGATATGTTCTCGTTGTGGTCAAGTGCCTTTACTCAGGATGTAGACTCGAAGACCGGCACCTTTGACGACTACACCATGTCTGGTGTCGATTTTGGTGGTTCGGTGTCGCTCGGCAACCTGAATGTTCGTGGTAACTATTCCATGACGTCCGGTACCGGGAACGGCGTATTTGCCGCTCGCCTGGATCCGAACGAGGAAGACGCCAGTCAGTGGTACGTTGAGACGACATACGGCTTCAACCGCACCACATTGGGTGTCAGCTACGGCGAGGGTGAAGACGACATCAACTCGAGCGCGAACGATACGGATCTGACCATGGTGTTTGCGCGTTACGCCGCTACGGACGCCCTGACCCTGATGGCCGAGTACACGACGCTGGGCACAGAGGGTGGTCAGGGTGAATACGATGCGTTCATCGTTGGCTCACAGCTGACGTTCTGATAGAAGCGGAAGAGCCTTATACACCCTACTGACTGGACGAAGGGTGGGGCAGGAAAAGCCGGGTGCCGTATGGCATCCGGCTTTTTCGTATCCAGGGATACCGGGGAGTGCTTGCCAGTAGAGGGGCACAAAAAAGCTCCGGGCGGGGGAGGCCGGCCGGAGCGAAATGCCTGAGAGAGTGATTCAGGCGCTGTGGTGGAGAGCAACGGTTTGCGGTTGCGGGGTTGCCTGGGCGGATAGATATCTGTCCAGCTCCCGAACATCGTCTTCAGTGGCATAGAGCCCCTGTTTGGTGCGGCGCCAGAGAATGTCCTCCGACGTCATCGCCCATTCATGCTTGATAAGATACTCGACTTCGCGCTCGTAGAGTGTGCCGGCAAACCGAAATCCCAGATCCTGGATGGATTTTGCGTCGCCAGAAAGTCGTATGCCTTGGTGCCGTAAGTACGCACGTAACGGCTGTATACCGCTTCGGGAAGCCACGGGTATTCGGCTGACAGGCTTGCCTCGAGAGTGTCGCGATTCTCGAAATCACCGCCGGGCAGGATGCCTGTTTTCGTCCACGGACCGCGGGCGTGTGGGAAAAACTGGCAGAGTTTGTCCGTCGCAGCTTCTGCAAGTTTGCGGTAGGTAGTGATCTTGCCACCAAAGACGGAGATGACCGGCGCCTTGCCCTTTTCCCGGCTGACCTCAAACGAGTAATCGCGGGAAGCCTTCTTGGCATCGCCCTCTTCGTCGTCCATTAAAGGTCGAACGCCGGAATAGGACCACACCACATCGCTTTCCGTTAGCTGGCGTTTAAAGTGCGAGTTGACGATATCCAGCAGATATTCGGTTTCTTCCGGTGATATTTTCGCTTTTTTCGGGTCGCCTTCGTAATCCACGTCGGTGGTGCCTACCAGGGAGAACTCGTCCTCGTAGGGGATGACGAACACAATGCGTTCGTCTTCATTCTGGAGAATGTAGGCCTCGGTTTCCCGATTGAGGCGAGGCACCACAATATGACTGCCCTTGACCATGCGAATGGTTTTTGGCGCTTTCATGGACAGGCTTTCGCTGAACAGCCGGCTTACCCAGGGGCCCGACGCATTGACAATCACCTTAGCGGAGACGTGGTGGATACTGTCGTCATTCATATCCTGAAGCGATACGTTCCATGAATCCGCGCCGCGCTCGGCATTGATGCACTTGGTTCTGGTCAGGATGGTGGCGCCGCACTCCTGGGCTTTCTTGGCGGTCAGTACCACCAGGCGAGCATCATCCACCCAGCCGTCTGAATACTCAAAACCCTTGGTGATATCCGACTTGAGCGGATCCTTCTCATCGAACTTTATGGAGCGCGACCCCGGAAGGACCTCTCGCTTGGCCAGATGGTCATAAAGGAACAGCCCGGTCCGGATCATCCAGGCGGGGCGAAGGTGAGGGCGGTGTGGCAACCGAAAGCGCATTGGCCACATGATGTGTGGCGAATTTCGCAGCAGCGACTCCCGTTCTGCCAGGGCTTCACGTACCAGGCGGAACTCGTAGTGCTCAAGGTATCGGAGACCCCCATGAATCAGCTTGCTGCTGCTGGACGAGGTGGCTGAGGCGAGGTCGTTCATTTCGCAAAGCAACACCTTCAGTCCGCGGCCTGCGGCGTCCATGGCGATACCTGTGCCGTTGACGCCACCGCCCACAACGACAACGTCAAATGTATTGTTCTCCTCGGTCATCTCGAGTCATCTCCTGACGCCAATGAAAGGACGCTTCCGGCGCTCTTTCCGATTTTCACAGAAACGTATACCCACATTATGCGAAAGCAAAATATATTCGTAAAGGAAAATACAGAAAAAAAACGAAAAAAAGTGGGCGAAGGCTTTGGGAGTCACGCTGCCAGGCTATGACTGGGTGATGGTTGCGGCGATGGAGGGGTCAGACCAGGTGCAGTTCCACGTTGTTTTCACGCAGGAGCTGGCGGATTTCGACGGGAGGCGGTTCATCGGTAAACACATGATCTGCCTGGGCAATGCTGCCGAGGCGCACCATGGCGTTGCGGCCGAACTTGGAATGGTCCGCGGCCAGCAGTACCTGGCCGGAATTCTCGATGATGGACTGGGCAACCCGCACTTCCCGGTAATCGAAGTCCAGCAAAGAACCGTCACTGTGGATGCCGCTGATACCGATAATGCCGAAATCCATCTTGAACTGGTTGATGAAGTCCCGAGTGGCTTCACCCACGATGCCGCCGTCGCGGTTACGCACTTCGCCGCCGGCAATAATGATGTGGAAGTCTTCCTTGGCGGAAAGAATGGATGCGACGTGAAGGTTGTTGGTGACTACCTGGAGGTTGTTTTTCTCAAGCAGGGCCTTGGCAATGGTTTCCGTGGTGGTGCCGATGTTGATGAACATGGAGGAGTTGTCGGGGATCATGTCCACCAGTGCTTCAGCGATGCGCTCCTTGGCTTCCAGGTCCATGATTTTGCGAGCCTGGTAGGCCGTGTTCACCGTGCTGGAGTCGATGCCGGCGCCGCCGTGATGCCGGCGCAGTTTCTTCTGGCTGGCCAAGTCGTTCAAATCCCGGCGGATGGTTTGCGGCGTTACCTTGAACTGATCAACCAGTTGCTCGGTGGTCACGAAGCCGTTCTGCTGGATGAGCTCCATGATCAGGTCCTGTCGGCGTCGTTGTGCCATTCAACTTCCTCCGGTCCACGGTTTTTCTGTAACGAACGAAATAGCGATTTCAAACCTGAACTCAGTTTAGAGTGTTTTGTGCCTTTGTGCAGCATTTTTAGGGGCTTGTGTGAGGCTTGCGAAGTGCGGGTAAGTTTTCGCCCGCAAAAAGGGTTGGCTTTTGTTTTCAAAAAAGTAAAAATACGAAAAAATAAGAACACTGGCCCGAGGCAAAACAACTATGACTCAGTACATTCTGTCGATCGACCAGGGGACAACCAGTTCCCGCGCCATCCTTTTCACCCTGGACGGCAACATCCACGCGACGAGCCAGCAGGAGTTCCCTCAGCATTTTCCCGCGAGCGGCTGGGTCGAGCATGAGCCGGAAGACATCTGGCGTACTGTCCAGGAAACCTGCGATGACGTGATGGCCAGGGGGTGTGGTGACAACGATGAGGTTGTCGCTGTTGGCATAACGAACCAGCGTGAAACCACGGTGTTGTGGGACCGCGCAACGGGCGAGGCCATCTACCCGGCGATCGTCTGGCAGGACAGGCGAACCGCAGACTGGTGTGAATCGCTCAAGAAGCAAAGCCTTGAACCTTCAGTGAACAACAAGACAGGGCTGTTGATTGACCCCTATTTTTCGGCGACGAAAATTCGCTGGATACTGGACAACGTACCGGGCGCCCGGCAACGGGCGGAACGCGGAGAATTGGCGTTCGGCACGATAGACAGTTTTCTGCTTTGGCGACTGACCGGCGGCAGGGAGCACAGGACCGATGCGACCAATGCCAGTCGCACCCTGTTGTTCAACATTCACGATCAGGATTGGGACCCGGAGCTACTTGACCTGTTCGGCATTCCTGCCTCGTTGTTGCCGCAGGTGATGGATTCGGCAGCGGACTTCGGCCAGATCGTCGGTAACGGTCGGCTGGGTGGTACGTCCGTCATGGGTATGGCGGGGGACCAGCAGGCGGCCCTGTTCGGCCAGACGTGCTTTGAAACCGGAATGGCGAAAAGCACCTACGGTACCGGCTGTTTCCTGATGCTGAACACCGGCGACAAGGCTCTGACGTCAGAGCACCGCCTGCTCACAACGGTAGCCTATCGCCTCAACGGAAAGCCTGCCTACGCGCTGGAGGGGAGTATCTTTATCGCCGGTGCTGCTATCCAGTGGCTGCGAGACGGGTTGCAGCTGATTCGGGACGCCTGTGAGACCGAACCCCTGGCGGAAGGCACACCGGTGGACCACGGGGTCTATCTGGTGCCAGCGTTTACGGGCCTGGGTGCACCGTACTGGGACCCCAACGCCCGTGGGGCGATTTTCGGGCTGACCCGCGATACCGGGATCAAGGAAATCGTGACCGCTGGCCTGCAATCGGTTTGCTACCAGACCAAGGATCTGCAGAAGGCGATGGAGAAGGATGGCATAAGGCCCATTACCCTGCGTGTGGACGGTGGCATGGTGGCCAACAACTGGGTACTGCAGTTCCTGGCGGATATCCTCGGAGCGAGGGTCGATCGGCCTGCATTGGTGGAGACCACCGCCCTGGGCGCGGCCTATCTGGCTGGCTTGCAGGCGGGTGTCTACAAAAGCCTGGAGGATCTGAGCAGTATGTGGCGATGCGACCGCAGTTTTGAGGCAACGATGACCAAAGCCCAGCGTGACAAGCTCTACGACGGCTGGCTTAAAGCCATTCGCAAGCTATGACTACCTTACACCCAGATCCCGAAGTCGCTTGTACAGGGTGTTGCGGCTGACAGCCAGTTCCCTGGCTGCACGGGACACGTTGCCCATGCACTGTCGGTAGACCACCAGTGTCTGATCCATGGTGTCATTCCGGGAGTTGTCATTCGCCTGGGGCGATTCTCTGTAGGGCGATGCATCGAATACCGGTTTGCGCTCGGGCCTGGTTTGACTCTCATAATCCGCCAGGAAATCCTCCGGCAGGTGCCAGAGTTGCACGTCTCGCCGTCGGCAATGGCCACGGCGACGCGGACGATGTTCACCAGCTGGCGAATATTGCCGGGCCAGGGGTGATTCTCAAGCGCCGCCATTACCTCATTGTTCAGAGTGTCCGATTGGCCGCTGTCACGATGCTCCAGATAGATTCTGCGGATCAGCTCGCGCCGGTCCATTCGATCCCTGAGTGCTGGAAGCTCAAGGCTGAGGCCATTGATGCGGTAGTAGAGGTCCGCTCTGAACTCACCATTGTCGATTCGATCTGCGAGCGGGCGGTTGGTCGCAGATACCAGCAGTATGTCCACGGGAATGCGTTCCGTGGAGCCCACCGGTGTCACTTCCCGTTCCTGCAGAACGCGCAATAGCCGGGATTGGGCGGCCAGGGGCATTTCTCCGATTTCGTCCAGGAACAGGATGCCCTTGTCGGCCTTGCGTATCAGGCCCAGAGAACCCTGGGCGCGGGCGCCGGTGAATGCGCCGGCCTCGTAGCCAAACAGTTCGGATTCGACAAGCTCCGGTGGGATCGCCGCACAGTTAACGGAGACCAGAGGCTGCGCGCATCGTTGGCTGGTTCCATGCAGGGCTTTGACCATCACTTCCTTGCCCACACCGGTTTCACCACAAATCAGTATCGGAACGCCTCTCTCCAGAACCTTCCTCGCCTGGTCGGCACAGCGTCGGACCAGTGGATCCCCATGTTCAATATCGTCCATGGAAACGCCAGCCATGCCTGGCTCCGTGGGCCTGGCACGGGGTATTGCGCGCGCGGGCTTTGTGGTGACGGTGTCGAGCGAGACCGGCCGCTTCAACAGTCCTGACAGCCGCACTCGTTTCGTGGTCGTGAGCTGTATGGGGGTGTTGTGGGAGTGATTCAGTATCAGGTTCCGGTTTTCAATGAACAGCGAGTTCAGGTTGCGCCCTGACAAAGGCTCGCCGAGTAGTTGATCTGCCCGCTGATTGGAGGCAACTATGCGGCCGTTGGGGTCAAACGCGATCAGTCCCGACCAGGGGCTGTCGATATTGTCCGCCGTGGTGTTGAGGGTGAGGATAAAATGATTGCCCCCCAACTGCCTGACGATCAGACGGTTTTCAACCGATTGCGAAAGAAGACGAACCATCCCCAGCGTATGCGCCTGCGGTAGGTAGGCATCACTGAAGGCACTGAGAACCCCCACCAGGTTCTGTCGGTATCGAATATCGGCGCCGCAGAACTGATGATGCTCCGGTTGAGTTTGAGAAAGTGTTCGTTTCGCTGGACCTGGACGGGCGAGCGGGTGGCGATGGACGTGCCGATGGCGTTGGTGCCAGCGTAGCGTTCGTGCCAGCTGGCGCCTGCGCTGAACCATGGCCGCAGATGGCTTTCGGTAATGCGTTTGTCGCCCCAGCCCTTCAGGACCTGGGCATGGGAGTCGGCCAGCAGGATCAGGCAGCGGCTGTTGGACATGATGTTGTTGTAGTAGGGAAGTACTTCCGTCTCTGTTGTGCTGAGTAACGCTTCGTAGTCTTTTTCCAGCGTTTCCCGGGCACGGTCGTCGAGGTTCGCGGGTTCGGGTTCGTAGTCATGGTGAAGCCCGTAACCAATACAGCGGTTCCAGGAATCCGCGATGATGGATCGGTATTCCGCCCTCTCTTGTTGCCTTTTCACGCGAATCCTCCGCGTTCCTGAAGTTCGTTTTGTTTTTTCGCGCCCCGCCAGGGTGGCCCGAGGCCGCGAATCTGTTCGCTACGATGTTCAATAATGTGCTCATTGGTTGTTCAGGTCAATGTTCAAACTGAACAAAAAGTTTGATATCGAACATTTTTGTTTTCAATAAAGAAATTTTCCAGAAATTTAATGGCAATAAAAACAATGGTCTACGTATTTGCTCGTGGTTTTCACCTACATTGGTATGCTCATTGCCTTTATGTATTCGAAATCGAATTCTCGCCGGTCGCCTGCGGTGACGGCGGATAACGTGCCACAAGAACAACAAAGGAAAGCCTATGTCCTTAACGCTGGAGAACCTCTCCCGTGTCGTGGATGGAGTCGATTACATCCGCGACGCGAACATCACGTTTGAGGCAGGTTCGTTCAACGTTCTGCTCGGGCGTACATTGGCCGGCAAAACCTCGTTGATGCGGCTGATGGCCGGGCTGGACAAGCCCGATGACGGCCGCCTCATCTACAACGGCAACGATGTCACCGGGCAAAGCGTTCAACAACGCAATGTCTCAATGATCTATCAGCAGTTCATCAACTATCCCAACCTCACGGTGTACGAAAACATCGCCTCGCCCCTGCGTCTGGCCAAGATGAAGGAGAGCGAGATTGACCGACGGGTCAAGGAAACCGCGAACATGCTGCAGATTGACCCCTTGCTGAAGCGGTATCCGCTGGAGCTTTCCGGGGGGCAACAGCAGCGCACGGCGATGGCCAGGGCCCTGGTCAAGGACGCGACCCTGATCCTGTTTGACGAACCGCTGGTGAACCTCGACTACAAACTGCGGGAAGAGTTGCGCGCTGAGTTGCGGGAACTGTTCCGCGAACGCCAATGCATTGCCGTATACGCCACCACCGAAGCCAACGAGGCTCTGGCGTTGGGAGGTGTCACCACGCTCCTGAACGAGGGACGGATCGTTCAGAGCGGCCCGGTGATGGACGTTTACCGTAACCCAGTGAACACCCTGGCGGCACAACTGTTCAGTGAGCCGCCCATGAATATGATCAAGGGCCGGGTCACCGACACGGAAGTGACCTTCGACGAATACTCCCATCATGCGTTGACTCAGGAACTCGCACGGCTCGAACCCGGCGATTACTGGTTTGGTATCCGCCCGAGTCACATCGGACTGGTCCCCAACAATGAGGATGATCTCGAGATGTCGATGGAGGTTGAGCTCAGTGAAATCAGTGGCTCCGAAACCTTCATGCACGTGCGCAATCGGTACTTCGAGATGGTGATGCAGTTGATGGGCGTACACCAGTACCACACGGGTTCGCCCATCAAGATCTACCTGCCCATCAACAAACTGTTCGTATTCGATAAAGACGAAAGCCTGGTGCACACACCGGCACAGGTCGTCACAGGAGGGTCGGTCTGATGGCTGAAATTCATTTGAAGTCCCTGGCTCACAGTTACAGCGACACTCCGGCCGGGCCCGATGACTACGCGATCCGTCAGCTGGACCATGTCTGGGAGAAGGGTGGGGCGTATGCATTGCTCGGTCCGTCCGGCTGCGGCAAGAGTACGATGCTGAACATCATTTCGGGTTTGCTCCAGCCCTCCGAGGGCGACGTACTGTTTGATGGCAAGCGGGTGAACGAGCTGTCCCCGAGGGACCGGAACATTGCCCAGGTTTTCCAGTTCCCCGTGATCTATGACTCGATGACCGTGTACCAGAACCTGGCATTTCCGCTCAAGAACACCGGCGTGCCGTCGTCCCAGATCAAGGCCAAGGTGCATGAGATCGCGGAGATCCTGGAGATTGAGAGCGAGCTGCAGAAAAAGGCCAAGAACCTGTCCGCGGACCAGAAACAGAAGGTTTCCATGGGTAGAGGCCTGGTTCGGGGCGATGTGTCCGCCATCCTGTTCGATGAACCGCTGACGGTTATCGATCCCCAGCTCAAGTGGAAGCTGCGCCGCAAGCTCAAGCAGATTCACGAACAGTTCGATATCACCATGGTGTACGTCACCCACGACCAGCTTGAGGCGTCCACTTTCGCCGACAAAATCGCGGTGATGTATGGCGGTCAGATTGTTCAGTTTGGCACCCCAACGGAGCTCTTCGAACAGCCCAACCACACATTTGTGGGGTATTTTATCGGTAGCCCCGGCATGAATCTGATTGAGGTTCAGCGTTGCCCACGCGGGGTCTGCTTCGGCAGCACGGTTGTCCCGCTGAGTGTTCAACACGTCGAGCTGTTGCAGCGCCTGCAGTCCAACAATCTCAAGATCGGTATTCGCCCGGAGTTTATCCAGGCGTCCGATATGCCGGCGGACGATACGTTTGAGGCCGAGGTGTTGGATGTCGAGGACCTCGGCACTTACAAGGTCATGACAGTCAAGCTGGATTTCGAAACGTTGAAGGTTCGGCTGACGGAAGACCAGCACTTTGCAGTTGGCGGCCAGGTTCAGCTCAGCTTTCCGGAAAAGTGGCTGAAGCTTTACGTGGACGAGTTTCTGGTAGAGGAGAAGGACCAATGAATAAGGTTCCCAATAATCGTGCCTGGTGGCTCGTACTGCCAGTTTTCATACTTGTAGCGTTTTCAGCCCTGATACCGCTGATGACCGTTGTGAATTATTCGGTCCAGGATATCTTTGGCCCGGGTAACGCCTATTACGTTGGTACCGAGTGGTTTCGCGAAGTGCTTGCTGACGAGCGGCTGAGAGAATCCCTGCTCAGGCAGTTCCTGTTTTCCGGCGCTGTGCTGGCGATCCAGATCCCCCTCGGGATCGGGGTTGCGCTGATGATGCCAAAATCCGGTATCAAGGCCTCTCTGTGCCTGATCCTTCTGGCCATTCCGTTGCTGATTCCCTGGAACGTGGTCGGGACCATCTGGCAGATCTTCGGCCGTGGTGACATCGGCCTGTTTGGCTGGGGCCTGAATGCGCTGGGGCTGGATTACAACTATACCGGCGACACGGTGGATGCCTGGCTGACGGTGCTGCTGATGGACGTATGGCACTGGACACCCCTGGTGGCTCTTCTCTGCTACTCCGGCTTGCGTGCCATTCCCGAAGCCTTCTATCAGGCTGCCGAAATTGACCGTGCCTCCAAGTGGGCCGTGTTCCGCTATATCCAGTTACCGCGCCTGAAAAGTGTGCTGGTGATTGCGGTACTGCTGCGGTTCATGGACAGCTTCATGATCTACACCGAGCCCTTTGTTCTCACCGGTGGCGGGCCAGGCAGCTCAACAACCTTCCTGAGCCAGACACTCACCACCATGCGATTGGCCAGTTTGATATCGGCCGGGCAGCGGCGTTCTCGTTGATCTATTTCCTGATCGTGCTGCTGGTGTCCTGGGTGTTCTTTACCGCCATAACTCACCTCGACAAAGAAAAATAAGGAGAGAGTGATGAACTATTCACGTTCCAAGGGCTTCGGATGACACTGTTTATCGTGCTCCTGCTGACTCCGATCTACTGGCTCCTGAACATGTCGTTCAAGACCAACCAGGAAATTCTCGGTGGCCTGACGTTGTGGCCGCAGAATTTCACCCTGGCCAACTACGCTGTGATTTTCTCGGATTCAAGTTGGTACTCGGGTTACATCAACTCGATGATCTACGTGTCCATGAACATGACCATCACACTGCTGGTGGCCTTGCCGGCCGCCTACGCGTTCAGCCGATACAAGTTCGTGGGAGACAAGCACCTGTTTTTCTGGCTGCTGAGTAACCGCATGGCACCGCCGGCTGTTTTTCTACTGCCGTTCTTCCAGCTCTATTCGTCAGTAGGGTTGTTTGATACCCACATTGCAGTGGCGCTTGCTCACTGTCTGTTCAATGTGCCGCTGGCGGTCTGGATTCTCGAAGGTTTCATGTCGGGTGTGCCGCGCGAGTACGATGAGATGGCCTATATTGATGGCTACAGCTTCCCCAAGTTTTTCGTGAAGATCTTCCTGCCGATGATTCGGTCTGGCATTGGCGTCGCCGCGTTCTTTGCGTTCATGTTCTCCTGGGTGGAATTGTTGCTCGCCCGAACATTGACCTCCGTGGATGCGCAGCCCATTGGCGCAATCATGACCCGAACGGTCGGGGCAAGCGGCATTGACTGGGGTGTGCTGGCGGCTGCCGGTGTGCTCACTATTATTCCCGGCGTGCTGGTGGTCTGGTTTGTTCGCAACCACATCGCCAAAGGCTTCGCACTGGGTCGGGTATAAGGAGAGAACTCATGATTGAATGGATGAACTGGACACCAACGGTTGCGATTTTCTTTGCGGTGATTGCCTGTATCTTGCTGGTGATGACGGTTTACGAAGTGGTGTCGCCGTGCACGGAGCGAAAAGGGTTTCTGCCGATTTCGACAACCCGGGGAGATCGTCTTTTCATTGGTCTGCTATCGGCGGCCTATATCCATCTTGCGTTCCTGGCGGTCAGCGACATTACTCTTTGGGTAGCGTTGGTGGTGTCAGTGGCGTGGCTCCTGGTGCTGTTGCGCTGGGGGTGATGGGAAACGGTGCCAGTGGAAGGCGCTTTTGATTTTCGTTTGCCAGGGAGGCCCGAAAAAAATCTTATGATTTATCGCTCAAAACGGTTGTAAAAATTTCTATAACGAACTATTTTCTTCTTAATGATCGGAATCGAACATCCCTATTCGGCTCCGTTTCCAGGAATAGCGGCAATAACGCTATAGAGGGAAAGCCGGAACGCACTGACACTCGCTGTCGCGTTTCGAACAAACCAAAACAAGACGAACGAGGTTGGATATGTTCAAGAACAATAAATATCCGAAAACCCTCCTTCTGAGCGCTGCGATTGGCTCGGTGGGATTGGGGCTCAGTTTTCAGGCCAGTGCAGATCAGTATTCTGATGCCGCCAAGAAGTGGGTGAATGAGGCATTCAAGAATTCGACTCTGACGAAAGAAGAGCAGATGAAGGAGATGGAGTGGTTCATCCAGGCTGCCGAGCAGTTCCGGGGCATGGACATCAACGTCGTCTCGGAAACCATTGCCACTCACGAATACGAATCCAAGGTACTCGCTGAGGCATTCAGCGAAATCACCGGGATCAATCTGACCCACACGCTGATCCAGGAAGGCGATGTTATCGAGAAGCTGCAGACACAGATGCAGTCCGGCCGGAACATCTACGACGGCTGGGTCAACGACTCTGACCTGATCGGTACCCACTTCCGCTACGGCAAGGTCATGCCTGTTGAGGACATCATGAACGGTGAAGGCAAGGATCTGACCCTGCCGACCCTGGATCTGGACGATTTTATCGGTCTGGACTTCACCACCGGCCTGATGGCAAGCTCTACCAATTGCCTGACCAACAGTTTGCCAACCTTTACTGGTTCCGCGCTGACTGGTTCGAGCGCGAAGACCTGAAAAAGCAGTTCATGGATATCTACGGCTATGAGCTGGGCGTCCCAGTGAACTGGTCCGCTTATGAGGACATTGCCGAGTTCTTCTCCGTACACGTGAAGGAAATTGATGGTAAGCGTGTCTACGGCCACATGGACTACGGCAAGAAAGACCCGTCACTGGGCTGGCGTTTCACGGATGCCTGGTTCTCCATGGCTGGCGCCGGCGACAAGGGCCTTCCGAACGGCCTGCCTGTTGACGAGTGGGGCATCCGGTGGATGAGTGCCACCCTGTTGGTGCCAGCGTAAGCCGCGGCGGTGCAACCAATGGACCGGCTGCTGTGTACGCAACCACCAAGTATGTTGACTGGCTGGAAAAATACGCACCGCCGGAAGCGCCGGGTATGACGTTCTCTGAAGCTGGTCCCGTGCCCGCTCAGGGCGCTGTTGCCCAGCAGATCTTCTGGTACACCGCCTTTACTGCCAGCATGATCGAAGACGGCCTGCCGGTGGTTAACGAAGACGGCACCCCGAAGTGGCGTATGGCACCCTCTCCCCGTGGACCCTACTGGGAAGAGGGCATGAAGCTGGGCTATCAGGACGTGGGTTCCTGGACCTTCATGAAGTCCACTCCGGAGAAACGTCGCCTGGCGGCCTGGTTGTACGCCCAGTTTACGGTGTCCAAGACCGTATCCCTGGAAAAAACAATCGCTGGCCTGACGCCGATCCGCGAGTCTGACATCAACTCGGATGCCATGACCGAATTGGCGCCCAAGCTCGGTGGTCTTGTGGAGTTCTATCGCAGCCCGGCCCGCGTTCAGTGGTCGCCGACGGGTACCAACGTACCGGATTATCCGAAGCTGGCTCAGCTGTGGTGGCAATACATCGCCCAGCTGCAAGTGGTGAAGCAACGCCACAGAAAGCCCTGGATGGTTTGGCTGAAGCCCAGGACCGTGTCATGGAGCGTCTTGAACGCGCCAGTGTCCAGGAAACCTGTGGTCCTAAGCTGAACGAGCCGCGTGATCCCCAGTACTGGCTGGATCAGCCGGGTGCGCCCAAGCCGAAGCTGGACAACGAAAAGCCGCAAGGCAAAACCGTCCGCTACGAAGAGCTTCTGAAAACCTGGGAACAGGCTCGCGAAAGCTGATTTCCGAGTCAGTTCCAGTGATCTCTCAGAAAATCACTTACCTGTAGTGTCCTGCCGTTGTCCCGAGTCTCCTGGGGCAGCGGCAGATCTTACACCGTCAGGTCGGTGGGTCTTGGCCGGTTGCTTTCATACCCCCCCTTACTAGCATTTCAGGCGTTCCCCCGTGTTTAGCGGGTTGACCCTGCCGGCCCTTTTTCCACCTTTTCGTACCTGATTTTTCCTTTTCAGATTCCGGGCCTGTCCAGGGCTGGCAGTAGGGGTTGATAGGGCATGAGAAAAATATCAGTTATCCATCGTCTATACCTGGGCTTCGGTTTGCTGTGTGTGATCATTGCGGGCTGGGGGCTGTTCAACGGCACTATGATGACGTCCATTTCCGAGGGCACGTCGGAGGTAAAGGAGAGAATCTTCCCGTTCCAGCGCTCCGTGCAGGCGGTCGAGGCATCGACCAGTGGCAGTGGCATGGCGGTTATATCGCTCGCCAGGTTAGGGGATAGTCAGGAGCTGGAAGCCCGCTACGGAAGGCTGACAAGCCAGATAACGGCGCTGGATGAACAAGTCGCATCGCTTGCCGTCGAGGCCGGCGACATCCAATTACTGAACGGGTTCGAAGAGCCTGCCCAGCAGTACAGGGAGGCGCTTGAGGCGCTTCAGCAACGAGCCACCAGGCTCCAGGAACACCAGGCGGACGTCATCAGGGTCTCTGAATCGGTGAACCGTGATTTGTCCGACTTTCTGGCTAAAGCCTCGGAAATGAAACAGTTGTTGCTTCGCGAAGCATCGGCACCGGCCGGGTCCGATATTTACCTGAAGGACCTCCTCATGACGGTCATGGGGAACCTGTCCAATATCGAATTGTTGATCATGCAGTTGGTCAGTACCGAGGATGCGGAACGGCTGAAAGCCGTGGTGGAAAACCTGCGATTCAACACCGTGACGGTTGAGCAGGATATTGAGGCCATCATTGGAGAAATCGCCTCGCTGGAGTCACTTGCTCCAATCGCCAACGAATTTTTTGAGTCGGTCAACAGTGAAACCGGCATTGTCAGCCAGTATTACGATTACCGCAGCAACCTGCTGGCGGTGAACAGCACGGTCGCCGACATTGAGGCCGGGCTCGATAATCTCAACAGCCATATCGACCAGATGGTCACGGCAGCCGGGGAGGCTGCTGTACAGACCGTCGACAATCTTGATGCCACGGCACGCTTCTCGGAACAGTTGGTGTATTACCTGGTCCCGCTGATCCTGTTTATCGCCGTTGTGATATCTGTGTGGTTGGGTCGGCTGATCAGTATCCCCTTGCGTGCCACCGTCAATCACCTCTCGGCAATGGCGGGCGGTGACTACAGTCGCGAACTGACGTTCCGCGCCAATGGTGAGTTTATTGAACTGAAAGAGTCTGCCAACAAACTCGCAGCGGCCATGCGCGAGGTGTTGAGCAGCCTGCAGAAAGCCGGCGGTGAAATTACCGGGGTGGCCGCGTCCAATGCGGATTTTTCCCACGATCTCAGCCAGCGTATTCGGGGCCAGTCCGATGATCTGAATTCAATCGCCACTGCCATGACGCAAATGGAGGCGTCCTGCCATCATGTGGCGGAAGCTGTGAGAGATACTCATCAACTGGTGGAGTCGGTGAACAGCCGGGTGGATGAAAGTAAGGCGACGGCTAACGCAAATATGGAGTGCGTGAACGAACTTGAGGAGCAGGTTCAGCAAACCTCCGGGAAACTGAAGAAGCTGGAGAGTGCATCCCACGATATCGGGCGCATCACCGAATCCATCGATGAAATCGCCAACCAGACCAACCTGCTGGCGCTCAATGCCGCCATCGAATCCGCCAGGGCCGGCGAGTTCGGCCGCGGGTTCGCGGTGGTGGCCGACGAGGTCAGGCAGCTTGCCCAGAAGACCACCAGCAGTACGGAAACCATTCGTGGTCTGGTCAACCGTCTCCAGGGGGACGCGGCGGAGGCCGTGAGTTCCATGGCTGACAGCTTCCAGCGCCTGGAGTCGGTCAAGTCCCTGATTACCGATGCCTCAAAAGGCGTTGAAACCATTCGGGAAGCGGTTGATCAGATTCGCAATAGTGCGGAACACGTTCGCACTGGTATGGACGAGCAGGAAGATGTGAGCCGTTCTGTGTCGCGTAATGTCACCGAGATCAGTGAATCCTCATCGGAAAACCTGGCAGAGATTGAGCAATTGGTAGCCACCAGCGATCAGCTCAAGCGTCGATGAGTGATATTGAAGCGTTGATCGGGCGATTCCGGGTGTAGTCGAAACCGTTTGAAGTTCCTATTGGGGTTTTCCATATAACAAAATCATATGGAATTGTGTTCTTTTTCGCTTGTGAATGTTCGTAAACGAATATTACAATCGAGTGAACTGTTCGATAGTGCACCTATGTGTGCGGAAACAAAAACAACACGAGCAAGTAGGTTAATGATTATGGAGCGTATTCAGTCCGTATTCGCCCGGGAAATTCTGGATTCCCGCGGTTTTCCCACAGTGGAAGTGGATGTTGAGTTGGGAAACGGCGTGGTCGGACGCGGTCGGCGCCGTCGGGCGCCTCCACCGGTTCCAGGGAGGCCCTGGAAAAAAGGGACGGTGATCCTGATCGGTACAATGGCAAGGGTGTGCTGGGGGCTGTCGAAGCGGTTAACCGGCACATCGCACCAGCGATTGAAAACCGGGTGGTGTTTGACCAGTTGGTGATTGATCGGCTGATGCGCCACCTGGACGGCACCGATAACAAGTCCGGTTTTGGTGCAAACGGCATTCTCGCCGTGTCCCTGGCGGTTGCCGATGCCGCCGCCAACTTTCGACAGCAACCGCTGTACCGCTATCTGGCAGAACTCTATGGTTGCTCCGGTCCGTGTGTGTTGCCGGTACCCATGATGAATATCATCAACGGCGGTGCCCATGCAGACAATACCGTTGATCTTCAGGAATTCATGATCCAGCCGGTCGGAGCGCCCAGCTATAGCGAGGCATTGCGAATGGGTGTTGAAACCTTCCATGCACTGAAATCACTGCTGACCGAGAAAGGCCTTTCCACCGCCATTGGTGACGAAGGCGGTTTCGCGCCGGATCTGCGCTCCAGCGAAGAGGCGTTGGATCTTATCCTGGAAGCGGTCGTCAGGGCGGGTTATCGGCCGGGCACGGATATCGTGCTGGCTCTGGACTGTGCCGCGTCCGAGTTCTATCGCGATGGCCGCTACGAGTTGTCCGGAGCCGGAGCAAGCTTTGACTCCGCCGGCTTTGCCGATTATCTGCTGTCGCTGGCGATGCAGTACCCCATCGCGTCCATCGAGGACGGTATGGATGAGGACGACTGGGATGGCTGGAAGCTGCTGACCGAAAAGCTGGGGGAACGGGTGCAACTGGTAGGGGATGACCTGTTCGTGACCAATGCGTCACTGATCGCGGATGGCGTGCGGAAGGACATCGCCAATTCGGTTCTGATCAAGTTCAACCAGATAGGCACCCTCACCGAAACCTTTGAAGCTATTGGAACGGCACAGGATGCTGGCTACACCGCGGTTATATCCCATCGCAGTGGTGAAACCGAGGATACGTTTATTGCCGATCTGGCAGTGGCAACCAGAGCAGGTCAGATCAAGACCGGTTCCCTCTGCCGCTCTGACCGTGTCGCCAAGTATAACCGGTTGCTTCGTATCGAGCAGGACCTTGGCGCCCACGCTTTCTATCCCGGTGTTGGAGCCATTCGCTGTGCCCTGGATACCTGACACGTCGATACGAGGAATCACAGGAGACAAACCATGAGAAAACCCATTCTGATTGCGAACTGGAAAATGAACGGCAGCCTGCACTCCAACCAGGCGTTGCTTGTGCGGATGCTGGCAAAGCTCCGCCCCTTTCGCAAAACCATTGATATGGCCATTTGCCCGCCGTTTCCCTATCTGTTCCAGGTGCGGGACCTGCTCGGGTACACCGGCATTGCACTCGGGGCGCAGAATGCCAGCCGTGCGACGTCCGGTGCACACACCGGGGAAGTAAGCGCCACCATGTTGCATGAAATGGGGTGCCGTTACGTATTGGTCGGGCATTCGGAGCGACGCGCGCTTTACCACGAGTCCGACGATGATGTTGCTGCCCGGTTTCAGCAGGTGCTCTCAGCTGGGCTGATACCGGTGATGTGTGTTGGCGAAACGTTGGAAGAGCGGGAGCAGGGGTGGACGATGAAGGTCGTTCAGCGACAGCTGCAGACGGTGATTGACCAATGCGGCATGTCCGGCCTGGCTGGCAGCATCGTTGCCTATGAACCGGTCTGGGCCATTGGCACCGGCAGGACCGCTACCCCGGAGCAGGTGGCGGACACCCACCGGGCTATCCGCCAGTTTCTGGAGAACTGTGAGACAGGCGCAGGGCAGTCCGTGCGCATTGTTTATGGTGGCAGTGTGAAAGCGGCCAACGCGGCGGCTCTGTTCTCGTCACCCGAAGTGGATGGCGGCCTGATCGGCGGGGCGTCCCTGCAGGCTGACGAGTTTTCAAACATTGGCGCGGCGCTGGCAAACACGGTTAACCCAGTGACATCGACGCTCACCTAGAGGTTGAGCGGCTGTCCGGCTTCCTTGCGTCTGGCTTCCCATTCCTGCCGGGTCTGGGCGGCCTCATCGCCGGGCATGGAGTCGATGATCTCGAAGTAGTCAGCTGAGTACTCGTCTTCCATGATCTGGTTGCGGGGCTTTACCCTCACAACGTAGACCGTCTGGATGTTCTGGTGGTCGAAGTCGCGCCAGTACTGCTCGTCCTTCAGGAAAGTGTACCGGTGGCCTTCCAGGGCTCGAATAAGCTCGCGTGTGTCCGTGGTGCCGGTTCTTTCCACGGCATCCTTGTACTGGTAGACGATGCTGTAGGCAGAGGCTGCCGCAGTGGAGGGGCGCATCTCGTAGCGGCTCGAGAAGGCCTCTACGAATTCCTTACCGCGGGCGTAGTTGTACTGGTAGGGAACGCTCCACACCCAGGGCGAACCGCCAACGACACCTTCCATAATGGTCGGGCCCACCTGGCGGGCCATGCCGAGCGTGAGGTTGGGTACCACCACCTGCATTTTCTTCGTCAAACCCATTTCGTAGGCGACGTTCAGCGCACGCACCATGTCGTCGCCAAACAACACCATCATCAGGACCTTCGCGCCACTTTGTTCCGCCTGTTCCAGAGCCTGGCGAAAATCCGTAATCAACGCGCGGGGGAAGGGTGTCTTAACGCCCTTATGAGCGTCGGTGTTTTCGGTATTGGTGAATTTCCGGACCGATTTCTCCACCGACCAGCCCCAGGTGTAGTCTGCGTGATGTAAAAGTATTCGTCGCCGGCATGCTGGGTATTGAGATATTGGCTCAGTACCTTCGCCGTCATCCAGGATTATAGGGTTCGCGAAACATGTGGCTGTGGCCGGCGGCGCCGGTGGTGGCGTTGGAGTAGGTCAGGGTTCCGAAGTAGATACGGTTTCGGTCCCTTGCTGCTCTGCCGGAGGCAATGGCCACTGCGCTGGAAACGCCACCGAATACCATTTGCACCCCTTCGCGGTCGATCAGCTCAGCGGTGTTTTTGGCGCCCTTGTCCGGTTCGCCGGAGGTGTTGCGTATCACCAGTTCCACTTCGCGACCCATGATGCCGCCGGCCTTGTTGATTTCGTCAACCGCCAGGAAAGCGCCCAGGCGTTGTTGCAGGCCCTGGTCCTTGTAGCGGCCGGTCTGGGGGTAGTTAAGCCCGATTTTCAGGGTTTCCGCTGCAACGGGAGCCGCCGCCAGCAGGGTCAGTAACAAAGAGAGAAGCAGCTTCTTGCAGAGCATTGGCACAGGCCTCCTTGGTCGCGCCGGGCCGGTAACGCAGGCCCTGATATTGTTGTTGTGGATCAGGACCAGTGTCGCGGCTGTCTGCAAAAGCAACAATCGGACTAAGGTGGAAGTTGTGTAACGATTTGTCAGGCGTTGACGGACGTCACAACGCACATCCGGGTCAGGCAACCGCGGTGTTGCGAACCGATTCCAGTAGCCGGTACCAAAGGGCCCGTGGCATAGGGCTTCGAGCGCCATTGAGCGCTGAGTGAATGCGCTCGGGGTTCATGGAGCCCAGCACGGGTATAGGCGTTCCGGGAATCTGTCGTAACCAGGCGATAGCCAGGCCGGTGTCATCCAGACCGGTTTCTTCCCGAGCCTCTCCCATCAGCTCTGCCGGGATTCGGTCCGCCAGGCCACCACCACCCAGCGGAGACCACGCCAACCAGCGCAGTCCATCCGCAAGATGAGCTTCAAGGGTGCCATCGAACAACGGATCGGTGTGGAGCAGGGATAACTGGCTTTGATTGCACACCAGCGGTAGCTCGGTGTTCCGGGCCAGCCATCGCCATTGCTCGGGCAGGAAGTTGGAGACGCCGATCTGGCGAATCTTACCCGCGGACACCGCCGCTTCCAGCACCCGCGCGACGTCCTCGGCCTGCATCAACGGGTCAGGACGGTGAATCAGAAAGGTGTCAATCTGTTCTACCGCCAGTGAGGCGATGGCCTTGTTGATCGCGTTTTCCACATAATCTGCTTCGGCCCGGTAGTGTTTTACCCGCCACTGCGAGGTGTCCCGGTCGGCCGGTACGATGCCGGTCTTGGTGATCACCTGCAGGTTTTGGGCCAGGGCCGGGTGAGCCCGTAATGCATCCCCGAACAGCCGTTCACACTCGCCACCACCGTAGATGTCGGCATGATCGAACACGTTCAGGCCGTCATCCAGTCGCGCGGCAATCCAGTCCGCAAGTCGGGCGGGTTGCGTGAGGCTGGGATGGTCATGGAGCCGCATCATTCCCAGAATCAGGGGTGTTTCCGGTGTGAATCCTGCTGTTTGGGTGTTTTGCACGATTACTCCTTGCCGAAGGCGATCACCACCCGGTCGTCGCCGTGGGTTCTTGAAAAGACGTAGGGTTTGGTACTGAGTTGTTTGTGTTCCCCGGCACCAATTGCCGGGTGACGTGCCCGGAACTGGCCCAGCTTTGTCCAGTGGGACAGGACCGGCTGTGCCGTGCCATTTTCGATGTCGGCCCAGTTCATGTCCGAACGGGTGCCTGGTGGCCATCAGATCCCGTGGGCCCGAAAGTGCGGCCGGATTCGTCTCCGTAGAATATCTGACTGGTGCCTGGTGTAAACAGCAAGGCGGCGGCGACCCGCTTCTGCATCGCCGGTTTGTTGTCGGCAATGCGGCTGAACAGCTGGGTGTCGTGGGATGAGATATAGCTCATGACGTTGAAGGGTTTGTCGCCGTGCATCTTGTCGGAATACTCGCTGTAGATGGGCTCCATGGCGGGCAGGCAAGCTGCACCGGCCTGGGCTTCCTCCTGCAGGTCAAAGTTGATGACGGCGTCGAATCCGGCATCAAAGTAGCTGCTTCGGGTCACGGTATGGGGGAATACCTCCGCGACCATCCAGAATTCCTCCGCTGGCAACGGCTGGCCGGGATTATTGGCGCGATAGGTGTCCAGTGCATCCTGAGCTTTGGTTTTCAGTTGTTTCCAGGCTTCCGGCTCCACGTGCTTGGCGGTGTCCACCCGGAAACCATCAACACCGAACTCGCGCACCCAATCGGTCAGCCAGGTGACCAGATAATCCCGGACGGTGGCGTCTTCAAGCTGTGTGGCGCGGGTGTTTTCCTTGTCCTGCAGGAAAATGGGCAGGTCCACCGCTTTATCGGATTCCGTCTTGAAATCCGGCAGGAAGGCGAGGGAGCCCCGTACCGGATCGATGGAGCTTTGGGCGGCGTGTCGTAGTCGCCGATGCCGGCGCGAACCCAGTCCTTGCCCCACCAGTTGGCCCAGCCCGGATGATCGTAGTCGATCAACGCATGGTAGGCGTGGAAGTTCTCCCAGGATTCCGGTCGCCAGTCGCCCCATTGTTCGGGCAGGTGCTTTTCGAAGCCTTCGCGCAGCCCGCCAACGTTGAAGGTCTGCATATCCTGAAGGGTGGCGTAGCCCGGGTGGTTCATAACCACGTCCATAACCACGCGGATGCCGCGGGCATGGGCTTCTTCCACCAGGGTGCGGAATTCCTCGCGGGTGCCGAAGTTGGCGTCAGGGCGGGTGAAGTCCAGAGCGTAATAGCCATGGTACCCATAGTGTTGGAAGTCCCCCTGGTCACCACCGCCAACCCAGCCATGAATCTGCTCGAACGGTGGGGTGACCCAGACAGCATTGACGCCGAGATCCTTCAGGTAGTCCAGCTTCTGTGTCAGGCCGGCGAAATCCCCGCCGTGGAAGGTGCCGATTTCATCCTTGCCGTCGGGCTTGCGGCCGTAGTTCAGGTCGTTGTCGGTGCGGCCATTGGCAAAGCGATCTGTCACGGTAAAGTAGACAGTCGCGCCCGCCCAGGTGAAGCTCTGCTCCGGAGCGTCGACGGCTTCCAGCAGTAACAGGCCTTCGGCGTCCGGGGCCGGGGTGAGGGTGACCTGGCCATTTGTCACCTGTGCCTTGTTGCCACTGTAGTAGTCTCGCACCCAGTCGCCGTCTTTGAAGCATTGCCGACGGTAACGGTCATCTCTGCCTGGGTGGCGGTGCACATCCCGCCGGTTGCAACAGCGCGGTTGTCCGAGGGTGGGGCGGCAGTCTCGAACTGGCCACCGGCGCAGCCGGCAAGCGAGAGGCACGTCACAAGGCTGGCGGTAAACCTGATTTTTTTCGGGGTCTGTCTCATGCAATGGGCTCCGGTTCCATTTATTGTTGTGGTTATGCAATCAAACCAGACCTGAACGGAGGGTGGTAGACGGAATTCACTACGCCTCACTACTCCCCCGTTCTACGCCTCAGGGAATGAAATCAGGCTGATGCCAGCAACAGCAAATTGCAACACAGTTCGGTTACTCGCAATAAAAAGATTTGCGTTCAGCCCGCCCGGCCAACCTCGTGTCAGGGCGGACAACAAGAATAAGGCAGGAACAAGCAGAGGAAACACCTGATGAATCGTCGAACTTTTATCCGTAGTTCACTCGCAGCTTCCATTGTTGCAGCAACCTTTGGCATGTCCGCACCGGCTCACGCCGAGATCGAGGAAGGCAAGCTCCTGGTCTGGATCAATGGCGACAAAGGCTATGATGGCCTGCAGGAAGTGGGTGACTGGTTTACCGAGGAAACCGGCATCCCCGTTGAAGTGGCTCATCCAGACAGCGCCACTGACAAGTTCCAGCAATCCGCCGCCACGGGCAATGGCCCGGACATCTTTATCTGGGCCCATGACCGTTTCGGCGAATGGGCGCAAAGCGGCATCATTTCCGAGGTCAAGCCGTCACAGCGTGTTATCGACGAGAACTTCGATTTCACCTGGGATGCTGTGACCGTCGATGGCAAGATGTACGGTTACCCCATGGCCGTCGAGTCCATTGGTCTGATCTACAACAAGGATCTGGTGCCCGAGCCGCCAACCGCCTTCGAGGACATTCCCGCCATTCACAAACAACTGGCGGAAGATGGCAAGCGCGCCATCCTCTGGGACTACAACAACACCTATTTCACCTGGCCAATGATTGCCGCGGCCGGCGGCTATATTTTCGCCAGAACGAAGACGGCAGCTACGACGTCAAGGACACTGGCGTGAACAACGAAGGTGCCATGAAGGGCGCCAACATGCTCACAACCCTGATTGAAGAAGGCGTGATGCCTCGCGGTGCGGATTACAGCGCCATGGAGTCCAGCTTCAACAAGGGCGAAACCGCAATGATGATCAACGGCCCATGGGCCTGGGGTAACCTGGAGAAGAGCGACATTGACTTTGGCGTTGCCAAGTTGCCCACCGTCGATGGCCAGCCCAGCAAACCCATGGTTGGCGTGATGGCGGCGACTCTCAACACGGCCAGCCCCAATAAGGACCTGGCGGTAGAGTTCCTTGAGAACTATGCGCTGTCCGTCAAAGGCCTGAAAATGGTGAACAACGATGTTCCCCTGGGAGCCGTGGCCAACAAGGAATTTATGGACGAACTGTCGTCCAACCCGAATATTGCGGCGACGTTTGAAAACGCCCAGTTGGGTGAACCCATGCCGAGTGTGCCTGCCATGGGCGCTTTCTGGTCCTCCATGGGGCCGGCTCTGCAGAACATCACATCTGGAAGACAGCCCGTTGAGGACGCCCTGAACTCAGCAGCACAGCGCATTACCCGGTAATGCCCCTGATGGGAGTGCCGTCGGCCGCCGTGCCGATGGTTCTCCCAGCCGTGCTGACCTGTTGTTGTAAACCTGCCCTCGCCAGACGTTGGCGACGGCTTTAAACGGGCTGACTACAATGATAACGGAAACCCTGTCCTCCCCCGGAACCGAAAGCAGACTTCCAATGACCCGAATAATTCTAAAGTGGGGTGCCCTGGCCGCATTGGTAGGCATGGCGCTCTACCTGATACTGGCATTGTATGCCCAGCAGGAGTTCGTGTTCGCGATGCTGTTCCTGGTGCTGACGGCATCGGCGGTGTTTGTGTTCGTGAACAAGAAACTCTACGCCCATCGCTACATTTTCCCCGCAGTAGCCGGTATGGGGGTGTTTGTTATTTTCCCGCTGATGTACACGGTTGGTATTGGCTTTACCAACTACAGTGCCAGCAACCTGCTGAGTTTTGAGCAGGTGAAGGACAACCTGATGGACCGGACCTACCAGTCCGATTCCGTCCGCTATAACTATGAGCTTTTCAACACCGATGCCGGTTATGTGATCTACCTTGAGGGTAAGCACCAGAACCTGGTTTCGGCTCCGCTGGCGCTGGACGGTTCCGACACCAGCGCGCCGGTCTTACCCGCTTCGGATAAGCCGGCTGGCGAGCCGCTGGCCATTCGCGACATTATCCAGTTGCGATCGGAACTGTCGGAGCTGGACCTGCTGACCGAAGACGGGCGCGAGCTGAGCATGGCCAGCCTGCGTGCCTTTGCGGCCATCAACGCCCAGTTCACGTTGCACGACAACGGCAGCATCACCAACAACCAGACGGACGTGACCTACTTTCCGGACCACGACACCGGCTTCTACCGCAGTGCGGAAGGTCAGACACTGTCGCCGGGGTGGACCGTGAACATCGGCTGGGACAACTACCTGAAGGTGGTGTCCGACCCGAGCATTCGCGGGCCGTTCTTTGAGATCTTCGTATGGACGCTGTCCTTTGCCGTGGCAACCGTGGTGTTCACCCTGGCGCTCGGGCTGTTGCTGGCGAACCTCCTGCAGTGGGACCAGATTCGCGGAAAGGGCTTCTACCGCACCATGCTGATCCTGCCCTATGCGGTACCGGCGTTTATCTCGATCCTGGTGTTCAAGGGCCTGTTCAACCAGAACTTCGGTGAGATCAATCTGGTACTGGAAGGCCTGTTCGGAATGCGGCCTGACTGGTTCAGTGACCCGGCGCTGGCGCGAACCATGATCCTGATCGTTAACACCTGGTTGGGCTACCCCTACATGATGTTGCTCTGCATGGGCTTACTGCAGGCGATACCGAGGGATCTCTACGAGGCCTCCGCGATGGACGGGGCAGGGCCGGTGAACAACCTGTTCAATGTCACCCTGCCGCTGATCATCAAGCCATTGATGCCGCTGTTGATCGCAAGCTTTGCGTTCAACTTCAATAACTTCGTCCTGATTGCGCTATTGACCGGTGGCGCGCCCGATATTATCGGCGCAAGCACACCTGCGGGCACCACAGACCTGTTGGTGAGCTACACCTACCGCATCGCGTTCCAGGATTCCGGACAGAACTTTGGCCTGGCGGCTGCGATTGCCACAGCCATCTTCCTGGTGGTTGGCGCCCTGTCGCTGATCAACCTGAAACTGTCCAAAGTCAAAGTGTAAGGAGCTACCCATGGCAATGGTTCAACCCCGCTCCACCAAGTATCGCGTTCTGGCGTCCCATCTCGGGATGCTGGGCTTTATCGTGATCATCCTGTTCCCGCTGCTGATGGTGATCTCCATCTCCTTCCGCAGCGGTAACTTTGCAGCCGGCAGCCTGCTGCCGGAGAACCCTTCGCTGGAACACTGGTACCTGGCGCTGGGCATTCCCTACACCGGGGAGGACGGCACGGTCACCCAGCCGCCGTTCCCGGTATTGTTGTGGCTGTGGAACTCCATCAAGATCGCAGTGATCTCCTCGGTGATGATCCTGGCTCTCTCGACCACCAGTGCCTACGCCTTCGCCCGCATGCGTTTTGCAGGCAAAGGCTTTGTGCTCAAGTCGATGCTGATCTTCCAGATGTTCCCGCCGGTGCTGTCTCTGGTGGCGCTGTATGCCCTGTTTGACCAGATAGGCAACCATGTGAGCTGGTTGGGGCTGAACACCCACGGTGCTGTGATCGTGGCCTCGCTCGGCGGTATGGCCTTGCATATCTGGACCATCAAGGGCTACTTCGATTCCATTGACCGCTCCCTGGAAGAAGCCGCCATCGTGGATGGGGCAACCACGTGGCAGGCGTTCCGCTACATCCTGCTGCCGTTGTCGGTACCGATCCTGGTGGTGGTGTTCATCCTGGCCTTCATCATGACCATCATGGAATACCCGATGGCATCCGTGTTGCTGGTGGACACCGACAAGCTGACCCTGGCGGTCGGCGCGCAGCAGTACCTGTACGAGCAGAATTACCTGTGGGGCGATTTTGCCGCTGCTGCGGTGCTCTCCGGGCTGCCCATCACGCTGATCTTCCTGTACTGCCAGAAATGGATTGTTGGTGGGCTGACAGCCGGCGGCGTCAAGGGTTGATGCCGCTGGACTGAATTGAACGTTCTCCTACGCCGCCACGGAGGATCCCGGGCGGCCCTTCCGCGAGAAATGCGTCTTCCTTTTCCGCACTTCGCGACCCGGTCAGGCTAATCCCCCCTACTGACCGGGCTTTTTTGATCCCCCTGCCAACTCTCCAACCTAACTCAAGCATTGTTTGACCGCTGAACAGTGACGTAGGGTCTCCCGAAACACGCTGTGAATAACCTCGGTCTTTGCGGTCACCACCTTGATAGCTGAACAGGCTGGTAGGTCCTCCCGAAACCGTGCGGAGCCATGGATGGCGGAGCCGAGCGTACAGGGACGTATTCACAGCGTGTTTCGGGAGGACCTACCAGCCTGTTTAGCGGCCAGGCCAGGACAGACCAGATTAGACGAGACTGGAAAGCAAAAAAAAGGGGCCGGTACGTGACGGAACCGGCCCCTGAAAAGGTGTCAGAGCAGATCAAAAATCAATGCAGGGTTCCCGGTAAAGCCGGGGGCAGGCGTTGCCATCTTCGCGGAACAGGTGGCACTTGATGGCTTGATGCCCAGGGTGACTTTCGAGCCTTCCTGGACGGGGTCGCTGCCGTCGGTGCGCATGGTGATCACGCCATCCACGCCGTTCACGTCCATATGCACCAGGGTCTGATAACCCAGCCGCTCCACCACGGTGACTTCGCCGCCCAGGTACATATCCGCTTCTTCGTCGTTACTCAGGTGCTCCGGACGAATGCCCACGGTGACAGATTCACCAGCGGACAGCTCATGGCCGTTAATGGGCAGTTCCAGGGAGTGTTTGCCGGGCATGGTAACGGTTACGGACTGGCTGCTGGCACTCTCCACGGTGCAGTCGATGAAGTTCATCTTCGGGGAACCGATAAAGCCTGCCACGAACCTTGTTGCGGGGTAGTGGTAGAGTTCCATGGGCTTGCCGACCTGGGCGATGGTGCCGTTATCCAGGGCAACGATCTTGTCGGCCATGGTCATGGCTTCCACCTGATCGTGGGTGACGTACACCATGGTGCGTCCAGCCGCTTGTGCAGGCGGGAGATCTCGATGCGCATCTGCACCCGCAGGGAGGCATCGAGGTTGGATAGGGGCTCATCGAACAGGAATACCGTGGGTTCCCGAACGATGGTGCGGCCAAATCGCAACCCGCTGGCGTTGACCACCGGACAGATCCTTGGGTTTGCGTTCCAGCAGGTTGTTCAGTTGCAGCAGTTTGGCGGCGTCGTTAACGCGCCGGTCAATCTCGGCCTTGTCAGTCTTGGCGAGTTTTAGCCCGAATGCCATGTTTTCCGCCACGTTCATGTGGGGGTATAGCGCATAGGACTGGAACACCATGCCCACTTCCCGTTCCTTGGGAGGCAGGTTGTTGACCTTGTCGTTGCCGATGTACAGGTCGCCCGAGGTGATGTCCTCCAGCCCCGCGATCATTCGCAGCAGGGTGGATTTGCCGCACCCGGAGGGGCCGACAAACACCACAAACTCACCGTCATCGATATCCAGGTTCACATTGCGGGTGACCTGGGTTTCGTCGTAACTCTTGCAGATGTTTCTTAATGTGACGCTGGCCATAACGTATGTCTTCTTGTTTGATCTGTGAAAGCGGACTCAGAGTGTTGCAATCTCCACACCCCAGGGCTGCAGTTCCAGCTCCCGGTCATTCCAGGAACCGCCGACAAAATCCGGCGCGCCGCTGACTCTCTGGCCCGCGGCCGGAGCTGTGATTCGAACTTGCTGATCAGTCAGGTTCAGGGCGACCAGGAAAGTGGCGCTTCATAAGTTCGGGTGTAAACCAGAGTGTTTTCGGGGCTGTCCAGAAACTCAATGTCGCCCTTCAACAGTACCGGTTGCTGTGCACGCCAGCCCAGGAATGTACGGTATGCCTGCAGGATGGAGTTTTCCTGTTCGTGCTGGACGGCCACCGCAGCACCGTAGTGTTCATCATAAACCGGTAGCCAGGGGCGTGCATCGGAGAAGCCACCATTGGCCTCTTTGTTGTGCCATACCATGGGTGTACGGCAACCGTCCCGGCCTTTGTATTCGGGCCAGAAGTTGATGCCATAGGGGTCCACCAGGTCTTTGTATTCCAGCTCCGCCTCGGTCAGCCCCAGTTCTTCGCCCTGATAGATGCAAACGCTGCCACGGAGTGTCAGCAGCATTGCCATATAGGCTTTCAACTGTTCGGGCGAACGCGCCTGCCAGCGGGTAGCAACCCGTGAAACATCATGGTTGCCGATGGCCCAGCAGGGCCAGCCGTCGGTCAGTTTTTTCTCGATGGAGTCGACGGTCTTATGGAAAAAGTCGGCTCCATGCTGTTCTGTCAGCAGATCAAAGGAATAGGCCATGTGCAGCTTGTCGCCGCCACTGGTGTATTCCGCCATGGTCTGCAGGGAGTTGTCGTCGCCGATTTCCCCAACGGTAGTCGTGCCGGGATACTGGTCGAGCAGGGCACGCAGGCGCTGCAGAAAGGCCAGGTTTTCCGGGCGGGTCTTATCGTATTTGTGGAACTGGTATGCGTAAGGGTTTTCCTTGCGCACACCAATGGAGCCTTCGGCAACGGCGTTACTGGGCGGGTTGTCTCTCAGTTCCGGATCGTGGAAACAGAAGTTAATGGCGTCCAGGCGGAAGCGTCAACGCCACGGTCCAACCAGAATTTTACGTCTGATAAAACCTGTTCAACCACGTCCGGGCAGTGGAAATTCAGATCCGGCTGGCTGGTCAGAAAATTGTGCAGGTAGTATTGCTTGCGGCGGCTATCCCAGGCCCACGCGGAGCCGCCAAACACCGACAGCCAGTTGTTGGGTGGGGTGCCGTCGGCATTCGGGTCTGCCCACACGTACCAGTCCGCTTTCGGGTTGTCGCGGCTGGCGCGGCTTTCAGTAAACCAGCGATGCTGATCGGAGGAATGGCTCAACACCTGGTCGATCATGATCTTCAGATCGCATTTGTGGGCCTCGGCAATGAGTTCATCGAAGTCCTCAATGGTGCCGAATATCGGGTCCACTCCGCGGTAGTCTGAGACGTCGTAGCCAAAGTCCTTCATCGGCGAGGTAAAGAAGGGTGACAGCCAGATTGCATCCACGTTGAGGCTGGCGATGTAATCGAGTTTGGCAGTAACCCCAGGCAGGTCACCAATGCCATCGCCATTGGAATCGTAGAAGCTGCGTGGATAAACTTGGTAAATGACGGCTCCACGCCACCAGTCCGGGTTTTTCATCATCTTGCCTCGCTTAACACCCTGGCGGTGAAAGATTGTTATTGTGAGAGCGGAGAGCATCCGCTGGAATAGCTTTCATGCATAGTGCGACGATGCTCCCGGCTGTTCATCCTCCTGACGCACTTTTTATTGGCGTAGACGGGGGGATGAGGGGGGCGTAGAGGGGATGAGTCAGGGGCTGGCATCAAAACAACGATCAAACCATCGATCTCTTGTTGAACAGGAGGTTGGTCGCTGCCACCTTCGTCAGGGGAGCTATCACTAGACGAGCCACCACAGCCTGTGACAGTGAGGGCCAGTAACAAAGAAAGGCCGACGGTAGATAGTCCTTTATTAAACATAAACTACTCCATTTTCCATATGAGACACATTTCATTCCATTGACATACCGAGCTGCTTAATAAACTAAGTGCTGTATTTTTTCGGTACACTTTATAGCACAAAATCACGACTGAAATTAGCTCCAAGATTTCTTTTGCAGGTGTAAGGCTGTTTTTTGATGTGGTATCCGCAGTGTCCTGGCCCACAAACCCAGTATCTGTAATCATGTGGGCTAAAATTGATTAGAAGATGCGACTAGTGAAACACGACTGCCATTACCACCCCGGCGAACCCGCAAAATGGCATTGCGGTGACTGCCAGATACACTACTGCACCCGTTGCATGCCGGATGCGGACACCCGAAAACAACACGCCTTGTGCCCCCACTGCAGCCGTGCCATGCGCTATCTCGGTGCCGCCACGGAGGCCGTGCCATTCTGGAACCGGATCGGTGCTTTCTTCCGCTACCCGTTCCACACCGATCCGCTGATGGTTATTGCCATTTGTACGCTGGTGCCCTTGGTCGTCAGCGGCAACCTCATCGGCCTGATTATCACGCTGGTGCTGGCCCTGGCACTGTTGAAGTATACCTATGCCGTTATCAGCCACACCGCCGAGGGTCATATGAAACCGCCTCCGGTAGCAGTGGCGTTCACCGGCAGCGGGTTTGACATTGTGATCCTGCAGTTACTGGTGTTTGCGCTTATGGGCGGCATGGTGGCGGCCGCTGCCATGGTCGGCGGGCCGCTGTTGATGTTCCTGGCCGTGGCCTTCGTGATACTGGCCCTGCCCGCCAGCATTATGGTGCTCGCCATGGAGCGCTCGGTCATGGCCGCGGTGAACCCCATGAACCTGGCGGTGCTGATCTCGCGCATCGGCACGCCCTATTTCCTGCTGTATGGCTACCTGATCCTGCTGACCCTGGCGTCCGGGGCGGCCCAGGATTTCGCCCTCACCCACTTCGCTCCGGGTGTTGCCCGCACACTGGCGGGCTTTCTCAACAGCACCTTTACGCTGATCCTGTTCCACATGCTGGGTTACCTGCTGTTCCAGTACCAGGAGGAGCTGGGCTTTGCCAGCGATCTGCAGGATGACGAAAACGCCGGCGAAATGCAGAACCGCGACCGCACCCATCGGTTTGACGCCGACATTGACATGAACCTGAAGGACGGCAACTACGACCGGGTCCAGTCGATGCTCAAGGAAGCCTGAAACGGGATTCCCAGAACGCCTTTCGGTTGGGACAGTTGCATCAGCTGCTGACCGCCCGTAATGATATTCCGGAGCTGTATCGGTATCACCACCGATTGCTGAACATGCTGGCGGAACGGAACGACGGCGAGGGTATAGCGGCGTTGTTGGCAGCTATCGAAACCGTGGAGCCGGGGTTCCGGCTGGAGGACCCCGAACTGTCAGTGCGCTGCGCCCGTTGCCTGTATCAGCGCGGGCATTTCAAACCGGCACTGAAGTTACTGCAGGACTTCCACAAGCGTTTCCCGGACAGCGAGGAACTGGCACCGGCCTATCTGCTGGTCGCCCAGGCGCTGGCGAACGGTCTGGGGCAGTGGGAAAAGGCCTCGGCGTTCCTCAATTTCGTCAAAAAGCGATGCCTGAACCATCCCCTGCACGAGCAGGTCGATGTGTACCTGCAGCAGGTTGAGAACCGGGAGCCATTGAAAGGCCCGAAGGCTTCTTTCGCAGTTCAGGAGTAAGGGAGTCAGGCCGATTGTTGGGGAGGCTTTTCCAAAACCGTGCGTAGCCATGGATGGCGGAGCCGAGCGTACATGGATGTATTCACAGCGTGTTTTGGAAAAGCCTCCCCAACAATCGGCCGTCCAACCGTGAGCTAGCTTTCTTGTAACAACTGCCTGTAGTGGCGAGCCTTGGGCGTCATCTCGCGCTTTTCGAACTCCTCGGCCAACAAGCGGCAGGCTTCGCTGGCCAGGAGCTGATCACCGGCACTGCGCAGGCGTTCGAAGGCTTTCTCCGCGGCTTTCAGGTCGTCATTGCGAAGGCAGGTGAACAACACCCGGTTATGGTCCTCTGCGTCGAGCGGGGCATGGCCTTCGCCTTTGCCCAGGTATTCCTGCCAGATTTCGACCATCCGCTCGGGCTGGCGCCGGCTAAGGGACTCGTTCATCAATTCCTGAGTCCGCTCGCGGTATTGCGGCAGGTCCGGGCGCAGTTTCGCCAGCTGATATAAGTGCTCCAACAGGATAGTGCGGTCCGGGTAGTGCTCTCTCAGCGCCTCGAACTGGCGCCGGGCCAGGTCGAAATCCATGCGGCCGAGGCTGGCCATGGCCTGACTGTAGCCGGTGGTGAAACGCTCGTCCTGCTCATCTTCCTCTGGTTCGAAAAACTCTTCCTTCACCTGCAACCAGCTCTTGCCCAGCAGCCAGACCATACCCGCGCCGGCCACCAGGCCACCCGCGTGGGCCATGTAGGCAATGCCCGTGGCTCCGGCGAACCAGTAATCGTAGATTTCCTTGCCCAACCACACGGGCAGGATCGCCAACGCCGGGGCGCGAAAATAATTGAAGTACACACCAACGAAATAGAAGAAGCGGATTCTCTGCAACCCGTAGATGGCCACGTACATGCCCATGAGCCCGGAGATAGACCCGGATGCACCCACCAGGGGTATGTGACTGCCCATGGAAAACGCGGTGAACACCACACCCGACAGAGCGCCACACAACAGGTATGCCAGCAGGAAACGCCCTGCCCCCAGGGCCTTCTCGACGGTGAACCCCAGCAGGAACAGGAACACCAGGTTGCCAATAATATGGCCCCAGCCGCCGTGGAGGAATTGGTAGGTAATCAGCGTGTAGAGGGAAAATTCCGCTGGCACCAGCCCCAGCTGATTGGCGCTGAGCCTGTCCATCAGTTGGGTCTGAATGTCCCCCCGCTGCTCCAGCCAGAGGCGGCGCTCGGCCGGCGCCCAGAGCCTGTCCCGGTTCTGCAGCATGTACTGGTAAAACTCACGGTCCGCCAGCAGGCTGTAGGCAACCCACAAGTCCCCGCCCTCTTCTTGCAGTTGCTGGAAGTTCTGCAGGTCGTAGACCCGATTCTGATTGTCTTCAAACTCAATCTGGCGCTCGAGGTAGTCCTCGTATACCGGGGCTTCCAAAGACTTCAGGTCCGATTCCAGATACTGCTCAACCGCTTCTTCAATCAGCCGGTTGTCGTCGCCCTGGTAAAAGAAGAATACCAGCAGGCAAGTCGTGATCAGCCCGAGGGTAACCCAGGGTGGGCGCTTCCAGTTCACGGTGTTTTCGGCGGGGATAATCAGCATGGGCCGTCACAATTCATCATAATTTGTCTCTTGAGAGGTGCTTTTTACCACAGCATGGCCAGTTTTTCGCGTTGTAATGAATCCTGAAGCGGTTTAGCCGGCCACGGGCAAAACAAACTGTGCGCGGCACCACAAACAGGCTACTCTGCGGTTGTCACACGATGGTCATACAAATGACATTCAATCAGGGCAGCCGCAAAGGGGCGAATCGCACGATGCTCGAAACGAGCATGGAGTAAGGGTTTCGACCAATCGCCAATTGCCGTTGTCCCGGCCACAGCCAATAGTTGCCGGGACAACAAGAAAAACAGGACGTGCAACCAAGGAAACTGCCATGACTGTACTCATACTGGACAATCCGGATCTACTTGCCAGAGCGGCCATCGAATCAGGCCTGCCAATGCCCTCACTGGCATCGGACGGCACACCCCGCAAACCTCATCGGCTGCGGTTCCATTACGGTTTCAACAAGCATCGACTGGATGAGCAGGACCTGACCATCCTGCGCCAGCACGCGCTCTACCTGCGACACAACCCGGGCGCTACGGTGCGGATCCATGGCCATGCCGATAATTTCGGCGTTAGTGAATACAACCATTTCCTGTCCCGCCTGCGGGCCAGCAGCGCGGCGAAAGTACTGATTCGCGAGGGCGTCAGGGAAAGCCAGATTCTGGTGAGCGGCTGGGGCAGCGATCGCCCGCTGGCGCGGCCGGAAGACCACGCCGCCAACCGCCGGCTGGAACTGGAATACGTCACCATGGAAATGGCGCGGGCGCTCTAGGAGCCCGACCTTACAAATAAGAGATCCGGGGGCTGCGTCGCCCCCGCGGGAGACTCAGCCGTAAACCTGGAACACGTTCCAGAGTAGCAACACGGCAATGGCGAGGATGCCAATCCAGGTCAACAGGATACCTGCCATACGGGCTATATGGGGGCCGCCCCGGCCATTGATCATGCCGAAGGCATGCAACACACGCCCCACCACAAAGGCCATTCCGGTCCAGTACACCAGCCCGCTGGGAACACCGTTCAACTCGGCAATCGCAAGCATCACCAGCCCCAATGGGGCGTATTCCACCAGGTTCGCCTGGGCACGGACAGCCGCCTGGAAGTCCCGGTCGTCGGTGACTCCCAGGCTCTTTTTATATTTCAGGCGGAAACGGGAAACCATTCCCGACAACACCAGCAACAGCAGTCCGAGAACGGCTGCGAAAACGGCAGAGACAGGTACGATCATAATCAGGCCTTCTTGATCGCGCTGACAACCGCCAGCAGCAACACGGCACCCACTGTGGCGGTAACCAGTTCACCAATGGCGCCCTGCGCAGCCAGGCCCAGCAGGCGGAAAACGAAACCGCCCAGAACGGACCCGACAATACCGATACCGATGTTAGCCAGTACGCCGAAGCCTCGGCCCTTCATGATCAGGCCGGCCAGCCAACCGGCCACACCACCAATAATCAGGAACAGAATCAGATTCATTGCATGCATCTCCGAGCAGCGAAACAGTCCCCGAAAGACTGCCCTGTTTTACCCGGCGCTTCAAGCACTTCCGCAGGGAGGCAGGCAGTTTCGTGGGACACGTTCAGGCGGTAGGTTCGAGGTCTGCGATGGCCGCTTCCATTTGCTGGCGGCACTGGGCCATCAACTGGGGAATATCCGCAACCGTGAGTCCTGCGGTTTCAACCGGCGGAAGCACCCGGATAGCCACCGGTTCGCGGCGACCGGACCACCCCAGGGTACGATCATAGTACTGGCTGGCGCAGACCATGGTGATGGGCGCACCGGAGGCAATGGCGGCGTGAAAAGCCCCTTTCTTGAATGATTGCATGCCCCGGCCGCGGCTGCGGGTACCCTCTGGAAAGACCCAGAGCTCTTGCGGTCACGGCTGATCGCTTCGCTGGTCGCCTGCATCACCGCAACAGCCTTGTGGGAGCGTCCCCGGTTGAGGATGACATTGCCTCCGAGCCAGAACACCTGGCCAAAAAACGGGATCCATATCAGCGACGACTTGCCTACCGTGACGGTGCGGGGCGGCAGCAAATCCCCCATCACGAACAGGTCATCGTTGTGCTGGTGATTGGCAATAACGACCGTGGGCCGGTCCTGCGGCATGTTGTCGGCCCCTTCCAGAGGGCGCTCCATGCCCAGGAGCAAACGACCGACGCGGGCAATCGTTCGTGCCAGCAAGCGGTTGTTGTCCGGATTGAATGGCCGGGCGACATACAGAACCAGTGCAAACAGACAGATGACCGGCACCATCAGCCAGGCCAGCAGTTTTCTTGGCATTCCCATTAACGACAACCCTGATGCAATTTTTGGCGCACAAGTGTACGCCAAAATCAGGTTCCGGCAACAGCCTCCCGGGCCAGGGCGTTATCGGCTTTATTGGCCGTCACCAGGGGCTCGGCTGTGGCCTCCACCACATAGCGTAGCGGACCGTTGTTCTCAAGGCCATCGAAGGGATAACAGGTCACCAGCAACAGCGAATCCCTGGGCAGTTGTGCGGTATTGATTTGCTCGTGCCGGCTATCGACAACGCGAATACGGTCCACCCGGAATGAACGCCAGTCGCCATCGCGATCCTGCAACTTTACCCGGCTGCCGGTTTCCAGATGCTGTAGCCCCCGGAAATGCGTATCGCGGTGGCCCGCAATTACCACCGGGCCCGCCCGGCCGTCGTTGCCCACCACCTGCCCCGGCCCAAAGGCCAGGCTTTCACCGTGCGCGCCGTCCAGCACGATCAGTGACTGGCCGGTTTCAGGCACCATCAGGCGGGCCACTGGCCAGGTGTCTGCCCAGGGCCAGGGCCGGGTTTCCTGCTGCCGCGCCTGGCTTTCGGCCCAGGCCAGCTCCAGAAGCTCCTGCGCCACCAGGGCCTTGAACGGAATCCACAGGCCGACCGCCAGGACAGTCGCGAACGTCGTCGCCAACAGGAGAATCAATCGGCTCATGGGTATACCCTCCGCTTCAGGAGCGTGATCGCGGCCGAGAACATCAGCAATCAGCCAATGGCGATCAGCAGTGGAGACATGGTTGCGGTCTGGGGGTATCGCAACATCGTGCCCTGGCTCCCGGCGGGCAGCAGTGTGGGCACGCTGTCGGTTTCCAGCGCCTCCTGTGTCGGCCTGGACGGGGTTTTGTCCTGGGCCAGGAAGCTGGTGTACTTTGTCATCAACTGATGTTCCAGCCCCAGACGGATCACATGCTGGCGCGCGTCATCATCAATCTTGCCAGTCAGCCCACTGTCCATCAGGCTATCGATTTTCTGTTTTGCCCAATGACGATGCAGGCCCTTGCCGTTGGCGGCCTGTTCGAGGTTCAACGACTGTTGCCATTGACTGCCATCCGGAAGACGCCCGGAAACGTCGAGTGCGCCTTCAGCCGGCAGGCCGCGCACAACCTGCACCATGGGCTCCCCCCTGAACAGATCGCCAATTCGGTCAGGGAAGGCTTCGGTTGCAGCGGCCTGGCCCGGCCAACTCACTGCGATATCGGTCAACACCGGCGCCTCCATCTTACCGAACAGCTCGTCCAGCGGGCGGGCCACGTCCGACAGGTCACTGATGGCGGTGTAGGTACCGCGGCCATAGCGTGCAGCTTCACGCATGAAGTGCATGTTGGGGGCAGAACCGATGCCTACGGTGAACAGCCGACTGCTGCCCAGCCCATCACGAATTTTCCCGAAGAGCGCGCTTTCATTACCGACAGCTCCATCGGTAATAAACACCACCTGCCTGACCCTGGCGCGGGACTCCTCGCCACCATCACCGGTCATCTCAAGCGCGGCATCCAGAGCCGAGGCCATCTCGGTGCCACCATCGGCGTTCAGCCTTTCACGTAACGACGTGCCCGGGCAAGGTTGTTGCCACTGGAGGGAACCGCCTCCATAAACAGTGAGTGGGTCTGACTGTTGAACTGGATAACGTTGAAACGATCATCGGCATCGAGTGTCTCCAGCCCCCGCAACAACGCCTGCCGGGCCTGACGGATGGACTCGCCAGCCATGGAACCAGAGGTGTCGATCACGAACACCAGCTCCCTTGGCAGGCGCTGTTTTCCATTGACGCCGGGCACCACTACCGCCAGCAGGTAGTCCTCACCCTGCCACTGCTCCTGGAAAACGGCGGCTGCGGGCTCCATACCCCGGGCAGGCGCCCAGCGCACGATAAGATCACGGTCCATAAGCACAGCCCGGGATTCCGGCGCCACCTCCACGGTGTTGCCGTTCCAGGTACTGGTCACTCGATGACTGGGGCTCGACACACGGCTTACCGGCAGGCCGGCGTTGATTTCCAGGGCAATGGTTGCGCGATGGCTATCCGGGCCCACATCGTCGGGCCGCACCGTGAACGGGCTGATCTGGTCGGCATCCGGCACTGCCGTGGTGGGCGTCGCCCAACCACCCGACCACTGCGCCGGCTCGTTGTCCAGTGTCTGGCCAGGCATGTAGCGCGGTGTCAGCGTGGTGGGCAGGCGCAGTTCGAACTCGCCGGACTGGTAACGCACCGCCTGCTGGTAGTTGAGTTCAACCGTGATGGTTTCTCCCGGGGGGATATTCGCCATACGGGTGGTGAACAGGTTGGGCCGTTGCTGGTCTACACGGGCGACCTTACGGCCTTCCTCCTTTGCCTTGGCGTACTGGCGTTTGGCTCCTGCTTTTCGTGAATCTCGCCGACAATCACCCGCTCGCCAGCGGTCATGGTCATGCCGTATACGTTCGCATTTTCCGGCAACGGGAACACGAACACGCCTTCCCGCCACTGCTGACTGGTATTACGGAAGCTCTGGCGCAAGCGGGTATCGGCGATAAGACCGCTGACAGTTACGTTGTAGTCTGTGTTCAACAGGGTTGCCGAGCCCAGTCGCTGGCCGGCATCATCGACAAAATGAAACTCACCGGCGCCTTCGCGTCCGGTTTCGGAGGCCTCTGCGTACACCGGGTGTACAAACAGGAAAAGCAGCACTGCCAGCCACAGGGAAATGCCCTCCAGCCAGCGTCGCAGCCGAGGGGAGATCTTGCTCCCTGTCATACTACCGGCAATCTGCCGCCCGCCATTCGGGGCGGTTGATGAATAGGGTCCCAGGTTGGTCAACAGCATTGTTTCGCTTCCTTGTATCACTGTGGTTGAAAAAGCACGCCTGGTGGCAACTGGCGACTATTTCAGCCCATGGAAGCGGCGATCCGGTGCCACAATCTGGCGATCCGGCGGTAAAAAAATGATGAATTGTGGCAAACCCTCTGCTTTACCTTGTTCTGGTCACAGGCCATGGTTAAATAGGAACCGTATTAACAGGGGAATGGTTGCAGGCTATGAAGCGACACATCGTGCTGATTGAAGATGAACCCGCCATCCGGGAAAACTACCGTGACGCGTTCGAGCGCCGGGGATACCGGGTGTCTGCCTATGGTGACCGCAACAGTGCCTTCCAGGTATTGCGCACCGCCCTGCCGGACCTGGCCATTATCGACGTGGGACTGGGCGATGAGCCTGAAGGCGGCTTTACCCTGTGCCAGGACCTGCGCAGCCTGTCCAAAACCCTGCCGATCATTTTCCTGACCGCCCGCGACAGCGACATCGATTCCGTTCACGGCCTGCGGCTGGGTGCCGATGACTATGTCACCAAGGACATGAGCATGGACCACCTGCTGGCCCGGGTTACCGCTCTGCTGCGCAGGGCAGATGCCTGGGCCGAGGCCCTGAAGCAACCGGATGAAGTGGTGCACCGTGGCCGCCTGGCATTAAACGTGGACCGCATGACGGCAGAATGGAATGACCAGCCCATCGACCTGACCGTCACCGAATTCTGGATGCTGCATTCCCTGGTTCAGCACCCGGGCCACGTTCGCAGCCGCGACCAACTGATGGAAGCCGCCAGCACGGTACTGGACGACAATACGGTGACCTCACACATCAAACGTATACGCCGAAAGTTCCTGCAGATCGACGACGCCTTCGATGGCATTCACACCGCCTACGGCATGGGTTACCGCTGGAACGCCCATGAGGCCTGAGTTTTGACCCTTAAGCGCCAACTCTTCATTGCCAGCCTGCTGATGCTGCTGATTCCCTGGGCGGGCCTGCAGTTCGTGCTGGAGCTGGACCAGGCCCTGCGTGACCAGGCCGCTCGTCAATTGCAGAGCCAGGCCGGACGCACGGCCGGTTTTGCAGCGGAACAACTTGCCGAGACCCCAACGGTTGCTGCGGGTACCAACGTTATCTACGCCGACCTCCTGTCCCGCAGCCCGAATCTGGATGGCTACGGCGACGACTGGCCCGGATATGATGAGGAAGAATCCCGACAGCAGTGGCAAGGCACACAACAAGCCATCGACAAAGACGGACCCGAGTTATCCTGGCAGGCAGCCGTCGATCAAACCCATCTCTACCTCCTGATTCGTGTCAGCGGCAGAACCGCTGACTTCTTCAACCCCGGCAAACCCCGCCAACCCCATGACCAGATCCAACTCCAGGTTATAGGTGATAAGCAGACGACGCGGCGCCTGATCCGAACCCAGGCGCCAGGGGCCATCAATGCGATTGATCCGGAGCGCGAAGGGGCAACCGACTATCGCATCAGCGGCTACTGGCAGGCGGTCAGCAACGGCTACCAGGCTGAATTGAGAATGCCGCGTCCGGCACCCTCGTCCCGCCTTGGTTTCCAGGTGACATGGCCTACGGAAAAGCCGGTAGCCACCGGTGATGGACGCGTCTCTGCTGGCCCCACCTCAGCGCACATCGTCACCCGAATGCCACAACTCGAAAACCGACTTGCGGCCATGATTGCTCCGGGCCAGGGCACCTGGGTTCTGGAGCCGGACGGCTGGGTGATTGCTCGCCAGACACGCGACTCCGAAACCGACGAGGCTGAATTCGACAGCCTCAGCCCACTGCAGATCCTGGAACGCATCAGCCTGAACGGCCTGCGGGCACTGGTGAGCTTCTACCAGCCCGAGCCTTCACGGCTGAATGCGGAAACCCATCGCATGGACGCTGGGGAACTGCCATCACAGGGGCTGGTTCGTCACCGGGACGGCGACACCTACATGCTGGTGAAACAATCATTGGGCGATGGCCGGATGCTGGTGCTGGAAGAATCACTGGACCAATTGCTGGCTTTGTCCGGCAGCACCCTTGGTTCGGTCATTTCCCGCAGCGTGTTATTGATCATCGGCCTGATGCTGGTTCTACTGGGTTACGCCAGTTGGCTGTCCTGGCGCATTACCCGGCTGCAGCGGGCGGTCAGCGCCAGCATTGACGACGACGGCCGCGTATTGGGCACCCTGCCACCTGCAAAAGCGAAGGACGAACTGGGCGACCTGTCACGGCAATTCAGCCAAATGGTGGACCGCCTTCAGGGCTACACAGACTATCTGGAGAGCTTCTCCCGGCGCCTGTCCCACGAACTGAAAACCCCCGTGGCGGTGGTACGTTCTTCCCTGGAGAATCTGGGGCAAACCACAGACCCGGCTGATCAGGCCAGTTACATCGAACGAGCCCGTTCCGCCACCGACCGCCTCAGCCAGATACTGCAGGGCATGAGCGAGGCAGCCCGGCTGGAGCAAAGCTTTGACCACGCCGAAAAGGAAACCTTTGACCTGGCCGAAGTCGCCTCCCAGACCACCCTCGCCTATCAGGAACTGGACCCCGACCACCGTATTCACTACATCGGACCGGCCAACGGTTGTCTATGCCACGGTTCCCCGGAATTGCTGGTGCAGCTTCTGGACAAACTGGTGGACAATGCCCGGGATTTCACACCAGAGCAGGGAAACATTGAAGTACGGCTGACGCAGAACGCCCGACACCTGGAACTGAGCGTGTTCAATGAAGGTTCCTCCCTGCCGGAGAACCTCGCCAGTGATATTTTCAGCCCCTTCGTGTCCGTGCGAACCGGCCATCAGGAAGGACACCTGGGCCAGGGCCTGTTGATCGTCAGGTTGATTGCCGAGCACCACAACGGCCAAGTGATGGCCAGCGATGATACCGGTGGCGTGCGTTTTACAGTGCTTTTGCCGTCCCGCCCGCGACCAGAGTCGTAAGCCACAAGTCGTCTTTCGGAACGACCCGCGAGCCTTTATTGTTCCGTTGTAGGCCCCTCAATCGTCGTCAAAGGACCAAGCCTTGAACCCGCCGCTCACACAGCTGGATCTGCACCCTCTTCGGGCAGAGCTCTACAACGAGCTCCATTCCCGCCCGTTCCACGTGCTGCCATGCCCGGCGCAGGTTACCCACATTGCCCTGCTAACCACCCCGGAGCAACGGGCCGTCCAGTTCCGACACTGGCAAGACCTGCACATCATGCTGGGGCAACCCGAACCACTGGAGGACGTCAGCTGCTACGAGGCCACCTTTGGCTCCCTGCGTATCCGGCGTGAAATGCACATGGAGTTTGCCTCCTACACGTTTATCAATCTGGGTATTGGGGACGACCATCAGCTTCCAGGATACCGGCATCTCGTCGCTGCCCAAGGGATGGCTCGAGAAGCTCACCGGCACCGTGGTGGCCGCCTTTCATATTGACCTGCAGCAAGCCTCAAACGGCCCGGAAACCGACCTGGCGCAAATCCGCCACTGGTTCGAGGGAGAACGACTGGTGGGCAGCAGCCCCTGGGAAGGGAAGGCCCGGGTGTGGGGCACCTTCAGGCTCCATAGTGATGGGTTTGGGCGCTTCATGGTTCTCAACCGGGACATGTCCGACAGCCAGCTCGGCCGGCTGACCCAACGCCTGATGGAAATCGAAACCTATCGCCTGATGTCATTGCTGTCGCTGCCACTGGCACGGGAGATGACACCCTCGCTGAACGACATGGACCAGCAACTGGCGGTGATAACCCAGTCCCTGGCGGACAACCAGGACATCGACGAACGTGAGGTATTGGCGGATCTGACCAACATTGCGGCCCGCATCGAAGCCTTCCGCGCCCATGCCACCTTTCGCTTCTCGGCGACACGGGCCTATCACCAGCTGGTGCTGACCCGCCTGGAAGAGCTGCGGGAAGATGAGCTGTCGGGACACCTCACCATCACCGAGTTCATGACCCGGCGGCTGACACCGGCGGTGGAAACCTGCGAATCGGTGAAGGAACGCCTGGAGGACCTGTCACGCAGAGTGGACCGGGCCTCGGACATGGTGCGTACACGGGTGGAGCTGGCCATCCAGAGCCAGAACCAACAGTTGTTGAGCTCCATGGACCGGCGCTCAAAAATCCAGTTGATGATGCAGCACACAGTGGAAGGGTTTTCCGTGGTGGTCATCAGCTACTACCTGCTGGCACTGCTGAAGCTGGCGCTGGAGTCCGCCGATGACGCCGGATTCGACGTCAACACCTCGCTGGTTCTGGGCATTGCCATACCGGTTGTGCTGGGCCTGGTGTTCATCGGCGTGCGGATGATTCACCACCGGTTCATCAGGCTGGCGCGGCGACAGTAACCAGTTGCCTACTGGCCAAAGGCATCCGGGTCGCCGGCAAACTGGCGGTAGAACTGCTGCGCCGTGCGGCCGTTACGGGCACCCCGGCTGGTGGCAAAGCGAATGGCCTCAAGATGCAACGCCTCGCGATCACTCACTTGGGGAAACAGGGCATCAATGGCCTGCAGGTATACATCCTGAGGAAAACCATAGAACGACAACTGCAGCCCAAACCGGTCCGCCAGGGATACCTGCTCCTCGATGGCCTCCGCCGGATGGAGTTCGCCGCCGCGCATCTCGCTTTTCAGGTTATCGTCCATGAATTCCGGCATCAGGTGCCGGCGGTTGGAGGTGGCGTACACCCTGACGTTTTCGGGCGGCAGCTCGAGCGAGCCTTCCAGCACACTTTTCAACGCCTTGTAACCCGACTCACCTACTTCAAACGATAGATCATCGCAGAAGATCACGAACCGCCAAGGCAATTCAGCGATGTCGTCGACGATCTCCGGCAGGTTCACCAGATCGTCCTTGTCCACCTCGATCATCCGTAGCCCCTGCTCCCGATACCGGTTAAGCAGCGCCTTGATCAGCGATGATTTGCCGGTGCCCCGGGCTCCCCAGAGCAGCGTATTGTTTGAGGGTTCACCGGCCAGGAAGCGCTCGGTGTTACGGGCTAGGGCAGCCTGCTGTCGCTCGATGCCGGTCAGGTCGGCCCAACCCACCGGGTCGAGCCGCCGAATGGCCCTCAGACCCTGACGGTGGCGGCGCCACACGGCGGCGGGCGTCTCTGCCCAGTTGATGGCGTGATCTGTCGACATAACACCTATTTCCTGTTCCGCGTTTATCACGAATATGAAACACTGGAGCCCTATACCGGACACACCCCACAAAGGAGACTTTACCGCAAATGGCCGTTAAATCCGTCGCTCTGGTCGCCCACGACAACAAAAAGAGAGAACTGGTGGACTGGGTCGCCGACAACCAGACACGCTTTGCCTCCCTCCGACTCTACGCCTCCGGCACCACTGGCCGGTTGCTCAAGGAAAACCTGGGCCGGGACGACATCCATTGCCTGCTCAGTGGCCCGCTCGGAGGCGACCAGCAAATTGGCGCCAAGATCGCGGAAGGGGAAATTGACCTGCTGGTGTTCTTCTGGGACCCGCTGGAACCCCAGCCACACGACCCGGACATCAAGGCCCTGCTACGCATTGCTGCATTGTGGAACATTCCCGTCGCCTGCAACCGGGCCACCGCAGAGTTCATCCTGACATCCGCCTATATGACGGATGATCAGCACCAGCCGCAAAGGCCGGATTTCTCCAGCTACACCGGCCGCTCGGTCAACTGAGCGGCTTTCTGGCCAGGAACACCGTGTTGGTGGACTCCCGATTCTGGAACGGGTTGTAGAACGACACCACCTTCGCATCCACATCCGTGAACAGAGTTCGCAACACGTCCATGAACGGCTCGTCCGGCGGGTCGTTGGACCACATGGCGAAAACGCCGCCAGGGCGCAGATGGGCCGCCATTCCGCCTAAGCTTTCAGCATTGTAGAAGCTGGCATTGGACTCATTCAGGAGGGCCCTGGGGGAATGGTCAATGTCCAGCAGGATGGCGTCAAACACCCTGCCCGGGGTTTCGGTATCGAAACCGGATTCCGATACCGCCAGATCGAAGAAACTGCCCAACACATAGCGACAACGTGGGTCGGCATTCAACACTTTACCCAACGGAACCTTTTCCTGCTGATGCCAGTGGATGACGGTGTCTAGGGCATCCACGACCAGCAGCTCGCTCACGCGCTCATGTTTGAGGGCCGCTTCCGCGGTGTAGCCCAGCCCCAGGCCGCCGACCACCACCTTAAGCTGTTCGCCCTCGACGGCGTTCAGGCCCAGGTCCGCCAGGGCTACTTCCGCGTCCACAAACATGCTGGACATGAGAAACTCTTCACCCAGCTTCACCTCATAGATATCCCGGTCACCCAGCGCCGGAATGCGACGGCGGCGAAGCGTGATCTCTCCCAATGATGAGGGTTGGCTGTCGATCTGTTCAAACAAAAGGCCCATGGTCGTTCCCATAACGTACTGAGGTGGCGACATCCTACCATCACGCACCAGCAATCGCAGGCCACGAATCACCTCGTCATTGGGCAAATAACCCGCCAACGACTACACTCACTAGTTAATCACCACAGAATTGTGAATCACCCGATGAGCGCTGTAATTGCCTGGCAAAGGCCATCTCTGATCACACTGCTTGCTAGCATTTTCGGTGTACTGGCGCTCACCTTCCTATCGATGCCTGCCTGGCCCTCTGTAAAAGAACCCATCTCCGTTGGCATTGTGGCCGACAACAAACCTTACACGTCCATGGCGGGCCGCACAGCCTCCGGCTTCTCTATCGATATAGTCCGGGAGGTGGCTAGCCAGTCAGGATTGGACATTGAGTTTCGGGCAGGCAGTTGGCCCGAAGTGTTCGGTGCATTCCAGCGCGGCGACATCGACGTTATCGAAGGAATTTCATACAACGACGGCCGCGCCAGAACCATACAGTTTACCGAGCCGTACCACATTCGCCAGATGCATCTGATGCATGACCCAGCCAACCCGCTCAAAGACATTGATTCCCCGGGATCCCTCAATGACTACCGTATTGGCGTTGTGCGTGACGCCTATTTCCGCGATGCACTTGAAACGGCGGGCTTGTCGCTCGTCACCTACGATTCCATTCCTGGTCTGGTCCGGGCACTGGCCTTCGGCTGGGTGGACGGCATCATCGGTCCTGAACTGACCCTGAACTATTACGCTAACGAGGCCGGCTTCCGGTTTTTGGAGATTGCTGGCCCCGCACCGTTGGGAGAATGGTCGAAAGAAGACTTTCGACTTGGCGTTCTGAAATCAAACGATGAGTTGTTTGACGTGGTCAGCAGCGGCCTGGCTGCCATTCCCGATAAGCGCATTGAGGAACTGTTCAAGCGGTGGCAGGAATACGGCGGGACCAGCATTGCTGAATCGTCGGGTTTTACCCTGAGTGATGCCCATCAGCACTACATCAGTGAGGTCGGCCCGGTACGGGTGGGCTTTATGAGTGACTATGCGCCCTTCAGCTTTCACGACGCAGACGCGTTGCAAGGACTGTCCGTTGACGTGCTGAACCGGATATCGGATCTGACCGGCCTGCAAATCGTACCGGTGCCCGGGCAATGGTCGGAACTGTACCCCCGGTTTATGGACCGTGACATTGATATCATGGCCAATATCTCGAAAACCGACGAACGCGAAGCGTTCATACGGTTCACCCGGCCCTACCATACCATTCCCAACGTCGCCTTCACTCTGGATAAGAATCTGGCATTCAGCTCGCCAGCAGACTTGCAGGGACTGAAGGTCGCTATTGGTTCAGGTATTTACTACGAGGGACCCCTTCGTGAGGCATTGGGCGACAATGTGTTCGCTTTCACCTCCCAGCAGGCCATGTTCCGGGCTCTGGCTGAGGGCTCCGTCGATGTTGCCTTGGCAGCCCTGCCAAACGGAAACTACTGGGTGAGGGAGCTTCGCATTGCCGGAGTGAATATTGCCGGCGAAATGACCCTTGATGGCATGCCGGGAGAAGACCTGCGCTTTGGCGTGCGTCCCGCTCTTGAGCCGCTCGCCTCTATAATGGACGCCGCATTGGAGGCCATCAGCCCAACGGAAATGCGCACTATCGAGAATCGCTGGCTTGGCGCTTCCGCCCGTCGTAACCGGACACCGGCCACCGGCCCGTTAACGTTCTCCGATGCCGAACAGGCCTGGCTGGCCGACCGCAACCGACAACTGACCATCTGCGTAGACCCTGACTGGCTGCCACTGGAGGGCCTCAGCGAAAACGATAAACACCTCGGTATTTCCGCCGACATCTTCGCCCTGTTTGCGAATCGTTCCAATATCACATTCACCCCTCTTCCCGTAGACAGCTGGTCCGAGTCCATAAAGGCAGTCAAAAACCGACACTGCGACATGCTTTCCATGGCCATGGAAACACCGGAGCGGCTTGAATACCTGAATTTCACAAAACCCTATATCCAGATTCCCAGCGTGCTTCTGGGACGTGTGGAAGCCCCCTACATCAATACACTGGACGACATGGGGGACCGGCCGGTCGGCGTGGTAAAGGACTACGCTTTTCTGGAACTGCTGAGGACAACCAATCCCGGCCTCAATCTGGTGGAAGTGCCCAGCGAACAAACCGGACTGCGCATGGTTCAGGAACGGAAGCTGGCGGGGTACCTTGGCACTCTGTCCACCGCCAGCTACAACATGCAGGAGCTGGGTTTGGCGGACCTGAAAGTGCTCGGGCGAATTCCCGCAGACTGGACCCTGGGGGTCGCCACTCGGAATGACCAGCCCGAACTCTTCAACATCATGCAAAAATTGGTGTCCAGCCTGACGGAAGCGGAGCTTAAAACCATTGAACAACAATGGGCAGGACTCAAACTGGAACAGACCGTCGACTACACCCTGGTATTCCAGCTCATCATGGGTGCCGTGGTGCTCTTGGGGTTGCTGTTCTATTGGAACCGCAAACTCGGGCGCCTGAATCATGAACTCGCTGCGGCCAATGACCGCCTTGCGCATCTCAGCGTAACAGACGACCTGACTCAGATCGGCAATCGCAGTTATTTCGACCGTGAGTTCAGCAAGAGCTTCCATTGGTGTCAACGACACGGAGCCGGCTTTGCCGTGGCGATGGTGGACGCGGACCATTTCAAGGAAATCAACGACACCTACGGCCACGACGCGGGCGACCGTTGTCTGGTGGCGCTGGCAGATACCATGCGCTCTCACTTTCGGCGTGACACAGACCGCCTTACCCGGTTCGGCGGTGAGGAGTTTGTGATATTCACCAGCTTCAGCGACCGTGATGAGCTGGTTTCGCGGCTGGAAGCATTCCGCGAGGGTCTGGCGGGGCAAGCCACCTGCTGCGACGACGAACAGATCCGCTTTACCGTGAGTATTGGATTGGCCACTGGCACACCCGGCAAGGACACGGTGCCGGCGGAATTCCTTCGGCTGGCAGACAAGGCGCTGTATCTCGCCAAGCAAAACGGCCGCAACCGCCTGGAAGCTCTCACCACTGAAGATCAGGCAGCCAGACGGGGCTAGCTGATGCTATCCTTTTGCGACAGGGAAAACGCAAAGGAGACGACACCATGGCTAAGATCTACGAAGACAACTCGCTGTCGATCGGCAACACCCCGCTGGTCAAGCTTAATCGGGTCAACGAAGGGGCCACCATCTGGGCCAAGATTGAAGGGCGCAACCCGGCCTATTCCGTGAAGTGCCGGATCGGTTCCGCCATGATCTGGGATGCGGAAAAGCGTGGCGCTCTCAAACCCGGCATGACGATCGTCGAGCCCACCAGCGGTAACACCGGCATCGCGCTGGCTTTCGTCGCTGCTGCGAGAGGCTACAAGCTGAAACTGACCATGCCGTCATCCATGAGCCTTGAGCGCCGCAAAGTACTGAAGGCCATGGGGGCGGAACTGGTGCTTACGGAGCCGGCGAAGGGCATGAAAGGCGCCATCGCCAAGGCCGAAGAGATCGTTGCTGAAGACCCGGACAACTGCTTCATGCCACAGCAGTTCGAGAACCCGGCCAACCCCCGCATCCACGAGGACACCACCGGGCCCGAAATCTGGAACGATACCGACGGTGCCATCGACATCTTCGTTTCCGGGGTTGGTACCGGCGGCACCCTGACCGGCGTAACCCGTTACATCCGCAATACCAAAGGCAAGGCCATCACCACCGTTGCCGTGGAGCCGGAAGACTCGCCAATCATCACTCAGGCCCGCGGCGGTCAGGACCAAACACCAGCACCCCACAAGATCCAGGGCATTGGCGCCGGCTTCATTCCGGGCAACCTGGACATGGACCTGGTGGACCGGGTGGAAAAAGTCAGCAATCAGGACGCCATGGACATGGCGCACCGGTTGATGCAGGAGGAAGGCATCCTCTGTGGTGTTTCCTGTGGTGCAGCGGTTGTGGCTGCGGTCAGAATCGGAAAGCTGCCGGAATTCAAGGGCAAGAATATCGTGGTGGTTCTGCCGGATTCCGCCGAGCGCTACTTGTCGTCAGCGCTGTTCGCAGAGCGGTTTGGCGAGCTGGAAAACGTTCAGTAATACGGTAGGTATTGCAGAGAAGCTGATAAAAAGCCCGGGGCCAGAACCGCCCCGGGTTTTTCAGGTACTTACGTTAGAACTGGAAACGCATACCAACACGACCGGTATCGAAGTCCGGCCCGTCATTGGTGACCTGGCCATTGAAGTCGTCTTCGTCGATATCAACGTTGTAGCGGTTGTATTCCGCAAACGCCGTCAACTGTTCGGTGACCCGGAAATCAACACCGGCACCGACAAATGGATTGACCTCATCGTAGGTCTCACTTTCGTCAAACGCGTCTACATCGAACGACGAAGCAAATGCGCCAGCCTTAGCATAAACACCAAAGGTATCTGTCAAAGGCAGCCGCCCGATCAGGCCAAGGGAAGTACCCTTCAACTTGCCATCGACGTCATCGTCGCCAAAGTTGCCGAAATCAATGTACTCGGCTTCCAGGGCGAAGAACTGGTTGAACTGGTAGCCCAGCCCCACGCCGAACAGATCGTTTTCATCATCAAACTCGCCACCATGGGCTTTGTAGCCACCATAACTGCCGCTCAGATATACACCGGAGCTGTCGCGATCGGTGTTGTCCTGGGCTGATACAACCGGGGCGGCCAGCATGGCCGAGGCCAGAACCGTTACATAGGCAAAACCGGATTTATAGCTCATATCGCATCCATCCTTCTGAGTTCGGAAATGATTGATTTCCTGTTGGATTAACCGGTAAAGCGTCATACCGATTACCTGAACTCAGGCTACCTACAAATTGGCGGGATGTGGGTTAAATGCACAATACGGTCTGTTCACCTCATTTTCATGTTAGTTAATGTCAGCTTTGCAATTTTTCGGCGCATTGATGTATTTCACGGATGCTTCAAGACTGGCAGCCGCCAGCGAAACGCTGCGATAGGAGAGACGGGAAATGCCGTGGTGGATGGAGCGAACAGCCTCACTCCAGGGCCGGGCAATCGGCACCCGTTGCAGAATATTGAAGGTTTCATCCGCAATCGACAGATGAATACGCTCCACTTTGAGAGCGCCGTGATTGAGGCCACTGGCTGTTATATCGGCAACGCCAGCCCACCAATTGCGATTATGTTCGCTCATAACAGCCACTCCTTCAGTTGGCTGGCCACATCCGGGTGATGGGCCAGACGGATATGGTCAACGCCGGGGAAGCTGGCGACACCACTGAGTGTCCAGCCCCTCCGCTCATGGCCACGAGCACTGGATTCATGCACCAGCGCATCTCCAAACAGGGCGTTGATCGGATGTTGACGGGATCGCGCCAGCAGGCCACAGACAACGTAATGCCGGGTTCCGGGTAGCAGAGGAGGTTCGCCCTCATTCCCATGAACAACCTCCCCGCGGGACAGATTGCGAATACCCTCACTGCGCAGATCGATCACCTCACCCACCACGCGCAGGTAATCCCGTGGTGCCCGGTTCATCAGGTCGGCTGTGGCCTTCGCGCCTTTTGCCAGCCAGGAACCATCGTGTGGCGAACCGATGTAGACACAGTCGGTGAGTTTCTCAACCCAGCGGTGAGCTAGATACTGACCATGATGGCAGGCACTGCGAATCAGCAACCCGCCCATACTGTGGCCCATCAGAATAATTCGCTCAACTGGCACCGGCCAACGGCGGATCAGGGTTTCCAGAAGCTCGGCAAGGTCTTCGCCATTGCGATAAATCGGTCGGCCGGTGTTGTAGCGAAGGGTAAGCGGTGTGATGGAGCGTCCTTCGTCAGCCAGTAGGGACCCGTAGTGAGTATCGGCTTGCCCCGGAAGGTCCCAAACCGTCTCCAGTTCCATCAAACCATGTATGGACAGGCACAGTGTCGAACCGGGCGACTCCACTGCGGGTGCCGACAAGTCAATGGGCGAGCGCCCGTGGAAGAACTCCATGGGCACCGCCAAAGGGTTGTTTCGCGCCTCAAGCCAGTCCCCAAGGAACCCGCTGAGGATGGCCGAGGCGTGTCTTTGCCACACCGGACTGGTGTCTGTATCCATGCACAACCGCTACCGTTTGATGAGTTATCACCAGTCTACTCCGATAACGGCATTAACGATTGGCTGAATTTTCACCAGTTTACGGCGTCGAGGCAACTGACCTTCAATGGCCCCGGCCGGCAAGCCCCATGCAGTTGGCGTAGAAAGTGGTGGTGGCCGGCCAGTCCGAGAAGATACCAATCACCCCAACCTCCCGGGCCAGCACGTCAATCACATTGAACACGTCGCCGTCGTTATTGATGGCGTCGGTGATGGTCTGGTGATACCAACCCCCGCCATTGGCCAACGGACCACTACGCTCGACCGTCCAGGCGATCATATCCAGCCCCGCTGCCTTGGCGTTTTCAGCGTAGTCCGACGGCACGATCTGCTGGTGGCCATCCAGGGTCAACATTTTCCACAATGCGGGGGCCAGGATATTCACGCCTTGCGCAGACAGGCTTTCCATCCACGCCAGGGAGGAATTCTCCGGTGTCAGCGGCTCCTGATCCAGAAACACAGCCTGTCGTCCAAACCGCGGCGTTTCATTGACCCAGAACAGTACATCATCCAGCAGGAACGACTGCGGCCAGACATCCCTCGGGTTCACGCCGGCTTCAACGTAATCCTGAATCATCTGGCGGGCGTAATCTTCCTGGCTGTAGTCGCCCTCATAGGGCATCTCAACCACCGGCGTTTTCAGTTCCGGCGTGAACTTCACACCCAGTCGTTTAAAGAGTTCGATGCTCTCTTTATGGGTCAACAGGGTGCCGCGACTGCTGTAAAGCTCCGTGCGCCAGTCTGCCGTGCCTTCCAGGTACTCCTCCGGCGTGGTTGCCATGGGGTTGAAGGCGTCCATCTTGCCTTCCAGTGACTTGAACTCCTCCAGCGTGATATCGCTGGTGCGGCATTCTGCCTGCGCCTCAGTGCCACTTGCCGGGTCCGCCGGGACAAACGGCTGCGTACACTTGGCGTTCAGTTCCGGAATCGTCACGATGTTGGTGGTGGTATGGAGATCATTCTGTGCGTGACGGCAAACCAGCTCCCGATCCTTGGTAAAGGCAACATCGCACTCCAGGATGCCAGCCCCCATCTGGGCGGCCGCAACATAGGATTCAAGCGTGTGTTCCGGGAACTGCAACGGCGCACCCCGATGGCCGATGGAGAAATCCGTAGGACGGATTTTGTCGGCGCGGCAGGACTGGAGCCGGTCTTTCAGGCGCCCCTCATCCATGTCTTCCACCAGCCAGAACGGGCGCGGCCCCAGATGGACCTCGCGTTTACCCCGGTGATGTCTGTCCTTCAGATCCGGCCACTTGTCGTGCCATTTTTCAAGGCCTGGCGGAGTCCAACGATCCTCCTTGCCATGCCAATCCGGTGCCGCATGGGCGGCAGAGAATAGAGACATCAGTAATGCCATAACCAGTAACGTGCGTAACTTCATAACAAGCTCCCTGTGCAATGAATGGTACTGCACGGCTATTGTCGGCGCGGGGGGTTACGCTCAGGTGACGATCATGTGACTGGCGCGTCCGTGCCACTTTCCCGTGAGTCCGTTTTGTCTTTGTCTCGGGCCTGCTCGGCCTCAGCTTCCTTCATCAGGACCATGCCGCCCTGCAACAGCAGTGACTTCAGGCGAGGATCACCCTGCTCCACCACACCAAGAGTAAATGCCGCAAACACCGCTTCCAGTGGATTGTTGCGGACAAGGTCTCTGATGGCATCGATTGGTGACGTGGAAGACTGGTCATCACCCTCACCGGCGGCACTGGCGGTTTTCTTGGACGTAGCCGGACGAGTCATTCGATAGAAAAACAACGCCAGCAACAACAGGCAGGACATGCCCGTCACCGCCATGGCGCCGGCCTCCCCCATCACGGGCGATAAAGCCAGCATGGCGGCATTGACGAGCATGTAAAAACCGGTAATCAACAGGGCGACCAGCAACACAAAGGCCAGCATAAAACCAATGATGGCCGCGACTGCCTTGCGCAAGACGCCCTGTAACCAGGCGGAATCGGGCATGATCAGCGATCCAGCAACCGGCCAACCAACAAGCCTGCGAGGAACATGAGCACAACACTCAGGAACGGCCGCTCCTCGATTTTGTGCTCAACATCGTGCACCGCTTTACTGCTCGCATCCCGGGCACGGTTGAAGGCCTCATCACCGCGTTGCCGGACCTGATCAAAGGCCTCACGGCTTTCCCGGCGAATTTCATCACGAAGACTACTGATATTGCTCTTTTGCCCATCAGCAACGGCTTTGGTGAGCTTGGAGAGATCTTCGCGAAGTTGCTGCAAATCTTGCCTGACCTGCTCGTACTCGTTCTGACTGGATTTCGCTTCCATTTGTTGCCTCCTTATCAGTATGTCGTACTGCTATTTCGGCTTTCGGTAACGATTCACATTGTCCACTGACTACCGGCATCAGGGTTGCCCTGACAGAGCTGGCATTCAGCAACCATGGAAAGATATAGAACGACCACGGTTAAAACCACTGTAGCACAAGGTATGGGGCGGTAGATGAAGACCTCGTAATTGAGCGCCCCAGGATCACGGCGCCTCGGGTTCGTCATTGCGAATCCGCAGAAAACTGGCAAATCTGGGAAGCCTGTCGACGTGAAGCCGTAATATTTATAGGTAATGGTAGCCCCAACCGGCGGCGGATTTTCCCGTTGCTCATCACTGAACCCGGTACCAATGTGGAACTGGCGGCCATCATTCCGCCTTACTCGAACTGATCCAAGCATGCCTTCGTATTTTCCGCTACCGGCAAGATGCGCCACCACGACCGCCTCGGCATCGTCGTAACGCTTCACCTTCAACAGATCATCTGAACGGCCAGTTGAATGAAGGCTGCCGCCGCGACGCAGCATCAAACCCTCGCCGCCCTCGGACACCACCTTGTCCAGCGCCGACATCAAACGCTCATGATCCGTGGCCTTACGTTGCACGACCATGGCCAGGAATGGCGACGGTGATGGCTGCACCAACGCTTCCATAGCCGCAACACGTTCAGCAAAGGCTGATCGAGCGCCGGAAGGTCAAACACCATAAACCGGATCTGGCGCCAACTGGGATCAACCGGTTCCAGCCGGCGCACCGCGCCGGACAGCTCCGCAAACCGGCCTCGCCCCATCCAGAGTTCGCCGTCCATGGGCACATCGGGAAAGCCCTCAGTAAACCAGTCAGGCGCCCGATACTCGTTGCCACCCCGGGACCAGAACCGCTCACCGTCCCAATAGGCCCGTACACCGTCCAGTTTCTCGCTTACCCAATAATCATCGAGGGCAACGCCCTCCTCGTAAACACCGGCCAGCGCCAGTTCCGGTGGTTCTGCATGGGCGTTGAACGCTGCAAAGAGAGTAAAAGAAAACCAGAACGCAATCAGGTGCCGCATTCACTCTGTACCTTGGCACGAAACTCCTGACGGATACGCTCATTCTCCTCATCGTCGACAAACACCCGCTCGCCCTCCTTGTTCAGCCGGTACATACGTGAAACGCTCTTAAGATGCTTCAACCGCGCCCGTAAGGACTCACAAAGAGCCTCATGCTTTGCCGCTTTCGCCTCCTGCTTGGCTTTCGCTTCATTGCGCTCAGCCCGCTCCTGCTCGGTTTGCTCGAGGAATTCATTCATCCGCTCCTTGCGCGCGCGGGCATCGGCATCCGAAGACGGTGCGGGGGCTTTTAGCTCTACTTCATCAGAGGCTGCATTCACCGGCGGTCGGTCCCCGAAGTGGGTCTGGCCGTTTTCATCGACCCAGCGGTAGGTACCGGCCTGGGTGATGGGGGTAATTAGGAGGCAGAGGAGGAGTAGGAGTCCTTTCATAATTTTGATTCCATATCGAGAAATTTGTATCAGTAACAAGCTCTTGCGTATTTCAAACCGCTGTCAGCATCACCCTGCCAGCAATCGCTCCTGCAGTTCCCGAACCACCCTCAATACACGGCTCATTTCGTTCTGGGTTTTCAGATCAAGATCCAGCTTGCCATCCATGGTTTTCACCAAAGGTACAATCGCTTCCTCAAAGATCCGTGCAAAGGCCATCAGGCATCGCCTACCTGGGGCGGGCTGTCCAGGTTAACGGTGACAGCGGGGTTGAGCTGAACCGTCTGCAGACCCTCGATCAGGCCAGTCTCCATGGAACGTGACAGTTGGCCCAGGGCCTTTCGAGATCCGGGGTCTTTTCCTTGCGGTTGTCCAGGCCCGACGCCAATTGCTGGGCCAGTTGCTGCATGTGCTCCCCAATCAGTCCTAGCTGGCGCACCACCTTCACACCGGTTTCCTCATCGCCGCCGGCTTCCTGACGACGACGGTATTCTTCACAGATCGACTGCCAACGAGCCGCATCAGCTTCGGTCAGGGTGCCGCGCATCTGTTTCAGCTTGAGTAGGTTCTCTTCCGCCCCCTGGGTCAGCAACTGGGCTTCGCCCTGGTAGTGGTCGTCAATCAGCTTCGAGTTCGCCATCACTCATCACCGGCGAAAGCTTCTCCGCCAGCTTGTTCATGTTGCGGTAACTTCCCTGGAGCTTGAAGGTTGGCTCGATGCGGTAGCTTCCGCCTGGGCACTGGAGGCAATATAGGCCTGGTTTACCCGGAGCACGGTCTCCCGCACCCGGATCATTTTCTTGAGTAGGGAAACGATTTCATCCCGCTCGGCCGCGCTGTAGTCGTACTCGAAGTCCGAATCCGCCACGGCCTTGCCTTCGGCAAGATCCGCAAATCGGTAAAAGTCCGACATGCCACGAGTGGCCAGGGGGGCCAGCACCGGTTGGAGCTCAGGCTGTTTTCAATGTACGACAGGGCAAACGCGTGCTCCATGCCTGAGAGCACATCGCCCAGGTTGTAGATATCCGCCCGGTTGGCAAGCATGTCCGGCACTTTGAACATCTCACCGCTCTCGGTGTAGGGGTTACCGGCCATAACCACGCAGAAACGTTTGCCCCGCATGTCGTAGGTGCGTGTACGGCCACGCCATACGCCTTCAATACGCCGGGTGCCATCACACAGGGAAATGAATTTCTGCAGGAATTCGGGATGGGTGTGCTGGATATCGTCGAGATACAGCATCACGTTGTTGCCCATTTCCAGGGCCAGGTTCAGTTTGATCAGCTCCGCCTCGGCGGTGGAATGCGGCGCCTTCTCTGGATCCAGGGACGTCACATCATGGCCCAGGCTCGGGCAGTTGATCTTCATGAAGATCAGGCCCAGGCGGTTGGCCACGTATTCCATCAGGGTGGTTTTACCGTAACCGGGAGGCGAGATCATCATCAGCAGGCCGGACTGGTCGGTTCTCCGGTCTTCGCCAGCGGTACCCATCTGCTTGGCGAGGTTATCACCGATGATGGGCAGGTAGCTTTCGCTGATCAGTTTGTTACGCACGAAAGAAGACAGCGGCCTTGGGCGGAATTCCTCCAGACGAAGCTGGTCGCGCCAGCGCTCCAGCACCTTGTGGCGGACTTCCTGCAGTTGCTGCCAGCCAGGAATAATTTCCTTGCGGTGATAGCGCAGGCGCTCATCAAACTCGTCCAGTTGCAGGCTAAGGGTACGTTCTTCAATCCGTGAATGCTGACCAAGCAGCTCCTCCACATGGAATGCCAGCTCCACGCTACGTACGCTGGTTTTCAGGGCCTCATCCACATTCAGTATGGCCACCACTTCCGGCAGGTAATGCAGAAGGTGCTGCTGATCCGCCTTGTTCATCCAGGCCTTCAGCCAGTGGCTGGTAATGGTCCAGCGTGCCGCGGGTTGCCGGCCACTGCATCAAGGGCATTCCGGTACTGGGCATACTGATTGTCCCGCTTCAGGCTTCGGTAAAACCGGAGGCCAGTTCACTGGCGTAGCGGGTAATCTCGAAGGTGTCGGTTTCTTCCGCCAGTTGCCGCACAAGGTATTGGGCAGCAGAATCGATCAGCGTTCGTTCGGCGCTGCCTTTGTCCGCCAGTAACAACCCGTGCGCTTCCACGAATTCGGATAGTTTCGGGCCAAGCTCCTGCTCCAGGGATTGCCGCAGTTCGTTCGACTGCATCAGGCGGCTGAGGATACCTGCCGACAGGCAGCGGGCGCGAATTTGCCGCGCAAGCGCCTGCTGCTGGCTCAGTTCAGCCCAGAACAACGTCGCCAATGCCCGCGAGCGAGGGCTGAACCGGAGCAGGCCAGCACTCTGGATGGCAGGCCACAGGGTGCTGACAATCAGAGCCGCATCGTGATCGTGGATGCCCTTTTCATACCCTTCCCGGTAACGGGGTGAGGCAAAGCTGCGAATATGTCCGGTCAGTTCTTCCAGGTCGGCCACATTCACCGGCAGATCGGACGTTTTCTGGAACTCTTCAATCACCAGGGCCGCCAGGTATTCCCCCCGGTAAACCCTGTCGGATTCGGACGGCTGACTCATGTTCCAGTAGCCCCGCAGGCGGTCCAGCTCCGGCTCGTCCAGCCGCTCGTAATACTGGGTACCGGTCAGGTGCAGCAGCACATGGTCATCCCGCGGGATCAATGTCAGGTCCAGCTCCTGCTGTTTACGCTGAACTTGTGCTTGCCCAGGCGGATAACCGCACCGCCATCCTCGAAGATATCCGCCTTGTCCCGGACACTGCGAAGGGCGGTATCCTGGGCCGCCTTTAACTGGCCCAGGCAATCGTCCGCCTCCATGGCGGCGCCCAGCTCCCGCAACTCCCCGGCCATACTGCGCAGCCGGGACACCATGGCGTCCGAGGCAAAGAAGGAGTGCAATTCTTCCGGGCTGGAGAAGCGTTCGGTGCGGCGACGGACGTTTTTCAGAATGCGCTCAGCGGCATCCGTCAATGTGGTGACCCGGCGCTGCTGCTGATCCTGAAGCTGTTGGCGGCGGGCTTCGATGCTCTCGTGGGCGTTTTCGCGCTGTTCCAGGATAGCGGCCAGGAACTCATCGTATTCGCCGAACTGGCTTTCCAGTTCCTGCAGCTGATCGAGCAGGCGGGTCATCAACCCGTCACACTCACGCACATCCATCAGGGTGCTGACGCCGTTGGCCAGGCTCTGTTCGAACAACCGGAGGCGCGCGGCAAACTGAGCCCTGGCCTCGGTACTGCCCTGCTCCTTCAGGCGGATCTCCGCTTCTGAGCGCTGCTGGTTGATGGTGGCGTAGATACCGGAAATGTTGTTGGTAATGGCGGTTTCCAGTGCCGCATCATCGCCCGCCATGGAGCCAACATGCCCTGGATCATATCAAGGCCCGACGTCAGCTCCCGATAGCGTTTGACGATTTTTTCCAGGGCGTCCCGGTTTTCCGCTTCAGCCAGGTCGGCCTGAAGCTCGTTCAACGTTTTACGGTAGCCGTCCAGGGCCTCGGGCGACGCCAGGAAACGGAACGTTCGCTCGGTCAGGCGCTCCTCCGCGTCGGAGAGCTCTTTTTCCAGTGTTTCAATACGAGGTTTGTCGGCGTAGCGACGATCATTCAGGGTGCGAACCCGGCCCCGGTGTTCCCGCAGGCGGGCCAGGTAGCTGACGAACTGGTCGGGGGCTTTCCAGCTGTCCGGCTTCATGTCCCTCATCAGGGACGCCTGCTCGTCCGCCACCTCTTTGATGGCGGTCGCCGTCTGCGCACGGATGCTCTGGACCTTTTCGTACTCATCCAGCACCAGTTCGGCGGTGCCGCGAATGGTGGTAAGTTGCTGGTAGAGCCCTGTAAACAGCTGCTCTTCCTGGCGGCCAGACAGCCAGAAAAACTGATCAAGGATACGGTCGATGGTTCGAATCAGGCCGGTAAAATGGCGCTCGCTGGCGCTCTTCGACGCCACCAGGCCAATCACGGTGTTGAGTTCCGCAATACCTCGAACCAGTTCCGGGTTACCGATTCGCGCCAGTTCCGAATCGTTGGCCACGCTCGCCTCGGCATGATAGCTCTCTGACGTGAATGGGGTTTCCCAGACCTGCAGCGGGTGCACCAGGGTAGGTTCGCTGTCGGCGTTGAAGATCACCAGATGGCCATTTTCGAACAGGGCGTAACCGTGCCCGGCAAGCGGTACGTCAACCTGTTTGCGAATCAGGTTATAGCGGTAGAGGATGACCTGCCCGGTGAGTTGCTCAAAAAATACGTAGAGCATATCCTCGCCATTCGGCGCCCGCAGGGTTCTTTTGAGGCGGAAGTCACCCTCGGGAATCTGGAAGGTCTTCAGCTCACCGGTCGTCAGGTACGAGCCGGAGGGAAAGATAAGGCCATGGTTATCGGGCAGGGATGCAACCGAGCCGGCCATGGCATCCACTCGCTCTATCCTGCGCTGGCTGCGGTTGAACAGGTAGTAACGCCAGCGCTCCTCGTTGAAGGGCAGGATCCGAACCAGCAGGATTTCCCCCAGGTCGGCATAGTCGAACGAGGCGTCGTCCAGGGACTGCGAATCGGACTCTACCGGGTCTGCATAGATGCCCTCTCCCGTTGCGGTATTGTTCTCCACCTTGAACGTGATATCGCCCCGCAGGTTATCCACAAACAGGGTGTCGGCAATGTTCAGATGCGGTGAACGGCCTTGAACCTGGCTGTCGCGACCCACGGTTTTCCACGGAAAACTGAAACGATCCGGATAGGTAAGATCCCGCTCACCACGTTGTCGATATACCGGCTCACCTCGCCATCGGGTTTCAGCTCCCAGCGGAATACCCGTAAGTCGTCCAGCTTGTCACCGATGCGGAAGGCCATTAACAGCATGCCCTTGAGAATGACCAGCTGTGACAGGGTGGCCGTATTGTAGTACTGCTGCAGCTCCCGGAAATCGGTAGCAAACCGATCATTGCTCAGGAAGGAGCCGTCGATGGCGGCTTCGGTCATTTCAAAACCACTGTCGCCATCGTTCAGGTGATACAACCTGAAGACATCCTCAATGGCCAGGGTCTTGCGTAGCCCCAACTGCAGGTTGAAGCCGAACAGCAGTTTGTCCCCCAGACGCACCACATCCCGCGCCACCGCATTGCTTTCGGTTCTCGCCCGGGCACGGCCCAGCACACTCATGCCGGCGCTGCCAAAGATATCTTCCCGAGCCTTGTTCAGCCCGGAAACCCGCTCCCTGAGCTGCTCGCCCTGATCAACGAGCCGTCGCTGAATGGTTTCAAAGGCAGAGCCTTCCTGAACAATGCTCTCGAGGCCGGTGCGATCCGTCGACATACCAAATCATCCTGAACGTAGGGAAAACCTGAATGGTGAAAGTATCGCCGGCGCCACATCAGGCGCCAGCGATACCGGGGCTTTAGGCGGTTTCCGAGTTTCGGCTGACTTTGTCACCAGCAACCCGTCCAGCAAGCCCCGACAGCGCCGCCTGCAGGGAGGGTGACTTGTCCAGCACACCCTGGACGCTCTTGCCGTAGCCAAGGCCCTGGGCGAATTTTTCGAAGATGCCGCCATCACCGCCGATCATCTCGAACTTGGCATCCTTGAGGGCTGCCGCCATCACCCGGCCATTCTCCAGCATTCCAGCCTTCTGGGCCTCGATCTGTGCCATCACTTCTTTCTCATGGACTTCAAGGTTCATACGGAACTCTTCGAAGTGGCGTGATTCCTCAGACATGCCATCATAGGCCTTCAACTTCTCTACCAGGCCGGCAGCTTCCGCCTTGGCCATGGCTTCGCGGGCGTCTGCCCTGGCGTGGCCCATGCGTTCTTCGCCTTCTGCCTCGGCCAACACCATCGCTTTGCGGGCATCCGCCTTGGCAACACCCAGTTTCTCTTCACCCAGGGCTTCGGTTTCGAGCCGCTGTTCAAGCACCCTGACTTCGGCCATACCGGCTTCTTCATCCGCCTTGGCAGTAACAGACTTGACCTCAGCATGCGCCAGGCCGTCGGCACGGATGGCAGAAGCCTGTGCTTCCTTAACCTGTGCTTCAGCAAGACCGTCCGCAGCTGCCATCGCCTGACGGCCGCGAGCCAGTTTCTCATCCGCAACCGATTTTTTCTCGGCCGCATCCAGGTCAGCCTGGGATTTCACGCGAACCTGCTCAGCCTCGAACTTGGCGCGTTCGAAGGCCGCCTCGGCCGCCTTCACATCCATCAGTTTCAGTTCTTCGGCTTCCGCCTCTGCGGCAACCACCTTCGTAACCTTCAGGCGTTCAGCTTCGGACCGGTTGCGAACATCCTTGATGTTCTCTTCCTCTTCCGCCACGTTACGCTCAACGGCAATACGCTGGCTGGTGATGTCGGCGATTTCCTTGCGCTCTTCTTCGAGCGCTTTTTCCATCCCGATTCGTTCAATTTCCACGGCCCGTTCGCGGTTAACATCCTCCAGTTCACGAGCCTGGCGAATCCGCACTTCCTCAATCTGCACGGCCCGTTCCCGCGCCTTCATGGCCATTTCAATCTGGCGCTGCTTGTTCTCATCCGCAATGGCCAGTTCTTCATCGGTCTTGATGCGTGCCGCTTCCGCGCGCGCGCGCTCTTGTTGACGTACCTGCTCGGTTTCAGAAGACTCACGGGCCTGTAGGGTTTCAATCTCACGCTGCTGTCGGGCTTCCGCATCGGACTGACTGCGCTCAAGCTCCAACGAGGCCTCGCGGGCGGACACGTTCTTGCGCTGGATCTCCAACTCCTGGTCACGTTCCAGGCGGTTGGTCTCTACGTTGTGCATCGCGGTGATTTCGGTAATCCGCTTGATGCCCTCCGAATCCAGGATGTTGTTCGAGTCCAGGGACGATTTCGGCGTCTGCTCCAGATAATCGATGGCCACATCCTCAAGGACGTAGCCGTTCAGATCCTCGCCGATGGTCTCGACAATGGAATCCCGGAAGTGCTGGCGCTCCTCAAAGAGCTGCATGAACTCCAGTTTTTTACCAACCGTCTTGAGCGCTTCGCTGAACTTGGCATTGAACAACTGGTTGACCGCTTCCCGATCTGATGCCCGGCCAACGCCCACCGACTTGGCCACCCGCAGCACGTCTTCCGCCGTTTCATTCACTCGCAGGTAAAATGCAACCGTAATATCCGCACGCAAGTTGTCCTTACAGATCAACCTTCCTTGCCGGTTCGGTTCAGTTCCAGGGTGATTACCGAAATCTTCATGGTTTCGGATCGATGGATAACGGGCAGCACCATAGCACCGGTGAAGTACACCTTTGGTGTGGGCGACAGGTCGTTCACGATTAACGCCTGCCCCTGATCCACCTTTCGGTAGAACGCCTTGAACAGGGCCAGAATACCCAGTATTAGCAGAACCACCACACCGACGGTGGTAATTACCGGCATCATCCACGATAAATCCATTTAACTTTTCTCCTGAGCTGATTGAAAGGACGTGAGCGTGGTGGGTTATCCGGCCGATTCGCCGGAAAGGAATTCAGACTCCGGAACAACCCACCAGGCGTTGTTGTCCGGAATATGGTCGATCAAAACTGCGCGGTCCCGGTAGGACAATGGCGTATGGCTACGCACCTGCAGCAACAGGTGGGCGCCATCCAAGGTGGCTTCTGCACGACCGGACGTTTCGGAAACGGATGAGGAAATCACAACACAGGGGGTGCCGATTATTCGCTTCTGCAGGGGCGGCAAATAGGCCCGGCGAAACAGCGGGCGCAGCGGCCTTACTACAACCGAGGTGGCCAGGATACCAACCATGAAAGACACGACGACAACGGCGGCACCATACAGCCAGTGGATCAAGCCGGACGGCACCAGCGAGCCGAACAGCAAATCGATGAAATAGCTGGACAACCAACCGGTCAGAAACACCAGTGTGAGCACCAGGGGCAACGGAACACCCTGCAGACCCAGCGTCACCATAAGGCCACTGAAATCACCCGACGCATCGATATCGCCCTCGGCATCAACATCCCCCATGCCGGACAGCGAAATCAGCCAGTAGATAATGGCAACGCAGAGAAGAACGGAGAAAATGACCGTGGGGAAGGAGAACGCAACTGCGAAGAATGTTTCCATACGCGACCAGACATCCGTTCCGGTAAATCCAAAAGTTGACAGTTTTTGTCAGAGAGAAGTTGTTTATATCGCAAACAAACTATTTCTTGCAAATATTTAATCCTGCAGTTTAGACTCGACTTGTTGACATAAAATGTCAAGCCACAGGACAAGGTTCGTCCGGATCGGCCGAACCGATTCAACGCCACAGGAAGGAGCAATTCGTGGATACCCAATCTCTCACCCTGGCCCTGGGTGACGCCACCCATGCCGGCCGCACCTTTGATGTCATGCCCGTTGCCGGTGAGGAGCCGGTGCTTCAGGTCACGGTTTCCGGTGCCGAAGAAACGCCTGTCTACATTACCGTAACCGACACCCAGATTCTGTGCCTCGCGTATCTTTTTGACAAACAGGAACTGAACCCCGAGCGGCTGAGTGATCTGCACGAGAACATGCTGAGAATCAGCGTGCCCATGCCTCTGAGTGCCCTGGGCAAGACCGGCGACCACTATGTGGTGTACGGCGCCCTGAGCCCAACTTCCGGCACGACGGAAATCATGCAGGAACTGGTCACGCTCGCCGAGAATGCCATCGACCTGTTACAGACATTTGAAGATTATCTGGCTTAAGTGAGGGGTGAGACATGAGAACCGTATTGAAAAAAATCCTGACCGCCATGCGCGGTGGTGTTAACGAACTGGGTGAAGCCGTGGTGGATGGCCAGGGCAACCGGATTCTGGAACAGGAGTTGCGGGACGCCGAGCATGAGCTTAAGCAGGCCAAGCAGGAGCTGGCAAGCCTGATGGCTGAGGCCGCCTCACTCGCTCGCCAGATCCGTACCGAGCAGGATAGTGCCAGCAAACGGGAAGGCGATGCCCGCAAAGCGCTGGCCGCCGGCCAGGAAGAGTTGGCCCGTGAAGTGGCCGAGCGCATTGTCGGACACGAGCGCCGAACCACAGAACTGACCCAGACCCGTGAATTACTGCAGCAACGCATTGCCGGCCTGAAAGAGCGGGTGCAGCGGGCAGAGAAGCAGCTTGCCGATTATCGCCGGGAACTGCAGGTGGTGAAAACCAACGAACGTGTACTGCGCACCACGGCGCAGATTGATACCAACATCAACAGCAACCAGTCTTCCCTGGGCACCGCAAAGGACACTCTGGAGCGCATCCGCGAACGCCAGGCCCGGGAGGAAGACCGACAAACCGCCAGCGCAACGCTGGAGAAAGAGCTCACCGGCGCAGATCTCGATGAGAAGCTGAAGGCCGCAGGTATCGACGGCGATAAAGACTCCGTCAACGACGTTCTGGCTCGCCTTAAAGGCAACCCGGCACAGTGATCACAGCACCCCCAAGATTTTGGGGGTGCATTACCCAGGCTTAGCCAATGTCAGGAAAAAGGGACTGGTCGAAGGAGGAACGCGCCGTTCAGGCTGTGCAAATGGCTTTTGATCTCTCCAATGAGATCCAACGGGCATTCCGGGTATCTGCCGCATTACAGGACGTTTCCACGGCCAATATGGTACGAAAAGTTCTGAAATTGCCCTACCGAGGGAACCGCATCCGTCCACGACTGACCGTCACGCTTCACGACGACGATTTTGACATCCTGGCCCGGAAATATGGCCTTGCCGCCGATGACCGGGTGGCCATACGCCAGAAGGTGGCAGAGGAGTTGCAGACATTCGCCCGCTCCTACCTGCCCGACTCGGAGAAGTGACGTGGGCTTGAGGAACCGGGCGCCGTGAGCGCCCAGGACAAGCATTAGTACAGGAAAAGGACATCATGCCCAGAACACGCTATCAGCGCTGCCCTGCTTGCGCCACCACAGGCCTGGAGCCAACGAGCAACCCTTCGATACTAGACTGCCGACACTGTCACGGAATCTGGTTTGAAGACGGCGCGCTGAATAGGGCCATCGCCCATAAGCACGCCGACATCGACGCATACGATCACGAATCACACCTCGGCCCTGCCCTGGAAACCAGCAATCGCCTTTGCCGGCGCTGTGACGTTCCCATGGTTCACTACCAGTTGCTGAAAACCTACACCACGGAAATCGACTGCTGCCCGAACTGCGATGGCGTCTGGCTGGACAAGCCGGAGGTAGATCAGGTGATGCACTCACCCAAATTGAAACAGGCTCTGGGCGACCTGAACAAAAGCGTGACCTGGAAGTCCTGGCTGTTCCAGTTCTTCACATCGATGCCGGTGGAATACAACATCCAGCCACACAGAACGCCCTGGGTAACGCGGGCACTGGTGGTCATCTGCAGCCTGATTTTTCTGGCAGGGGCACTGACGCCAGCCGCCAATGAATGGGTGTTCGCCAACCTGGGCCTGAACTCGCAAACCCAGAGCCCGGCCCATTTCGTGCTCCAGCTACTCACCTACCAGTTTGTACATGGCGGACTGATGCACCTGGCGGGCAACATGTATTTCCTCTGGATCATCGGCGACAACCTCGAGGACGCCCTGGGCCATGGCGCCTTCCTCGCCCTATACCTGTTCGCCGGTGTTATGGCGGCGCTGGCGGAACTGCTCTTCTTTAACGCAGCAAACGGCCCGTTGCTGCTGGTCGGCGCCAGCGGTTCCATCGCGGCCCTGTTCGGGCTTTACCTGGTCTGGTTCCGCCATGCCAGCCTGACCTTCATGATCGTGGTGTACCAGAAAAAGCTGGCGCCTCACTGGTATTTCATGATTTGGAGTGGCATTAACCTGTTCGGAATGTTCACTGGCCAGGGCGGCGTCGCCTGGGCAGCCCACCTGGGCGGATTCGCCCTGGGGCTGTCATTGGGCTACCTGCTGAAAGATCACGTGCATCGCAAGAACCCGCTAATTGCCATGCTGAATCAGCCGGAGGCAGTTCTGCGGCGGTGACGAGGCGCTCAGGAAATGAGCGCCGTTTCTACGGGCTCAGCATGACGATCAACAGAGCCATCAACACCACCAGTGAAACGCACGTCAGCAGAACTTTACCAGCGCCCGTGGAATCGCCTGCTTGCTGTTTGCCGGCGTTGGCTTTATCAATCGCTGCCCGTTCTTTCAAAAAATGCCGAAAGTCAGCCAGTAGCTGGGTATTGGAAGTGCGGGCGCCCTGATACCACGTTTCCGGAAACTCAATGGCCTCCACCGGAACAACAAGCGACCAACACATGGACGCAAACGGTACGCTGCCATTAATGAGCAACGAATCCCTGCCCGGAATCCCGCGGGGCAAGTCTCCTGCCATTACGTCTCGTCGTTCAAGCGCTTCACAGACATAACCCTCTGGCACTTCACCATGAACAAGAACCGGTAGTTTGTGGGGGCCACAAGCCATACTCGCCAAAAAGGGGAAATGAGGGTTGTGGTAGTTCGGAACAAACAAACGCTTCAGGTTATCTGGCCGAAAAGGTATCGCCGGGTAAAACTGCCCTGGTACCAGAGACAAGGGCTCACCAGGATCCCTGCCCGTCCAGAACAGCACCCAGGCAATATGGCGAACCAGATGACATCGGAGGCTATCGGGCATTGGATAACTTCCAACCTCCGATGGCAGATTAATCTGTTCGGAAAAATCCTCCACCGGCAGGCCAGATCCTCCCAATGGCAGCAACCAATCCGGGTGATCCATAAAGCGGATCTGATACTTGCGAGCTTCCACCCACAGCATATCCGCGTCACTGTCATCATCCCGGTCTGAAACCGCCTTACCCTCGACCACCTCCAACTGGAGCCGCTTGCAGTCTGGCATCACCTGGTTATTTACGGCGCGCTCCAGATCGAAGAAGGATGCCAGCAACTCGATGCTGACCATGGAAGACTCAGGCTTATAAGAATCCTCAATTTCCGTACTGCTATTTTCATCAGACAAAGTAGCCAACGCAGAGAAATCATAAACCGGCTGATTCCAGTGGTCGAACAGCGCTTGCTCCTCAGGGAGCAACTGGCTGCGGCCTTTCACACTATCAATCAGGGTTGTATCTTCACTCAGCAATAAACCGCGCTCGTCCTCGTAAACAAGCATGACTTCCGGTGTGCCTGACACCTCGCCACCAGAAATGGCACTGACACGCCATTTCTGCGCCTTCATTGCTTCGGTACCGTCCACGCCACTTTGCTGCAGACTGAGCACTTCGGATTCGTAAAGACAGTCATCGCCCCGCCGATTCTTGCCAATGGCTTTCATACCCAGAAAGCTCATCAACGACTCGTTCATGATGACTTCTTCACCGAGCCACGAAAGCCATGCACCCAGCATATATGCATTTCTCGCAAGCTCTTTCAACGGTACAGGCTTGATGAATAAATCGGCATTCTCCGGCGCCTCGAAGTCTGTCAATGCTGCCCTCAATCCAACCGGATCAGGCTTGCCAGAAAGGTCTGGTTGCCATGGACTTCAAGCAACATCGGCAACTCTAACGCTTCTCCTTTTTTCACAAACACCGTGTGGAAAATGACATCCCGCCAGTCCCGAATCAGACTGAGGTAATCCTTTTGATTCATTAGTTCAACTAACTCCGCGCCGGTTGGCGCAGCACTATCTTCCCTGATCACCCTGGTTTCCTCCCTTTAAACAAAAGCCAATCTGCTTACATCAATACGGACAAGCACACTCAAGTCTTTGCATCACGACGCATACTTTAACTTCTCTGCCATCAGATTCGGCCGACGCTCGGTATCAATGCGTTTGACCCTGCGGTGCATCTCATCCTCTTTCTCCCGGAGAACCCGAAAGCGTTTGGAGCGGGCGTCCAACTGCCCTCGACGGCGTGGTTTTTCGTCTCGCCCGGGGTTCCAGGCGGTCGAGCTATAATAGGCAGTCTCAGCCATCGGAGGCTTCCTCCAAAGTGTTACGGAGACGGTAAGCCGGGTATTCAAGGCTATCCGGTTCGTGGTCAGGCTGGCCCAGTAGGTGCATCATCCCGGGTAAAGTCCGGAGCATTATGGTCACTGGTTCGTTACCGGCTTGCATGGTGTTTGATCCACAGAGTTTTTGCCGACCTACGCTAGCATCGCCCCACGCGGCTCTTCCGGCAACGCCAGGCCTCGACCCTGGATGTGGGCGTCGAGGATGCAGGGATGGTGAAAGTTTGTACTCCGCAGGCGGTCCCGGTACGTTTGCTCATGGTTTTTGCGCCAGGACTCGGGTGACATTTTCCGCCACTTGAACGGATCACGCCCGGTGCGTTCGTCCCATTTCGCCGTGACAGGGTCCCTTGAGCGGAAGGGCTCAAAAAGGGGAACGTCCGGCAGGGGCCGGGTGACGTCCATGTACTGCTGGAGCATGTCCCAATAGGCATACACTTCCTTTTGGTCCATGGCATCGGTAAGCAAACCCTTCATCCACAACTGGTGTTTGCTGTAGCGGTGTTGCAGTACCAGGTTGAAGTACCGGCCGCCACGGCCCGAGGGCGTGTGGACCAGATAGGCATCAAACTCTATAAAGGGGGCTTCGAAGACCTCCTTGCCTTCCTTGATCCGAACCACGCCCTCTCGACGGTAAAGGCCCGTGGGGTTGGCTCGTTGGCGCTTGTTGGTGAGGTGGGCTAACAAAAGGCGACCGTATTTTCCGCCAAAATAGCAGATGCCAATGACTAGATAGATGTACAGATATGAATAGAACACTGTCGCAAACTCATCCACACTTCCTCCACGGGTCATTACCCCTAGTGTGTGAGCTGCGAGAGGTAAAAAAGATATGAAAAATGCGAGTGCGGCACACATGTAAAGGATGTACAAAAAGCCTTGGAGCCCACTCAAAAACCCCTTGCTGACCGAGAATATCGATTCTCCCCAGGGATGCCCATCCTCCGCGTCACTTTCATCCTCGAACAGGCGGGCGTAGGCCAACTGCGTCTCCATCGTGTTAGGCATTACCGGGTTCTGGTAGTGGCCCCAGGGCAGGCGCTGGAATGCCTTGTCCATGTCCGGGTGGCCGCCCGGTGGTAGCACCGGGATCGCATCGGAGCGGTAGGCAGTGTCCTGGTATTCATCCGTCATAAGTTGTTAACTCGTAATCGTGAGCCAGCGGGAATTCTTGCCGGTATGTTCCGGTTCATCCACGGCCGGTACCAATGGTTGCTCCATGTCACTGACCGGCAGCAGGCCGCCGTTGCCCAGTGCAATCTGCACCTTGGCCCTCAGTTGTTCCATGGACCGGAAACGGCCCATACCACGCCACTGGGGTTTGGGCAGGTGAAACCGGAGCATCTGGCGTTCGGCATCGTAATACACATACTCAGGGGTCAGGGCCGTTGCCTTGCCGCCATGACGCCAGGTCATCCAGAAATGGGCCTGGAATTGTTCCTCGGGCCTGTCCACCAGCGCAAAGGCGGCAGAGCGCACGGTGATCACGTGCCCTTCCGAGCGATCATTGTCCAACAACCAATCCTTTTCCGTATCGGATAACAGTCCCCGGTCATTGAACTCCGCCAGGTTTCCACTTTTACCGATGAGCGGGAACAGTCCGCCCATCAGGAACTGGAAAGCATCCTCCGGTTCGCTGTGAAGGTGCTGAAACTGGTTGGCGGGGTCCTCCTTGCCGAACGGCCCGTGCTTGAGCCAAATCTCCAGAGCGTCGTCGGTGTTCAGGATAGCCCATGCCAAGCCGCCAAGGCAACAATCAAAGCAACAGCTGCCAAGGCTGCCGCAAAGCTCACCCCCAGGATGGGGACCAGCCCTGTTCCCGCCAGATGGGAGAACATGAACACACCAAAGCCGGCAGCGGCGGTAAAGTACCCGGCAGCGGCGTCCATGTCGTTGGCCTGCAACCGCTGTACGCCTTCCCAGAGGGACAATACCACCTCCAGGGCTGCGCCAAAGACACCCGCATACTTGGCGATTGACAGCGCACGGTCGGCAAACAGCCGCCCTGCCACGGATCTCAGCAACGGGTTCGCAATCCTGTCTACTTCCACCCTCGTCCTAGTAAGCCAGGACAGGCGAGTCTCTCTCGCGAGGTTTTCAGCTTCGACGATATGGCCCAACCAGTAAAGAAAGTTGGTAGCTCCGTAAGTAACAGAAATCATGCTTTTCACCACATCAGTGGTCGACCCAGTAGCTTGCTTCAGGGAAACAACTACGTTCAACCCAAACACCCCCAACATCCCCGGCGGAGCCAGCGCATGAGCACACTCCCAGCGCGGCTCGTAAACCCTTTCGACATCCTGGCGGCCACGCTGTCCTTGTGAGCCGAGAACATTTCCACCTGAGCGGAAGCGGTGGGGGTGCTACCCTGCAGGCCTGCCACCGAGGTGGCGTTGGCGAGCAGTTTGCCATTGCCGTTACGGATGACGGCGTAATTGCCACTCATGCCGGGCCCCACCCGGTTGACCACTCCACCCCTGGGCCGGACAATCTGGGAGCCGTTGGATCGTTGCAGCGCGTGGTCGATGGCCTCGTTGGAGAAAGTGCCAATACCCGCCGCCTGGCTACCAAAACGCATACCCAGTGGCACCATTTCGGGGTTGGGATTAAGCATTGCGGGATTCGCATGACCCAGCACCAGCCCCCCAAAGAAGGGATTGCCCAGCTTCATATACCGTGTCGGGATCTCCAGCGTGTCTGTTACCTGGTAGATTGGGCCATTGCCGATGTTCCTCAACAGCGCCCGCTGGGTGATCAGGTAGAACTCACTGCTCAGGTCCGCCATCAGTTGCCCCATGGTGGTGTACGACGCCGTCGCCCACTGGAGTAATTCCGGGTCCGCCATATTGCGGATATTCTCGTAGACCTTCTCCCGTTCATGTTTGCTCAGTTCGTACTGGTCTCGCAGGGCCTCTGGCAGGTCACCGGCTGCCGGCCGTTGGGCCTGGATCCATTTCAGGAGCCCCGGGCGGGGCTTGCCGGAGCCGTCGTTCGGTTCCGGCTCACTAACCTGGTCTTGTTCGATATCTGCATCTGCCGCCAGGAAGTCAGACAAACCGGTTTGCCCCCGGGCCAGTTTCTTGATGAACTCTGCCCCGGCTTCGTCGCGATAGGCCTCGCGCTCCCTGGCGACTTTACTTACCAGCGGATCAAAGTGGAAAACGGAGGTTTCCAGGTGGGCGAGCAGCGGATTCAGTGTTTGCAGGGAGATGGGGTGGCTCAGGCCATTGAGCGCAAACAGGTCGTTAAACACCGGGACGGCCTGGTTTTCCAATAACCTGATTCTGCGCTCTATCAGCTCGTAGCAGGTGGCGCGGCAGGCCTCGCGGTCTGCCTTGCGCAATGCTGTGTCCAGCTTTTCAGTGTCAACGGAATATCTGTAGTCGTCGAACGGGCCGCGTTCATAACCCTTGTGATCAAAGATGGCCGAGTGTACCAGCATGGCACTCTTGAAGTGGGGATGCTCCTGGGCAGACTCCGCCACTGTCGAAAGGTGGGTTAAGTGCAGACCAGTCTGGTTCGTGAGCCACTCCAGTTCAAACAACAAGTCCGGTATCGGCACCGCGGGTACGTGCCGTTCCCGGAGAGAGGAGAGCTGGTCTTCATCACTGTCGCCGGCCCTCAGGCGACGACGGACCTCATCCAACAGTTCCTTGCGGGCAGCTTCCGATTTATCCGTGGCCTCTGCCGCGCCCGGGGTAGCCTCCCCGCCGCCGAATTGGGCCCGCCAGTCCTCTCCGATCAGTTCGTCCACCCACCGGGTCAAACCACTGGCGAAGTCAACGGTTTCCGCCGCCTTGCAGGTGAAGCCTTCCATCCGCTCCAGTTCGTACCGTATCTTTCCCAGCGGGGAGTTTTCATCGTCCAGGCCGCTACCGTCCAGTGCCTGGGCCACAAGGGCTGGGTTGGCGGCGTCTTTTTCACGGTCCGGGGACCGGCGACGGCACGGGGCCGCGTCACTCACCAACATCCAATCCGTGCCGAATCTACTCTCGGGGCCGAACCGACGGCGGTGCTCGTAACCCTCCAGCATATCCAGAGTCATGCATCTGGCCCGGCGACGGGCATTGATGTGCTGCGCTCCGCTCTTGCCGTAGGCGGAATACCTGTCAGTTCGCGGTAACTGGCCGGAAGGTGGATGATTTCCTGTCCGGACTCCAGGGATTCAATGTACTCCCAACTCCACTGTTGCTCGGACCAGGCCAGTTCCACATCGCCAATGGTCCATTGTGCCGCCCCCACGGTCTGGAAACGGGCCGGTACCCAGAGCGTGTTCAATACCACGCCGGCGGGTTCACGTTCGCCTGCAGCGATGGGGCTTTCGCTTTTAACCAGTTCCCTGTAGTGGGGCAGATCAATATCCCGCAACTTGCCATTTTCATCGGTCTGGAGTTCACGCCAAAGGATGCCTTTCCAGAAAACATATAGATAGCCCGGCCTTAGCAGGGCATGCCCGGCTTCGCTTCCACTCTTGGCATTTCAGCCAACGGGTAGATCGGGAACAACAGGTTGGGCTGTGTGTACGCGGAAAGCCGGGTTGGGTGCGGTTCGTCCAACAGTGGCAATCGCAGGTTGCCCCCCTGCTCTTTCTCAACCGTGAGGGTCAAGGTATGGTCAAAACGCTCAGCTGCACCTGCCGTGTAGTCACACTCATAGCGCTGGTGCCATTGACGCTGCTCCATTGAGAGTGTGCTGACAGGTTCACCGTTTTTCTCTAGCACCAACTCATGGCCTGGGTGAACGTCAGTTCCTGCCACTTCAACATAAAGCTTATCCGGTTCCTTGCAGGGGGAGCCTGCTGAAATATATGGTCCAGTCACTGTTGACCCTCCTTCCAATTCCGTTTGGACATGAGCCCCTGATGAATGGCCCGTTGGCTTTCTGTACTTAGCTGCAACCACCCTTCGCTCAATGCCCGATCTTCCGTTGGCATTTCTCCTGGCCGTTCTGCCCGATAAACCTCCCCACCCCGGGGCCAAAGCCATTGACAAATCGGTCCATGAAACCTGACCCGCTCTGTATCCTCAAGGGTTGGGTAGAGCGCGCTGGCGATCCAGGAATCGTGAAAGCGGAATAGAGAATCCACGCCACCTTCAACCCGAACAGACACCAGTGTCCGCAAATGGCCTACCACAGTTTCCAGGCCTGAATCAGAGCCAAGCATCGAGCCGGCAAGGCCGGGAAATGACTGCTGCCATTGTTGTAACCATTTGCGGGGTTGGTCCAGCTTAACCAACACGGGGCTTACCTTCGCGAGCGCTTCGTATGGGGCAAACTGATAGATTGCCGCCCACTCCGGGATCGCTATGTTTTTATAAACCAGGTCCAGGGTGTTGTAGGTTGGATGAGCTCCTTCCAGCAGTGCATACCATTGCAGATGTTTTTCATGAAAGTGGAGATTTCCAGCATTCATCGTTTCCATCGCACCCATCTATGCTGTCTCCCTGCAGGGGCAGTGATCGAGCGGGCAACTGCCATCGGGCTGCTCCATGCATTTGTCTACCAGTGCCAGGTCCTCTACCGCTGCGACCTCCAGCAGTTCTATGGTCTCATCTGCCTTTCCAATAGGACGAACAGGGGCTTCTGCCAACTGTACAGGCCCAACAGCCCCACCATTCTTCTCCACCAACCCCGGCATTTCCGGCACCTGCACCTTCTGCCCACTGCCCTTGCCCGGTGATCCACCGGCATTCAGCTTGATGGCGGCACCACCCATGGCAACTCCACTGGGATCAATCTTCACAAAGCTACCGCCGGCCTTGAGGGTGATTTCCGCACCCGCTTCGATGACGGCTTTCTGGCCGGCCTTGATGTGCAGTTCGGTACCGGAGTCGCTGAGCCAGGCGGTGCCGGCTTTCAGGTGCAGGGTGCCGGTGACGTTGAAGCTGTGGTCCTTACCGGTTTGTTCCCGTTTTTCACCATCCACGGTGGCGTGGTCATTGCCCTTGATGTGGGTTTTGCGATGGTTATCCACCGTTAGGTGACTGTCATTCCTGATGACTTCGGTGCGGTTGTTCTCGGTCAACAGGTCCAGGTCTTTCTGGGCATGGACATAGATCTGTTCCTTGTCCGCTTCGTCCTCGAACCTGAGTTCGTTGCTGCCCTCACCCTTGTGGGTCTGGGTCTTGAGAGTGGTTCTGGTCTTGTGCTCTGGCAACGCGTACGGCGGCGTGTTGGTGGCGTGGTAGGTTCTTCCGGTAATGATCGGCTGGTCCGGGTCGCCGTCCAGGAAGCTGACGATGACTTCGTTGCCGATTCTTGCAGGGCCATGAAACCATACTGACCACCGGCCCAGCCCTGGCTGACTCTGAGCCAGGCGCTGCTGTGTTCGTCGTTTTTACTGTAACGGTCCCACGGGAATCGGACTTTGACGCGTCCGTGTTCGTCGCAGTGGATCTCTTCGCCTTTGGGGCCGGTGACAATGGCAACCTGGGGGCCGTCCATCAACGGGCGGTGTTCGACCTGGGGCCGCCAGGTGCGCTCCGCGGGGATGGCGTTGAAGGCGTTGTGGTAGGTGGTGGCACCGTTGTTGCCATCCTCTTCAAGGGCCTGGGGTTGTTCTCCGGTGTGGGTAATGCTGGTGAACAGCCATTCCCGGTTCAGGCGTGGGTTGTCGTGGTCGGTGAGTTCGACTTTGGCGCCCACGGTGAAGTCGGGGCGGTTGCTCTGGCCATCGGCGATGGCGGCGTCGTTCCTGAGGGCATCGAGACGGCTTTCGGTAAAGGGCTGGCCGCTGGCATCCGCTTTGAAGCGACCGGGGTAATCGTAGTGCTGGTAGTCTTCCCGCTGGCCGTCCAGTTTGTCGGCCTGGTGTTCGTGCATCAGGGCGTAGGCTGGGTTCTTGAAGGTGTAGTCCTTCATGGCCACGGAGGCGGCTTTCACCCGTTCCCGGTAGCGGAACTGGAAGACGGTACTCTGGCGGGTGCTGCCGCCAGCCTTGGCGTTGTATTCCACCGGGTCGAGCCGGGGAGCGTCGCCGTGGTGGTCGGCGATGATGAGAGCGGGTTGGTCGTTGCCTTCCACATCGCCGTGGTAATAGCGGTAGTGCCAGCCTTCTTCAGCGGCCAGGCGCTCGACAAAGGCCAAGTCGCTTTCCCGGTGCTGGACGCAGTATTCCCGTTCTTCGGGGGTGCGCTTGAGATCAAAGACGGTGTCGATAAGGCCCCGCTCTTCCAGCAGGGTGCGCACGATGGCGTCGGTGGCCTGGGTCTGGAAGATGCGGCTGTTGTGCATCAGGTCGAGGCGCCACAGGGGGGGCTGGACGATGACGTCGTAACGGGTGCGGCGATGGCCGGAGTCGCCCCGGACGAATTCGTTGATCACGCCGGTAAAGCGCCGCAGCGGTACTCCGTCCTGCCACATCACCAGTTCCACGGGCTGTTCCAGCACGTCTTCGGGGGCGATGTCGGGCGAGGTGCTGGCCAGTTCCAGCTTGCAGTAGCAGAGCCTGGAAAGGTGCTCGGTCAGCTCGAAACGGGCGACCACGAACAGGTCTTTGGGGAGTTGGCCAAGGGTGGCCGTGAACTGCAGTCCGGTTGCCTGGGGCATGTCTTCGATCCTTGAAGCAGTATAATCCTGAACCGCCAATACGGAAAACGTCCTGTTTCCGTATTGGCTCTGGTGCATAGTCTAATACAGACTGCGTGGTATCTGGTACCCCGCCAGCAACTGCTGTGTGAACGGGTTGGTATTACTGCCCGCATGCAGGCGATAACGCATCTCGCCATCGTCCAACGCAAACCGCACATCCACGGCACTGCTGCTCACGCCGGTGATGTCGGCTTTGTCCAGCAGGCGAAACAACGCCCAGGGGCCGTTTTCCGAAATACTGCGTGGCGAGCGGTTCACTTCCGTGGGCACCAGGGTCACCCGGCTCTCAACCGAATCCCTCAGTGTATTGGGCCACACCAGCGGAATGCTCTGGCTGGGGCCGTGGCTGAATTCGACCAGTTGCCCGTCCACGTTCATCACGCTGCGGCGCTTGTTGGAAGACAGGTGCAACGGCTCCAGTGCAAACTCGACATCCAATGAGCCGCTTCGCGTGAAGAAGGCACGGCGGATATTCTCAGCCTTCTCCAGCGAGGCCAGCACATCACGACGAACCAGGCTGGCGCGCTTGGAACCGGCAATGTGTTCCGGATGGTCTTCCAGAAACAGCTTCAGATTGTCGTTGTAAAACTGGTCCAGCACACCGTCCGGCGCAAAGAAGCGCTCGAAATCTTGCAGTGCGGCGTCGCGGCCGCGCCCGGATTGAACGGGTAATGCCTGGCCAGACTCTGCTGGAACGGCTGGTAGACTTCCTGGTACCACTGGCGTTCCAGCTGCGCCACAGCCTGATCCAGCACCACGCGCCAGCTTTCCGATGCCAGCTTCTCAAGCATACGGTCCAGCGGTGCCGGCTGATTTGAGGCTACCCGTTGCAGGGTGAAGATCGGGTCCGCGCCTTGCAGGCCCATCCGGGCACGGGCGGCGGAAAGCGCAGCCTTGCCACGATCCGGTGCTTCCTGGATGCCACGCAGATAGGTGTGCAGGTTCTGAACCACGTCCATCACCTGTTCCATATCGCTGGGGTTGTCACCCCGTTTGTCGATCAATGCGTTCAGGTCGGTGAACTGTCGTTCAATTTCCTGAACCATTTGGAAGTGGGCGGACTGCTCCATCACTTTGCGGGCCGCTTCGGCTTCTTCACTACCACCGGGAATCAATCGGGTATTGGCGGTAACCTGCGCCAGCAACTGATTCAACGGCTCGTGACCGCTGGTCAGGCTTTCCAGAATACGCACACCATGGTTAAGGTCGCTGAAGCTCTGGATGTCCAGCCGGCTCAGCGCCCGACGCCAGCTCGCCACGTAGTTTTCCGCGTACAGGGATTGCAGTTGCGCCTGCAGCCGCGCTTCATCCGCCTTGCTGAAGTTCACATCGTCCCGACGGCCCAATACCCAGGCATCAACCAGAGCCAGTTCCGTCACCGAGCCGGATTTGCGCAGGAACCAGGAATCCAGGCCCTCACGGGTCAACAGTGATGGAATCACCACCGGATCTTCCTGTTCGGTGTTCTCCTCATCAAGAGGTTCGCCGAACTCATCCAGGCGTACGAACACGGTGCTGAAGGCCGGTCCGGACTCCCGGGCCAGATCCAGCGGTGAGCGGAAGTTCTGCTCCGCTTCTTTCTCCAGATCCCGATAAACCCGGTCCGGAGTCGCAATGCGGCCGAGCTCGTGCTGAGCCCATTGAACACTGCTGCGGAAGGGGGCCAGGGCCATGTCCGCGGTCTTGTCACCCGCTTCCACCCTCTGGTTCAGGTCCGTGTGCAGCATCGCATAGTCCAGGTGGCTGAGCAGCCGTTGTTGCAGATCCCGCTGCGCCGGGTAGGCGCGTTGCCAATAATCGCTCATGTAGCTGTGAACAATGTCCCGGCGGCGGCCACTGGCATCGTAGAGCATCCGCAACACACGCAAGTGGTCGAGGCGCTCAGAGCTGGTGTCCGGGGCATCGCTCATCTCTTCCATCACGCCCAGCATCAGCGCGGGCATGAACTGGTAGGCCAGCATGTCCAGGTAGGATTCTTCCACTTCCGGACCAACCTTGTGGCCTTTATACAGGCCCATATCCGCCACGACAGCCGGTTCCGCCCGGTAATCACCAAACGCCAGGGTGGCTTCCCGTAGCTGGTCCAGAGGCTCCAGCAAATTGCGGCCAGTGGTGTCAGGTTCGTAGCCGATGGGGCGCCAGTTATCGATAAAACTGCGTACCCGCTCCTCCACCGCGGTAGCGGCCTGTGCATTTTCGATAAAGTAGTGCTGCCATCCGGCGGTCATACCCAGGCCGGCGGCAACGGCCACGACGGCCGCGACAGCAATGCGGCGACGCCGACTACCAACCACTTTCTGGTTGTCACCAGCCAGGCCCGCTTCGCGATAGATAATGTTGGGAAACAGCTTTTCGGTGAACAGGCTTGAGGACTGCCCACCACGCTGAGCAGGCTGTATCGGCTGGCAAGCCCATAATTCGCGGCAGCGGCTGAGACAAACGCATCTTCCGGTACGCCTTCCTGAACCACGGAGGTGAAGTAGGTGCCTCGCACCAGGGCCGGCGTTGAAAAGGCATCCGCAGAAAGCAGGTCTGCCAGGAACTGCTCAAGCACTGGCTTCAGGCCGGCCAACTGGCGGGTAAAGGAATAAGCAGCGGCACGCTCTTCAGCATCCCTTGTGGCAGACAGCACGTCCGGAAGCCGCTCACCGAGTTGCTCCGCGAGTTTGCTGAAGCTTTGGTCAAACTCGCCCAGCCAGTCGTCGGCATCCAGTTGGCCGTCCAACTGGAAGGTAAAGCCCAGGGGCTGTTCACGCTCGGCTTTGGAGAGTGTGCGGGCAAATGGCGCAAACCCGTAGAGCAGGTCCATTTTGGTAAAGCTGATGTACACCGGCAACTGGGAGCCCAACTGCTCCATCAATTCCCGCAGCCGGGTACGAAGCAGGATGGCCTGGGCCTGGCGCTGCTGTTCATTGCCAGTGCTCAGACGGGCAAGATCAACCGCCAGCACAACGCCATTCAAGGGGCGCTGGGGGCGGTTCTTTTCCAGCCAGGTGATGAAGTGGGTCCACAACCGCTGCTGGATATCGCTGGTGGCGCCCTCGCCGTCGTTCTGGCTCAGCAGTTCGCCGTCCGGGTCAATCAGTACGCCGTTATCACCGACCCACCATTCAAAACCAAAAGGATTTCGCTCGGTACGAGGGTTACGGGTGACGTTGGTAAGCGTGTATGTCTGCCCGGAACGCTGAATCAGGCTGGTTTTACCGGCATCTTCCAGGCCCATCACCAAGTACCAGGGCAAACGATAGACACCCTTTCGGCCCGGCAGGTTGCTCTTGAGTTCGGTCAGGCGGCGATCAAGCAGGCGCTGCTGGCGCCGTTCCAGCGGCAGGATGGGATCTTCCTCTTCCTTCTGCTCTTCCGCCTTGGCGACGTTCACTTTACGCAGCTTGCGCGCCAGCATCATCCCCCAGACCATAGCCACCAGCAGTACCACCACCAGCGTCACCAGGGCACGCATCTGCCAGGCCGCCAACGGGTATTCACCGCCGATTTCCAGGCGCGGGCCCAACCACCAGGTTGCAGCCAGCAGTACCACCACACCCAGCGCCAGGGTAATCGGCGCCGCACTGCGCACAAAGGGCAGTATCCGTCGTCCAATGAGTAGGGCTTGTCTCCACATGGTGTCCATTCCTGTCAATTTGATCCGTCAGTTGTTATGCGAGTCTGTCCAGCCTGGCCACCAGGCCGGGCTCCCAGTCTTCAAGATTCATCCCACGGGTCTGCTCACGCAGATCCTGCACCTGTTGTTTCGCCAGGCTTTTCATACCGCTGTCTTTCATCAACTGGCTGCTCATCAGCCGCCAGTAGAATCGGTCACGGGGCTCGCGGGCGGAATCCAGGCCTTCTTCCAGCAGCTTCATGGCCGGCGCCAGACCCTTCTGATCCATCACTGCCCGGGCATCCTCGTAAGCCTGTTCCCATGCACTCGCGCCGCCTGCGGCGCCACCTTTCGCCGGGCCGCTGAGCATCCAGTCGGCTACCGCTTTGGGCAGAAAAGGCGTGCCGTCGTTAAAGGTCATGTCCGCCAACTCTGGCAACCGCTCAACGAAGCTTTGACCGCCGTGCGGATAGCTTCGGCACAGGTCTCATGCCCCAACGAAGACGCCACTTGTGCGCTTAACCAGTGGCCCTCCAGCCAGAACGGACTGACCGACAGGCTTTGCTCAATGCGTTGCCAAAGTGCCAGATCCGGGGATTTGGACAGGCTCTCGCGATAGTCAGCCACCCTGTCGGCACTTACCGCCGCCAGATCGCTCTTGATGCCGTCGCGTGCTGGTGGAACCGAGGTAATGGTCTGCCAGATGGCGTAACGGCGGAGCTGATAGCCAATGCATCGGCGGGCGTGGTTTCGGTCAGCATATCCGCCACTTTAAGCAGGCTCTGGCGGGTGGCCCGCTCATTGGCAGGGTCCAGGGTCAGGCTGCCCAGAGACGCGGAAGAGGTGCTGCTGGCTTGCGGCGAAGAGGAGCCGGCCGATGACGTACCCGTGGTTTCGGTATTATCGGTGGCTTCCGACGGCCTGGGCGTATCGGAAGGCGATGGCAGTTTTTCCACGGCCCGACGCAAGTCCACCAGGCCGTCATCCGGCAGCTCCAGTGCACTCGCCTGTTCCAGCAGCTTGGCGAGCGTGGTCAGGCAGAATTCCCGGCCATCGCCCACGCCGCCGTCGAAGCTCAGTGCCGACACTTCCTTGAGGGCTCGTTGCAGAATCTGGGTCATCAGCATCTTGCGGGCGCGTTTGCCCTTGTCGCCCGGATAGGGCCAGGCGTCGTGCCACCAACTGTCCAGTACCCGGTGCAACAGGTACAGCGACAGCGCAAACCGTTCACCGTTGCCGCCACGCTGCAGGCACAGCAGAAGAAAACCCAGCACCTTGAGGTCTTTACTGGTGTCCGACAGCAAGCGAAGCGACTCACTCTCCACCTTGCCCCATTCAACACCGGTGTGGGCCAGCGAGCCCACTTTCATGATTTCGTTCTCAAGGTATTCCATGGTGGGGTCGTCCATCAGGTTTTCACCCGTGGCGCTCTCACCGGAAAGCCTATTCAACACCTGTTCAACGTATGGATGCTGCTCTACTGCCTGCATGTCCAATCCCTGTCTTTGCAAATGGCACTACACATTCTTGATAAAGATCACTACCAGCCACACGCTTCCCGCAGTGGCTCAAGGGTTTCCCGAAACCCGGTCAGGTCGAACATCAACCCGTCGACGACACCACTGGACGACGCCACAGTCACTCCGGACGCGGCCGCCATGTTTCGCACGGTTCGGATAGCGGGTAGCCCCCGGCCCCCACTGATCACGAAACCGTCGTCCCGGACCCGCCAGATCTGACGGCCCTGGCCAAAATCGACGGTGACCCGTTCCTCTTTCACTGCCTCCGGCATCATCAACGTCAGTTCGGTGATGTTGTTGTGACACTGCACCGCCAGCAGCGGCCTCGGCGGTTTGACCCCAAGGGCACTGAGCGTCAGCAGATGTCCTGCCAGCTCCGAAGTATTGCGATACAGCGGGCCGTCACCCGGGCGGCGGCGCTGTTCCTGAGCAAAGGCCTGGCGCCAGCGCTCGGGCTGGTTTCCAACGATGGCGTCTTCAACCGCCACTGAAAACGGGGTACCAAACACCTCGTCAAAACACGCCAACCGTTCCAGGCGCTGGCTCTCTTCGGTACACGCCATGGCCTCGGCCACCTGGGGATTGCCCTGCGCATTGGCGGCCAGAGACATCGTCGTACCAAGGGCACAGAGCACAATGGCAAGGAGGCTGTTACTTCGAATACTTGGGTTCACGCTTCTGTCACCTGATACTTCAGACATTTATGGGCCAGGGTGCGCTTGGGCAGCCCCAGGCTTTCCGCTGCCTGGGCACGGTTGCCACCGTACTGGCGCAGGCGTTCACGAATGATGGCTGCCTCGAACGCCTGGGCCGCAGCCCGAAGGTCGTCCACTTCATCCGCCTGGGGCATGCCCGGTACGACAGTTCCCTGAAAGTCACTGGCCACACAGGTTTCCTGGCTCGGAAACAGGTCATCCAGGCGCAGTACTTCCGGCTGGATATCGTCACCCACCGGGGTTTGCAGGCAGGCAAACTCAACAATGTTCCTCAGTTCCCGGGCATTGCCGGGAAAGTTATATGCCGCCAGCATTCCCAAGGCATGGCTGCTGATACCCAGTGGGCCGGCGCCCTCGCGGGCCGTGTACTCACGGATGAAATGCCGGCACAGGGGCTCCAGATCTTCCGGGCGCTCCCGCAATGGCTTGACCCGCAACGGGAACTGGCTGAGCCGGTAGAACAGGTCGCGGCGGAACCGGCCCTCTTCGATGCAGTCACTCAGTGGCTGATGGGTGGCCGCGACCAGTCGAAAATCAGAGTGTTGTTCCTGCTGAGCTCCGAGTGGGCGGAAGCGTCGGCTTTCCAGCACCCGCAGCAGTTTGGACTGCAGAGCCATGGGCATGTCGCCGATCTCATCCAGGAACAGGGTGCCGCCATCCGCTTGCGCCAGCAGACCTTCCTTGGCTCGGTCGGCACCGGAAAACGCACCCTTGGTATGGCCAAAAAGTTCACTTTCCAGCAACGAGTCCGGGATGGCGGCGCAATTGACCACCACTAGCGGCCCTTCGGCCCGATCCGAAAACCGGTGAATGCCCTGAGCCACAAGATCCTTGCCGCAGCCGGTTTCACCCTGAACCAGAACCGACAGCTGGCTGCCGGCGGCCCGCACGATCTGGGCGCGAAGGTCGGTCATGGCTTTGGAGTTGCCAACCAGGGTGGTCGCCAATTCTTCGCAGCGCTGCCGTACGGCTTCGGCGTCGTGGAGGTGGTCCAGGGAGCGTTTAAGCATGCGCCGCTGCCAAACCTGGTCGCTGGTTTTGAGCTGGCTGACCCATTGGTGGGACAGCAGGGTCAACAAACCCCGGTACAGTGGCTGGGCGGTGATGCCGTCCCATTCGGGTTCTTCGTTGCAGAGAACGAGGATACCGAGGGTTCGGCCGTCTTCGCCTTTGATGGGTTCGAGCCAGAAGGAACGGGGGCGGTTGCTGGCGTCGACCAGGGCCTGGAAGCCTGGATGGTCGAGGTGGTAGCTGGCGGCCCGTGACAATTCCCTGGGTTTGCCCTGTTGCAGCAGGTGGGCAAAGGGGTGGCTGAAGTCACCGCAGTCGAATTCGCCCTGCTCGCCCAGTGCCGCACAGTGGAGCGTGCGGCCGCTGAGGTCTAGTTCTAGTGACCAGCAGCGGGTGAGGCCGAAGGTGTTTTCGAGTTGCCGTGAGGCGACTTTTAGCAGGGTTGGCAGGTTGTCCTGCCGGAGCAGTTCAACCGCCAGGTCTATGCCGGTGTGCAACTCCGTCTGCATCCGTCCCATTCTTTTTATCCCTTTTCCTTGTCCCCTAAGGACCGCGAACCGTGCAGATTCACTTTCCGAAACACGCTGTGAATACATCCCTGTGCGCTCCGCTCTCGTTCGCCGACCGCGTACCCTGTGGTTCGGCTTTCCAAAACACGCTGTGAATACATCCTTGTACGCTCCGCTCCGCCATCCATGGCTCCGCAGGTATTTGGAAAGCTTTATTTTGACTTCGGTTTTAAACCGAAAAACTGCCAACAAATTCAAACGGTTGCCTTTCAATTTCTGGTCCGCCTCGGTGGGCGTTCCCCTCGAAAGAGATGCGCATTCTACAGAGCCCTGAGAATGTGTCAACGAGGTTAATCAATTAATTTTACTCTGTTTCGGTTACCCCCTATAACGCTGATCAAACCGCAATCAGAACGTTCATTTTTCAGGCCGAAATTACGCCGACTCGCCTGCCGAGCGGCGCGATTTTCTAAACAGTGCAAAAACCGGCCCCGACAACGCATAGACAAGGAACCCGCTAAACAGGACTGTTGCCGGATCAAGCGCGACAACCACAAACATCAGCACCACCAGGAGTATTGCAGCGAACGGCACCCGCCCCCGCATATCCAGGTCCTTGAAACTCTTATAGAGAATGTTGCTGACCATCAACACACCACAACCGCCAACGACGATGATCGTCATGAGGGTTAGCCAACTGGCCGGCTCCATCGCATGAAAACACCACACTAACCCGGCAACACACGCTGCAGCCGCAGGACTGGGCAGCCCCACGAAAAACTTCTTGTCCATGGAGCCGATCTGGGTGTTGAATCGTGCCAACCGCAAAGCAGCTCCCGCCACATAGATAAAGGTAATAGCCCAACCAACCTGACCAAGACTGTTCAGCGACCAGAAGAACGCCACCATACCCGGAGCCACACCAAAGGCGACCATATCCGCGAGACTGTCGTATTCCTCGCCGAACTTACTCTGAGTATTGGTCAACCTGGCAACCCGACCGTCAAGCCCATCCAGGATCATGGATACAAAGATCGCAATCGCGGCATTGTCGAATACGCCGTTTGCGGCGGAAACGATCGCGTAGAAGCCAGAGAACAGGGAAGCCGTTGTCAGCGCATTAGGCAGCAGGTATATCCCCTTGCGACGAACCGGCGCCCCCTCTACCAACTCTTCCTCGACAACTTCGCCGGACTCAATATCATGTTCATGACCAGAGGCGTCTGACCGTCCCCGAACATCTTTCTTTTCAGCCTGTGTTTCGGCCTGCTTCTTTTCATCAGTCATTCCAATCACTCCGGAAAGCATTTAGGCGGAGTATATACGAAAAACGCGGCCACCCGGGCCGCGTTTTCCAAACCAGTCCGAGGTACCGGATCAGTTTTTGTCTTTGTCCACGATCTTGTTCGCGGAGATCCAGGGCATCATGGAGCGCAGTTTTTCGCCAACGGTCTCAATCTGATGCTCGGCATTAATGCGGCGACGGGCCGTCATGGACGGGTAGTTGCTGCTGCCTTCCTGAATAAACATCTTGGCGTATTCACCGGTCTGGATGCGCTTCAAGGCATTGCGCATAGCTTCGCGGGATTGCTCGTTGATGATCTCCGGACCAGTCACGTACTCACCATACTCCGCGTTGTTGGAGATGGAGTAGTTCATGTTGGCAATACCGCCCTCGTACATCAGGTCAACAATCAGCTTCAGCTCGTGCAGACACTCGAAGTACGCCATTTCAGGCTCGTAACCGGCATCCACGAGTGTTTCGAAGGCCGCCTTTACCAGCTCAACGGTACCACCACAGAGAACAGCCTGCTCACCAAACAGATCGGTTTCAGTCTCATCCTTGAAGGTGGTTTCGATGATGCCGGTGCGGCCGCCACCGATACCGCTGGCGTACGAGAGCGCCAGGTTCTTGGCGTTGCCGGAAGCATCCTGGAAGATGGCAATCAGATCAGGGATACCGCCGCCACGGGTAAATTCGGTGCGCACAGTGTGGCCCGGCGCTTTCGGGGCAATCATGATCACATCCAGATCTTTGCGCGGCACGATCTGGTTGTAGTGGATCGCAAAACCGTGGGCAAACGCCAGAGTGGCGCCCTGCTTCAGATTCGGCTCGATCTCTGCGTTATACAGTTGGGCCTGGAACTCGTCCGGCGTCAGAACCATAACTACATCCGCTGCGGCAACTGCTGCGGGAACGTCACTGGTTTTGAGGCCATAGGCTTCCGCCTTGGCAATGGAAGAAGAACCTGGGCGCAGACCAACCGTTACATCCACACCGGACTCTTTCAGGTTGCATGCATGCGCGTGCCCTGTGAGCCAAAACCGATGATGGCAACTTTCTTGCCCTGAATGATGGAAAGATCACAATCCTTATCGTAATAAACCTGCATGGAAAACCTCTATAATATTGTATTGGCCTTTTGGGGGCCGTCATTGTACAGAATGATGTCAGTGCCTGTTACAGGCTTAATACCTTTTCACCACGGGCGATGCCCGAAACCCCGCTGCGAACAACCTCAAGCACGCCCGAGGTACCCACCGCCTGAATAAAGCCGTCCAGTTTTTCACTGGCACCGGCCAACTGAACGGTATAGACCGAGCTGGTAACATCCACGATCTGACCACGGAAGATATCAACCGTACGCTTGATCTCGGCACGCTGGGACCCAGTGGCCTTGAGCTTGACCAGCATCAGCTCACGCTCGATGTGGGAGCCTTCCGTCAGATCCACCAGCTTGACCACTTCAATCAGCTTGTTGAGCTGCTTGGTGATCTGCTCGATGACTTTGTCCGAGCCTGTGGTCGTTACCGTCAGGCGCGACAGGGTTTCGTCCTCGGTCGGCGCCACCGTCAACGTTTCAATGTTGTAGTTACGCTGCGAGAACAGACCAACAACACGGGACAGTGCACCGGGCTCGTTTTCAAGCAAAACAGAAATGATTCGACGCATGATCAGACCCTCTCCGTCTTGCTGAGCCACATGTCCTTCATTGAACCACGGGCCACCTGCATCGGGTAGACGTGTTCAAAACGGTCCACGTAGATATCAACGAAAACCAGCCGGTCTTTCATCGCCAGCACTTCTTTGAGCTTTGGCACCAGATCTTCCTTTCGGTCGATTCGGACACCAACGTGACCATAGGCCTCTGCCAGTTTGATGAAGTCCGGCAGGGACTCCATGTAGGACTGGGAGTGACGGGACTCGTAGTTCATGTCCTGCCACTGCTTGACCATACCAAGGGCCTGGTTATTCAGATTGATGATCTTTACTGGAATATCGTACTGACTACAGGTCGACAGCTCCTGGATATTCATCTGGATACTGCCTTCACCGGTAATGCAAAGCACCTCGTCATCGGGGAAGTTCAACTTGACCCCCATAGCCGCTGGCAGGCCGAAGCCCATGGTGCCAAGCCGCCGGAGTTGATCCAGCGATTGGGTTTATCAAACTTGTAGTACTGGGCTGCAAACATCTGGTGCTGACCCACATCGGAGGTCACAAAGGCTTCACCATTGGTAAGCTTCCAGAGCGCCTCCACCACTTCCTGAGGCTTGATGACATCCGGGCTGGTCTCGTAACGCATGCCATGGAATGCCCGCCACTCTTCAATCTGCTTCCACCAGGCAGCAATTGCATCGGCGTCAGGCTTTTCCTTGCTCTCTTTGACGAGAGTGATCATTTCCTTAAGCACCGCATCCACCGGGCCAACAATGGGAACATCCGCATCAATGGTTTTGGAGATGGAGGCCGGGTCGATATCGATATGGACAATGCGGGCACCGGGACAGAATTTTTCTGTCGCATTGGTCACCCGGTCATCGAATCGCGCACCCACACAGAGGATAAGATCCGAATGATGCATGGCCATGTTTGATTCGTAGGTGCCATGCATACCCAGCCAGCCGATGTGCTGAGTATCGGAGGCCGGATAACATCCAATGCCCATCAGAGTGTTGGTAATCGGATAACCCAACATCCTGACCAACTCGGTCAGCTGATCCGTGGCTTTGCCGAGGATGACACCGCCGCCCGCATAAATAATGGGACGCTTGGCTGCCAAGAGCATATCGACGGCTTTCTTGATCTGCCCAGCGTGGCCACGAATGGCCGGATTGTACGAACGGAGCTTGACCTTCTTGGGAAAGACATACTCGTAGCGCTCGTTTGGCGTTGTCATATCTTTCGGGATATCAACAACAACCGGCCCGGGACGACCTGTCGAGGCAATGTAATAGGCCTTGCGAACGATCTCGGGGATCTCTTCCGGATGACGGACACTCAGGTTGTGTTTCACGACAGGACGGGAAACACCGATCATATCGGTCTCCTGGAATGCATCTTCACCAATCAGAGTCGATGCAACCTGACCGCACAGGACCACCATCGGGATGGAATCCATGAAGCAGTGGCAATGCCAGTGATGGTGTTGGTGGCTCCAGGACCCGAGGTCACCAGAACGGTGCCCGGTAATCCGGTAGCACGGGCATAACCGTCGGCCATGTGGACCGCAGCCTGCTCGTGACGCACCAGAATGTGCTTGACTTTGTCCTGCCTGAACAGCGCGTCATAAATATGCAACGCTGCACCACCCGGATAGCCATATATGTATTCGACCCCCTCATCTTGCAGGGACCGGATCAGCATATCGGCGCCAGACAATAACTCCACGATGTTCTACCCTCTTCTACGAGTGAATGAGCCGGGAAACGTCCCGGTTGCCTGGATGTCCGGACATCATGCTTCTTGTGAAAGCTGAACCGGATACTCCGCCACACCAGCTATTAAGAGGTTGTCTCCTGGCCAGCCGCCCTCCTGAGGGTTGCGGAGAACGGCCAATCAACGGGTTGCACGTAAGCAACAACCAGTCCGCGACCTGCGCGGGGCATTCAGTGTGGTAATTAACGGGGGATACTCGCTCGGGATTGCCTGCCGTATTGACCCCAGTCTTCAGGCAATCGGTAATTTTGACAGCGCTAAACTCCCTGTCAATAGCGGCGGCTGTTTTCTCTGCCCGTACCCACCGAAGGTCTGCCATACTTTGTGCAACTATTTGAACCAGATTGAAGAAACTTGCCTTTACAAATGGCATGATAAACATAGGCTAACATAGAGACGGGGCCGCTACGGGCGGAACTTCGACAAGGCTAACGCGGAATGAGCAACGGCATGAACAGAAAAACCCTCACCCTGGCAGTACTTCTGGCTGCGACACCATCAATGGCTTTCGCGGCTTCCGTGTATAAATGGACCGACGAAGACGGGGTTACGCACTTTGGCGATCGGCAGCCAACCGGACAGCAGGCGGAGTCCGTCAATATTCGCACCGGCAAATCCTCCGGAGCAACCGGATGAGCCCGCAGGAACAATTGGAACAGCTCGAAACCCAGAAAGCCAAAGAAAGCGAGAAGCGCCAGGAAAGCGCCGTAGAGGAAGCGCGGCGCAAACAACGGGAAGCCAACTGCGAAACCGCACGCACCAATCTTAAGCTAATTCAGCAGAACAGCAGGATCCGTATAGAAGAGGAAGGGGAACTGCGGTATCTGACCCCCGAAGAAATCGAGGAGCAGAAACAGCAGTTTGAGAAAATCGCAGAGGAAAACTGCGGCGAACCTGCCGAAGGTTAATGCAAGAGACACTCTGGTTGGATCCGGACGAGGGAGAGCACAATGCTCCGCCTCGTCGCTCCTGACATTACGCTTTCAAGAACTCCAAACCATGATCTTTGACCGACCCACGAATGGTATCACCGGGCAGGAAGTCCCCTTGCAATAACCTCTGGGCCAGCGGATTCTCAATCATCCGCTGAATGGCCCGCTTCAATGGACGAGCACCGTAAACGGGGTCGTAGCCAACTTCCGCCAGCAACTCCATCGCTGCGTCGTCCAGCATCAACGACATATCCTGCTCTTTCAGGCGCTTGCCCAGAGCATTAATCTGAATCCGGGCAATGCCCTGAATCTGGCTTTCAGCCAGCGGATGAAACACCACCACCTCATCCACCCGGTTAATGAACTCTGGCCTGAAGTGAGTACCCACTACGTCCATAACGTCCTTCTTCATGGACTCGTAGTTTTCCTCACCCGCTTTCTGCTGAATGATGTCCGACCCCAGGTTTGAGGTCATCACGATGACGGTATTGCGAAAATCCACCGTTCTACCCTGACCATCTGTCAGGCGCCCATCCTCAAGAACCTGCAACAGAATATTAAATACGTCCGGGTGCGCCTTCTCAACTTCATCCAACAACAACACTGAGTAGGGCCGGCGGCGGACGGCCTCGGTCAGGTGGCCACCCTCTTCATAACCAACGTATCCCGGAGGGGCACCGATCAGCCGAGCGACGGAATGCTTCTCCATGAACTCAGACATGTCGATTCGAACCATGGCCTCCTCGGTATCAAAGAGGAACGACGCCAGGGCTTTGCAGAGCTCAGTCTTACCCACACCGGTCGGCCCCAGGAACAGGAAAGAACCATTAGGGCGGTGAGGGTCTGACAGTCCTGCACGGGACCGACGAACCGCGTTGGACACGGCCTCAACGGCTTCGTCCTGACCGATGACACGCCCATGGAGGGCTTCCTCCATTCGCATCAGCTTGTCGCGTTCGCCCTCGAGCATCTTCGAAACCGGAATACCCGTCCACTTGGACACCACTTCGGCGATTTCCTCATCGGTCACGCGGTTACGCAGCAGCTTCATCTCCATCATTTCCGCCTGGCTCGCCATATCCAGTTGGCGCTCCAGCTCCGGAATCCTGCCGTATTGCAACTCCGACATGCGCCCGAGATCGCCGGCACGGCGGGCATTTTCCAGGTCGATCCGGGCTTGTTCCAGTTGGCTCTTGATCTTCTGGGAACCATGCAGTGCCGCTTTTTCGGTATTCCAGACCTCTTCCAGGTCCGCGTACTCACGCTCGATACCCGAGATGACATCCGAGAGCTCAGAAAGCCGCTTCTTGGAGGCGGCATCGGTTTCCTTTTTCAACGCCTCCCGCTCTATTTTCAATTGGATCAGACGCCGCTCAAGGCGATCCAGCGCTTCTGGCTTGGAGTCCATCTCCATGCGGATCTGGCTTGCAGCCTCATCCACCAGATCAATGGCCTTGTCCGGCAACTGACGGTCAGCGATGTAACGATGAGACAACTTGGCCGCTGCGATGATGGCACCGTCTGTGACTTCCACGCCGTGATGAACTTCGTAGCGCTCCTTCAGGCCGCGGAGGATCGCTATGGTGTCCTCCTCGGTAGGCTCGGAGACCAATACCTTCTGGAACCGACGCTCAAGGGCCGCGTCTTTCTCAATATTCTCGCGATACTCGTCAAGGGTGGTGGCGCCCACGCAATGTAACTCCCCGCGCGACAGGGCGGGCTTGAGCATATTGCCGGCGTCCATGGAACCTTCCGCTTTACCGGCGCCGACCATGGTGTGAATTTCGTCGATGAACAGGATGATCTGCTTCCTGCTTGGACAACTCATTCAGCACAGATTTGAGGCGCTCTTCAAACTCACCCCGGAACTTGGCGCCCGCAATCAGCGAGCCATATCCAAAGACAGCACGCGCTTGTTCTTGAGCCCTTCTGGCACCTCGCCGTTGACAATGCGCTGGGCAAGTCCTTCTACAATTGCGGTTTTACCCACACCGGGCTCACCAATGAGCACCGGATTGTTCTTGCGACGACGCTGCAGTACCTGAATGGTCCGACGGATTTCATCATCGCGACCAATCACCGGGTCCAATTTGCCAGCCTCGGCACGTTCGGTCAGATCAATGGTGTATTTGGAAAGCGCCTGTCGATGCTCTTCTGCAGACGCATCGTCAACCGACTCACCGCCTCTGACCTCATCGATGGCACGCTCCAATGCGGATTTGTCGACACCCTGCTCCCGCAGAACCCGCCCAAGGCTGCCCCGATCCTCTAGTGCGGCCAGCAGCAGCAATTCGCTGGAAATGAACTGGTCACCACGTTTCTGCGCCAGCTTGTCGGCAATATTGAAGAGCCGGCCCATATCGTTTGACATAGAGACATCGCCGGCAGAGCCCTGCACTTCCGGCAGGTTTTCAATCTCCCGGGCCACAGCCTGGCGTATCCGGGAAGGCTCAGCGCCCGATTGTTTCAACAGCGGCTTGATGGAGCTGCCTTCCTGGTCCATCAGCGCCTGCATCAGGTGCACGGGTTCTATAAAGTTGTGATCCCTGCCTACCGCTAGCGACTGGGCGTCGGCCAGTGCTGTCTGGAGTTTGCTGGTCAGTTTGTCGATTCTCATAATTCGGTCTTCCCAAATCTCTGTCACTGAACCGATGGGAGAATTCCATCGGCGACATTGCGTCTGCTTTGACAGTTAATGTAGGGGCGATTGGTGGGAGTTCAAGCAGACCGGACGGGAAAGTGTCAGAAAATTGACGAATGTCATGAGATGAATATCAGGCTTGCCATTCTCCCGGTTTGCCCGTCTCGACGATAGGAGAAAAAACGCTCACGATCGGTCACCGTGCAGAATTCACCACCGTAGACCTGAAGCACACCTGCCATTGCCAGCCTCTGCCGGGCAAGCTCATAGATATCCGCAAGATAATGGGTAGGATTTCGAGGGCTGGAAATGAATGCATCACCCGATTGGGAATCGCTCATCAGGAAAGCCTCCCTGACCTCGGGGCCAACCTCAAACTGCTCAGGACCAATGGCCGGCCCCAACCACGCCAGGACGGCAGCAGGATTACCCAGATACTCAACCGTTCGCTCCAGAACACCACCACACAAGCCGCGCCAGCCAGCATGGGCAGCGGCCACCTGGCCACTGGCGGGGTTACAGAAAAGCACCGGAAGACAGTCCGCTGTCATCACCACACATGCCACCCCAGGCTGGGAGGTCACACTGGCATCCGCGGTGACCGCACCCGACTGCGGCAACTCAACAACGTCAGTACCATGAACCTGGTTAAGCCAACCGAACGACTGGGCGCCGGGCTCAGCCCACTGCCCAAGCAGGGACCGATTTTTCGCAACATCATCGGGATGATCTCCCACATGCGTGCCGAGGTTCAGGGATTGCCACGGCGCCTGGCTGACCCCGCCCATTCTCGTCGTGCATGCGGCATGCACCCAAGACGGAACGGGCCAGTCAGGGACAATCACCGGCAGTTCAGACGTCATGGTTCTCCAGCTCCTTAACGTGCTTTCGAAGTGCGGCCAGCAGACCTTCGATGTCATCGGGCAGTGGCACCTCCCAGGTCAGTATCTCACCGGTTTGCGGGTGTTCCAATGTCAACTGGCGTGCATGGAGCGCCTGCCGCTGGAAACTGGCAAGCACGTCCCTCAATTCGTCTGTTGTGCCTTTCGGCAGACGTAGCCGACCGCCATACTGAGGGTCACCCACCAAAGGATGTTTCACGTGGGCCATATGCACCCGTATCTGGTGGGTACGGCCGCTCTCCAGCTTACAGCGAACGTGGGTGTGCGCTGCGAAGCGCTCCACCAGGCGATAATGCGTTACCGCCGGCTTACCGGTAGGCACGACCGCCATTTTCTTGCGCTCACGAGGGTGGCGACCAATCGGTGCATCCACCGTCGAGCCTCCAGTAAGGGTGCCAACCACAATGGCTTCGTATTCCCGCCCCATGGTCCGGGTCTGCAACTGGTCGACCAGCGATGTATGAGCAATCAGGCTGCGCGCTACCACCATGATGCCGGACGTATCTTTGTCGAGACGATGCACAATCCCTGCTCTGGGCAGGTTCTCCACTTCCGGGGCATGGTTGAGCAGGGCATTGACCAGGGTGCCGTCAGCGTGGCCTGCCGCCGGGTGGACCACGAGGCCCGCAGGCTTGTTAATGACCAACAGGTGCTCGTCTTCATACACAATATCCAAGTCTATCGATTCCGCTTCCCAACTGACTTGCGCTTCCGGCTCCGCGTCCAGATCGAGCCGGTCGCCCAGCATTACCTTGTCCCGGGGCTTACAGGTTTTTCCATTGACCGTCAGTGCGCCGCTTTTGATCCAGCCCTGCAGTCGGGAGCGCGAGTGCTCCGGCATCAGTTCGGCCGCAGCCTGATCCAGGCGGCGGTCGCTGTGCTCCGGTGGAATGGAGAAGCTGGCGATAATACGGTTTTCAGATGACATTGAGCCCCCGGGGCCGGTATGAGTGTTACGTTTGAGTCAGAATTTCTGAATCCACGGCGCGTGCCACTGCACATGTGAACGGATCCCCGTTACAATGGCCGACGTTTCGAATTTTGCCATTATACGGGATTCCGGCATGAGATCAGTTGTCCGATTACTGCTAGTCACCACCGCAGCGCTATTCATCAGTGCCTGCGCATCGAACGATAAGCAGGAAGAAGTGCTGCCGGAACAAACCTATTACGAAAATGCCCGCGATGCGATGAACTCGGGCAACTTCAACGAAGCCGAGCAGAACCTCGACTATCTGGAAACCTACTACCCATTTGGCCGCTATGCGGAACAGGCCCAATTGGACCTCATTTATGCCCGCTACCAGAATCTTGACCTGGAAGGGGCCCGCGCGGCGGCAGACCGTTTTCTCAGACTGAATCCACAGAGCGATCACGCCGACTATGCGCTCTATATGCGAGGCCTGGCATCCTATAATCTGGATATTGGCCTGGCTGCCCGCTACTTCCCGGTGGACGTTTCGGCAAGAGACCCCGGCGAACAGCGCCAGGCGTTCCGGGACTTTTCCGAGCTGCTGAACCGCTACCCCTCCAGCGAATACGCTCCAGATGCCCGCCAGCGCATGATTGCGATCCGCAACCGCCTGGCTGAACTGGAACTTTACGCGGCACGATATTACATCAGCCGTGAAGCTTACATCGCGGCGAACAACCGAGCTCGATACATTATCGAAAATTATTCAACGACGCCGTCCGTCGAAGAAGCCTTGATCATCCTGGCGGAAACGTTCCGCTTCATGGATCTGAAAAAAGGAGCAACGGATGCCGTGGCGATGCTGAAAGAGAACTTCCCGGACAGCGCCGCCTTCAATGAGAACGGAGAGTTCCAGCCAGACATACTCAAACGCGAGGACCGCTCCCTGTCTAGCGTGGTCACCTTCGGCTTGATGGGCGACGAATAACATTTGGCAGGGCTGCCCGAGCAATCAGGCAGCCCTACCGCAATCTACTTTCCACTTTTCCAGCCATTGGTAATCGGGTAACGCCGATCCTTACCAAACCCCCTTTCGGTAATTCTCACGCCTATCGGCGCCTGCCTGCGCTTATATTCGTTAATATCCACCAGCCGCACCACGCGATCGACATCCGCCCTGTCGAACCCCTGAGCCACAATGGCATCGGCACTGAGATCCCGCTCCACGTAGAGATTGAGGATCTGATCAAGAACGTCGTATCCCGGCAGGCTATCCTCGTCTTTCTGATCCGGTGCCAGCTCTGCCGACGGCGGACGGGTAATGACCCGTTCCGGAATCACCTGCGAAACACTGTTGCGATACCAGGCGAGGCGAAAAACCAGGGTTTTGGGAACGTCCTTGAGCACATCAAAGCCGCCGGCCATATCCCCGTACAGGGTCGAGTAGCCCACCGCCATTTCACTTTTGTTGCCAGTCGTCAGCACCAGCGAACCGAACTTGTTGGACAGAGACATCAACAGAACGCCCCGCAGCCGGGCCTGCAGATTCTCCTCGGTGGTGTCAGGTTGCGTGCCCTCAAACGGGGCCGCCAATGTTTTCATAAAGGCATCGTACATCGGCTCAATGGAGAACACGTCGTATTGAACGCCCAGGGCCACGGCCTCGGCTTCCGCGTCTTCAATACTCATACCCGAGGTATAGCGAAAAGGCATCATCACCGCGCGTACCCGGTCGGCCCCCAGGGCATCCGCCGCAACAGCCAGAGTCACCGCTGAATCGATACCGCCGGAGAGCCCCAGAACAACGGATTTAAAACCATTCTTGTTGACGTAGTCCCGCACTCCCAGGACCAGGGCCTTGTAGACATTTTCCTCCAGCGACGGTTCGGCAACGGCAGGCTGCGGGATTGGCTGGCAATGATGCTCACAGACGAAGTCCACCGGATAGAGCCCTTCGCTGAACTGTGGTGCTTCGGCTGCAAGCACCCCGGAATGGTCGTAAACCACAGAGCCACCATCAAAGACCAGTTCGTCCTGCCCGCCAATCAGATTGACGTAGACAATACTCACCCGATTCTCAAAAGCCTTGCGTTCTACCAGAGCCTTTCGCCGCACCTGCTTGTCAATATCGTAGGGTGATGCATTGAGGTTGACGACCAGTCTGGCGCCTGCCGCGGCAGCGTCTTCCACCGGCCCCTCGCTCCAAATGTCCTCACAGATGGTAATGCCCACTGGCACCCCTTTGATATCCATGACCAGAGTATCCACGCCATTGGCAAAATAGCGCTTCTCGTCGAAAACCTGATAATTGGGAGGAAACCGCTTGAAGTAGCGACCGGTTATATTTCCCAGCTCAATGGCGACCGCAGCGTTGTAAAGTAGAGCGCCCTCCCGTATCGGAGCCCCCACGATGATGGCGGGGCCCAGATGCTCCCCGCGCAAGGTTTCCAGCGCGTCTGCAACGCGCACATCCATACTGGGCCTTAATAAAAGGTCTTCCGGTGGGTAACCGGTAAGACACAATTCCGGGAACACAACCAGATCCGCCTGATGCTCCTGTTCCGCGCGTCGGGTCGCCTCAATCACCTTTTGGGTATTGCCAGGGATATCGCCCACCAGAAAATCGAGTTGGGCCATCACTACCCGAAGTTTTCCGGGCCCCTGACCATCCTTTTGCACGGACATAACGCAGCTCCTGTAACTCATTGCCATTAAAAGGCTATTATAACCCCTCAAGACATCAGAATTCTCGCGGGATATCCACTGGACGATGGCGCAACCAACCACTCCTGATCAGCAGCCCATTACCGATACACCACCCTCAAACCAGAGGGGCCGGCTGTTTCGGGTCTATAACCACTACCGTGTAGTCGTCAGCGTTATACTGGTGGCGTTGCTGTTTGTGGACCCTATAAACTTCGACTCCCGCTTCCGGGCAATGGATTATTACCAGGCCGGGGTGGTCTGCTATCTCGCCATCAATGGCTTCATTGCCCTGACAATGCTGGCAGGGTTTCAGCCCAGAAGCCGCCATATCACAGTATCCATATTGATGGACATCCTGCTCCTGCATGGACTCCTGATTGCCAGCACCGGCATTACCAATGGCCTGGCGAATCTGGTTATCGTTTCCGTGGCTGCAGGCAACATACTTACCCCTACCAGGATCGGCACCTTCTACGCGGCGCTGGGTGCTATCTGTTCTCTGGGCATCTCGGCCTGGTCCGTGCTGGTGTTTGATGACTCCGCCGATGAAATTGTTCGCGCTGGCTCCCTGGGCATTCTTTATTTTGCCGCAGCGTTTATCCTCCAATACATATCCCGGCGCATGCTGCGAAGCGAAGCGCTTGCCAGTTCCCGAGCCCGCAGCATTGCCGAACTGGAGCAGATCAATCGCCAGATTATCCAGCGCATGAGAACCGGCATACTTGTTCTCGACCGGTTCGGGCGAATCCGCCTGGCTAATGCTGCTGCGGAAGAATTGCTGTTTGGCACTGCCACCGAGGACTCGAAATTACCCAGCCGGGGACGAAATCTGCCACGGCCGCTCCGAAGAGGCCTCGATGCCTGGCTGAAAGACCCTGCCCGCAGAACAGAACCTTTCCAGGCTACACAAACCTCGCCCGTGGTACAGGCCAATTTCACTCAGCTCGATCAGCAGCGCGGCGACCAGATCCTGGTATTTATCGATGACATGAGCAGGGTGACGCAACAGGCCCAGCAAATGAAGCTGGCGTCCCTGGGGCGGCTGACCGCAGGTATCGCCCATGAAATTCGGAACCCGCTGGGGGCCATCAGCCACGCGTCCCAATTGATGAACGAATCCCCCAACCTGGATGAGGGGGATCGCAAAATGCTGGACATCATCGAACGGCATTCCCGACGGGTTAACGGCATCATCGAAAATGTGCTTGACCTGTCGAGACGACGCGCTGCCGACACCGACCTCATTGACGTCGACAAATGGTTATCCGCGTTCCGCGACGATTACCTGCAAACCCAGAGTAACGAACACCAGAAATCTGACGAGATTCTGCTTCGCACCGAACGCAACCTACCCCTGGCGCGCTTTGATGTCAGCCAGATTGAACAAGTGATGGTCAACCTCTGTGACAATGGCCTCCGGTATAGTAAACAGGCGACCGGCGAACGGCGCATAGAACTGTATGCAGGTGTGGCCGCCGATGGCGAGCGCGCTACGTGGATGTTCGCGATTTCGGCCCGGGCATCGCTCCGGAGCACCGCGTGTCTGTTTTTGAACCTTTTTTCACAACCGACAAGAGTGGGACGGGACTCGGCCTTTATCTGGCTCGAGAACTGTGCGAGGCTAATCAGGCTCACCTGTCCCTGGTAGAGGACAACCAGCCCGGCTGTTGTTTCCGCATTACATTCGCCCACCATGGACGGATGATCTAACAAATCCGGAAGCCCGGTAGTCTGAATAACGACATGGAACCGATAACAATCCAATGACCACTCATACCGCCCTGATCGTAGACGACGAACCCGATATCCGGGACCTTCTGGAAATCACACTCAGCCGTATGGGAATAACAACCCTGACCGCGCCAGACATCACCTGCGCGAAGAAGCTTCTGGGTGAACACAAACCACAACTCTGCCTGACAGACATGAACCTGCCCGATGGCAACGGCATCGAGCTTGTGCAGTGGATACAGCAGAATACGCCCTGTACCCCTGTGGCTGTAATCACGGCCTACGGCAACATGGATACGGCCATTGAATCCCTGAAGGCCGGTGCCTTCGATTTTGTGTCCAAGCCGGTTGAGCTTCCGCGGCTTCGGGAGTTGGTCAACAGTGCTCTCCGGTTGTCGGAGGCCGAAGCCAACACTCAGGACACTGACGATGAACCGGGTCTGTTACTCGGCAAATCAACAGAAATTCAAAAACTCCGAAGCCAAACTCGGAAACTGGCCAGAAGCCAAGCACCCGTTTTCATCAGCGGGGAATCGGGTAGCGGTAAAGAACTGGTCGCAAGAATGATTCATTTGCAGGGTCCTCGCCGCGACGGTCCCTTTATAGCTGTCAACTGTGGAGCCATCCCCTCTGAACTCATGGAGAGTGAATTTTTTGGGCACAAAAGGGCAGCTTTACCGGGGCCGTTGAAAACAAAGACGGCCTGTTTCGATCTGCCAACGGTGGCACTTTGTTTCTGGACGAAGTTGCTGACCTGCCTCTGGCAATGCAGGTAAAACTCCTGAGGGCAATTCAGGAAAAGGCTGTCCGCCCGGTTGGCGATACCAAGGAAGTTCCGGTGGATATCCGGGTACTCAGCGCGACCCATAAGAACCTTCCAGATCTGGTTCAGGAAGGCATTTTTCGGCAAGACCTTTTCTACCGGATCAACGTCATTGAACTGGCTGTGCCTCCTCTGCGGGAACGACCAGACGACATTTCCTTGCTTGCTCGCCACATTCTCGAAAGAATCGGTAAAGAATATGAATGCGAACCCGCCTCGCTAACCCAGGGCGCCATCGGGCGGCTCAAACAGTACGATTTCCCGGGCAACGTAAGGGAACTCGAAAATGTTCTGGAGCGCGCCTTTACGCTTTGCGATGCCGATCAAATTGATGCCGGCGATCTGCACCTGGGAAATGGCGTACAGACGGCGTCGTCCCCCACCCAGGTTATCGCGGAAGGCGAGGCCAACGATGACGGGACTGCCCCGGTGCCCGATGGCGAGATTGACCTGGAAAACTACCTGGAGAACATAGAGAGACAAGCCATCGAGAAGGCTCTGGAAGCCACCCGATGGAATAAAACGGCGGCCGCTAAGCGTCTGGGAATCAGCTTTCGAGCGCTTCGGTACCGCCTCAAGAAGCTGGGAATGGAGTGAACGGTATCTCAGAATTCTCTCGTCGGTAACCACCGTTCATTGATATACGGTAGAATTCATGTCGCTTTTCTACAGGATGTAAAAAAGCGCCCAGACCAAGCCACCAACATGGATGTTGACTATGCGATACCCTGCCCGAACCAGGGGCTTCACCCTGGTTGAACTTATTCTCACGCTCGCGCTGGTCGCAATGCTCGCCGGAATTGCCAGCACCTCCTGGACTCGGCTTATCTCCTCAACGCGCCACACCGATGTGATCAACGACACTCGCCGGATGTTTGCCGTCGCACGATCCTACGCCGTCCACCAGAAAACCCTGACCACCGTGTGCCCGCTGTCTCCCGCGCTGAGGTGTACCGATGACTGGAATAACGCCGTCTCCGTATTTCCAGACAGAAACAACGACAAGCGACCGGATGCGGGAAAAGTCCACCGGGTGTTCACGCTCACGAGGGGGCAGTCCAGCCTCTATTCCCGAACAGCCGGAAGAGGCTACTTCCAGCTATCTGCCAAAGGTATGAGTCACGGCACCATGGGAAGCCTTGTCGCGTGTTCTGCATCAACCAACGGAAGATTTGACATGAGTTACCTGGCCCTCAATATTGGCGGCCGCATTCGGACACTCCATGACGAAGACGGGGATGGGGAAATCAGACTTCCCTGGGGAACGACCATCACCTGCCCTGGCCCATGAACAAAGGCCCGATGGTCGCCCCCAGAGTGTGACCGAAACCTCATCTTCAGCCGCCGAATACCGCCCATACCGGATGTTCGACCGTTCATCGAATAGGCGATGCATATCTATGGCGCCTTTGGTTTACTAACCTGAGGCTTACCAACGGAATTTGGCATGTTGAAGAGAACCGCAGGTTTCACGCTCATAGAACTACTCATCACGATGGTCATTCTCGCGATCATTGCGACTGTTGCGCTCCCCGGCTTTGGCAGGCTGATAGAAAGCAATCGGCTGGTAACCGGCACGAACTTGCTGGTGTCATCCATTAAACTTGCAAGAACAGAAGCCATCAAACGCGGCACAAACGTCACGTTCAGTACCGATGGTGGACTGGGGGGCGGTTGGTGTGTGCACGAAGGTGATGACGCCGGGGACTGCACCAATGACCAGATTCGCGGGTTCGAGTCACCTGGTAATCTTACCTTTACTGAAAGCGTAGGCGATCTGGTGTTTGATCGGCGCGGGTTTCTTGTTCCACAAACTGCTCAAACCTTTACCGTCGCTCCGGTCGGCTGTACCAGTGGTGACATATCCTTCCGAAGGATCCGGGTAAGCCCGGTTGGACGAACCGAAGTAGATGACGGAGAAGTATGCCCGTGACTCCAACTATGACTCAGACCTCTAAGCACCGCTCCGGCCTGGCTTCCCCGAGACACCAGTCCGGTCTTGGCATGATTGAGATACTCATTACAGTCTTGGTCCTTGCCATCGGCATACTGGGCGTTGCTTCAACACAGGTCGTTTCCCTGCAAATGAACTCTCAGTCCCAGAGCCGGAGCCAAGCGGTCCTGCTCGCGGAAGACCTGCTGGACCGAATTCGTGCGAATTCCGACAACCCCGGTGACTATGCCCTGGCTCAGGACGACGCGCAGGGCGCTGATGGTGGTGATTGCGCCACGTCTTTCGTACCGGCAAATGCAACCGTTGCAGCCAACGACATTGCCGCCTGGGAAAACAGCCTCGCCTGTCTTCTTCCAGAAGCTGAGCGTACCGTTGCAGTCGATCCCTTAACCAACGTGGTTACAGTCACCATAGACTGGAACCAGAACGACCAGGCCATGAACCCTGTAGTAGTGAGGACTCAGATTTGATCATGTCAAAGTTCCGCGCTCCCTCTGCCCCCGATACTCGTCCTGGGGCCAGCCAATCAGGCCTGTCGCTGGTTGAGCTGCTGATTGCAACAGCTCTCGGCCTCATTCTTACCCTTGGAGTAATCCAAATTTATCTGAGCGGTAATGAAACCTATCGTCAGACGCAGGGCCTTGCCCACGCGCAGGAAAGCACCCGATTTGTTTCCGCCGTCCTGACACCGGATTTCCGTTCAGCGGGCAGTTTCGGATGCCTCGCGGAAATGGGCAGGCCGCTTGACCAGGTTGTCGACAACCGCCTAAATGGCGGCCTAGTAGTGCCACTGGACCAGGCACTCCAGGGATGGGAGTATACGGGAACCGGCCCAGGCGATAGCGTCACGCTGGCAAACGCCATGGCAACGCCCGGCGCCGGTAATTGGGCTTCGGGTACCGCAGGTGCAAACCTGCCTGCTGACCTTGCCGGCTCAGTGATCACCAACTCTGATGTCATTATTGTCAACGCCCTGACCTCTCTTGGTGTGCCCGTAAACTCTGCTAACCCCCAGAATGGTAACAGCATTAACTTGGCAGACAATTCTGGAGTGGAGGCCGAATCAGTTGTTCTAGCAACCCGTGGCGACTGCTCCGAAGGCGAAATGTTCCAGAAGAGCAACAACGCTAATTCCAGCTCCGTTACTATGGCCGGTGGCAATGTCAACCCGGGGAACAACGGCAATAACTTCAACCTGAATTACGACCCTCAGACCAGAGTCTACCAGTTTACGTCAATGGCTTATTACATTGGCCAGGGCACCAACGGCGAACCCGCCCTGTTCAGGCGCATGATGACACCTCTCCAGCCCCCCCAAGAACTGGTCTCCGGCGTTGAAACACTGCAAATCCTCTATGGCGAAGATACCGGTGGAACCAGCGCTGCAGATGATTATGTCCCCGCCGACGAGGTGGTCGACTGGAACACCATCGTGAGCGTTCGATTCTCGGTCATGACCCGCAGCCAGGACGAAGTTCTGGAAGAAGAGAACAATCGCAATTTTGACATGCTTGGCAGTGAAGTCTCCCAGGCAAACAACGGAGACCGACGTGTACGACTCATCTCCGTCAGCACCACCGCACTCAGGGGGAGAATGTAATGAAAGCGACCCGGAATCGAGTGAGACAGTCCATGGATAGCGTTAGCCCCCTCAATATGCGCCAGCGCGGGGCGACGTTGATTGTCGCGCTTGTCATGCTGCTGCTGATCTCCCTGCTAGCCATCGGGGGTATGCAGGGATCCGTAATGCAGGAGCGAATGGCGAGCAACGCTCACGACAGCGCAATTTCGTTTCAGGCTTCAGAAGCTGCATTACGACAAAGTGAAAACGATATCCTGAATACCCCAGGTACCCGTGTGACAGCCTTTAGCGAGGCAATGCTCGACAGTCCGTGGGAGTGGGATGGCAACAACCCTGCCCGGTCCGGCACAGGGGTCGCCGGCCCGGATGTAAGCGCACAGCCCGCCTACCACCTTGCGCGCCTTGCGGATGTGTGCCCGATCGAACCCGGACAACCCTGCTTCGAACGCTACCTGGCAACGTCAAGAGCCCAGGGTGGAAGTGACGAAGCGGTTACCGTTTTACAATCTACGGTTTTGTTACCACCAGAGTAAACGTCGGCTTGTGTTGAACTTCGCCGTCTGACAAACATCACAATGAATTGCTGACTCCAACTGGAGAGTTTGCCATGAAAACGCTCAAGAAAGCATCGCACAAGCGCTCAAGTTACTCAAAACTGGGCATTTTTAGTGCCAGCCTTTTGTTCTCAATCTGCACCATGCAATCCGCCATGGCACAGGTCAACCTGGCTCAGGTACCACTGTTTCTGAAGGAATCAGTCGATTCAAACCTGGTGTTTGTGTATGACGACTCAGGGTCCATGGCGTGGCGTTACATGCCAGACAACCTCAGTGGTAATAGCGGCAATCGATACTACTACTCCAGTCGGGTAAACAAGGTCTATTACGACCCGACAATAACCTATCAGCCTCCTTTCAAACCGGATGGCAGCTCTCGTTATCCAAATTCGAGTTACACCAACGCCTGGGTAAACGGATTTGATCAATCCGATGGGGCCGATGATCTGAGTGAATATATTCGCTTCGACAGCATCGGTAGCATTGAGGAAGGCTTTTACATGCAGTTCAACTCGTCCACGAGTTGCGATAATAATCCCCGACAAGACGACTGTTATACCCCCATTTTGCTGAACAGTGCCTCCGCCGACATCAAACAAAACTATGCAAACTGGTTTTCCTATTACAGCACGCGGACCTTGGCGGCCAAATCGGGTATTACGGAAGCCTTCTTTGATCTTCCAGACAATATCCGGGTTGGCTATGGCGCTATTAACGTCAACAACAACACTATTGATGGCGTAAACGACACAGATACCCTTGTCAGTGGAGTGCGTCCATACACAGCCGCTCGCCGCCAGCAATTTCTAACCTGGCTTCACAACAAGAGTGTAAACGGTGGCACCCCACTGAGAACGGCGCTCAGGGATGTCGGCAAGTACTATTCCCGCACGGACAATCAGGCCCATGGGGAGAAACTCCTGGTACCAATGACAGTACCGCACACATTGAATGTCGCCAAAGCTTCTCCCTTATTATGACCGACGGTATCTGGAACGGAAGCAGCCCCTCTGTCGGAAATGTCGACAATACGCCGGGACCGTCCTACACCAACCCAGATCCCGACGGCTCCGATTTCAACTACACAGCCGTGTCGCCATTTACCGACGGGCATTCCAACACTCTGGCGGATGTTGCGATGCAGTACTGGAAAAACGACCTGCGCACAGACCTCGGTAACAAGGTCCCCGTTACATCGACCGACCCGGCATTCTGGCAGCACATGACAACCTTCACGATCGGGCTCGGCGTCACAGGCGACATCAAGGAGGCCGATGCACTTGCTGCACTCGACCCAGACAGCGGAATCAACATTAACTGGCCTGAACCCGGTTCAGATCGGAGCCTCAGAATATCGATGACTTGCTCCATGCCGCTATCAATGGCCGCGGAGGCTACGCGAGCGCACAGAACCCGAAGGAGTTCGCCGACGAAATCAAGAATTTCCTTGGTGATGTAATTGCTCGCTCACAGACATCTGCCTCATCCGCAGCTGTCAGTTCAGCAGTCTTGCGCGCTGACTCGCTGGGCTTCTTTGCGGGCTTCCGCAGTGAAGACTGGTCCGGCACTTTGTCAGGGTTCAGCTTCGACCAGGGCAAACAGCTCTGGGATGCCGAAGAAATTCTGAGACAGACGCTCCCGACAGACCGGAAATTGATCACCCACAATGGAAGTAGCGGCGTTGACCTGGAATTCGCATCGGCCAGCTCTCTTTCTAACCTCTCGGCTGCTCAACGCGATGCGCTGAATGCCGATCCAACACTGAACGCCACTCAAGATAACCTTGGCCATAATCGACTGGCCTGGCTTCATGGCGACAATGACGCTCACGCAACTCTCCGAAGCCGGCAGGGCACTGACGCTGGAGGTAATACTGTGCTTAGGCTTCTGGGTGATGTGATCAACGCGAACCCCCAGTTCGTCGGTAAAACCAACTACGGCTTTGCTCGCCTTGGCGGTACCGAAGGTAGTAAATACGGTACGTTCCGATCTACGTCCACGTACCAGAACCGGATCGATGCTCTGTATGTGCCTGCCAACGACGGCATATTGCACGCCTTTGATGGCGAAACCGGTAAAGAGCTCTTCGGCTATATTCCATCAGAACTGCTGCTCCCCTCGGGCTCGAATACATATGCGCGCATTTCAGAGCTGATGAAGCCCAACTACAACCACAAATACTTCATGGATGGCACACCACGAGTACAGGATGCCTATATTGATAAGGACGGAAACGGTTCCGCCGAGTGGCGAACTGTGCTTTTGGGAACTATGGGCAAAGGCGGCAAAACAGTATTTGCGCTTGATATAACCGAACCAGGATCATTCTCTCCAGCAGATGATGTGTTGTGGGAGTTCCAACATCCGAATCTCGGATACGGCGTTACCGATCCGCAGATTTCCCGCCTCGACGATGGAACCTGGGTAGCCATTTTTGGAAATGGCTACAACGGGGCCAGCGGTCAATCCAGTCTGTTTGTTGTTGACCTGGAAACCGGCAACCTCGTCAAAGAACTCCAAACCGGAGCCGGTAGCGCTGCGAACTCAAACGGCCTTGCCTCCGCTACCATCACCAGTTTTCCGGAGACAGATGCCATCACCCGTTATGCCTACGCTGGCGATCTGTTAGGCAATCTTTGGCGATTCGACCTTACCGGGGGCGCTAACGGGTGGGATGCAACCAAAGTATTCACCGCTAAGAGCCCAGCGGGTAACAGCCAACCAATCACTGTTGCGCCCCGGGTCGCACTCAACCCCAACAACAATGACGAACTCGTAGCGGCGTTCGGTACCGGTAGCTTCCTGCGAAACGGTGACGAGGGTGACTATGACGTCCAGACACTGTACGCCATAAAAGACAACCTGAACGCATTTAGACTGGAACGAGATGACCTGGTGCAACAGACCATCACCAGACAGGAAGATGTCGTTGTGAATAGGGCGTCAGGGAACGGTACCAACAGCTTTACTGTTCGGGAAACCTCTAGCAACCAGTCGACAAATCAGCAAGGCTGGTACCTGGACCTTGCCTACAACTCAAACAAACAGGGAGAGCGAGTTATCAGCCGGGCTACCTTCCCGTTTGGTGTAAACCCGGATCGGGTTCGATTCACTACCGTCATCCCTGATGATGACCCCTGCGGAAGTGGACGTACCGGGTTTATTATGGATCTCAAACTGACAACCGGCGTTCCTTCTGAAACCCCCGTCTTCGACCTGAACAGCGATGGTACCTTCAACGCGGGTGATATCGTAGGCGGCTATGCTCCAAGCGGCATTCAGGTGGGTTACGGCGGTGAAAACCGTACAATCGCAACCGAAGACGGCGACGCAGAAGTGGTGATACCGGGACTGGATCCCAATAAACTCTCACCGGGAGATCCCTGTGAAGACGGACTCTGCGCCCGGTCTCTTGACTCAAGCATTGGACGACAGACTTGGGAGCAGCTTCGTTAAGAAGCTGCCTCACACCTAGAACAGTGTTCCTATCTTTTATTTGAGTAGCAGGAAAAGACTATGATTTCTCGCTTACTACCGTTTCAATTACACAGAGTTCTTGTCATCGCCGTATTCGCTCTTACAGCTATTACAAGTGGATTTCTGGCATCATCCGCTCAAGCGGATGATGAGGTTGTCGACGGCAATCCTATGTCCCTCAGAACCGTGTCTTTTGAGGGAACGGTGAATTCTGTCCATCCCGACTCTTTCATACTGATTGTTGATGATAATTCGTTCGTGCTGGAACGTGTCATTACCTTCAACGGTGCCTCATGGTCCCGGGAACAAGTCGTCCAGCGGCTCGTAGAGGGTGATCGTCTCAAGCTGGAGCTCGGAGGCGTCGCAGATCAACAAACTGGTGCTCGTCTGGTACAAAAAGTAGAAGTCCTGAACTGACCAGGCGGGAATGGCGACCACTAGTAAACTAAGAGGGATAACGATTTTGAAGACTCACTCGAACTCAGGTTTTACGTTGATCGAGATGATGATTGCGGTCGCGATCATTGCCATCATCGCAGCAATAGCGCTTCCTCTTTATCAGAGCCAGATGGAGCAAACCCGACGAACAACTGCGCAGGCAGACCTGCTAGAACTCACCCAATGGATGGAGCGTCGATACTCCAACGGTTTTGATTATCGCGATGGGGGTAATAATCCTGTTTTGCCATTCGATCAGTCGCCGCAGAACGGAGACGCGTTCTACGATATCAGCTTTGTGGGGAACGTAGCCCGGAATGCGTTTACCTTGCAGGCAGTTCCAACCGGACCTCAGACAGACGATGATTGTGGAACTCTTACGCTGGATGAACAGGGTAATCGCGGCGCAGACCAGGCAACAGGGTGCTGGTAAACGAATATGACACGAACGATGCCATCACAATCAGACTTCGATGGCATCGATTCGCAATTCTTTAGGCATCGAGAAAACGATATTCTCCTCCCTGCCCTCAATCTCTTCGGGCACCTCGCCGCCAAGCTCCCTTAAACGCGCAATTACCTCATTGACCAGTATTTCCGGGGCAGACGCGCCAGCAGTCACGCCAATGGATTGCTTGCCCTCGAGCCACGTCGGATCTATTTGATTTGATTGGTCTATAAGATAGGCAGGCGTTCCCATGCGCTCGGCCAACTCCCGCAATCGATTGGAATTGGAACTGTTCGGCGAACCCACTACCAGCATTAGGTCACAGTCACCGGCCAACTGCTTCACAGCATCCTGACGGTTCTGCGTGGCGTAGCAGATATCGTTTTTGCGAGGGCCCTGAATGTCCGGGAACTTTTCACGCAAGGCATCGATGACTCGGGCCGTGTCGTCCATGGAAAGCGTGGTTTGAGTTACATAAGACAGCCTGGACGGATCTTTCACGACCAGTTCGGCAACGTCTTTCTCGTCCTCCACAAGATAGATATCGCCACCGTTGCCATGGTCATACTGCCCCATGGTGCCTTCCACCTCTGGATGACCATGGTGGCCAATGAGGATGCATTCACGCCCATCGCGACTGTACTTCATCACTTCGAGGTGAACCTTGGTTACCAGAGGACAGGTTGCGTCGAACACCTTCAACCCCCTGCGCGCGGCTTCATTCTGCACCGCCTGGGACACACCGTGGGCACTGAAGATCACCAGCTTGTCGTCCGGCACCTCTTCCAGCTCATCCACAAAGATAGCGCCGCGGTTGCGCAGATTGTCCACCACAAATTTGTTATGCACCACTTCATGGCGCACGTAAATGGGCGCACCAAAGACATCCAGGGCACGGTTCACTATTTCGATAGCGCGGTCGACACCGGCACAGAAACCACGAGGATTAGCGAGTCGGATTTGCATAGAATTGCCCTGAGATATCAAACAAGTTTGCAGAAGCCTGAGGGAGGACCAAAATGCGCTTAGTGGGCCCGACCAACAGGCTCCACATCAATAACTTCCACTTCAAATGTCAGTGTACGCCCCGCCAGAGGGTGATTAAAGTCCACCTCGACCTGATCCCCTTCCACACGGCTAACGACGCCCGGCAACTCACTCTGACGCGCATCCGCGAATGAGATCATAACCCCCTTTTCAAGCACCATGTCCGCGCTGAACTCACTCCGCTTGAACGTTTGCACGTTACTCGGATTATGCTGCCCAAAGGCCTTTTCAGGAGGTACTTCGAAGCTATTGCGGTCGCCCGCCGTCATACCCATCAGGTAGGCCTCAAAATTTTCCGGCAGGTTCTCGTCACCAATCTCCAGTGTTGCCGGCTCTTTCTCGAAAGTGGAATCAATGATCTCACCGTCACTGAACTTCAACGCAAAATGAAGCGTAACGCGAGTGCCCTGATCTACGGGAAGTTCTTTCATCAGCGATTGTCGCTCCTGTTGTCCGCATCCGGTTCCCGGGGCTTGCGGAATATATCCAGAATCATCATACCGGCACCAATAGTGATGGCCGTATCGGCGATGTTAAAAGCGGGAAAATGGTAGCCGTTCCAGTAAAAATGCAGGAAGTCGACCACGTAGCCATGAACAACGCGGTCGTAAACGTTACCCAGCGCGCCGCCAAGGATTAATACGATGGCAATCGCCGACCAGGTTTCATGGCGCCGCAGGGATTTCAGCCATACAACCAGAACTACGCTGACCACCAGTGCCAGGGAGACAAAAAACCAGCGTTGCCAACCTGCGGCACCGGCCAGAAAGCTAAACGCCGCACCGGTGTTGTGCAGCAAGGTCAGATTGAACAGTGGCATTACCGGTACCGGGTTGCCATAGGTCAGCATGGCCGTAGCCATGGCCTTGCTCCCAAGGTCCAGCACGATAACGAGCACCGCCAGCCAGAGCCAGCGGAGCTTGGAGCCGGTTTCTTCCGTATTGGTCATTACGCTTTCCACAAGGCGACGTCCATCAGGCAAACGAGCGGGACTCGCCCTGCCCTTCCACGTTGGTCACACAACGACCACACAGGTCGCCATACTGCTCACTCTGACCGACATCGGCCCGATGATGCCAGCAGCGTTCACACTTGGCGTGTCCGGCGGGGTTTACTTTTACAAGCAATCCCTCGTGGGACGTCGGCTCCGCGTCGCCGGCGTCAGACACCGGTGCTACCGTGGCTTCCGACGTAATCAGCACAAAGCGTAACTCTTCACCAAGGTACTGCAGATCCTTGGCAAGGTCGCCTTCGCAGTAGAGAGTCACTTCCGCACTGAGGGAACCTTTGATTTCTCCCCTGCCACGAACCTCTTCCAGGCACTTATTCACCGCTTCTTTAACGCTGTAAATACGGCTCCAGTAATCACGGCCCAGTTCGGCGTCGCCCGGCAGTGCTGTCAGGCCTTCATACCAGGTTTCGTAGAACACGGTATCGCCACGCTTACCGGGCAGGTGCTGCCAGATTTCATCGGCCGTGAAACTCAGGATCGGCGCAATCCAACGCACCAGCGCTTCCGCCACATGGAACAGGGCCGTCTGACAGGAGCGACGCTCGCGGCTGTCGGCCTGAGTGGTGTATTGCCGGTCCTTGATAATATCCAGATAGAACCCGCCCAGGGTGGCCTCGCAGAAGTTGTACACCTTCTGGTAGATGCGCAGGAACGCGTAATTCTGGTAATCCTCATGCAGCTCCGTCTGCAGCTGCAGGGCCTTGTCGACCATCCAGCGGTCCAGCGCGATCATATCCTCTGGCGCTACGGCATGCTGCTCCGGATCGAAACCGGTGAGGTTGCTGAGCAGGAAGCGAGCGGTATTCCGGATACGACGATAACCGTCCGCAGTCTGCTTGAGGATGTCCTTGGAAACCGTCATTTCACCGCTGTAGTCGGTCGCGGACACCCATAGACGCAGGATATCGGCACCCAGCTCGTTCATCACTTCCTGGGGCGCGATCACGTTGCCCAGGGACTTGGACATCTTGCGGCCCTTACCATCGACGGTGAAGCCATGAGTCAGCACCTGCTTATACGGCGCCACGCCGTTCATCGCGATGGAGGTTTTCAGGGACGACTGGAACCAGCCACGGTGCTGGTCTGAACCTTCCAGATACATATCTGCTGGGAACTGACCCAGTTCGGTGCGGGGGCGCAGCACGGATTCGTGTGTGACACCGGAATCAAACCATACGTCCAGGGTATCCAACACCTTTTCATACTGGTCGGCATCACTGCCCAGCAGCTCTGTGGTATCGATGTCGTACCAGGCGTCAATACCGCCCTTTTCGATTTCCTTCGCTGCCGCCTCAATCAGATTCTGGGTATCCGGATGCAGTTCCTGCGTTTCCTTGTGGATAAACAGTGTGATCGGCACACCCCAGGTACGCTGGCGCGAGATACACCAGTCCGGGGATTGCCTGAACATGGCCTCGATGCGGTTCTGCCCCCAGGCAGGCACCCAGCGCACACCCTTGATGGCTTCCAGGGCGTCGTCACGGAGGTTTTCCTTCTCCATGCTGATAAACCACTGAGGGGTGGCTCGGTAGATCAACGGTGTCTTGGTACGCCAGCAATGGGGGTAGCTGTGGCTGAACTTCTCCGCCCGGACCAACTTGCCCTCGCGTTCCAGAGCTGAACACACAGGGTCATCCGCCTTGTAGACGTGAACGCCAGCAAACTCACCGGCGGCCTGGGTATAGGTGCCATCGGCCTTGACCAGGCTGATGGTATCAATGCCGTAGGCCTTCCCCACTTCAAAGTCTTCCATGCCATGATCGGGGGCCGTGTGGACGGCGCCGGTACCAGCGTCGGTGGACACATGGTCGCCCAGGACCAGCGGCACCTGCTTGTCATACACCGGATGATGCAGATTCAGTTTTTCCAGCGTGGCGCCTGGTACAGTCGCCAGTACCTCATAGTTCTCAACACCCCAACGCGACATGATGCCATCCACCATGTCCGCGGCGAGGATCATACGCTCCCGTCCATGTCCGGCATCGGTCTGTACCAGGCATATTCCAGCTCAGCGTGCAGTGAAACAGCTTGGTTGGCGGGAATGGTCCAGGGTGTCGTCGTCCAGATAACAACCGACACATCACCCTCGCCCTTGTCGGTACCAAACAGGTCGAGCACGCGCGCCTGGTCTACGACCGTGAACCGCACATCGATCTGTACTGACGTCTTGTCCTGGTACTCAACTTCGGCTTCCGCCAGTGCAGACTGACCGACCACGCTCCAGTACACCGGCTTGAACCCCCGCACCAGATGGCCTTTGGCGACTATTTTGCCCAAAGCACGCACAATGCCCGCCTCGACCTTCGGGTCCATGGTCAGGTACGGCTTTTCCCATTCACCCATCACCCCAAGGCGGATGAAATCGGCCTTCTGGCCGGCGATCTGTTTGGTAGCGTAATCACGACAGGCCTGACGGAAGGTCTTGTAATCCACCTTCACACCCGCCTTGCCAATCTCCTGCTCCACCTTGTGCTCAATTGGTAAGCCATGGCAGTCCCAGCCCGGCACATAAGGCGCGTCGTAACCCATGAAGCTGCGGGATTTGACGATCATATCCTTGAGAATTTTATTGACCGCATGACCGATATGAATGCTGCCATTGGCGTAGGGAGGGCCATCATGGAGGATGAACTTGTCCCGCCCCTCACGCTGCTTGCGCAGGTTGCCGTATACGTCAAGGTCTTGCCAGCGCTGGAGCATGTCAGGCTCGCGCTTGGCCAGATTACCGCGCATGGGAAAGGCAGTTTCAGGCAGATTCAGAGTGTGCTTGTAGTCGCTCATGGTAATGGTGCGTAGCTCAGGTTGTTAAATGTCGGTCAATGTCCGGTGGCTGAGGAGCCATTGCCTGCAATCCACGCCCGCGCATCGTCAAAGTCACGGGCAATCTGCTCCTTGAGGTCATCCACCGAGTCGAATTTCACCTCGTCCCGCAGGGCATGGCGGAAAACCACATCAAGACGCTGGCCATAAAGTGTGCCAGCAAAGTCAAACAGGTGCACTTCCAGGGCCGGCTGCTTACCGTCCACTGTGGGGCGCAGACCGATGTTGGCTACACCGTCCAGAACACGGCCATCTTCAAGGGTAGCGCTTACCACGTAGACCCCTCGCAGCGCCGGCATATGAGGTAACAGGATGTTCGCCGTGGGCGCGCCAATCTGCCGCCCCAACTGGCGACCATAAACGACTCGCCCTCGGATGCGGTAAGGATGCCCCAGTAAATCCTCGGCGTCGTTGATCCGGTTCTCTGAAAGCACACCTCGAATACGGGTGCTGCTGACACGCTCGCCATGCACCGTCACGGTACGGGTGTTTTCCACCGTGAAGCCGCGTTGCTCGCCTACTTCCCGCAACAGTGAAAAATCGCCGGCCCTGTCGCAACCGAAACGAAAATCGTCTCCTACGACAAGATGGCGAACACCAAGGCCATCCATCAAAACGTCCTCAATAAAGCCCATACCAGAGTAACTCCGGAAGCGCTCGTTAAAACGCAGGCACAGGACAACGTCGATGCCAGACGCCAACAGCGATTCGAATTTCTGCCGGAACGGCATCAACCTTGGTGGTGCTTCACGGCCCTGGAAAAACTCACGGGGCTGGGGCTCAAAGACCATCACCACGGAAGGCACGCCGAGCTCCAGTGCTTTTTCATGAACCTGGTCAATGATGGTCTGGTGCCCAAGGTGAACCCCATCGAAGTTTCCGATGGTAGCGACACACCCGTCCGCGAGCGGAGCTTCGTCCTGCTGCGAAAGGCTTTTCAGGTTGGTCAGGCCCCGGATCAGACGCATGTAAAGCGAACCCTTGTTTGCCAGCGGTGTATGGTTTCACTGGTGAGAAAACGCGCGATTATAACCTACCTGTGGCGAAAATGTCTTACCCGAACCCCGGTCAATGCCAACACAATAAAGTACACCGCAACGCCCGAGACTACGAGAATACCCATATCCGTGGCCCGCTGGAGACCGCCTGCCATCAGCCACTGACCCACTGGCGGCTGTAGCCAGAGGATGACCGCAGCCAGGGCCGCATTGGCAAGTCCGATCTGAACCAGGAATCGGGCCCACCCCGGCTGCCATTTCCAGGCACCTTCCCGGATAAGGCCACGCCACAGGAGCGCCGTGTTCAACCACGCAGACAGCGAAGTTGCCAACGCCAGTCCCGCATGTGCCAGGGGAAAGATAAGCGCCAGGTTAAAGGCCATATTGGCCACCATCGCGATAATGCCGATTTTAACCGGCGTCTTGGTGTCTTGCCGTGCGAAATACCCCGGCGCCAGCACCTTGATCAACATGAAGGCCAGCAATCCGACGGAGTATGCTCGCAGGCTTTTGGCCGCCATGGTGACGTCGCGATCGGTAACTTCTCCGTAGTGGAACAGAGTCGCAATCAATGGCTCAGCCAGAAGAGCAAGGGCCAACGCGGCAGGCAAACCTATAAGCAGCACCGCCCGCACAGCCCAGTCCAGCGTTGCAGCAAACTGGTCTGCCGATTCCGTTGCGTGTTTGCGGGACAGACTGGGAAGAATCACCGTGGCAATAGCGATACCAAATACGCCCAGGGGTAGCTCCGACAGGCGATCCGAGTAGTAAAGCCAGGACACACTGCCGGTCTGCAGAAACGACGCGAGAACAGTGTCCAGAAGCAGATTGATCTGGCTGACGGAGACCCCGAATAACGCAGGCACCATCAACGTCATGATGCGACGGACCCCTTCGTGCTTGTAATCCACTTTTGGCCGCGGCATCAACCCCAACTGCATCAGGAAGGGTAACTGAAAGAACAGCTGCAACGCTCCGGCGATAAACACTCCCCAAGCCAACGCAATGACAGGCGTTTCCATCAGGGGTGAAAGGAATATGGCCGCGCCGATCATCGCCAGATTGAGCAACACTGGCGTAAACGCAGGAACGGCGAAGCGGTCGTAGCTGTTGAGAATACTACCCGCAAACGCCGTCAAAGAGACCAGTAACAAATACGGAAAGGTAATACGCAGCATATCGCTGGCCAGGCCGAACTTGAGGTCGTCACCGAGAAAGCCAGGTGCAAACACAGCCGTCAGCAACGGCGCCCCCAGCATGGCAACTGCCGTCACACCCAACAATACCAGCCCAAGGGCGCCTGCCACCGCATTGACCAGGCGCCGGACTTCGGTGACGGACTCCTGCTGTCGATACGAGGAAAGCACCGGCACAAAGGCCTGCGCGAAAGCGCCTTCGGCAAACAGGCGACGCAGGAAGTTTGGAATTTTGAAGGCCACGAAGAACGCGTCGGCGCCCGCCCCGGCACCAAAATAACGAGCAATCACCATATCCCGGACTAAACCGAGAACTCGCGACAGCATTGTCATTGAGCCAACGACTCCAGATGACCTCAACAGCCCTGGCGGCTTGGGCAAAGCCTTTGGTGCTTCTGTCTGCTCAGGTTCGGACGACATTCTTGGCCTGGACAATGGTTCAGTGTTTTCTGGATGCATCCGGGATGTAGCAGGCCATATTTCGGTAATTCCTTAGGGCCTTCACGGGACTCTCCGGCGATGAGCGGCGAGTTTACCACAGGAGCCGGAGATACCGGGATGAAATAGCGTTGAGCCTTGACATTTTGGGGCTTTGGCGGCATAGTTCCGCGTCATTTATTTCGACGCGCTGGTTTTGGCGCGCCCGCGATTTTTACGAATCGATTCACAACGAATTTCGGATTTCACAGATCTCAGGAGTTATACGGTGGCAAATACCCCGCAAGCCAAGAAGCGCGCACGTCAGAACGAGAAGAACCGCAAGCACAATGCCAGCCTGCGTTCCATGGCGCGCACTTACATCAAAAAGGTCCAGGCCAGCATTGAGGCCGGCAAGCCAGAGGAAGCACAAGCAGCTTTCCAGAAGGCTCAGCCGATTATGGACAGCATGGTTAACAAGGGCGTATTCGCCAAGAACAAGATTGCTCGTCAGAAGAGCCGTCTGAGCGCCCGCATCAAGGCTCTGAAGAGCGCGTAACGCTTCTTCGGAACCTGAATGAAAAAACCGGCCTGATGGGCCGGTTTTTTTGTGCCTGCCGATTATCTTACTCGCCTACACAATCACCATGTTGTCGCGGTGGATCATTTCTTCGTCTGAGATGTAACCCAGAACCTCCGTTATCCGGTTGCTGGAGCGGCCAGCGATGGCTCTGGCTTCGTCAGCATCGTAATTGACCAGGCCGCGGGCGATTTCTTTGCCGCTTTCGTCGACGCAGGAGACCATTTCACCCCGACGGAACTGACCGGAAACGCTTTTTACGCCAACCGGTAAAAGACTGCGACCACCGCGGCAGAGGACGTTGACAGCACCCTGATCAAGGGTGAGCTTGCCGCGGGTCTGAAGGTGGCTGGCGAGCCACTGTTTGCGGGCGGCAATTCGACCCTGTTCGGGGAGCAGCAGGGTGCCGATGCTGTCGCCGTCGCGCAGGCGAGAGATGGCTTTTTCGATTCTGCCGCCGACGATGACGGTGAAGGCGCCGGATCGGGCAGCCAGGCGGGCGGCACGGACCTTTGTTTGCATTCCGCCGCGGCCCAGCACGCCAGCACCACCACCCGCCATGGCATCGAGTTCGGTGTCGCTGGCGCGGCGCTCGCCGACCAGTCGGGCATCAGGGTTCTTGCGAGGGTCCTTGTCGAAAAGGCCGAGCTGGTCGGTAAGAATAATCAAACCATCAGCTTCGATCAGGTTGGCGACCAATGCACCCAGGGTATCGTTGTCGCCGAAGCGAATTTCGTCGGTAACGACGGTATCGTTTTCGTTGACGATGGGCACAACGCCGAAGTCGAGCAGCGCCCTCAAGGTGCTACGAGCATTGAGGTATCGCTTGCGATCAGACAGGTCGTCGTGGGTCAGCAGGACCTGTGCGGTGTGCAAATCATGTCGTTTGAACTGGGCTTCCCAGGTCTGCACCAGCCCCATCTGACCAACTGCGGCTGCAGCCTGAAGCTCATGCAGTTGCTCAGGGCGAACGGTCCAACCCAGCCGGCTCATGCCTTCGGCCACAGAGCCCGATGACACCACCACCACTTCAACGCCAGCAGTGACCAACTCTGCAATCTGGTCCACCCACAACCCGAGAGCAGCAACATCCAGCCCCCTGCCATCGTTGGTTAGCAAGGCGCTTCCGATTTTTATTACCAGGCGACGGGCATGACGTAATTGGGTGCGTGTACTCATTACATTCCAGCTCAGGGAGCGGACAGGCGGGGGCCTTGCTGGCGGATACGCGGTGAATACGTCCATGTACGCTCGACAAAAACATCCATGTTTTTGACGATCCACCAGCAAGGCCCCCGCCTGTCCGACAATACTTTGGCAGTTAACTCTAACGACATAACCCGCTACTCAGGAGCGTAGACCACTTCTACATCGTAATCATCGTCATCGAAGTCGTCGTCATCATCGTCATCCTGACGGGCTTCGCGGCGGATCTGCCGCTCAGCTTCGATTCTTGCTCGCGCCTCTTCGTCCATTTTCCGGCGGCGTGCGGCTTCGCGCTCGGCAAACTCGGGGTTCTCCGCTTCTTCCTGGGCCTGATCTTCTATCCAGCGCATGACGGCCTGAGTCAGCGGTTTGGTGCCTTCGCCGCTGAGTGCGGAGATACTGAATACAGGGCCTTTCCAGTCAAGCTCATCGATGATGGCCTGACAGTGCGCCTCACGGTCTTCTTCAGAGACCATATCTACTTTGTTCAGTACCAGCCAACGCTCGCGGCTGGCAAGGGTTTCGCTGAATTTTTCCAGCTCGTGCTCAATCGCACGTACGCTTTCTACTGGCGAAGACCCGTCGTAAGGCGCCACGTCCACGAGATGCAGCAGTAAGCGTGTGCGCACCAGGTGCTTGAGGAAACGGATTCCCAGCCCTGCGCCTTCCGCCGCACCTTCAATCAAGCCCGGAATATCAGCAATAACGAAACTCTGATGAGCCTGCACGCTGACCACACCGAGATTGGGCACCAGGGTGGTGAACGGATAGTCCGCCACCTTGGGGCGGGCAGCCGACACGGAACGAATAAAGGTAGACTTACCGGCATTGGGCATACCCAGAAGACCGACATCCGCCAGTACCTTCAGCTCCAGCCTCAGGTTGCGAAGTTCACCCTCGGAGCCTTTTGTAGTCTGACGCGGGGCGCGGTTGACCGAGGACTTGAAGCGAGTGTTACCCAGCCCGTGAAAACCGGCCTGGGCCACCTTCAGGCGCTCACCGGCACGGGTCAGGTCACCCAGAACCTCATGAGTGTCCATATCCACAACCGTGGTGCCTACCGGCACCGGTAACACAAGGTCGTCGCCCTTGATGCCAGTGCAGTTGCGGCCAGAGCCTGGCTGACCATTCTCGGCCTTGTGTTTACGCTGGAACCTGTAATCAATCAGGGTATTGAGCGCACTGTCAGCTTCCAGGTACACAGAGCCGCCGTCGCCACCGTCACCACCATCGGGTCCGCCTTTGGGCACGTATTTTTCACGACGGAAACTCAGGCAACCATGGCCGCCCTTGCCCGCCTCTACAATGATGGTGGCTTCGTCTACGAACTTCATTAATCAACCCTTTGCGCTCTGCGCATAAACTAAAAAGCCCCGCAGCCTCATGGAAGCTATGCGGGGCTCCAGGTGACTCTGATATCAAATAATATCAGGACCACCCAAGGTTCGACAGAACCCGAGATCGCCGCTGCTTACGCAGCCGGAACGATGCTCACGAACTTGCGGTTCTCCGGACCCTTTACCTCGAACACGACCTGACCGTTTGCGGTTGCAAACAGGGTGTGGTCTTTGCCAAGGCCAACGTTGTGACCCGGGTGGAAACGGGTGCCACGCTGACGAACAATGATGCTACCTGCTGATACAGTCTCGCCGCCGAAGCGCTTCACACCAAGTCGTTTCGACTCGGAATCGCGACCGTTACGGGTACTACCTGCTGCCTTTTTGTGAGCCATTACAAGCCTCCTTATCTAAGGGGTTACTCGAGGGTCTTAGCCCTGGATACCCGTGATCTTGACTTCAGTAAACCACTGACGGTGGCCCTGACGCTTCATGGAATGCTTCCGACGACGGAACTTGATGATCTGGACCTTGTCGTGACGGCCGTGACTAACCACTTCCGCAGTCACTTTGGCGCCATCTACAACCGGCGCACCAACCTGAACCTTCTCACCATCAGCGATCAGCAGGACGCGGTCAAACTCGACGTTGCCGCCGGTTTCCACTTCCAGCTTTTCCAGCTTCAGAGTTTCGCCTTCTTTTACACGGTGCTGCTTACCACCGCTAACAATAACTGCGTACATTAACGTTCTCCGCGATTGACCCATCCCTGCTCTTATCCACCTGGTTCTAAGGGAAGCGCTTCGGCAACCCTATAGCAGGGAGCGCAGGTTGGGATGAGTTGGGCGCGTGATTGTACGAAAACCGCCGCTGCTTTACAAGCCAAGTTGACACCGATCACAGCAATACCTAGCATTGCGGCACCCGCCTATTTTTCCAACGAAAACACCAGACAAGGGATCGGACCAGCCGCATGACAGCCCAGCGTATATACGACACCGTCGCGGACGACTTCAGCCGCGTCAACGACCTGATCATCAAGCGGTTGTCATCCGACGTTCCCCTGGTCGAGAAAATCGCCCAGTATATTATTGAAAGTGGCGGAAAACGCCTGAGGCCATTGCTGGTCCTACTCTCAAGCCGCGCGCTGGGCTATGAAAGGGACGATCACCTGAAGCTGGCCGCGGTCATCGAATTCCTGCACACCGCAACCCTCCTGCACGATGATGTGGTGGACACCTCAGACATGCGCCGCGGCCGCAGCACTGCCAATGCACGCTGGGGCAACGCACCCAGCGTACTTGTAGGTGATTTCCTCTACGCCCGGGCCTTCGAGATGATGGTGGAGCTCCAGAATCTGAAAATCATGGATGTGCTGTCACATGCCACGGCCGTGATAGCCGAGGGGGAAGTCCTTCAGTTGATGAACGTCAAGAACCCGGACGTTAGCGAAGACAAATACATGGAAGTGATTCACAACAAGACCGCCATGCTGTTCGAAGCGGCGTCCCACACCGGCGCGCTGTTGGCGGGCGCAAAGGAAAACCAGGAACAGGCAATGAGCGCTTATGGCAAACACCTGGGCCTGGCGTTCCAACTGGTGGATGATGTACTGGATTATCGCGGCGATGCGGACGCCATGGGCAAGAATGTTGGCGACGACCTGGCCGAAGGCAAACCCACTCTCCCGTTAATCTACGCCATGGCTAACGGCAGTGATGAGGAAAAACACCTGATACGTCAAGCCGTCCGCAAGGGTGGACTGGACGACCTGCCCAGAATCCTCGACATCGTGAACCGTTCGGGCGCACTGGAATACACCATGAAACGCGCGAAAGCAGAAGCCCAGGCAGCCCTCGACTGCCTGAAAGACATTCCCGAATCTGACCACCGGAGTGCGCTTACACTACTGACCGAAGTTGCGGTCGCGCGGGTCAGTTGATCACTCCCAGACAGCCCTAACCCTCAAAGTCGGGCCCCAGCGCTTCCCGGTTGTGGGCAGACGTAAAATCCAGCCTTGGCCCCACCGGCACAATCTGCGTCGGATTGACCGTGCGCTGACTGACATAGTAATGCCGCTTGATCTGCTGAATGTCCACCGTATCCGCCACGCCGGGTACTTGATAGAGATCCCGCAGATACCTGGAGAGCGCCGGAAAGTCCGCAATTCGCTGACGATTGCATTTGAAATGACTGAAATACACGGCATCGAAACGAATCAACGTGGTAAACAACCGCCAATCCGCCTCAGTCAACCGATTGCCAGCCAGGTAACGCTGCCCTGAAAGGCGATCCTCCAACCAATCAAGAGACTCAAACAACGCCCCGTACGCCTCTTCATATTTATCCTGGACAGTCGCAAACCCGGCCTTGTAAACGCCGTTGTTCACCGTGTGGTAAACCCGCTCGTTCACCTCTTCGATCTCACCGCGCAGTTCTTCGGGGTGAAAATCCAGGTCGCTCCGAACACCCTTGAGCCCATCAAATGCCGAGTTAAACATGCGGATAATATCCGCCGACTCATTACTGACAATTGTCTGCTTTTCCTTATCCCACAGCGTCGGCACCGTCACCCGCCCGGAATAATTCGGCGCCGCCTTCAAGTACACCTCGTACATGAACCTTGCACCATTAACATCATCTCGATGCGCAGCCTCATCCGGCCGGAACTCCCAGCCGTTCTCCACCATATTCGGGTGCACAACCGACACTGAGATATGTTCGTCCAGCCCCTTGAGCGCCCGGAAAATCAACGTTCGATGCGCCCAGGGACACGCCATCGACACATAAAGGTGATACCGGCCCGACTCCGCCGGAAAGCCACCCTCCCCGGCCGGTCCGGGCGAACCATCCGCGGTCACCCAGCTCCGGAACCGGGCGGCCTCACGTTCAAACTTGCCGCCGGTTTTCGAGGTGTCGTACACTGATCGTGCCATTTGCCATCTACAAGCAGTCCCATAAGACCTCCACTGAACGCATATTTTGCAGCTTGAGTGGGCGGTGTGCACTCTGTTGATCAAGGGAATCGGGGCAGGCCTTCGCAAACCGTGCATTGCCATGGATGGCAATGCCGAGCCCCCATGGATGGGTTCACGGCGTGTTTGTGAAGGCCTGCCCCGATTCCCGAGCCCCCAAACTGGCCCACGAGAAATTAGAGGAAGAATACCGGCCACCCTGCTACGCTCTCAAACAATCAATTCTGGCCAACACAATCAGATAATTCGAACATGCATACAGCCATCACCATAGACGCCCTCAAAGTCTTGGATGCCATCGACCGAAAAGGCAGCTTCGCTGGCGCCGCCAACGAACTCTTCCGAGTTCCTTCGGCTATCAGTTACACCGTCCAGAAACTCGAAGAAGACCTCAACGTCGCCATCTTCGATCGCACGGGCCACCGAGCAGCCCTCACCCCAGCCGGGCGCTATCTGCTGGAAGAAGGCCGTACCCTCCTGGAAGCTGCTGAAAACCTGGCCCACACTACCCGCCAGGTGGCGCAAGGCTGGGAAACCCGACTGCGAATCGGATTCAACTCCCTGTTACCAGCCGAATGCCTGTTTCCCGCTGTCAAAGAGTTCTATGCATTAGACGTACCTGTGGAGGTACAGCTGGTGGAAGAGGTTTTCGCGGGCTCCTGGGATGCCCTCCAAAGTCGACGAATCGACCTGATTGTTGGCGCCGACCAAGTGAGCAAACCCGCAGGCTCGTTCACAACCAAGCCACTTGGCGACATGGCCTTCGTCTACGCAGTCGCTCCTGACCACCCTCTGACACGGGCCTCTCAGCCTCTGAAAGAGGAGGATATTGCTCGCTTCCCCGCAGCTGTAGCCGCAGACACCTCCCGCTCCCTACCCCCCGGCCACGCCGGCATATTCCGCCGTCAGCGAACCGTGACCGTTGCCAATATCCACCAGAAGATCGCTGTGCAGGAAACCGGCCTCGCCGTCGGTTGGCTCCCGGAGGCGCGCGTGCGTGAACAACTTGCAAGTGGCAGCTTGATAGCGCTCAAAGTCCACGAACCCAGGCAGGCTATCCAGCTCCATCTGGCCCGCCACGCTGAGGATCAGGGCAAGGCACTGATGTGGTTCTGGGAAAAGCTGGGGGATTCTCCAGACATTGCTGCCTGGCTGCAGCCCTGAATGACCGCCCAAAATAGTCCTGACTTCACAACACGGGTCTCCGGGGCAAAACGGCCAACAGAATAGTGGCACAGTCGTTTATACTGCCCCCACGCAAGAACCTGTGAACGGAGCTCAAACCATGCGGCAGCTGTCGGAGCTGGATGCCTCATTCCTGTATCTGGAGTCAGAAACCGCCCCCATGCACATTGGCGGCATCTATCTTTTTGATGCCCGAGAACGCGACAAACCGCTGGCCTTCAGCACTTTTGTCGCCTATCTGCGAAGCCGGCTCCATGTGGTCCCTCTCTTCCGCCAGCGCCTGAAGGAAATACCCATGCGGCTGGGGCGCCCCTACTGGATTGATGATCCAGACTTCAGTATCGAGCGGCACCTGGCTTATGTGAACCTCGGCAACCACGGCAAAGTCGACAGCCTGATGGGGCTGGCCTCTCGAATTCTGGAAGAACCACTTAAACGGGATCGCCCACTATGGCACATTACTTTTGTCGACGGATTCCAACTCGACGACGATGCAGACAGCAAGAGTTTTGCGCTGATCGTGAAGCTTCACCATGCCGCCATTGATGCGTTCAGTGGCGAGGAAATCATTGGCAAACTTCTGGAATACTCACCGAAGGCGAGAGCGATAGAAACACCGCGCCCCTGGTACCCACAGCCGGAACCGTCGGAAGAAAGGGTCATTCTCCAGACCGGTGCCAACCTGCTACGCAAGCCCTTGCAAATGACATCCCTCGCCATAAGTGCGGTCGAAGCCACCGCTCGCGGACTTATACAAAAGCAGATGCGAAAGCTGCCGTTGCCATTCCCCCTGTTTTCCGCGCCTCACAGCCCGTTTAACCGCCAGATCACTGCCAACCGCAAGATCGTTTCCGCCAGCCTGGAACTGTCCCGGCTAAAAGCCATCAAGGCAACACTCGGTGATGTAACCCTGAACGACGTCGTCCTTGGCCTATGCGCTGAAACCTTAAGTCGATACCTGGACAGGAACAATGCCACAACCGAACGCTCTCTGGTGGCGATGACTCCCATTTCCGTGCGTTCAAGCAGCCTTCGTAAGGCCACCGGTAACCAGATGTCCGCCATGCTACTGGACCTGGCCACCACCGAGCCCAATCCCGCCGAACGAATTCGGCGCATACACTGGAATGCGGTGGAATCCGAGCCCTACCGTGAAGCCATTGCAGCAGACAGGCTGACCGAACTCCTGCCTTCCACCATGCTGGCACTCTCAGCGAGACTGTATTCAGAACTGCAGATTGCGCAACGATACCAGCCGGTATTCAACCTTCCGATCACCAACGTACCCGGGCCACAGGTGCCGCTGTACTTACAAGGTTCACGGTTGGTGAGGCAGTTCAACTCCGCCCCACTGTTCGACAGCATGGGATTGGTGATTGTCGCAGTGAGTTATCAGGCAGTCTGACCATCAATTTCACTCTGTGCCCCGACGTAGTGGCGGACGGCGACTCTCTGCCGGAATTGCTTGAAAACAGCCTGAAATCGATCGAATCGGCGGCTGAGACTCTGCCACCGTTTGAAGAAGACACGCACGAGTACCCTGATAGTTACCCGACGCTGACTGACGAGGCACTGAATGTGATGGAAGGTGCTCTGCGGAAAACGTTCAGGCGATTTCGCAACTGAACGGCAGTGACGAGCGGCGGAACCGCCACTCGTCAGGATTGTGCGTTACTCGAAGGCCCAACGCAGGAACGCTCGTCGCTCTTCCTCACTGGCCTGCCCCCAAAGCGACTTGAGCTCTCCCAGAGTGCCCACTGAGTCGGCACTGGCGTCTCCGACACTTTCTCCTTCGCCACCTGAGCCGACTGGTGCCCTTGCCGCCGTTCGGGTGCCGGCAGGTTGGCCGTCCCAGGCGCTGGTGGTGGCTACAACATTACCGGACCCATCAACCACATCAGCCGTGAAATTGTTGGCGAACGCCTCGGCATCGCTCTTGTTGGCGGGAGGCTCGAAACTGAAACGGTAGGTATCACCCGGTTGCGCATTGATCATCACTGCCTGGGGCGCTGTTTCAACAACGTGCACTTTGGATTCGCCGTTGCGAACAACACCACTTTTGGCCCAGATCGTCTTGTAGGTGAATACAACCTGGTTCTCACCCGGCAATAGCTCATAATCCAGAGCCAGATCATCCATCAGAAAATTGCCGAGCCTGCGACCGTTCACCTGTTGCACCCGGATCTCACCAGGGGATTCGAGTACGGCGGTCTGCGAGGCGTCGACAGTGTCGCCCTCCCAGGTTTTGACGTTGCTCATGGTGGAGCTGCATCCGGCGATCAAAATCACAGCCATAATGCCTGCTGCACCGAAGCGTACTTTCTTGAAAGAGGCAAAAACGTGATAGATACTCATGCTATATCCTTGTGCTGTTCGCCAGTTTCCACTGGCGGATAATCACTTGTGGTTGAAAGGCATTTTGAAGAGTGGCCGAGCCAAGGGCAAGACATGCAGCCTGTTTACAGTAACCCGATGACACTCCGGTTACGCGGAAGGCATCAAGTCTACCCAAAAAATGTAAAAAAATGTTGAATTCGGCGGGAATTGATTTAATTTTAAACAGTCAGTGCATTGAAATAGCGCCTACCCGGTGTCAAAAACGCACCGAAGGGCTCAGGAGACAACATGGATACCCAACGTCGGTCCGGAGAAAACGGCCCCGCACCGTTCCGAAGCAGTCGGTTCTTCTGCGTCGGAAGCAAGTGGTATTTCACCACCCGGGAGGGCTTCGACAGCGGCCCCTTTGCCTCCCGGCAACGCGCAGAAACCGGCCTCAGGCGTTTTCTGCATGTTGTGCGACTTCTTCCAGAAGAGCAACAGGTCCACTGACCAGGACTGTCCTCCAGTCTCGTAACGGTGTTCAGACAATGACCGGCATCAACCACCGGTCAATGGCGAACAGGCACAGTAACGCCATGAAACCCGCCACGACATCGTCCACCATGATACCCAGCCCGCCTGGCAAGTACTCATCCAACCAACTAATCGGCCAGGGTTTCAGCACATCGAAAAGCCTAAACAACGTGAAGGCCATCAGAATGCCGTAAATGTTGTCCGGGATAAGCGCCAGCGCGATCCACATGCCCACAAATTCGTCCCAAACGATGCCCCCATGATCGTGGACCTTTAGATCTGCCGCTGTCTTGCCACACAGCCAGATCCCAACCACGAAAGCCAACAGGACAATTACCCAGTATGCGACGGGCGGCAACCAGGCAAAGCAGAACCAGACGGGAATCGCCGCAAAGCTACCCCAGGTACCGGGTGCCCTGGCTGCTGTCCCACTGCCAAACCCAAACGCCAACAGGTGGACGGGATTACGGAGAAACCCTGGCGGCAGCAGAGCTTCAGTGAGCTCCGGTTCCTGAAGGTTGTCGTCGCTGCTCATGAATCAGTTCCTGAAATGGTCGTACCCTCCCGCCGACAGGTTCTCAGCATGATCTCCCCAGTCAATGGTTACACCCTCACCGGCAACAACCTCGCCAATAATGGTCAACTCACGCCGAACATCCTCGGAGAGAGCAGCCCAAACCTGTGGAGGCACTGTAACGCATAACTCGTAATCGTCCCCCGCGTTCAACGCCAGACCGGCAGCAGACCGGCCCACAAGGCGCTTCAGGTGCTGCGACAGCGGCAGCCGACCCACATCGATACTGGCCCCAACGTCAGAGGCCTCAAGAATATGCCCCAGGTCTGCCACCAGGCCGTCAGATACATCCACCGCTGCTGTGGCGAATCCGCGCAGAGCCTTGCCAAGCGCAAGCCTGGGCTCCGGAAAATGATATCTTTTCAGGACCGCCTGCACCTCCGTCCCGGGGCTATCATTCTCAAGGTAGTCCAATGCCGCTCCAGCTTCTCCCAGCGTTCCGGAAACGCAGATGAAGTCTCCCACATTTGCTCCAGACCTCAGGATGGCTTCACCTTTAGGTACCGTACCGTGAACCTGCATGCTCAGAGTCAGCGGGCCACGCGTGGTGTCACCGCCAGCCAGCGACAGCCCGAAACGTCTGGCCGCACTTGCCAGCCCGTGAGCATAGGCGCTCAGCCAGCCTGGGTCGGCATCGGGAAGGGTTAACGCGAGAGTAAAGCACACCGGATCGGCCCCCATGGCTGCGAGATCACTCGCGGCCACGGCAAGCTCCGCCAACCCAGCTTTTCGGGATCGTAGTGGTGGGGAAAATGCACGCCCCCGACCAGAGCGTCCACCGAAAAGACCAGGTCCAGGCCTGCTCCAACACGCTGTATGGCGCAGTCATCACCAGGCCCCAACAGAACCGATGAGGCGTTTCCGACCTCGGCGATGGGGAAGAAATAACGGCGGATCAGCTCGAATTCACCCATCACTCAGCGGGGACGGGTCTCAGCCAGTCGCAGTCGGTGACTGAGCTTGTCCAGAAGACTGTTGACAAACTTATGACCTTCGGTGCCACCAAACCTCTTGGCCATCTCGATGCCTTCGTTGATCACCACCTTGTATGGAACGTCCAGCCGATGTTTGAGCTCGTACGCACCCAGGCGTACGATCGCCAGTTCAATGGCATCAACCTCATGGATCGGGCGATCAAGGAATGGCTCCAACAGGCGGTCTAGCTCAGCCTGCTCCCGGTGAACACCCCGGAGGAGATCGCGGAAATAGGCCGCATCCACTTTCGACATGTCGTTGTCGACAATGAATTCGGACTCGATATCGGTGATCGAGCTCTTGCTGAAGTGGCGCTGGTAAAGGCCCTGCATCGCAAGAGCCGAGCTCTGCGTCTATCGCCTGCCTTGGGTTGACCGGCGGGGGCCGGTTGCGCGGCACTGTCTTCCGATGCGCTCATTATTCACCCAGCTTTTTGAAGAGGCTGACCATTTCCAGGGCCGTAATCGCCGCTTCGGCGCCTTTGTTACCGGCTTTGGTGCCCGCCCGCTCGATTGCCTGCTCAATGGAATCGACCGTTAACACGCCGAACGTCACCGGCACATCCGTTTCGAGACTAACCGCACCCAGACCGCTGGAGGCTTCACCTGCCACATAGTCGAAATGTGGCGTACCACCCCGAATAACCGCACCCAGAGCAACAATCGCATCGTAATTGCCAGTTTCCGCCACACGCTTGACCGCAAGCGGCATCTCATAGGCGCCGGGAACCCGTACAACCGTGATATCGGAATCGGCAATACCGTGACGACGCAAGGTATCAACCGCACCCTCCACCAGGCTCTCAACCACAAAGCCGTTGAAACGGCCAACAACCAGTGCGTATTTTCCGCTGCAGTGAGTGAAATCGCCTTCTATTACTTTAATATCTGCCATGCATGGCTCCTTCTTGCAGCCCCGCCGTTACGATACGGGCCTGCCGGGGTTCATTATTCGGGTGTGTAGGGCACGTATTCCACAACTTCCAGCTCGAATCCGGAAATGGCAGAAAACTTGATGGGCGGGCTCAGCAGGCGCATTTTGCCAACACCGAGATCCCTTAGAATCTGTGAGCCGGTACCAACGGTAAAATAGACACCGGAGCTGCCCTTACCCGCAGACTTTTTATCCTGCTCGAAAAATTCGTGGATACGATCTTCAAGATTGTAGCTGTCTTCGGCGCTATTGAGCAGGACAACGACGCCTCGACCTTCACTCGCCACCTTCTCCAGAGCATGATGCAATGGCCAGCTCCGGGAGTCGGCGCGGCGGGCACCGAGCAGGTCGCGCAGAGTATCGGTGATGTGCACACGCACCAGCACCGGGTCTTCGGCCGCAATATCCCCCATCACCATGGCCAGGTGGGTGGAACCCTGGATATTGTCGCGATAGGTGCGCAAGTTGAAGACACCGTACTCGGTATCCAGGTCGTACTGCTCCACGCACTCAATGGTGCGCTCGTTCAATGTCCGATAGTGGATCAGATCCGCAATCGTACCGATCTTCAGGTCGTGAGCTTCAGCAAATTTTTCCAGATCTTCACGTCGGGCCATGGACCCATCGTCGTTCATGATTTCGCAGATCACGCCAGCGGGCTCACAGCCGGCGAGGGCTGCCAGATCACAGGATGCTTCGGTATGGCCGGCGCGGCTGAGCACCCCGCCCGGATCCGACATCAGCGGGAAAATATGGCCTGGCTGAACCAGATCAGACGCTTTTGCATCGCGGGCAACAGCAGCCTGGACAGTTCGCGCACGGTCGGCGGCCGAGATACCAGTCGTTACCCCTTCAGTCGCTTCGATGGACAGGGTGAACTTGGTGCCAAAACCCGATGCATTCTGCTGCACCATCAACGGCAGGCCGAGCTGTTCGCAACGATGGCGCGTCATCGGCATGCAAATCAGCCCCCGACCGAAGCGGGCCATGAAGTTGATAGCCTCTGGCGTACAATGCTCTGCGGCCATCACTAGGTCACCTTCGTTTTCCCGGTCCTCATCATCCATCAGGATAACCATCTTGCCCTGACGGATATCGTCGATAATGTCTTTAATGCTGTTCAGTGCCATACCGTATTTGCATCCTGTTGGTCCGCCCGCCCCAATGTCGGTGCCGGCAGCCATGAATTTAGTAACCGTTACCCCGGCGCGAGGATCAATCGTTGGTCCTCGCCCAGCTGACGGCGATCCAGCACTTTCCATTGCACTTTGTCCGCCATGGATTCCAGCGGCAGATTGGCCGTGGGCCGGCCAGTACTGCCCAGGAACACCGGCGCCTGATAGAGCCACAACTCGTCGACCAGACGCTCACTGATAAATGTACCGGCCAGCGTTGGGCCAGCTTCCACCAACAATTCGTTGATGCCCAACTCCCCCAGTGAGTCGAGCAACTCGCGAACATCAATTCCATTGTCCTTCCAGGCCACACCCGTCAGGCCCACGCCCAATGCGGCAAGGTCCTGAGCCGGCGCGGTTGCCAGTGTTGGGGAGGCGCAATACACCTGGACATTACCACCCTGCAGGATCGTAGCGCCCGGAGGCGTACGCGCGTCCCGGTCCGCGATCACGCGCAGGGGCTGGCGGGACGGTTCCGTAGCATCGCCAATGTCACCCAACTCTGTCCGACGAACGGTTAGTGAAGGGTTATCAGCCAGCACCGTGCCGACCCCTGTCAGGATGGCATCGCTGATGGCCCTGAGACGCTGGACATCGCGGCGGGACTCCGAGCCGGTAATCCACTGACTTTCGCCGGAGGCCATGGCCGTCCTGCCGTCAAGACTCGCAGCCATTTTAAGCCGGACATAGGGCCTGCCGACGTTCATTCGTTTCATGAAGCCGGGATTCAATCGCACAGCCTCTTCCGCCAGCAGGCCTTCCGTTACACGAACCCCCGCCTCTCGGAGCATATCCAGGCCGCGACCGGATACCGAGGGATTGGGATCCTTGGTTGCCGCAAACACGTGGGCGATGCCTGCTTCTATCAGCGCTTTGGCGCAAGGCGGAGTACGGCCAAAATGACTACAGGGCTCCAGCGTGACATAGGCCGTTGCGCCACGGGCATCCGGCCCGGCCAGGCTTAGTGCGCGCGCTTCTGCGTGAGCCTCGCCCGCTCGCTCATGCCAGCCTTCACCCAAAATCCTGCTACCTCGGGCGATGACGCACCCCACCCGCGGGTTGGGATGTGTCGAATAGCGACCACGCCAGGCAAGCTGCACCGCCCGTGCCATAAAGGCCGTGTCCTGAGCGTCGATCATGCCTGCCCTTCGGAAGAATGGTTATCCGCCAGGGCCTTGGCTACATCCACCGGGTCTTCACCCGAGGTCGCCGAAAGGCGCTCAATCTCTTCCTTGAACTCGTTAACGTCCTGAAAGCTGCGGTACACCGACGCGAAGCGCACGTAGGCCACTTTGTCCAATTGACGCAACTCGGTCATCACTTCTTCACCGAGTTGCATGGACTTGACCTCACGCTCTCCGGTAGCCCGTAACCGGAATCGGATGCGATTAAGTGCCGCCTCGATTTCCTCGATGCTCACAGGACGTTTTTCCAGGGCTTTCATCAGACCGGCCCGGAGTTTTTCCTCATCGAAAGGCTGACGGGTGCCGTCCTGCTTGACCACCCGAGGCATCACAAGCTCAGCTGACTCGAACGTTGTAAAACGCTCACGGCAGGACAGACACTCCCTGCGGCGACGCACCTGATCACCCTCGGCAACCAGCCGGGAGTCGATTACCTTGGTATCCGCTTCACCACAGAAAGGACAATGCATACTCAGAAGCTCCTGCAAACCATCGGGCCAGGCAACAAGGCCTGCCCGAGGGCGCAATCAGGCTGTTTAGCCGGCGTAAACCGGGAACCGCGAACACAGGCCTTCAACCTGCTCACGAACCCGGTCATTGACGGATTCATCTTCCAGGTTATCCAGGATATCGCACATCCAGCCAGCCAGATCGCGACACTCGGATTCACCGAAACCACGGGTGGTCACCGCAGGCGTACCGATGCGCAGGCCAGAGGTTACGAACGGCGAACGCGGATCGTTAGGTACTGCGTTCTTGTTCACGGTGATGTGCGCCCGGCCCAAGGCTGCGTCTGCATCCTTGCCGGTGATGTCCTGCTTGATCAGGCTGACCAGGAACAGGTGATTCTCTGTACCACCGGAAATCACATCGAATCCGCGGGAGACAAACACCTCAGCCATGGCCTTGGCATTCTTGATCACCTGTTTCTGATACACCTTGAACTCGTCGCTCATGGCTTCCTTGAAACAAACCGCCTTGGCAGCAATAACATGCATCAAGGGGCCGCCCTGACCGCCAGGGAACACGGCAGAGTTAAGCTTCTTCTGCAAGTCGGCGTCGTCACAGGCCAGAATCAGGCCACCGCGGGGGCCACGCAGGGTCTTATGGGTAGTCGTCGCAACCACGTGGGCATGGGGGACCGGGTCTGGATAAACACCAGCAGCCACAAGACCTGCCACGTGGGCCATATCCACGAACAGATAGGCGCCAACCTTATCGGCAATCGCGCGGAATCGGGCAAAATCCAGTTCCTGGGAGTAGGCGGAGAAACCGGCGATGATCATCTTGGGTTTGTGCTCAACGGCAAGGCTTTCCACCTCATCGTAATCAATCAGGCCAGTGTCCGGGTTCAGGCCATACTGGACAGCGTTGTAGATCTTGCCGGAAAAGTTGACACTGGCACCATGGGTCAGGTGCCCGCCATGGGCCAGACTCATGCCCAGAACCGTGTCGCCCGGCTTGAGCAGTGCCATGAATACGGCAGAGTTGGCCTGTGAGCCGGAATGCGGCTGCACATTGGCGTAGGCAGCACCAAACAGTTCTTTGGCGCGGGTGATGGCCAGATCCTCTGCAATGTCGACGAATTCGCAGCCACCGTAATAGCGCTTGCCGGGATACCCTTCAGCGTACTTGTTGGTCAGCGCGCTGCCCTGGGCTTCCATCACCCTGGGGCTGGTATAATTTTCAGACGCGATCAGCTCGATATGAGCCTCCTGGCGTTTCTCTTCCGCCTGCATGGCGTTCCAGAGCTCGTCGTCAAAGCCGGCGATTTTCATATCACGATTAAACATGGATGCGCTGCCCCTATGTGCTTAGCTGCCCGAAAAAATGGGCCGCTATTCTATCTTACAAATGGGTAAAAAATCACCCTTTATGCCGTCCGCAGATACCGACACGCCGCTGCCTGCGCTTTTTGCTCAATTGCTATCCCCGGTTGGTTTCGATACCTTACTCGGTCAATATTCATTGGTTGCGGCTACTAGCTATTGGCGTTACGGCCATCGGTCAGGGCGATCCGGGATACGCTGTGAATACGTCCCTGTACGCTCGACAAAATCATCCTTGATTTTGACGATCCCGGATCGCCCTGACCGACGGACTTAGTCAGACATCATCAGTAATTCCGACACTTACACTCGCAAGAAGGATTCCGACACATGGCGCAATACGTATACACCATGAACCGCGTGGGCAAGGTGGTTCCGCCCAAGCGTGAAATCCTCAAAGACATTTCCCTGAGCTTTTTCCCAGGCGCGAAAATCGGCGTACTGGGCCTGAACGGCGCTGGTAAATCTACTTTGCTACGTATTATGGCCGGTATCGACCAGGATTACATTGGTGAGGCCCGCCCCCAACCCGGCATCAACGTCGGCTACCTGCCCCAGGAACCGGAACTGGACGACGCCAAGACCGTCAAGGAAATCGTCGATGAGGCGGTCTCGGGCGTCCATGACGCACTGGCGGAGCTGGATCAGGTCTATGCCGCCTATGCCGAGCCGGATGCCGACTTTGATGCCCTCGCCCAAGAAACAGGGCGAACTGGAAGCCTTTATACACTTCCGACGGCCACGATATTGAGCGCAAGATGGAAGTGGCGGCCGATGCCCTTCGCCTGCCGGCTGGGACGCATGGTAAAAAACCTCTCCGGCGGTGAGCGCCGCCGCGTGGCGCTGTGCCGTCTGCTGCTGTCCAGCCCGGACATGCTGTTGCTGGACGAGCCCACCAACCACCTGGATGCCGAATCTGTAGCCTGGTTGGAACGCTTCCTGCACGACTACACCGGCACCGTGGTTGCCATCACCCACGACCGCTACTTCCTGGACAACGTGGCCGGCTGGATTCTGGAACTGGACCGCGGCCAGGGCATTCCGTTTGAGGGCAATTACAGCCAGTGGCTGGAAAACAAGGAAAAGCGCCTGGAAGTTGAAGCCAAACAGGAAGCGTCTCGCCAGAAGACCATCAAACACGAGCTGGAATGGGTGCGCAGTAACGCCAAGGGCCGCCAGTCCAAGAGCAAGGCCCGCCTGGCCCGCTTCGAGGAAATGAGCTCCCAGGAATTCCAGAAGCGCAACGAAACCAACGAACTATACATCCCACCAGGCCCTCGCCTGGGTGACAAGGTGATTGAGATCGATGGCATCAGCAAGTCCTTCGATGACCGCCTGCTCTACGAAGACGTCTCGCTCAGTGTGCCCCCGGGTGCGATCGTTGGCATCATCGGTGGCAACGGCGCGGGCAAGTCCACGCTGTTCCGGATGATCGGCGACTACGACAAGCCCGATTCCGGCACCATCACAGTCGGTGAAACCGTAAAACTGGCCTACGTGGACCAGATGCGGGACCTGAACGGCGACAACACCGTCTGGGAAGAGCTCAGCGACGGCAACGATATTATCAAGATCGGTAACTACGAAACCCCGTCGCGAGCCTATGTAGGTCGTTTCAACTTCAAGGGCTCCGACCAGCAGAAGCGTGTGGCCGACTTGTCGGGCGGTGAACGCAACCGCCTGCACCTGGCGAAACTGCTCAAGGAAGGTGGCAACGTGCTGCTGTTGGACGAACCGACCAACGATCTCGACGTGGAAACCCTGCGTGCCCTGGAGGAAGCCCTGCTCAACTTCCCAGGCTCCGCTTTGGTGATCTCGCACGACCGCTGGTTCCTGGACCGTGTGGCCACTCACATCCTGGCGTTTGAGGACGATGGTGAAGTGGTCTACTTCGAAGGCAACTTCAGCGAATACGATGAGGATCACAAGAAGCGGAAGGGCGACTCTGCATGGTGCCCCAGCGCATGAAGTATAAGAAGCTGGCCTGATGGCAAAAGCAAAAACCGCCTATGTCTGCTCCGAATGCGGCGCAGATTATTCAAAGTGGCAGGGGCAATGCACCGCCTGCCAGGCCTGGAATACGATCAGCGAGGTCCGCGGCATCAGTGGCGGCAACGCCAAGGGTGCCCGCGGCGCCCGCTTTGAGGGCTTTGCGGGCAGTCTCTCAGAGGTAAAAAGCCTTGACGACGTCAGCCTTGCCGAACAGCCGCGCATCAGCTCCGGCATGCAGGAGTTTGACCGCGTTCTGGGCGGCGGGCTTGTGGAAGGTTCCGCCATCCTGATGGGCGGCCATCCTGGCGCTGGCAAGAGCACCCTCTTGCTTCAGGCGGTCTGCCACCTGGCGTCCAGCGTTCCAGCCCTGTACGTCACAGGCGAGGAATCGCTGCAACAGGTCGCCATGCGCGCCAAGCGCCTGGGGCTGCCCACCAAAGACCTGAAGATGCTCTCGGAAACGAGTGTCGAGCGGGTCATGCAGGTTGCCGAGGCTGAAAAGCCGCGCATTCTGGTGGTGGACAGCATCCAGGTTATGCATGTCGCCGAGTCGGAATCCGCTCCAGGCAGTGTCTCCCAGGTTCGCGAAAGCGCAGCTTACCTGACCCGCTTTGCCAAACAGACCGGCACCATTCTATTCCTGGTGGGCCACGTTACCAAGGATGGCAGCCTGGCTGGGCCGAAAGTACTGGAGCATATGATCGACTGCTCCATCCTGCTGGAAGGCTCCAGCGATAGCCGTTACCGCACCCTGAGGGGCATCAAGAACCGCTTTGGCGCGGTTAACGAACTGGGCGTGTTTGCGATGCTGGAACAGGGCCTGAAGGAAGTGAAGAACCCCAGTGCCATCTTCCTGAACCGCGGCGAGGAGGCAGCTCCCGGCAGCGTGGTGATGGTGGTCTGGGAAGCACTCGGCCTATGCTGGTGGAGATTCAGGCGCTGGTGGATATGGCCCAGGGGGGATATCCGAGACGCGTTGCTGTGGGCCTGGATCAGAACCGGCTGGCGATGCTGCTGGCGGTGCTGCATCGCATGGTGGCATGCATGTGTCGGATCAGGATGTGTTTGTGAATGTGGTGGGCGGCGTGAAGGTTAACGAGACCAGTGCGGATTTGGCGCTGCTTGCGGCCATCGTGTCGTCCTTCCGCGACCGTGCCCTGCCCCAGGATCTGGTGATCTTCGGTGAGGTTGGCCTTTCTGGTGAGATTCGGCCGGTGCCCAGTGGCCAAGAGCGCATTTACGAAGCTGCCAAGCATGGGTTTACCCGCGCTTTGGTGCCTAAGTCTAATGCGCCTCGTAAGGCTATTGAGGGGATGAAGGTTATTCCCGTGACCAAGCTTAGTGATGCGTTGTCGGCTTTGGAGGAGCTTTGAGACTTGGTTTCTAGCCTGGTTTTTTGGTGCCGGGCAGGATTGGAAGGGCCTTTCCAAAAAACGCTTCAAGCACATCCATGTGCGCTTGGGCTCCGCCATCCATGGCTCCGCACATTTTTGGAAAGGCCCTTCCAATCCTGCTACCAGCTTCGCAGTTACCTCCGGAAATCCCTAGCCTCAATCAATCAGATGTGCAAACTCCCTCTCCAATAACGCTTGGTCCCCCAGATTCAGTTCCACCAGGCGTTTTAGGTGGGTCGCACTTTCAAGATCGATATATTGGCATTTGAACCCCAACCGCTCTTCCTCAATGTGCCGTAACTCCACCGCCATCACGATCCCGGTTTCGTGATCGTCGAGATGGATGATCACTTCGCAAGGCTGCTTCAGCGGAACCCTCCACTCCAACGGCCGCTTTACCAGTACGCCCTTCAGTGAAATATCCAACACCTCACTCACCCACACTTCGTCCTGCCAATGCAGTTCGCATTCGGCATCGAAGGAGATTCTGTGGAAGCGGCGTTTTTCGGGGGCTTTGGTTGGCAAGGGTTACTCCTGTTGACCGGTCTCGTCTGTTATGACTATAGACCGCACAGAAGCTTCTATCTAGCGCTAACACCAAACAGAGGCTCTGCGGAGCGTTAACGCAGAAGCCGGACAGAGGGCGGTTGTTGGGGCTTTCCAAAACCGTGGAGCGCCAGGGATGGCGCGACCGAGCCCTACATGGACGTATTTACGGGCGTGTTTTGGAAAGCCCCAATAACCGCCCGCTACTCCCAACCATCAGTCTTGCAGGTGATACTCCGGACTCAGCTCAGTCACCGCACGGATAAACGCCCCGGCGTGCTCCGGATCAACGTCCGGGGTAATCCCGTGCCCGAGGTTGAAGATATGGCCCGGGCCGGTGCCGTAGCGGGACAGGATATCGGCCACTTCCTGGCGAATCCGCTCCGGCGGCGCGTAAAGCATGGCCGGGTCCATGTTGCCCTGCAGGGCAACATGATCGCCAATGCGAGCACGGGCTTTGCCGATATCCGTTGTCCAGTCCAGACCGACCGCGTCAGCACCGGATTCCGCTATCGACTCCAGCCACTGGCCGCCATTCTTTGTGAAGAGGATAACGGGTACGCGACGCCCGTCGTTCTCTCGAATCAGGCCGGCGACGATTTTTTTCATGTAGTTGAGGGAAAACTCCTGATACGCCCAACTACTCAGCACGCCGCCCCAGGTATCGAAGATCTGGACCGCCTGTGCGCCGGCTCGAATCTGTCCGTTCAGGTAATCAATCACCGAATCCGCCAAATGGTCCAGCAACTGATGCATCACCTCCGGCTGGCCGTACATCAGCTTCTTGGCCTCGCGGAAGTCCTTGGAGGAACCACCTTCAATCATGTACGTGGCAAGCGTCCAGGGACTGCCAGAGAAGCCGATCAGCGGAACGCTGCCATTAAGTGCGCCACGGATAGTGGACACGGCATTCATCACGTAATCCAGGTCTACTTCCGCATTGATTTTGGGCAACGCGGCTACGTCTGCAGCGGAGCGGACAGTGTTACGGAATTTCGGGCCCTCGCCAGTTTCGAAGTACAGGCCAAGCCCCAGCGCATCAGGAATGGTGAGGATGTCTGAAAACAGGATGGCAGCGTCCAGCGGGAACCGCTCCAACGGCTGTAACGTCACTTCACAGGCCAGCGGTGTGTTTTTGCACAGACTGAGAAAGTCTCCGGCTTTGGCCCGAGTCGCTCGGTATTCCGGCAGGTATCGACCTGCCTGGCGCATCATCCACACTGGCGTGCGATCAACGGGCTGACGCATCAGCGCACGCAGGAAACGGTCATTTTTCAGCTCGGTCATAGCATTCCCAGTCTGCTGTCTGTCAAAGTTTAGGAGGGCAATGATACCCGGTTTGTGGCAATAAAAAAGGGCGGCCCGCCGTCCGCAAGCCGCCCTTCCAACCCGGATGAAACCGGGGGCTGTCAGATATCCAGGTAATCCATGATACCTTCCGCCGCCTGGCGACCCTCCCAGATAGCCGTTACGACCAGATCCGAACCACGGACCATATCGCCACCGGCAAATATCTTGGGATTGCTGGTCTGGAAGCCGAACTCCACTTCCTCCGGAGCACTGACACGGCCAGAGTCGTCGGTGTTTACCTTCAACTCGTCAAACCAGTCGGCCGGGCTCGGACGGAATCCGAAGGCCACCAGAACTGCATCGGCCGGAATCACTTCCTCACTGCCAGCGACCACTTCCGGACGACGACGGCCGTTTTCGTCGGGCTCGCCGAGGCGAGTCTGAACCACCTTGACTCCCTCAACCCGGTCTTCGCCAATAATGGCGATCGGTTGACGGTTGAACATGAACTTAACGCCTTCTTCCTTGGCGTTGGACACTTCCCGGCGCGAGCCCGGCATGTTCTGTTCGTCACGACGGTAGGCACAGGTAACACTCGCTGCCTGTTGACGAATCGAGGTGCGGTTACAGTCCATGGCAGTATCGCCGCCGCCGAGCACAACCACTCGCTTGCCTTTCATGTCGATAAAATCGTCGGCGTCTTTCTCAAACCCAAGACGACGATTCACATTCGAGACCAGGAAGGGCAGTGCATCATGAACGCCTGGCAGATCTTCGCCCGGGAAACCACCTTTCATGTAAGTGTAGGTTCCCATCCCCATAAAGACAGCGTCGTACTCCTCGAGGATGTCGGCCATCATCACGTCCTTGCCCACCTCCGTGGACAGACGGAACTCCACTCCCATTTCCTCGAACACTTTGCGGCGACGGGTCATGACCGACTTCTCAAGCTTGAACTCGGGAATCCCGAAGGTCAGAAGGCCGCCAATTTCCGGGTAAATATCAAACACCACCGGCTTTACACCGTTGCGCACCAGGACGTCAGCACAGCCAAGGCCGGCCGGACCAGCACCGATCACTGCCACTTTTTTGTCGGTCCATTTGACGGCGGACATATCCGGCTTCCAGCCCAGAGCAAAGGCTGTATCGGTAATGTATTTTTCCACCGACCCGATGGTTACTGCGCCATAGCCGTCGTTCAGGGTACAGGCCCCTTCACACAGACGATCCTGGGGGCAAACGCGGCCACAGACTTCCGGCAGGGAGTTGGTCTGGTGACAGAGCTCCACTGCCCTCATGATGTTGCCTTCCGACACCAGCTTCAGCCAGTTCGGGATGTAGTTGTGTACCGGGCACTTCCACTCACAATACGGATTGCCGCATTCCAGGCAACGGTGCGATTGCGACGCGGCATTATCCTGGGTGAATGGATGGTAAATTTCACCAAACTCTTTTTTGCGCTTCTTTGCCGGTACTTTTTTCGGGTCGACACGCCCTACTTCGACAAACTGGAAGTCGTTACTCAGTCGTTCTTTCATTGTGACGCTCTCATCAGACTCAATTTCGACGCGGGCACTGCCTCTCCAGCAATGCCCTCTACCTGTTTCAACCGCCTTTACTCGGGACGCGCCCGGGTGCTGGCCAGCAGGCTGCGAAGGTTCGCCGCCTTGGGTTTGACCAGCCAGAAGCGGCCAATGTAGTCATCGAAATTGTCAAGAATATGCTCTGCCCACTCGCTCGCGGTTTCAGAAATATGCTCGCGGACCACACCGCGCAGGTGATTACGGTAGGACTCCATTTCCTCGCTGGATATCCGCTGAATCTCGACCAACTCATGGTTGTACTTGTCCACGAAGGTGTTGTTCAAGTCCAGCACGTAGGCAAAACCACCCGTCATGCCAGCACCGAAGTTGTGACCGGTGCTGCCAAGAACTGTGACCAAACCACCCGTCATGTATTCGCAGCAGTGATCGCCCACACCTTCTATCACCGCATGGGCGCCGGAGTTACGAACACCGAAGCGTTCACCGGCGGTGCCAGCGGCAAACAGTTTGCCACCGGTTGCACCATAGAGGCAGGTGTTACCTACGATCGAGGTATCCTGGGTTTTAAAGTCGCTTCCGGACGGTGGCCGGATAACCAACTTGCCACCGGTCATGCCTTTGCCGACATAGTCGTTGGCATCGCCTTCCAGAAGCAGGTTGAGACCGCCCACGTTCCAGACACCGAAGCTCTGGCCGGCGGTGCCAGTCAGATCCAGAGTGATGGGCGCCGAGACCATGCCCTGGTTGCCGTGCAACTGGGCAATCTCTCCGGACAGGCGAGCACCAATCGACCGGTCACAGTTGGTAACCCTGTAAGACCAGGTACCACCAGACTTGCCGGCTATCGCATCCGCAGTGTCCTTCACCATCTGCTCGGCAAGCTTGCCTTCGTCAAACGGATGATTGCGCTCCACCTGACAGGTGTTGGGCTTGTCCGCCGGGATATGGTCGTTCGACAACAGACGCGTCAGATCCAGCTTCTTCTGGCGTGGGGTGTCGCCGGGCAGACGCTCCAGCAGATCAACACGCCCTACCAGCTCCTCCAGGTTGCGGACGCCCAGCTTGGCCATCCACTCCCGGGTCTCGGTCGCGACGAACCGGAAGAAGTTCATCGCCATTTCAACCGTGCCCTTGAAGTGTTCCTCCCGCAGGTGCTCGTTCTGGGTCGCGACGCCGGTGGCACAGTTGTTCAGATGACAGATACGCAGGTACTTACAACCCAGGGCCACCATTGGTGTGGTGCCGAAACCGAAGCTTTCGGCGCCCAGAATAGCGCCCTTGACCACATCCAGGCCGGTCTTGATACCGCCATCGGTCTGCAGGCGGATCTTGCCCCGCAGGTCGTTGGCGCGCAGCGCCTGCTGGGTTTCACTCAGGCCCAGTTCCCAGGGCGAGCCGGCGTAACGGATCGAGGTCAACGGGCTGGCCGCTGTACCACCGTCGTAGCCGGAAACCGTAATCAGGTCCGCGTAGGCTTTCGCCACACCGGCAGCGATGGTGCCTACCCCAGGCTCCGATACCAGTTTCACAGAAACCAGCGCACTTGGATTGACTTGTTTGAGATCGAAGATCAACTGCGCCAGATCCTCGATCGAATAAATATCGTGGTGCGGTGGTGGCGAAATCAGCGTCACACCGGGCACTGAGTAGCGCAGGCGGGCAATCAGGTCATTGACCTTGCCACCGGGTAGCTGACCGCCCTCACCGGGCTTGGCACCCTGGGCCACCTTGATCTGCATGACATCGGCACTGCGCAGGTACTCAGCGGTGACGCCGAAGCGGCCAGACGCCACCTGTTTGATCTTGGAACGTTTCTCCGTGCCATAACGGGCCGGATCTTCCCCGCCTTCACCGGAGTTGGAACGACCACCCAAGGTGTTCATTGCTACCGCCAGGGCTTCGTGAGCCTCCGGAGACAACGCACCCAAGGACATGGCCGCCGAGTCGAAGCGCGGGAAGATATTCTCCACTGGCTCCACCTCGGACAGATCAATCGCCTTGATATCCTTGCGGAACCCAAGAAGGTCCCTAAGCGTGGACACCGGGCGCTCGTTTACCAGCCCGGCGTACTCCATGTACTGCCCGTAATCACCACTGGTCACGGCTTCCTGGAGCTTACCCACTACATCCGGGTTGAAAGCGTGGTACTCCTGACCGTGGACATACTTCAACAGGCCACCCTGGGTGATGGGCTTGCGATGCTTCCAGGCCACCGCCGCCAGCTGTTCCTGATCCTGCTGGAAGTCAAAGAAACCGGCGCCCTGGATACGGCTGGGAACACCTTTGAAACACAGATCCACCACATCATCTGCCAGGCCAATCGCCTCAAATAGCTGCGCCCCCCGGTAGGAGGTGATGGTGGAGATCCCCATCTTGGACAGGATCTTCAGCAGGCCCTTGTTGACACCCTTGCGATAGTTGTTCTTCGCATCAATGGGGTCCATCATCAGTTCGCCGGTGCGAATCAGGTCGTTAAGCACCTGGTAGGCCAGGTACGGATAGACCGCCGTAGCGCCAAAGCCAAACAACACAGCAAACTGGTGCGGGTCTCGGGCCCAACCGGTTTCAACCAGGATGTTGGAGTCACACCGGAGGCCTTTCTTGACCAGGTGATGGTGAACGGCGCCCGTTGCCATCATGGCATTGACCGGCAGCTCACCCTCTTTCAGATCCTTGTCGGTCAGGATCAGGATCACCTTGCCGCTGCGGACTGCCTGCTCAGCCTCGTCGCACACGTTACGCACAGCTTGCTCAAGCCCCATTTCCGGGCTGTAGCTCATGTTGATCCGAGCAACTTCGAATCCGGGCCGATCATTGTTGGCGATCTTCAGGTACTTGGCCGGCGAGAGCACCGGTGTTGTCAGGATGATGCGGTTAGCGTGCTCCGGCGTTTCCTCGAACACGTTACGCTCCGCGCCAATACACGTCTCCAGGGACATCACGATGGACTCCCGAAGCGGATCGATGGCCGGGTTGGTCACCTGGGCAAATTTCTGACGGAAGTAGTCAGCCACGTGCCTGACACGGCTCGAGAGCACGGCCATGGGCGCATCGTCCCCCATCGACTACTGCTTCCTGCCGTTCTCAGCCAGAGGGCGCAGAACCTGGTCACGCTCCTCGTAGGAGACCATGAACATTTTCTGGTGTATATGGAGCTCGTCGGACTGCATCAGCTTGAAGTCAGGTGTGTCCTGATTCAGCGTGGTTTCAACCCGCAGGGAGTTCTCCCGCAGCCAGCGCTTGTAGGGCTGGGCCGACTTCAGGCGATTATCCACGTCTTTCGTATGCAGGACTTCGCCGGACTCGGTATCAATAGCAAGCATTTGCCCCGGACCGACACGTCCCTTGGCCACCACGTCTTCGGGCTTATAGTCGTAAGTGCCGATCTCGGACGCCAGGGTAATGAAGTCGTCTTTGGTGATTACCCAACGAGCCGGGCGAAGTCCGTTCCGATCCAGCATACAGACGGCGTAGCGACCGTCGGAGAGAACCAGGCCGGCTGGCCCATCCCACGGTTCCATATGCATGGAGTTGTACTCATAGAATGCCCGCAACTCGGAATCCATGGTATCCACATTCTGCCAGGCAGGCGGATCATCATTCTCACGGCACGGAACAGGTCGACACCACCGGCCAGCAGTACTTCCAGCATATTGTCCATGCTGGAGGAATCTGAGCCCGTCAGGTTAACCAGCGGCTGCAGCGTCTGTAGGTCCGGCAGTTCCGGTGCGCTGAATTTGGCGGCACGGGCAATCGCCCAGTTACGGTTGCCATCAACGGTATTGATCTCGCCATTGTGGGCGAGATAGCGGAACGGCTGCGCCAGCGGCCAACGCGGCATGGTGTTGGTGGAAAAGCGCTGGTGGAAGACACAGATTGCAGTCTGCAGGTCCGGATCGCCCAGGTCCTTGTAAAAGTTCGCCAGGTCCGCCGGCATCATAAGGCCTTTGTAGGCCAGGGTGCGGTGGGACAGGCTGCAGATGTAGAATTCAGAATCATCTGCCATGTCCCGCTCGGCATGGCGGCGGCCAACAAACAGAGCGATGGCAAATTCCTGCTCGGTTTTCTTGTTGGGAACTACAAACACCTGCTCAATCCAGGGCAAACAGTCGAGCGCCATCGGCCCGAGACAGCTATCGTCCGTGGGCACCTTACGCCAGCCCATAATTTCCAGGCCCTGATCCGTAAGACGCTTTTCAACGGCCGCACGACCGGCAACTGCCTTGCTCTCGTCCGGGCTAAGGAATACCTGGCCTACCGCGAACAACCCTTCAGGCTCTTTGCCAAACTCTGCTTTAGCGGCCTTACGCAAAAAAGCGTCCGGGCTCTGGATCAGGAGGCCACAACCATCGCCGGTCTTTCCGTCTGCAGCGATACCACCACGGTGGGTCATGCAGGTCAGTGACTCGATGGCAGTTTGCAACAACTTGTGGCTGGCCTCGCCCTTCATATGGGCGATCAGACCGAAGCCGCAGTTGTCCCTGAATTCGTCGGGATGATACAAACCTGTCATCATAAGCGTTCTCTCGCGTAGAAATGCTTTTCAATCAAAGGGTTATTGGCATACAGATAATAAACTCACCCTTCGACACTGAAAATGGGGGCTGGCTATTTTACACGCGTAGAAATACGTACTCAAACCAAAGCGCTTTTATTTTAGGGGGCAAGCACGCTCAATACGAACGCTGCGCCAGACAGCGCACACCATAAAACAGAGGGTCAGGTTATTGTTTTTATAGAATAAAACACGAAAAAGACAGGCACAAAAAAATCAGAAATCGCGTGATTGCCTGATCCAGGGAGACTGGTCCCGCAAGGCTTCAGGAAGACGCTCAACCGCTTTTCTGGCCTCGTCACGTGAGGAAAATTTGCCGTAGAAGCCAACAAACCAGTCTTGATCCTGCCTTTGGGTATGGGTATAGAGTATACCGGAAATGGAGCTGTGCCGATCCATCAGACTCAGCACCGTTTGTTCCTGATTCCCGGCAATCAACTGGACGGTCCATCCTTCCCGCGCCCTTACGCTCTCAAGATCCATAAACGCAGAGGGACGGGAGGGTGTGAAACCTGGCTCTGGCTCTGGCTCTGGCTCTGGCTCTGGCTCTGGCTCTGGCTCTGGCTCTGGCCGCTTCATTTTCTTCCTCACGCAGGTCATGCACGATTTCAAGATACGCCCTAATGACCGCCTCTTCCGGAACCACACCTATCAATCGGCCATCCCGGTCCACCAACGGTACAGCTTCGCCGAGGAAACCCCGCAACATGTCCATGGATTGCCATACCGTGGTGTCGTGATCAAAGAGGGTGAAAGATCGGATCGCCACGTCAGACACCGGCGTATCGGCGGCGCAGTTAACCATGCCCTGCAGCCTGAGCACACCCAGCAGTTTGCCCTCCGGCGTCAGGACCATGGCCTCGGAACGGTGGTCCTCCACTAGGCGCTGACGAACATCGCCCACGGTGTCGTGGGCGTTGGCCGTAGTCACGGCCCTGGAAAGATAATCACTGATCCTGTGAGTCTCCAGTATCGCCTTGTCGCGCCCCAGAGACAGGTCAAAGCCACGGGCACGCAACTGCAGATCGAACAGCGAACGCCCGATCACGCGATAGGAAATCAGGTTGGCAAACACCACAGACACCATGGCGGCGATCGTCAGGTCGTAACTGCGGGTCAGTTCGAACACGATCAGAATGGTGGTCAACGGCGCCCCGATAACGGAACTGGCCAGTGCCATCATGCCGCAAATGGCATACACCACCAGGCCTGAGTGGGGCACTGGTACCACATAAGGCAACACCAGACCGAAAAAGGCTCCGAAGAGAATTCCGATCAACAGGGCCGGACTGAAAACCCCACCTACGAAGCCAAATCCCACGCACAATGCCGTCAACCCAAGCTTGGCGATGATGATCAACGCCAGCTCACCAATACCGAATGCACCTTCGATGGTGGCAAAGCGCAGGGTTTCCTGCCCAATCCCCAGCACCTCCGGTATCCACAGGGCTACCAGCCCCACCGTCAAGCCTGCGGCGGCCGGCCGTGCCCACGCTACACCAATCCAGCGACGTGCGGCGTTGGTACTGAGCCGAAGCAGCACCATGAACACCCAGGCCAGACCTGCACATAGCACACCTTCGAGGGCGAAAAACACGAACTCGTAGCTATGCGCCACGCGATCGAAATTCACCAGGAAAAGCGCGGGGCGGTCAAAGATCACATTGGCGATGATATAGCCAGTCGCCGCGGCCACCGTAACCGGTGCGAACGCACGCAAAGAATAGTGGCGCAGGATCACTTCGTGGGCAAACACCAGCCCCGCAATGGGGGCATTGAACGCTGTGGAAATGGCCGCTGCCACACCACAGGCAATCGCAATGGAACGCTGATGGCGCAGGTTAAGCCGCAGACGCCCCACCAGATTCCCGAACATCGCGCCCAGATACACCAACGGGCCATACTGCCCAACCGAGGCACCACTACCCAGAGAAACCAGCGCCGCGAAGGTTGATGCCACACCACTCCTGAAGCCGGGAGCCGGCCTGGTGGTCTGCGCCGCCAGGATCGCATCCGGCGGGGCCAGGCCACGTTTTTCCTGAACCAGGAAGTGCACAACCAGGCCGACGATCAGGCCACCAATAGTGGGTACGAGAATCGTCGCCGTCGCTACCAGCCCCGGCTGGTCCTCCGCGAGTATGCGGGCGTAAGGAGACATTAGCAGCCGGTCGTTGAGATAGTGCACCGCATCCACAAATCCGATCGCTGCCAGCGAAGCAGCACTTCCTACGGCGATGGCCACCACTGTCACCATGCCAATCTGATACACGATCTGCTGAACGCCGCGCCTGTCCATACTGCAAGTAAAGTCCCGATTGCCACGGGACTCAACTGCTCACATTGAAAACCGGTCAGGCGCAAACGTTACGCGAGCATCCCTGCCGTTTTTGGACGACTTGGTGTCGTATTGGATTTACCACCCGTGACCGATCCGGGCCACATTGAATCAAGGCTGCACACGCGGCTGCCATTGTGGGTAAAGGGGGATCGAGATGGCACAACTACCGAAACGTGCAAAAGTCGTCATCATTGGCCAGGGCGGTATCGTTGGCTCATCGGTAGCCCACCACCTGATCGAACAGGGCTGGGACGACATCGTAGGGCTGGAAAAGTCTGCCATTCCCTCGGACATCGGCTCTACCTCCCATGCCTCGGATTTCTGCTTCACCACCTCCCACGACAAGCTGAATATCTATACCACCAAGTACAGCCAGGCGTTCTATGAGAAACGCGGCAACTATGTGAAATGCGGCGGCATGGAAGTGGCTCGCGCTGATGACGACGAGCGCATGGACGAACTCCGCCGCAAGGTCGGTTCCGGCAAGGCATTCGGCACCAACGTCAGCATGATTTCACCGAAACAGGCGAAAGAACTGTTTCCCCTTTTGAACGAAGACTGTATCCAGGGCGCCATGTGGGACCCGGACGCGGGGCTGGTGGTGCCCCGCTCCCAGAGCGTTGCAGGCGATCTGGTTGAAGAGGCGGTCGCTACCGGGAAATTGCAGGCCTTTGCCTACACTCCGGCCATCCGCATCGACGTACAGGACGGCCAGGTACGGGGCGTGGAAACCCACAAAGGCTATATCGAAACCGAGTACGTGGTGCTGTCCATGGGCATCTGGGGGCCCCTGATGGCCAATACCGCCAACTCGCCCCTGCCGCTGATGCCACTGGAACACCCGCTGCTGTTCTTCGGCCCTTACGAGGAACTGGCCGGCACCGGCAAGCAGATTGTCTATCCCTTGTTCCGCGACCAGGGCAACTCCGCCTACGTGCGGGATACTGGCGACCCTACCACCACTGAGGGTGGCCGCATTGAGTGGGGCTATTACGAAGCGGAAGATCCTCGACTGGTCTACCCCGGGGCCATTTCCGAGCCCCGCGAAGCACGGATGTCGCCATCCATGAGAGACCTGACGCTGGATCAGGTCATGGATGCCTATGAGAAAGCCATCGAAATGACGCCGATCCTCGGCGAACTGGGCTGGGAGGAAAAGCACTCCTTCAACGGCCTGCTGTCGGTCACACCCGACGGCGGATCACTGATGGGGGAATCCCCGGAAGTGCGCAACCTCTGGTTCTGTGAAGCGGTCTGGGTCAAGGACGGCCCCGGTGCAGGCAAAATTCTGGCGGACTGGATGACCCATGGTTCTCCGGAAATGGACCCCCACAGCATCGACATCGCCCGCCACTATCCGCTACAGAAAACCCCGGACTACGTGTACAACCGCTGCTACGAAACCGCCAAGAAAATCTACACCCCGGCGGTTCATCCCCGCGAGCCCTACATGACCGGTCGCAGGATGCGAACCAGCCCCTTCTATCTGCGGGAAGTCGAGCTGGGTGCCTATTTCATGGAAGCCGCCGGCTGGGAGCGGGCCCACGGCTACGCCGCCAACGAGTCCACTTTGCTGGCGAAATACCGCGACCGCATTCCGGTACGGGAACATGAATGGGACGCCCGGCATTTCTGGGAAGTGTCCAACGCCGAGCAACTGGAAATGAGCGAATCGGTGGGCATGATCAACCTGTCCCACTTCGCTATTTTCGACATCTCCGGTGACGACGCCGAAACTCTGCTGGAGTACCTGTCCGTCGCCAAGGTGGGCGGCACCATCTCTCATGGCAAGGGTGTTTATACTCACTTTCTGGATGCACGTGGCGGCATCCGCTCAGACCTGACCATCATCCGACGGGGCGACAACGATTACCGGGTGGTCTGCGGCGGCGACACTGGCCATCGGGACCATTGCTGGATCAAACGCATCGCACGGGAAAAAGGCCTGAACAATATCCGCCTGCAGGACCGCACCGATGAGCTGGCCACCCTGGGGCTTTGGGGGCCGAAGGCGCGGGAAACGCTGGCACAGTTCGTCACCAACCCTGACGAGCTGTCGGCAGAGAATTTCCCATTTGCCACCGCCAGAGAACTGAATATCCAGGGCGTTCCGGTGTGGGCGTTCCGGATATCCTATGTGGGCGAACAGGCTGGGAGCTCTATTTCCCGTTCAGCTATGGCCTGCGAATCTGGGATCTGCTGTACGAAGCTGGTGTTACGCCGGTTGGCATTGAAACCTACGCCAACACGCGCCGTCTGGAGAAGAGCCTGCGGCTGCAGAACGTAGACCTCGAAACGGAGTACAACCTTTACGAAGCCGGGCTCCAACGGCCCAAGGTCAAGGAGGCAGACTTCCATGGCAAGGCAGCCTACCTGGAACAACGAAGCTGGTCACAGCAGGCCGCGTACCTGTGCACCATGACCATGACGGAACATCGGGATGCCAACGGGGTATTGCGCTACCCGGTTGGCCAGTGGCCGATCCTCGACCCGCAAACCGGAGAAGTGCTGGTGGACAGTCACGGCCGCCGCTCCTACAACACCAGCGTGGTCTGGGGGCCGTCGGTGGGCAAGATCATCCTGCTGGGGTACATTCCCGTGGAGTATGCTCAGGAAGGCCGTGAACTGACCCTGGAGTACTTCCAGGAGCACTACCCCATCCGTATTGAAGCCGTCGGCTACCGGGCGCTGTTTGATTCGGACAACGAGCGGGTCAAGTCCTGAACGCCATCGTTCAGTCAACACTGGCGGTCAGCACTCGATGATGTTGACCGCAGCCCGCCTCTTGAAGTTTCCTTGTACTTGTCCAGCATATCGCGGCCGGTTTCGCGCATGGTGTGCAACACCTTGTCGAGGGACACAAAATGCTTGCCGTCACCCCGCAAGGCCATGATGGCCGCGTCGATGGCTTTTACCGATGCCATGGCATTGCGCTCGATACAGGGGATTTGCACCAGCCCACCAATGGGATCGCAGGTCATCCCCAAGTGGTGTTCCATGCCGATTTCGGCGGCGTTCTCAACCTGTTCCGGAGAACCACCCGTAGCCGCAGCCAGGCCGGCGGCAGCCATCGCACAGGCCGATCCCACTTCGCCCTGGCAGCCCACTTCCGCCCCTGAAATGGACGCGTTTTCCTTGAACAGTACGCCAATCGCCGCTGCTGTCAGCATAAAGCGGACAACGCCGTCTTCATCCGCCTGGGGGCAGAACTCCCAGTAGTAATGCAGCACCGCAGGGATAATGCCAGCAGCGCCGTTGGTCGGTGCGGTCACAATCCGGCCGCCGGCCGCGTTCTCTTCATTGACGGCAAGGGCATAGAGATTCACCCAGTCGAGCGCGCTCAACGACGGCGATATCAGGTCCACTCGCGTTTTATCCATCAGCGAGCGATACAGCGACGCAGCCCTGCGCCGAACCTTGAGGCCTCCGGGCAACTCCCCTTCATGGCGGATACCGTTTTGCACACACTCACGCATCACCCGCCAGAGCTCGAGAATGCCTGTTCGAATGTCATCGGCCGTACGCCAGGCCTGCTCATTGGCCAACATTATGTCGGCGATGGTGAGCTCGTGTTCCTGGCAAAGGGCCAGCAGGGTTTTCCCGCTGTTGAAGGGATAAGGCAAGGGCGTGTCGTCTGCGCGGATTTCCAGGCTGCCATCGGCGTTCGCCGCCACCACAAAACCACCGCCGACCGAGTAATAGGTGTGCTCACACAGGCACTGCCCGTGCTCGTCAAATGCCTGACAGACCATACCGTTGGGGTGTTCTGGCAGCGATTTCCGCCGGTAATACACGATATCGGTACTCTCGCGGAAACGAATCTGATGTTGACCGGCGAGGCTGAGGATTCCTGTGCTTCGAATACGCTCAAGCCGCCCCGGCATTTGCTCGGGATCAATCCGGGCCGGCCGCTCGCCTTCCAGCCCCATCATCACAGCCGGGCCAGTGCCATGACCCTTGCCGGTAGCACCTAAAGAGCCATACAGGGATACCTTCAGCCGATGCACGGAAGCCAGCAGACATTCTTCGTCCAGGCCACCTGCAAACCGGCGCGCGGCCTCCATGGGCCCGACGGTATGGGAACTGGACGGGCCAATGCCTGCCTTGAACAGCTCAAATAGACTGACAGCCACTTCGCAGCCTCCTACCTTGGGGTGTGCTTCAAGGATAGCGCTATTGGCGGTCCAGCGCCTGCTTGCTGACGACATTCGAACGATGGTTTACGACAGTTCGGGCCCGCCCAAAAAACAGCACTAACGTCGCATCTGGATCATTCCGCAAAGCCCCGTGTCGGTTGTGGACCATTCGCTACCGGGCCGCCAGCATAGAATGAGATCACATTGGAACTGATCACTTATTGCACTATCAAAGTGCAACAACTAGTGTTCAAGTTAAGGCATCAAACTGGGTGTGACAGCCAGACATTGCCGCGACAGGCCCAGGCGGGGCGAGGGGGTTTACCATGACCGCTGACAAAGGCTCATACACAGATCGGCCCGTCCAAGAGCCCTATCGAGTCGGCTTCCTGCTGATCGATAATTTTACCCTGATTGCCCTGGCTACGGCCGTTGAACCTCTGCGCATGGCCAACCAGTTGGCCGGCACTGAACTCTATTCCTGGAAGCTGCTCACGGCCGGAGGCGAACCCGCTCGTGCCAGCGATGGCATTTCAATGTTGCCGGATGCGTCTATCCAGGAAGAACATCGTTTTGACCTGGTGATCGTGGTGGCCGGTATTGATGTCACACGGAGTTTCTCCCGCAAGGAGGTGATCTGGCTGAAGCTGATGGCGCGTCGCCATGTCCTCCTAGGAGCCGTCTGCACCGGGCCCTATGTCCTGGCCAGCGCAGGCTTCTGGACGGGCACGCCTGTAGCGCCCATTGGGAATGCCTGGAGGCCATGCAGGAGGGCTTTCCACGGGTGCAGACCAACAACCGCCTGTTTACTGTCGAGCGGGAACGTATGACCTGTACCGGTGGCACCGTCCCCATGCACATGATGCTCAGTTTTCTGGCACGGCGTCACGGCCAGGAACTCAGTAATGCAGTATCCCACATGTTTGTGTGCGACCGGGTGCGCGAGGAAAGTGAACAGCAGCCCATGCCCATGCACCCGCGACTGGCGTGCGCTCAACCCAAACTGGCGGAAGCGGCCCAGTTGATGGAGGCCAATATCGAAGAACCCATCGAACTGAAGGAACTGGCAACACTGGCCGGCATTTCACGGCGGCAACTGGAACGGCTGTTCCTCAAGCACATGGGCTGCACACCGTCGCGCTATTACCTCCGGGTACGCCTTAACCGGGCACGACGGCTGCTCAAGCAGACATCCTGCTCGATTGTGGAAATCGCCTCCATGTGTGGGTTTGTATCCGCCACCCATTTCAGCCGATGCTACCGCAAGACCATGGGGCGCGCGCCCAAATACGAGCGAATGGAAGTTTCTTCCCAGGGCTCTTCCAGCGCGGTTTTTACCGATTCCATGGCCAGTCTGCCGTCTTCCTCTCTGCAGGCATTGAGGCGCGCCCGGTCTGAGCCGACCTATGGCATTTTCGAGAACACCGGGTCAGGTTAACCCCACCACCAGGCCGTTTTCATCCAGAGCAATGTCCAGTGCCGCGGGATGGCGTGGCAAACCGGGCATGGTCATAATGTCACCACACACCGCCACCACAAAGCCGGCGCCGGCCGCCAGGCGCACTTCCCTTACCGGAAGCATATGGCCGGACGGCGCTCCCTTCACCGACGAGTCCGCCGAAAAGCTGTACTGAGTCTTGGCAATACATACTGGCAGGTGGCCAAACCCCAGGCTTTCGTATTCCTCCAGCTGCCGCTTCGCCACCGTGGTGAATTCCACGCTACCGGCGTGGTAAATGCGCGTGGCGATGGTGCGGATTTTATCCGCCAGCGGCAGGCTGTCTTCATAGAGAAAGTTCACCTCCGGTGTGCCTTCGTCCATCTGATCAAGCACTGCCTGGGCCAGTTCGGTGGCACCCTCACCACCCAGGGCCCAATGGTCGGCAGGCACTGCACGCACACCCAGCGACTCACTGATGGATTGCACCAGTGACATTTCCTCCTCGGTATCGTCCGGGAAACGGTTGATGCACACCACTGGCGTCAGCCCGAACTGCTGCAGATTACGGACGTGCCGCTCCAGGTTGGCAGCACCGGCCCTCAAGGCGGCGAGGTCGGGAACGGAGAGCTGGCTGCGAGAGACCCCGCCCTGCATTTTGAGCGCCCGAATGGTACAGACCACCACGGCGGCGTCTGGCCGCAGGCCTGTGTGCCTGCATTTGATATCAATGAACTTTTCCGCCCCCAGGTCGGCGCCAAATCCCGCCTCGGTGACCACCACATCGTTCAGGGCCAGAGCCGCACGGGTAGCGGTCACGGAATTACAGCCGTGGGCGATATTGGCAAACGGCCCACCGTGGATGAACACCGGGTTGTGTTCCAGGCTCTGGACCAGATTGGGCTGCAGTGCCTCTTTCAGAAGCACAGTCAGCGCCCCTTCAACGCCCAGGTCGCGAACGGTCACCGGGGTCATATCAGAGCGCCTGCCGATAATGATATTGCCCAGCCGCTGCTTGAGGTCCGCCCGACCGTCCGCCAGGCACAGGATCGCCATGATCTCAGACGACACCGTAATATCGAACCCGGTTTCCCGGGGCACGCCGTGGGCCGCACCACCAAGCCCACACACCAGGTTGCGCAGGGAACGGTCGGTCAGGTCCATCACTCTCCGCCAGCTCACATAGCGAGAGTCCAGGCCCGTCTCATTACCCCAGTGGATGTGGTTGTCGATCAATGACGCCAGCAGATTGTGGGCCGTGGTGATGGCGTGGAAGTCACCATTGAAATGCAGATTGATGTCTTCCATCGGAATCACCTGCGCGCGGCCGCCGCCGGCTGCGCCTCCTTTCATGCCGAAACAGGGTCCCAGGGAGGGCTCCCGCAGGCACACGGACGAACGCACGCCCAGGCGGTTGAAGCCGTCGTTTAGCCCCACACTCGTGGTGGTCTTGCCCTCCCCCGCTGGCGTGGGCGTAATGGCGGTCACAAGCACCAGTTTGCCCCGGGGTGCACTATCAGAGGTATCCACATAGGCCATATCCAGTTTGGCCTTGTAGTGGCCGAACGGCACCAGGCTCTCCCCCGGCAGACCGAATCGCTGTTGGGCCAGCAGCAGAATAGACTGAGGTTGGACCGAGCGAGCAATCTCAATGTCAGGAGTCCCCGGCGGCGGAAAGTCGGCTTCCGGTGGTGTTGCAGGTGTCAGCTTACTGTACTGAAGGCTCATGGAACTGACCTCTCTGGTCCTCAATGGACCCACTGTGTTCTTGAATCCATTGCGCCGATTGGCGCAGGCCACCGAATGGGAAAAGATGAATGCCCCGTAACAAGGTATCCGGGTTGTCCAGGCAGTACTGGACAAGCGCGCGTACCATTCCGTCTGGCGACCACGCGCGTAACAATTTGGCGCTGCCAGGGCGTCGCAGCATCAGACGGGCCGATGCCCCCACCCCGCATTGAGCCGCATAGGCAATGAGCGTTTTCACCCGCGTCGGGCCGGCCATGCCAATGTACACCGGCACCTCTTCCAGGATGCTGCCCAGGCTTTGCAGCCAGTCGATGACCACGTTGGCGTCAAAGGTGAACTGAGTGACCACCCAGAGCCGCGTGGATGTCGTGCGCGCGTATTCGCGTTTGATGCCAAGGGCCTGGATGAGGGTTGCCCGGTCCGCCATGGGATGCCCGTCCGGATGGGCTGCCACACCGATACCATGGAATTGGAACTGGGCCAGCAAGCCGGATTCCAGAACGGCCAGGGTATCTGGAAAAGGGCCGGCGATCGCATCACTGTCGCCGGCAATCAGCAGTAAACGGTCAACGCCGATTTCATCCAGTTGCGAGAGCCAGTCCCGAAGTTGCCCGCGGCTCTCGGCCATACGTGCGGGTACGTGGGGAATCGGCTGCATGCCGACGTTCAACAGATGACGGCATGCCCGCAGGGTATCGCTGAATTGGCCTTTTGGCAGAAAAGGCACGTAGACACAGGTGCCCCGCGGCAGCAAATTCGGCAAATGCTCCTGTGCCAGTATCTGGCGGGGTGTTGCCTCAATGGACGCCCAACGTACCAGGGCCTGCATCCGTGCGGTGGCTTCCGCGTCATGGGCACTGAACGGCTGTTTATCACTCACCAGTTTCATGAATCACGCACCCCATTGATACCTGCTTGCATCGGGCAGGCGACGGCCACCGCCGTCTGCCCCACTGCATTGCTAGTCCGCGAAGTCGATTCCCTTCGCCCGTGCCCTCTCGCGGGCGTTGGGGTTCACCGAAGGCCGGAACGGAACTTCCACCACTTCCGCCTCGATAGCCGTTGAGCCATCCGTAGCGGCGTATTCCACCGGCAGGTGGACCGTCAGGCGGGTGCCAACAGCACGCAGGTCAAACGGCACATAGGCCAAGCCGATATTGGTTTCCAGCTCAGGCGAATACCAGGGCGAGGTAACATAGCCCTCTGGCTCGCCGCCTTCTGGTCCGCTGACCAGCCAGAAGTCGTTGGCATAGTCGGTTACCTGGCCACCGCCAAAACGGATACCCACCATGATGTGGCTGAAAGGCGGTCGGCCAGCGTCCAGTTGCTCGCGGACTTTCTCGAGCTTCTGCTTACCGATGTAATCCGCGTCCTTGTTGCGAGGCACCTGATACGCCAGGTTGCACTGGAATGGCAGGGTTTCCTGATCCACATCCTGGCCCCAGGAAAGGATACCGGCAGCAATTCGGCGGTGATGCGCCGGCGCAATCACTCTCAGATTGTGGGCCTCACCGGCGGCAAGCACGGTGTACCAGAGGTCTTCGGCGTATTTGGTGGCTTCCTTGAGGTAAATCTCGTAACCCTTCTCACCGGTAAAACCGGTTTGGGAGATAATCACGTCATGACCGGCCACCTGGCCCTCCATCAAGCCATAGTACGGAATCTCCTTCACGCGCTCACCGAACAGGTCAGCCATGAGCGCCTCAGATTTGGGACCCTGGATCTGCACCGGTGCTACATCGATTTCCGCGATGGTGACGTTGAAGCCCATCCCGATGTTGACGCCCCGCAACCAGAATTCCAGGTCGCTATCGGAAAGGGAGAACCAGAACTCGTCCTCGGCAACACGAAGCAGAACCGGGTCATTGAGAATGCCGCCCTCTTCATTGCACAAGATGACGTACTTGCCACGCATGGGTTTTATCTTGGTGGCATCTCGAGTGATCACATAGTTCACGAAGCGTTCCGCGTCCGGCCCCTTGACCTGAATCTGGCGTTCTACGGCGACATTCCACATGGTGACGTCATGAATCAGCGACTCGTATTCCACCATGGCGCCGCCATCTTCCGGACGGACATAGCCCCGGGGGTGATACATACGGTTGTAAACGGTCGCCCGCCAGCATCCAGCTTCGTACGCCAGGTGCCAGTATGGCGACTTGCGTACACGGGTGGAGATCAACATCTCCACCGGCGTGGGGCCGGACTGGCGCAGGTTAATGGGAACCCGACGGTCGGACTGGTCAACACTGTCAGGCTGGCGGGCGGCGCCCGCCCGTTGCTGCGGATAATCCAGAAGTGCTTGCTCAAATTTAACGGCCATTGCTATCTCCCCCTACCGGGTTGTCGATAGCTCTAATGTGACCCTGTTTTCAGTTATCAGGTTGAACCAATACGACACTGGCACAACCAAAAACGTCAACACCACCGTGATGAATCCTGGAAGCCGCGCCAAAGTGCCAAGCATGAGATGGGGCTACAGCAACCGACAAAGCCTGCTATATTGGTCAAACCTGTCCGTGCAGATCAAGGAGTCGACGTTGACACTGACCACCCCCGCCCTTCTGTTTCCCGCCATTTCACTGTTGCTGCTGGCCTACACCAATCGCTTTCTTGTTCTGGCGCAATTGATACGCCAGCTTAAGCAAATGGATACGGAAGAAGACCATGCCCTTATCGCCCGCCAGATCAGCATGCTGCGAAAACGCATTTTGCTGACCAAACGGATGCAGGCTTACGGTGTGCTCAGCTTTTTTGTTTGCACCATGTCCATGTTTGTTCTGTTTGTAGGGGCTCAACTTGCGGGGGCCATCGCGTTCGGCATCAGTCTGATATTGCTGTCGGTCTCATTGCTGTATTCGCTGTACGAAATCGTGATTTCGACCAACGCCATCAACGTTGAGCTTGAGAACTTCGAAGCCAGGAAACGAGCGGGGGAGTAACACGTAAACGTTCAGGAAACTGGAACAGGTCTCCCTTTCTTCACCCGATACATGACCTATCGGGTGCCCCAGATCCTGGCCACCGCGCTGTCGCTGCCGAGCAGTCCTACCACGAAACAGACGAGACTGATCACGAAAAACAGCACAATAGGTAACAAAGCGCTGAAGGTTTCCGCGAAGATTGAAAAGAAAAGCGACACCCCGGACAGAACCAGGAACAGAAAACCGACCACCAGCAGTATTTTACGATGCGACTGACGATAACCCTCGGCGCTTCCACCTTTCTCGAAAAAACAGAGAATGGGCCAGAACAGCTTTCGAAAAATGTCTTTCACTGCACGCCACCTCACCTGTTTTTGGGGCTGACAATGGCCAGTGTCACCGTTGCCTTGGAGACAAGCCTCATGTCGCCGGCCTTGCCACAGTACACCTCAGACTCTACCACGGTTAACGTGGAGCCTGCCTTGAGCACAGTGGCGACACACTCGATATGTGTCCCGCTGGCTGACCGCAGCAGCTTCAGCGAGAAATCCGATGTCAGGACCATCTGCCCGGATTTAACAGCGGAGGCACCGGCAGCACCGGCCGTATGATCCGCCACCGTAGCCTGCACCCCGAAGTGCACGAAACCGTCCTGCTGCAGATGCCGTTCCGCCAGTACCAGACGGGAGCGACATTCACCGGTTTTGATAGACACCAGTTCCAGACCAATATCCGCAACAAACGGTGCCGATGAAAAAATCCGTTCCACTTCGTTATTGTTAAGCGTGTCCACGTTGTCTCCGGAACTGTGGTTGGCAATCCAGCGGTTTATGCCTCAAAAGTATGCACTGCAAGCTCGCTACGAACCGCTTCAGGGATGGGGACCGACTTTTGAGTCTCGTAGTCGAAATGAATCAGCACGGTAACGCCACGCGCAACCAAAACACCATTTTGCCAAGCTTCCTGGATTACCTCGAAGGAAGAGTTGCCGACTTTGCCAATGCCGGACCGCACCTTAACAGGCGTGGCCCAGTAACACTGGGCTTTGAGATCAATTTCCATGCGGGCGAGAATCAGTGGCCAGCCTTTCGGCTCCAGGGAAGGATGGAATATACGGAACACCGGTGTTCTCGCCTGCTCAAACCAGACCGGATAAACCGTGTTATTGATATGGCCAAGTGCGTCGGTGTCGCTGAATCTTGGTTCGGTTTCGTAGTGGAACATTTGACTCCCCTTACATCGTGTTAGCGGCAAAGTCTCTCGGGATTTCCGGCGAGGGGAAACCGTTCAATGATCTGATAGACAGACCCATGAGCCCCCTGTGTGCTTTCAAACAACGCGATCCCGCCCACCGAAAAGGTCCCTATAGGTTGTCGTTCCTGAGACTCAAGCAATTCGACGACTGACCCACGCTGCCTCTTGAAACGAGCCAACGTGATATGTGGGCAGAACGGGCGTTTTTCCTGCTCAAACCCAGGCATGCACAGATTCTGGTTAAGCACCTCGTGAAGCTCAGCCAGTTTATCCGCTGGCTGAACTCCGGCCCACAGATATTTTGGAAAGTCCGGTCGGCCGAAGCAGCCCAGGCCGCAAACGGTGAGATCAAATTGTCCAACTGGCAGGTTTCGGGCAGCATCACATACATCTGGCAACCGCTGCCTGGCCACACTACCGAGAAATACCAGCGTAAGATGCAGCTGATCCGGTAGCTGCCAGCGCGCCCCTGCAACCGGTTGCTGAATTGACACCAGACGCTGCTTCACCGAATCGGGGATTTCCAACCCGAAGAACAGACGATGTGTTTCTGGTTTATCCAACCCGCACCCCAAACCATTCCGGAAACCGACGCAGACAGTACAGCGCAATCATGTCGTAAACACCATGCCAGACCATTACCAGCAGCAGGCTGTCCGTCAGTGCATACGCTACTCCCAACACCACTCCCAACCCGGTCGCCAATAGAAAGTAGGTGAACGAAAGATAATGCACCATGCCAAACAGCACCGACGCAGCGACTATCGCAACCGCATCGTGGGTGTGTTGGGCCAGCCAACCCTGGATCGCCCCGCGGAACAGCAATTCTTCACCGACTCCTGCGAAGACTGCCAAGCTACCAGCACCGACCAGGAATACTCGCAGGCGAAACGATGCAACTGCTCCAGTTGGGATTCCAGAGAGTCACGAAGCCGGCCCGGAAGCCAGGTCAGCATCATGATCACGACGTACGTTGCCACACTGCCGGCCACTCCCCATAGAACGACCGAGCCAAAGCTCAAACCATCGTACTGAACCGGTATACCGAACAGAAAAATCGCCAGCAGCCCCACCACACCAATGCCGGCCTGGAATCCCAATGCGGCCGTGGATGGGATCTGCGGGCGTTTTCGAGCCATGGCCACTCATCTACCTCGCTTACCAGGCGGCATAACTACCCACTCAGGGTCCTCGAATTCGCCAAGCGGCGTAATTTCGCAAAATGGCGCGGCGCTGCGGATGATTCGGGCCACTTCCGGGTTATGCTGCCCTTCCATGGCATCCCGCTGCTCTTTGCTGTCCCAACTGGCGATGGCAATCAGCACATTCGGGTCACCAATTTTCCGGTGCAGCTCTGTTCCGCGCGCGCCCGGCGCCTGCTGGATGATCTCGCTGGCACGAACCCAGGCATCGGCGTATTCCTCTGCCGTGTGCCCTTCTCGTATGCGAACCTCGAAGATGTATTTCATGAGTTCACCCTCGTTCCAAACGGCAATTTCCCAAATAACGGGCCTCTGACTCTCAGAGTAATTGTTTTGATTTTGGATCGCATCGGTAAATGCCTACAAATAAACTTGGCAATTCCGGGGACATAGGAGTAAAGTTCGTTTCGTAGGAAAGATTTAGCACAGCATTTCACGAATAAGACGCATCTCTGTTGTTTTGGTAGTTGTCCGTCCTGTTTTTGATTCCGCGCGTTTTTTGTTTCCGCACAACGCTGATCAGTCATCGTTCAAGATGGTCTGGCGGCACATTAAATTATCGATTTCAGGATTATGATTATGTCGACTACTACCGGTACTGTTAAGTTTTTCAACGAAGCAAAAGGCTTTGGTTTCATCACTCGTGAAAGCGGCCCTGACGTATTCGTTCACTACAGCGCTATTCAAGGCGGCGGATTCAAGACCCTGGCAGAAGGCCAGCAGGTTGAGTTCACCGTAACTGACGGCCAGAAAGGCCCTCAGGCAGAGAACGTTGTTGCTGTTTAAATAACAGTCAGCACGTTTGAAAAAGGCAGCTTCGGCTGCCTTTTTTTATTGCCCCTTCATAATTTCGTCATTGACCTGTCACCTACCTGACACTGTTTTGTCACCCTCAAGGATTACCGTTGCATTGTAACTCGCAATAAAGCGAGCTTATGTATTGCAAAAGGTGATTCCATGCCGTCTGTGCATTCCCCCGATATGATGCTCCGCATCGAGGACATGGGAGTAACATACCCCGGCAACGTCCTGGCGCTGCGACCTACCACCGTCGAGTTCCACAAAGGTGAGTTTACGGTACTACTCGGCCTTTCGGGCGCGGGCAAATCGACCCTTCTGCGTTCACTCAATCATCTGGTGCAACCCACCACCGGCACGGTGATCTCGGCTGAGTTCGGCACCCTGAAGACCAGCAGGACGGTCCGCCGGCACCGATGTAGAACTGCCATGGTCTTTCAGCACCACCAACTCATCGAACGACATACCGCGCTCCAGAATGTACTCACAGGCCGGCTTGCCTACCACAGTACGTGGCGCAGCCTGTTTCCCCTACCGAGGGCGGAACTGGAGTACGCCTTGCGTTGCCTGGAGCGTGTTGGTCTTGGTGAAAAGGCCCTTGCGCGGGTGGATCAACTGTCTGGCGGCCAACAACAACGGGTGGGTATCGCCCGCGCCCTGGCGCAACAGCCGTCCATGATCCTCGCGGATGAGCCTGTCGCCAGTCTGGACCCCGCAACGTCCGAACGGGTACTCACACTCTTGCGCGATATCTGCCGGGAGGACGGTATCACCGCCGTAATGTCACTCCACCAGCTGGAGTACGCCCGGCGGTTTGCCGATCGCATCATCGGCCTGGCAAACGCCCGGATCGTATTCGATGCGGAACCGGCAAAGCTGGAGCAACACCATCTTGATGAGATCTACCACAGCGCGAGCGTTGCAGTTTCCGACCCCGGCAAGACCGCCGCGCAGACCTCCCACCCTCAACCATCGAACCATCCCACCAAGCAACTGGAGATCGCCCAATGAAGCCGTTATTCAACCTCGTGTTAGTGCTCTGCCTGATGATGGGAATGAACATGCAGGCCTCCGCAGCAGACCCCAACCCGGATCTGCTGAAGGTCGCCCTGCTCCCCGATGAAAATGCCTCTGAACTGATCAAGCGCAACCAGCCTCTGAAAGACTACCTGGAAAGCACCTCGGGAAAGAAGTGGAACTGATCGTCACAACGGACTATTCGTCCATGATCGAAGCCATGCGCTTCGGCCGTATCGACCTTGGCTATTTCGGCCCACTGTCCTACGTGATGGCGAAGAGTAAAAGCGACATCGAGCCTTTCGCCGCCATGATTGTAGACGGCAAACCCACGTACCGTTCCATCCTCATCGCCAATGCGGACTCGGGCGTGAAGTCCTATGACGATATCAAGGGCAAGAAAATGGCCTATGGCGATCGCGCCTCCACCTCAAGCCACCTCATCCCCAAAACGGTGCTGCTTGAATCTGCCGGACTGGAAGCAGACAGGGACTATGAAGCCCACTTCGTCGGCAGCCACGATTCCGTTGCGGTGAACGTGGCCAACGGCAACGCTGAGGCTGGCGGCCTATCGGAAGTCATCTTCCAGCATGTCATGGACCGCGGCCTGATTGATCGCGATAACGTCCGGATTCTTGGCTACAGCGGCGAGTTCCCACAGTATCCGTGGGCCATGCGGTCAAACCTGAACCCGGACCTCAAGGCGAAGATACGCTACGCCTTCATCAGCATTAATGACAAAGAAATCCTGAACAACCTTAAGGCCGAGGGGTTTGCCGCTATCGAGGATTCCGACTACGACGTGATCCGCAAGATGGGCGGCCTGCTCAACCTTGATTTCGCGAAGATGTAAGAGGCTTTATGACTCACACGACGACGGAACCGGCGGCCCTGTCGCCGGCTCCGTCGGCTTCCGTGCTGGACGAACACGCACGGGGCTGGCGGAGCAAGCTTTGGCAGGCAGGCCTGGTACTGGCGGTGGTCTTTTTCGCCAGCTGGTACGTGGACCTGCTCGACTTCCGCACCCTTGCTAACGGCGTGCCCGCGATCGCCACCCTGTTGCGAGAATCACTACCACCTGATTTCACCAATGTGATGGACTGGGTATCGCCCCTGCTGGACACACTGGCGATGAGCATCGCCGGCACCGCGATTGCGGTTTCGGCCTCTGTGCCCCTGGCTTTTCTGGCGGCCAGAAACACCACGCCCCACCCTGCTGTGTTTCACCTGACCCGCACCCTGCTGAACGGCCTGCGTTCCGTACCGGAACTCATCATGGGCATTATTTTCGTCGCGGCCGTGGGTTTTGGCGCACTGCCAGGGGTGTTGGCCCTTGGCCTGCATTCAATCGGTATGGTCGGCAAGTTCTTCGCAGAAGCCATAGAGCATGTGGATGAAGCCCCCGTTGAGGCCGCTGATGCCTCCGGAGCCACGCGTTTGCAAGTACTCTGGCACGCGGTTCTGCCGCAGGTGCTACCACAGTTTGCCGATGTGTCTATCTATCGCTGGGAATACAACTTTCGCGCCTCCACCGTCATGGGCATGGTCGGTGCCGGCGGTATCGGCTTCGAGCTCATGGGGTCGTTGCGCATCATGCAGTATCAGGAAGTCAGTGCCATCCTCATTGTCATACTGCTGATGGTAACGATGGTGGACAGCCTGAGCGGCCACCTCCGTAAGACATTCAAATAAGGACAGCGAATGAAACCAAGAGTTGTCATCACCCACCGGGTCCACGACAGTATACTTGCCAGCCTGGAGCCCCACTGCGAGCTGATCACTAACCAGTCTGCCGTCACCCTGCCACCGGATTCGGTGAGAGCCCGCGCGGCTACGGCCGATGCCATGATGGCGTTTATGCCAGATCGCGTTAGCGAGGAATTTCTGGTGGCCTGCCCCGACCTGAAAGTGATCGGCGCTGCCCTGAAGGGATTCGATAACTTTGACGTGGACGCCTGCACCCGTCACGGAGTCTGGCTGACCTTCGTGCCCGATTTGCTGACCGTGCCCACCGCCGAACTCACCGTTGGATTAACCATAGGCCTGATTCGCCAGATCCGGCCAGCAGACCAGTTCGTCCGTTCCGGAGAATTCCAGGGCTGGCAGCCTCAATTCTATGGCCTCGGCATTGAAGGCTCGACCATTGGTATTGTGGGCATGGGAGCCATCGGCAAAGCCGTGGCTACACGGCTCCAGGGCTGGGGCGCACGAGTACTGTACTCACAACCGGAAAGCCTACCGGCTGCCGAAGAAGACGCCCTGGACCTTTCCAGGTCAGAGCTTGATGACCTGCTGGCCGAATCCGACATCGTCATACTGGCCCTGGCGCTTAATGAACATACCCTGCACACGCTCAACGCTGACCGCCTGCGCCAGATGAAACGCGGTAGTTTTCTGATCAATCCCTGCCGGGGTTCCGTCGTGGACGAGGCAGCCGTTCTGCAATCGCTGACGTACGGACATCTGGGTGGCTACGCGGCGGACGTGTTTGAAATGGAAGACTGGGCCAGACCGGACCGCCCGCAGCGGATTGATCCGGCACTGCTGGCCCACCCGAACACCCTGTTCACCGCACACACGGGCTCGGCCGTCAGGGACGTGAGATTTGCCATCGAACAGCGGGCAGCCGACAACATCCTTCAGGCGCTCAGAGGCCATCAGCCCCAGGACGCGGTCAACTCACCGCTCGAACCCAAGGGAACAGTATGCTGAACCTGGTCTGGCTCAAGAGTTTTATCACCCTCGTTCAGCACCGCAGTTTCCAGGCCGCCGCCAATCACCTCGGCATCGCCCAGCCCACCCTATCCCAGCACATTCAGAAACTGGAGGAGCAGCTGGACGTATTATTGATCCAACGCGGCAAGTCCGGTTGCGAACCCACCAGGGCGGCCCAGGCGCTGATGCCGTTCGCCCTAAGCATGTTACGCCTGGACCAACGCGCGCAGGAGGCGGTCACGGGAACAAGTCTGCGGGTAGGTGCCAGCTCCAACATCGGTATCTACATGCTGCAGCCTCACGTTCGCTCCTTCATGGACCGGAAGACCTCTCCGCACGTGGATCTGGTGATCGACAATAACCCCGCCATCGCACGACAGCTCACCAGCGGAGAATTGGATATCGCAGTCATGGAGTGGTGGCACCCCAAGCCCGGCTTCCAGGCCCGTGACTGGAAACAGGAGCCAGTGGTGTTGATTGTGCCGCCTGGCCACCCCTGTGCCGATATGACGCAGATCAACCGGGAAGCCCTGGCAGGAATGACGCTACTGGCGGCGAGCCAGGGACCGGCACTGGCCGTTTATTGGCTAATTTCTTTGGCGACGACGGGCCTTTTCCGGAGGTATCGATGCAACTGGGCAGTACCGAAGCCGTAAAGCAGGCGGTCAAGGCGGGGGTGGGTATTTCGCTGGTGTTGGCGGCTTCGGTCACTGACGAAGTGAGAGCAGGCACCCTGCGAGCCATCCCCGTGAGCGATCCCGGGCTTGCCAAGGAACTGGTGGTTATCTGCCCCGAGACGATTGCCCGGCATCCACCGGTCTCCAGCTTTGTCAGCCACCTATGCCACTGAGCGAGGCCCCTGGCAAGCTATTACCAGGCAGTTCTTCACCATTGCTGTGCCAGAAGGAGCCCGTGTTTTCCAGGTTCAGGCCCTCAATTCTCGCCGCCAAGCCCTTTGCTGACTCCTCGGGCGTAATCAGTCCGCCGAAATTCACCATGCGGGTTTGCACATAACCGGGATGAAGCTGGGCCACCGCAATGCCCTTTGGTTTAAGGTCCATCGCCAGGGACTTGCCAAAGGCGTTCAGCGCCGCCTTGGACGCACGGTAGCCATAGCGGCCGCCGGAGTCGTTGTCCGCGATAGAGCCCATCCGGCTGGTGATGTTGGCAATTTTACCGCCGTACGGTATCTGGGACACCAGCGCTTCCGCCACCCTCAATGGCGCGTAAGCGTTGATTTCCATCTGGGTACGAATGGAATCGAAATCAATGCTGCCCAGTTTTTCATCCTGCAGCAGGCCGGCATTATTGATCAGCAGGTCGATCGACTGGCCCTTCACTCCGTCAATCAATGACTGAAGTCCGCTTGCCGTGGTGACGTCAACAGATTCAATGACACGAGTCGCCACCTCCTTGAGCTCGGGTGACGCTTCCCGACATACGCCAATCACGTCACAGCCTTCACCTGCAAAGTGACGGGCCAACTCAAGCCCGATGCCGCGATTGGCCCCGGTAATCACAACGGTTCTTTGTTCAGGCATGACAGCCTCCTGTTATTGGGATAAAGGTCCGTTATACGGACTCACCACTGCAGTGTTCAACCCTCAAATTGAGAGAAAAATCGCCGGGCACTGTCGTTGGCGGGAAAGACCATCTCACCCCGTAGCTCCGCCTGATAGTTGACTCTCGCGGGCAGCCCTTCCACTATTTGGGAAAACAATAAGGCAAAGCCCGTGACGCAGAGTTCTTTCAAGGTCGTTATATTTGGCGCTGGCAGTATCGGCTGTTACCTCGGAGGCAGGCTGCTTTCTTCCGGTGTGAACGTGGTCATGGTGGGCCGAAAGACCATGCAGGAGCGCCTTCGAACCTCCCCACTGACGGTCACTGACTATGAAGGGTTTCGCTTCCACAGCCAACTGGCCGAGCATCAGTATGTGACCTCCGCCGAGGCGGCAGGCAACGCCGATCTTGTGCTGGTAACGGTCAAATCCGCCGCCACCTCCGAGGCCGGCAAACAGCTCGCGCCCTGGGTGAGCGAGGGCATACCGGTGGTCAGCCTGCAAAACGGAATCTCCAACGCAGAGCACCTCCAGGCCGCTATGCCCAACGCCAACGTATTGGCCGGGATGGTTCCATTCAACGTGCTGCAACAGGAGCCGGGGCATTTCCATCAAGGCACTCAGGGCCACCTGATGGCCGACCGGCACCCGTCACTGCAACCGGCCCTGCCCTGGTTTGAGCATGCCGGGCTCCCCCTGGAACTGCGGCGCGATATCGAATCGGTGATGTGGTCCAAGCTGTTACTCAATCTGAATAACCCGGTCAACGCCCTTTCTGGCGTTCCGCTGCTGGAAGAGCTCTCGCAAAGGGACTATCGCCGCTGCCTGGCAATGGCTCAGAGAGAGACGCTAGAGCTCCTTAAATCGGCAGGCATACCCACGGTAAAACTCACAGGCCTGCCTACCAAACTGATTCCTTCCGTGATGTCACTACCAGATTGGCTGTTTACCCGACTAGCCAAACGGATGCTCACCATCGATCCTGTTGCACGTTCCTCCATGTGGGAAGACCTCCAGGCCGGGCGCCCAACCGAAATTGACTGGATCAATGGCGAAGTGGTGAAACTGGCGGAAAAGCTGGGTACGGACGCACCGGTCAACCGCAAACTCGTGCGACTGATGCATCAACGGGAGGAAACGGAAAAAACCTGGGGTGCTTCTGAATTGCTGAATGAGCTCACCGATCACTCCAGACCATAACCTGCCGGTCAAAAGCGAACACATCGTTTCGAGAGGCCAGTCACACTCCTGCTCATCCCGCCGAAAAAGACAAAAAAACGGCCACTTCCGACCTGTTGCGCTGATCATAATTTGTGCAAGTTGCGAATAAATGGTGTCTCGCCAGGCACCATTCATCCCCAACAACGGAGACACAATAATGAACAAGATCCGACACTGTGACGAAAGAGACACCTCCTCCAAAGGCCATTCCCTGTTTCGACTCCTGGCGGTCACTGCGATGGCCATGGCTATGACAGGCTGCGGCCAGCTGGGACAACTGCTCAGCAATCCCCAGGTCTCTGATGCGGACAACGACCAGGTGATATTCCTGGGCGACTCAATCTTCGCCCTGTCCGGCAAGATCCAGGACGAACTGGAAGCCAAGGCCGGGGAAACCTTCCGCCGCTACACGGTCTCCGGCGCCGAACTCACCGGTGGGTTCCTCGCGCCTCTGTTGTCGAGCAGTTCGCCACCGCACAGGAGGACAATCCCGACATCCGCACCATGGTTGGTAATGGCGGCGGTAACGACATCCTTATTCCGGCGATTGCCCTTGACCCATACAACTGCAAAACCCAGTGGTATCAGTTCGGCCGCCTCAGCAGCAAGTGCAAGGATCTGATCGATGATCTGTATGTGGACGGCGTGAACTATCTGAACGAATTGTCCGATGCGGGCGTGGAGAACGGCGTGCTGGTGGGTTACTACTACACCAAGAACGGCCTTTTCCGTCTTAAAAGCATGAAACAGGCGGTCGACTACGGCAACAAAATCCTCGCCAGGGCCTGCGAATATTCCACTCTCGACTGTACCTTCGTGGACCCAAGACAGGTGGTGACGGAGAGCGACATCATCTTCGATGGCATACACCCGGCCGATAGTGGCTCCCAAAAGATCGCAGAGTTGATCTGGCCGAAACTCCAGCCTTTGCTGTAACTCAACCAGGGGGCCGTCAACGACGTTGAAAGGCTCCCTGACAACCGGTGAACAGGAAAATACTTTGTGAAAACATCCCTTTGGCTTGCAGGGCTGGCCGTGGTGATTCTGGGCACGGCCGGCTTTATCCTTAGCCTGTCGACGACGCCCGTACAGCCTTTGACGTCCGAGACCTCGTCCACTCCGGTGCTGCCCGGCCAACCAGCTACATCACCGCCGGCCCAATCCCAGGGGCCATCAGCCTGAGCAATGAAGACCTTGCAAAGCTCTCCGCGTACGAGCAATGGCTGGAAGACAACCGGCTGCTGTTGCAGGGCATGCCCATGCTCGAACGCCAGACAGCGCTCTGGGAAAAACGGGAGGCACTGTTCGGTGACGAGGCCAGCCGTATATGGGGCAAGCGGGAGTCTCCCATGCATGCGAATCAGGACGCCTTTCAGGCGGAACTGCAGCGACTGGACCAAGCCCACGAAATCACCCCGGAAGAAACCGCGCACCAGCTTAAAACCTCCGTAGAACAGCTTTACAACAACGATATGGCCCGACGGCTTATTGGCCCGGACGTGATGGCTCGCACCTTGTTCAGCCTCGACGCTGTTCAGAGCCACCTCCACACCTTATCGGCAGACGCTCGCCAGGAACGCATCAACAGCCTGCGCCGCCAGATGGGCTATCCGGAAGAAGCCATCAGCCGCCTTTCAAAGCAGGACCAGCAACGCAACGAACGCTGGCAAAATGGCAAAGCCTACATGGCCGAACGAAACCAACTTGCCCGGCGCTATTCCGGAGATCAACTGGATAAAGCGCTGGACGATTTGCGTGCAGAACACTTCGGGCGCTCTGCCAAAACCATTGCCCTTGAGGAACGGGACGGATTCTTCCGGTTTGAGCGAGAGCGGCGATTTGGGGTTAACTGAAATCCGCAATCACAATCGGTGAACGTTTCGTGACGGATCATAACGAGTCGGCTTCTCAGCCACTTTTCCATTCAACGATGCTTTGAAGAAATCCAGAACTTTCGCGTTCTTTAACGGCGACTCCTCAAAGTAGGCGTGGGAATCCCCGACATGAGGCTGGCTGGTAACGTCGATATAGGTCGCCACCCTGGAATCCAGCCGGCGCAGGTAATGGCCAAGCCGGGCTTTCTGCTGTTCGCCCATTTTCAGGCGTGAGGCCTTTAGTGCTCCGTCGTTTTCGTTGATGGTGATATAGAGACGATTGCGGTAGGGAATTCGGTCCACCCACTCGGCGTGTTTTTCATTATTGGTGTCCGCGGCCACCATCACAACGTTATCGAACAACAGCCGATCTCCGCTGTACACCGAACTCCCCAGCAAATGCTTGTAGAGATAGTTCCCCATGCTGTGCAACATCAGATTCACAGTGAACGGGCAGTGCTTCTCGACTTCCTTCGCAAAGTAGCGGTCCCACGCGGCGGCGTTGTCTGCAAACCGGGCTTCCGCACGCGCCTCCAGATCCATCACGTACTGCGCATGAAAGTCGCTCACCAGGCTTCCAGCTTCTCCAGCACGCGATTGAATGCCCCTACCGAGGCGAGGGCGTCCCGCTTGTCGCTCTTGTAGCTGAGCACGCCGTGCAACCCTCCACCATTGGCGGGCCAACTGAACACAATGACTTCAACGCCGAAGTTCTGCTCCAGCCTTTCGGCACGATCAAGCACATCAGTCATATCGTTGTTGTAACCATGAACAAACAACAGCAGGTTTCTTCCGTTCGGGCGCGCACCAGCGCCGTGGCCGGATCTCTCGATCAGTTTGCGGGCCACGTAGCGCTCGCCGGGTAGGTATTGTCGGGATTAAGATCGACACTCTTCGCCATTTGCGGTGTGATCTGGTCAGGCAGGATATCAATATGCCAGCGGTTTCGCCGGCGGGATGCCTCCGCCAGCCGCAACTCGTTGGGGCCTTCAATGGGTTTACTGCCAAAGGCCTCACTCTCTGTGTGTTTGCTTTCATCGACGGTTCTATTGGTTACGATATACATGGAGCAGATTCCTTTATGCTTCCATGCCACGGAACGACCTGGTGGCCACTACTGATAGGAAGTAACGAAAAGTTCCCTGACGGCCGCCCTACAACCCCCTATGATGAACGGCATCAGAATTCAATCGCACGGTGGGAATGTTGCTACCCAACACCTAATTAATTAGCAAACTGAACTAAAATGTCAAATCACCACACGGCCCCGGAATCTTGCCCATGCTGATCTACACTCTCTGCGCGATGTCCGTGATTGCCGCCTCGGTTTTCTATCTGTTTTTCTACCGCAACTGGCGTCGCGAGAGACAGCTTCAAACTCCCTTTCCGGAGAACTGGCGCGCGACGCTCGAGTCCCAGGTGCCCCTATTCCCCGGGTTGCCGGCCAAGCTGAAACGACAACTGGAACAGTATGTACAGTTGTTCCTGGCGGAGAAATCCTTTTACGGCTGCGATGGGTTCGAGGTGGACGACACCGTACGCCTGACCATCGCGGGACATGCCTGCCTGCTCATCATGAACCGCAGCTACTCCGACTTCGACGACATCCGCAGTATCCTGGTCTATCCGGATGCCTATCGTGTCAGGGATATTGAGCATGATGGCCTGGTGGTGAGCGAGAGTAACGAGATTCGCGCGGGCGAAGCCTCAAGTTATGGACAGGTGGTTCTGGCCTGGACACAGTGCGAGGAAGGTGCCGTCAACCCTGATGGGCACCACAACGTCATTCTTCACGAATTCGCCCACCAGCTGGACTACCTGGACGGCACTGCGGACGGCGCTCCGCCACTCAGTGGCGAGCAGGCAAGACATTGGCAGGAAACAATGACCCAGGCCTATGAACACTTGAGACAGTCGCTTCAACATCACCAGAAGCCCTGGCTGGACCCATACGGCGCCGCCGAACCCGCCGAGTTTTTTGCAGTGCTGACGGAAGCCTTTTACCAACAACCGGAGCACCTGAAAGCGGAACAGCCGGAAGTCTACGAAGCGCTGCAACGGTTTTACCGATTAGACACGGAGGCAATATCCCATGGAGAACGGCGATAAGACAAAGCGTGAGGAGTCGGGAGCAGACAACAACTCCCAGAACAGTCAGGCGCTGATTGACGCCATCAACATGCGCAGCATGTCGCTTATCACACTCACAAGTATCGCAACCCTTTATTTTATTGACTGGGCCCAGGCGGTTCTTTTGCCACTGGTGGTGGCGGTGTTAATCAGCTACGCCCTTGAACCCCTTGTCGCCACAATCAATCGGTTGAGAGTACCCCGTCCCCTGGCGGCGGCTGTGGTGTTGATTCTGCTTATCGGTATCATCGCCGGAGCCAGCATTCCCCTGAAGCAGGAAGCCATGGCTATGCTGGACAAGATACCGGTGGCCATCGAGCAGTTTCAACAGAATGAAGCCAGCCGCCCCAAGGACGGGGAAAGCATGATGGAAAAAGCGCAATCCGCCGCGAAGAAAATTGAGGCGACCGCCAGCCCCGATCAAGGTAACGGAGACGCATCGCGATCGGGTGCAACACCCGTGCGCGTGGTTGACGACCCTCTCGAGATCAAAGATTACGTACTTCAGGGTTCCCCGGCGGCGCTGGTGCTGATTTCCCAATGCTTCTCGGCATTATTGCTGGTGTATTTCATGCTCGCGATTGGCTCACTGTACAGACGCAAGATCGTCAAAATATCCGGGCCATCTTTTGCTCGAATGCGCAAAGCCGCCCGAATCATGAACGAGTTCCATCGCAGCGTACGGCAGTTCCTGTTTGTGATGTTTGTAGGTGCCGTATTCGTGGGCGTGCTGACCTGGCTGGCGTTCTTGGCATTGGGCGTCGAGCAGGCCGGTTTTTGGGGCGTTCTGGCCGGTGTCGCCAGTGCCATACCGTACCTGGGTCCGTTCCTGGTGCTCGTGGGCACGGGTGTGGCCGCCTTCATCCAGTTTGGCGAATTGGAGATGTCGATCGTCGTTGCCGGCACCTCGCTGGCCATCACCAGCGTTCAGGGCTATCTGCTGACGCCCTGGCTTACCAGCCATATTTCCAGCCTTAACGCGGTTGCCATTTTTATCGGCCTGCTGTTCTGGGGCTGGCTCTGGGGCCCGTCGGCTCGTGGTTGCCACTCCAATCCTGATGATCGTCAAGTCATTGTGCGACCATGTCGTTAACTTGCGTCCGGTTGGCGAACTTCTTGGTAAATAGAGTAAAACGGTGCTTCCACCCGGGCCGCAACTTTCGGAGCTAAACGTCAGAAAACCGTTGCCGACAGCCCGGCCACCCACTGGATCATTGGCGAGGGATAAACACCCAGCACCAGGATCAACACGGCCACGACCAGCAGCGTCAGCCCACCAATGCGGTTACCCCAGTCGTTGGTGGCGTCCATCCGGCGCATGCCGGGTTCCGGCAGGTACAGGGTCACCATCACCCTCAGATAGTAGAACAAGCCAATGGCGCTGCCTGCAACGATACCGCCCACCAGCCACCAGCGGTTTTCGGCAACCCCCAGTGCCAACACATAGAACTTGCCGATAAACCCCGCAGTGAGCGGGATGCCGGCCAGGGACAGGAAGCTCACGGTCATCACGGCTGCCAGCCATGGACGGCGCCAGAACAGCCCACGGTAATAATGCAGTCCGGCGGCATCTTCGCCACTGAACGGGCTGGACAGCTGGGTAACCACGCCGAAGGCTGCCAGTGTGGTGACGAGGTAGGTCACCAGATAAACCCCCACGGTTTCTACCGCCAGTGTCCCACCTGCAACGATGGCCACCATCAGGTAGCCAAAATGGGCAATGGAGGAATAACCAAGCAGTCGTTTCAGGTTGGATTGGAACAACGCCAACAGGTTGCCCCCCAACATGGTGATCAGGGCCAACAGTGTTATCAGCGTGTTCAACCAGTCGCTGTTAAACACCGGCGCAACGGTCACCAGACGCAGCAACAGCACGAACACCGCCAACTTGCTGACCGTAGCGAGGAAAATGGTGGCCGGCGCAGGCCCACCCTGGTAAACGTCCGGCGTCCAGAGATGAAAGGGAACAATGGAGAGCTTGAAGCCAAGCCCCACCAGCATCAACACAGCCCCAGCCAGCGTCCACGCATCGGAGGTGTTTGCCAGCCCCGTCGCCAGGCCCGCCAGGTCGAGATGCCCGGTACGGGCATAGATCAACGCCATGCCAAACAACAGGAACGCCGTCGCGGCCGCAGACAGAACCAGGTACTTGATGCCGGCTTCCAGAGACCGTTCTGCCCGAAAGCTATAGGCCAACATGCCGTAGAGGGGCATCGACAACAGTTCCAGGCTGATGAACAGGGTCGCCAGATGGTCGCTGGCCACCAGCCCCAGTGCCCCGGTCACCGCACACAAGAGCAACAGGTAAAACTCTTCCTTGGGGCCGATGTAACCGGTGAGGTAATGATGACTCAGGCGACCGTGACCAGCGCACACAGGAGCACCAGCACGCTGCCCATTAACGCCAGCCCATCCATAGTCATCAGTGGCGGCGATGACAATGCTGTGGAGGCCACAGGCACGCAGGCCAAAGCCAATACCAGCCCAATGGCCGAAACCAACGCCGTGGCGCCATGGTGCCGCTGCCAGCTACGCCAAGCATGACGGTCACCGCGGTGGCACCAACGACGATCAGTGGTATGAGTGCAACCAGATTTGCCAGGGTCAGCATCAGTTCACCTCCCCTGCGCGGCTGGCCAGTTCTGCCCCGGCTTGCTCAAACAGATCGGCAGCCGGGCCCGCTATCGGGGCGGTAATGTCGAGTATTGGCTGAGGATAGAGCCCCACCATCACCGTCAGCACAAGCAGCACCAACATCATGCCGTATTCTCTCGCGTCCGGCCCTCTCAGGGCGCCCTGGCGGTATTCCGGGCCATAATGCACCCGCTGCATCAACAGCAGGGAGTATATCGCCGCCAGCACCAACCCCACGCTGGCGATCACCACGACGACCGGTGCGCTGGGGAAAGTGCCAAACAACACCATGAATTCACCCACAAAATTGGCGGTGGCGGGCATGCCCAGGGAGGCGGCAACGAAACACAGGGTAAAACCGGGCAGCACCGGGATTCGACCCCATAGGCCGCCCATGATCCGCATGTCACGGGTGTGAATGCGCTCATACAGTTGGCCGCTGAGAATAAACAGCCCGGCGCTGGAGAAGGCATGGGCCACCATTAGGATGATCGCCCCCTGAATCGCCAGTTCCGAGCCTGAATACAAAGCAATCAGCACGAAGCCCATGTGGGAAATACTGGTATAGGCGATCAGGCGCTTGATGTCCTGCTGGCCACAAGCCAGTACGGCACCATAGATAATGCCCACCAGCGAGTGTCATGGCGACAGGCGCAAACGCCTGGGACTCTTCCGGGAACAACGGCAGCGCAAACCGCAGGATGCCGTAGGCGGCGGTTTTCAACAGAATACCGGCCAGATCGACACTGCCGGCGGTCGGCGCCTGGGCGTGGGCATCCGGAAGCCAGCCGTGGAAGGGCACCACCGGCAGCTTCACGGCAAAGGCGACGAAGAAGCCCAGCATCAGCCACGGCGCCAGCGCCTCCGGGACATCAGTATCCAGCAAGGTATCGTAGCTGAAAGACAGTTCGCCGGTGTTGGCGTAATGCACGAACACCAGTGAGAGTATCGCCACCAGCATCAGCAGTCCGCTGGCCTGAGTGTAGATGAAGAACCGGGTAGCGGCTCGAATCCGGGTCTGCCCCGCCGAGCCGCTGTGGCCCCAGAGCGCAATCAGGAAGTACATCGGCACCAGCATCATTTCCCAGAACAGGAAGAACAGGAACAGGTCCAGCGCCAGGAATACGCCCACCACACCACCGAGGATGAACAGCAGGTTCAGGTGGAAAAAGCCCACACGGTGGTCAATCTCGTGCCAGGAACAGAGCACAGCCAATGCGCCGAGGAAGCCGGTCAACGCCACCAGGATCAGCGACAGGCCGTCCATCGCCAGATGAATCTCAATACCAAAACGCGGGATCCAGGACGTTCTCCATTCCAGCAGCCAATGCCTGGTGACCTCACCCGGCAACGCAAAATCACCGGTTACCCAGAGCGCCAGGCTGATAACCAGTACAAACAACATGGTGGCCAGCGCTATCCAGCGAGGGGCCCTGTCGCCCCACTGGTCCGCCTGCCAGCACAGCAGCCCACCCACAAACGGGATCAGGATCAGCCACACCAGGATCATGCTAGCCCTCCCGGCAACACCGCCAGAGCCAGCAGAATGATTGTGGCGCCCAACACCATGACCAGGGCGTAGCTGCGCACGCGACCGTTCTGGCTTTTCACCAGCCCGGCGTTAAGCGCACGCGCCAATAGCGCTGGCAGATTCATCACCAGGTTCACCAGATCCACCCTCAGAACCTTTACCATCCACTGCCAGGGCTGCACCAGCACCCGGTCAAACAGGGCGTCAAAACCCCACGCATGGTGCCAGAGTGTCCACAGGCGGGCGCTATGCCCTGCCCGACCTGTTTTGCAAGCCAGTCACGCCGCCAAAGGAACAGCCATGCTGCCAACAGCAACCCCGCGATAGCGGCGCCCATGGCAAGCACCTGCAGCAGGGTGTGGCCGGTTTCCGCTGCTTCTCCGGGTGCATCCGGGAAGAGTCCGCCAAGGCCCGGATAGAGCCAGGCGCCGATAAAGGTCGACAGCGCCGCCAGCACCATCAACGGCAGGTGATGAGTCAGTGGGTTGGTGCCGGGTTCCGGATGGCGGGCGTGGTCGCTTCCCGGCTCGCCATGGAAGGTGCCGAGGATCAGTCGAACCGTATAGATGCCGGTCAACACCGCGCCCAGCAATCCAACAATCAATAGGCCGGTCTGGTCAGCCGCCATTGCCTGCCACAGGATTTCGTCCTTGCTGAAAAAGCCAGCCGACACCAGTGGCAATGCCACCAACGCCGCACCGCCCACGAGGAAGCCACCATAAGCCACGGGCAGCTTGCGCCAAAGCCCGCCAAGCCGCCGCATGTCCTGTTCGTGGTGGCAACTGATGATCACTGCCCCGGCTGACAGGAACAGCAGGGCCTTGAAGAAGGCGTGGGTCACCAGATGGAAGATCGCGGCATCGAGCGCGCCTACCCCTAACGCCACGAACATATAGCCAATCTGGCTCATGGTGGAGTAGGCCAGCACGCGCTTGATATCGGTCTGGGCCAGAGCCGCAAAGGCCGCCAGCAGCAGAGACACCGCCCCGATTACGCCGACCAGCAGGAGCACATCCGGGGCCAGCAGGAACAGGCCATTGAGCCGGGCAATCAGGTACACGCCCGCCGTGACCATGGTCGCCGCGTGGATCAGCGCAGACACCGGCGTGGGGCCGGCCATGGCGTCGGGCAACCAGGTATGCAGTGGCACCTGAGCCGACTTGCCGAGGGCACCACCAAGTACCAGTAACGCCGCCAGGTTGGCGGTGGTACTGCCTTCCTGCCACTGCTGCGGAGCCAGGGCCAGCAATTGTTGGATATCGAGCGTGCCCAGCTCCATGAAGATCAGGAACAACCCGAGCGCCAGGAACACGTCGCCAATGCGGGTTACCACGAACGCCTTGAAAGCCGCCCAGCCATTGGCGCTGCCCTGGTAGTAATAGCCGATCAGGCCATAGCTGCAGAGGCCGACACCCTCCCAGCCGAGGAACAACAGCAGCAGGTTGTCTCCCAGCACCAGCAGCATCATGCTGAACACGAACAGGTTCATCCAGGCGTAGAAGCGGGTAATGCCTTCCTCACCGGTCATGTACCAGGCGGCGAAGAGGTGAATCAGGAAACCCACACCGGTAATCACTGACATCATCACCAGCGCCAGGCCATCCACTGCCAGGCCGATGGTGGGCTGGAAATCCCCGACGGCAATCCAGGTCCAAAGGGTTATTCCTTCACTGCCGCCTGCATGAGCCATCGTCGCCCATGCCGTGGCCAGCGACGCCAGCCCCACGCTACCAACGCCCACGACGGAACTGGCCAATGCGCCCAAGCGTCCGCCGCTGAACGCCAGGATCAGTGTGCCCGCCAGAGGCAATAGAAACGAAAGAATCACTGCCATCGCCATCATCCACGCATCCTGCTAACGGCATCCAGATTCAGGGAGCGGAAGCGCTGGTAAAGCTGAATCATCAGCGCCAGCCCAACACTGGCTTCCGCCGCCGCCAGGGTAATGACCAGCAGGAACATGGCCTGGCCGTCCGGCTGGTTCCAGGCCGTGGCCCCCACCACAAATGCCAGCGCCGCCGAGTTGAGCATGACTTCCAGGCTCATCAGCACAAACAACATGCTGCGACGCAGCATCAGCCCCAGCAGCCCCAGGCTGAACAGAATGGCGGCCAGGATCAGCCCATGCTCCATGGGAATACCCGTCATGAGTTGCCTCCCTGGTTGCGGTTGTCCATTGACCTCTGCTTTCGCAGGGGGTTTGAGCGCCGCCCCACATGGGACGCTGTCACCAGGGCCGCCAGCAGGAGAATGGCGGCCAGCTCCACCACCATCAACCAGGGCCCGAACAGGGTCAGGGCCACGGCCCGAGCAGTCAGCAGCTCACCATCGATCATCTGCCCATGCCACCCTGACCGATCAGGGCCGCCAGGGCACCCAGAAGCAGCAACGTTAGCAACGACGGCCCTGCCCAATGGCGAGGGTTCCGCCAGGACTGATCCCGCTCTGCATCCGACCGCAGGTTCAGCATCATCACCACGAACACAAACAGCACCATGATCGCCCCGGCATACACGATGATTTCCAGGGCGCCGGCAAATGGTGCCCCCAGGGCAAAGAACACCAGTGCCACGGCGATCAGCGACACGATCAGATACACCACTGCATGAACCGGGCTGGTGCCGGTGATCACGCCAATGGTCGCCAGCACCGCCACCAGTCCGCTGACATAGAAGGCCAGCTCCATCAGGTTCCCTCCTCCGGCTTACGGTCGCTATTGCGATGACTATCAGGGTAACAACGTGCGCACATCCTCCGGCGCCTCCTCGTTCTGGGCCTGCCCCTTGTCTTTACCACCGATGGCCATGCCCGCTACCTTGTAGAAGTGGTAGTCATGGTCTTTACCGGGACCATTGATCAGCAGATCCTCTTTTTCGTACACCAGTTGCTGGCGATCGTACTCGCCCATCTCGAAGTCCGGCGTCAGCTGGATGGCCGACGTCGGGCAGGCTTCCTCGCACATGCCACAAAAGATGCAGCGGGAGAAGTTGATGCGGAAGAACTCCGGGTACCAGCGGCCGTCTTCCTGCTCTCCCTTCTGCAGCGAGATGCAGTCCACCGGGCAGGCTACCGCACACAGGTTGCAGGCCACGCAACGCTCTTCCCCGTCTGGATCGCGTGTCAGCACGATGCGGCCGCGGTAGCGCGGTGGCAGATAGACCTGTTGTTCCGGGTAGTTCACTGTCTCCCGCTTGCGAAAACTGTGCATGAATACCATGCCCAGGGTGCGCAATTGCGACCAGGTGGCCGGCAACAGCCAGAGCATGTGTTTGATGATCGGGACCTTTTCTCTTTCCATAAGTCCTCCCTTATTCAGCCACCAGGAGCATCACCGCCCCCGTCGCCAGTAAGTTGATTAGTGTTAGCGGTAAGCACACCTTCCAGCCAAAACTCATCACCCGGTCATAGCGGGGCCGGGGCAACGATGCCCGCAGCAGGATAAACAGCATCAGGAAGAAGCCGGTCTTGAGCGCGAACCACAGGATTGGTGGCAGCCACGGGCCGTGCCAGCCGCCAAAGAACAGCGTGACGATCAGCGCCGACACCAGCACCATGCCGACGTATTCGCCGATGAAAAACATGCCGAATTTCATGCCGGAGTATTCAATGTGGTACCCGTCGGCCAGTTCCTGTTCCGCTTCCGGCTGGTCGAACGGGTGGCGGTGCGTGACAGCAATACCGGCGATCAGGAAGGTGGCGAAACCGAAGAACTGAGGAATGATGAACCAGAAACCTTCCTGGGCGTTGACGATGTCTCGCAGGTTGAACGACCCGGCCAGGGCCACCACCCCCATCAGCGACAACCCCATGAACACTTCGTACGACAGTGTTTGGGCCGTGGCTCGCATGGCGCCCAGCAGCGCGTATTTGTTGCCGCTGGACCAGCCCCCGAGCAACACCGCGTATACGTTGACCCCAGCCATGGCCAGGAAAAACAGCAGGCCAATGTGCATGTCCGCCACGCCCCAACCGGGGGTGATCGGGATAATGACAAACGACAGCAGCAATGAGGCAAAGGCAATCACCGGCGCCAGGACGAACAGCGGCCGGTCGGCGAATGGCGGTATCCAGTCCTCCTTGAAGAAGATCTTGATCATGTCCGCAACCAGTTGCAGAGTGCCAAACGGCCCGACCCGATTGGGCCCGTAACGGTCCTGCCAAAGCCCCAGCAGGCGACGCTCCACTACCGTGAGCACTGCACCCAGCAGCACAGCACCCAGCAGGATCACCAGGGCCTGGAACATCCCCCAGGCAATGGCAGCCAGTTGCGGAGTCCACCAGCTCATGGTTCACCTCCGGCGGAGTTATCCAGTGCGACTGGCTCTCCCGGAAGCAGTCCGGCAAACAGCCCGGCCGGAAGACCGATCCAGCCTTTGGGCCAGCCATCCTGCTGAACCACCGATAGCGCTTCCCCAAGAATGGTCACCGTGTCACCGCCCCGGATCGACAAGTGTTCAGCGTCATCCATGCTCAGGGTGACACTGGGCGTTTGCGTACGCTCCTGAATGGGCACGGCCAATGAGGACGTCTCTTCGCCACCGAACAGTCTTGGCAGAATCAGAGCCCGTAAAGCTGGCGAGCGTTCTCCACTTTCGACGCCCTCGGCACGTTGAGGCGGCAGGCTGTAATGGCCCTGCCCCGGGACCGGACACACCAAACGCACGCCGGGGTCACCGCCGCGCAAATGCCCGCCTACTTCGTCGGTAAACTTGTTCCAGGCCTGGGGCGAGTTCCAGCCAGGCGCCCAGGCAAAGGGCACCTGCTGCCGGGGCTCGTGATAACCGCTGTAGCCCTCCATGGAATAGGCAAACGCGGAATCCGGGTCCTGCGGTACCCGTGGTTCGCTGACGTTCTGGTTGGCCCGCATGGAGGTACGGCCACTGTACCGGTGGGGCTCCCGCGCAAGCTGCAGGCCGTCAATTCGGTAGTGTGAGGCGGGAGCAGCCTCCTGCATTCCTCCCAGCTCTGGATGGGCCTCAACACACGCTGCGATGACGGTATCCAGGGTGATATCACCGGCCTTCTCGCCTTGCATGTTCACCGCCAGTGCGTGCAACCAGCGCCAGCTTTCATGAATACGGCTTTCCGGCCGCATGTAACCGGGGTCATATACCTGGAAGAAGCGTTGCGCCCGGCCCTCCAGATTAACCAGCGTACCGTCCGCCTCCGCGAAACTGGCCGCGGACAGCAGGAAGGTGGCGCGCTCGGCCGTTGCTGTGCGTTGATGATCAAGCACCACGCAGATCTCTGCCTGCGCCAGTGCTGTATCCACCGTTTGCCGGGGCAGTCGTTGGAACAGGTCGTTTTCCAGCACCACCACCGCATCCGCGTGGCCTTTAGCCAGCTCCTCCAGTGCCCGGTCCAGCGGTTGGCCGCCCATCATGGACAAGCCCGTGCTGTTGGCCTCGCGCCGTATCAGTGCCAGCCCTCCCCGTTTTGCGCGCCGGGACAATGCTCGGGCCACATTCCCGGCCGCTTCCAGTACCGGTTCGGAGGCCAGCGATCCACCACTCACCACCAAAGGGCGCTCCGCCGCCATTAAAGCAGTGGCAATGGTTTCAGCAGCCTCAACCATGGCCTCAGAAAGCCCTTCCACTGGCGGGGCGGCCGGGTCGATCCGATGGGCCACCGCAAAGCCAAGGCTGGCAATCTCATCGGGACTCAAGCATAACGAGCCGCAGCCACATCGTCCAGCTCCGTTGTCGTAGGCCAGGCGATAAACAGCGGGTGGTAACGATCCTGCGCCAGGGTTTTGAGGGCTTCGGCATTCCAGGCGGGCACACCAATGGTCTCGCCCAGTGCCTCACGACGCGACAGCGCGGCCTGACGAAGGCTCAAACTCAGACGACCGGCGCTCTGGACCGGGTCTTCGCCCAGAACCAGCACGGCGTCGTGATCTTCCATCTCGCGGGGCGTGGGCGTTGGCAGGCCGGTATGGCGTTGCAGATGATTCATCAGGTCAAGGCAGGCCTGTTCCCGCGCCTCAATGCCGGTGGAGAAATTTTCCACGCCGACCAATGCCTGCAACTGGTGATTACTCTCCAGGCTGGCCCGTGGCGAGCCGATGCCGATCACCCGGCGGGAATGGCGCAGAGCGTCGCTGATACGGGCCAGAGCGGTGTCCACTTCGAGGCTGACCGGCTCACTGTCTGACGATTCCCGACATTCCGGCAGTCGCGGCCGATCTGCCCGGTTGACGTAACCATAGCCGAACCGGCCCCGGTCACAGAGGAAATACCCGTTCAACTCACCGTGGTAGCGATTTTCAATACGGCGCAACTCTCCGTACCGCTCCCCCGGGCTGATGTTGCAGCCCATTGAACACTGGTGGCAGATGCCGGGCGCAAACTGCAAATCCCACTTGCGGGTGTAACGTTCGGAATGGCTCTGATCCGTGAACACGCCGGTGGGGCATACTTCCGTAAGATTGCCGGCGAAGGGGCTTTCCAGAATGCCTTCTTCGTAGCGACCGAAATAGACATTATCCTTGGCACCAAAGGCCCCCAGGTCGGTACCACCAGCGTAGTCGTTGTAAAAACGCACACAGCGGTAACAGGTAATGCACCGGTTCATCTCATGGGCAATGAACGGCCCCAGATACTGGTTCCGGCGCGTGCGCTTGCGGAACCGGTAACGGCGGCGATCATGGCCGGTCATCACCGTCATGTCCTGCAGGTGACAATGCCCGCCCTCCTCGCACACCGGGCAGTCATGGGGATGGTTGATCATCAGCCACTCCACCACACTGGCGCGGAAGGCTTTGGCTTCCTCATCGTCGATATCAATGCGGGTCTGGTCCGCGGCGGGCGTCATGCAGGACATCACCACCATGCCCTTGTCGTCGTCCTTGTCCTTATACTGTTTGACCGCGCACTGGCGACAGGCACCCACACTGCCCATGGCCGGGTGCCAGCAGAAATAGGGAATATCCAGGCCGAGGGACAGACACGCCTGGAGCAGGTTGTGGGCTCCATTGACCGTATAGCGTTGTCCATCCACGTGAATCGTCGCCATGTTGCCTGCCTATCCTTCGATGACTTTTGCTCAGACTTCTCCCACCGGAATCGGGTCCTGATGGGCCTTACCCCTGGGTTTGCTGACGCCCTGCTCAAACTCCTGCCGGAAGTGTTTGAGGGCCGTCTGTAACGGCATGGCGGCGCCGGGCGCATGGGCGCAGAAGGTCAGCCCTGGGCCGCAGTCCGCCGCCAGCTTGTCCAGTAGTTCGATATCGCCAGTTTCACCCTGCCCCAGTTCCAGTGCCCACAGCAGTTTGACCGTCCACGGCAGCCCGTCCCGACAGGGGGTGCACCAGCCACAGGATTCCCGCGCAAAAAACTCCTCCAGGTTGCGCATCAGCGCCACCATGCTCTGTTCCTGAGGCACCACCGTCAGCAATCCCGTCCCCAGACGACTGCCTTCTTTGCCCACGGTGTCGAAATCCAGCGGCAGCTCGAGATGCTCCGGCAACAGAAACCCGGTGCTGGCGCCGCCTGGCAGCCAGGCCTTGAGTGATCGGTTGCCACGCATACCCCCAGCCCGCTCAAGGATTTCTGCGCCGGTTGTCCCCATGGGCAATTCCCACAGGCCGGGCTTCTCCACCGGGCCGGACACGCCATAGAGTTTGCTGCCACCGTCGTCAGTGCGATCACCGGATAGTGCCTGATACCAGTCCGCACCCTTGAGGATCACCGCCGGCACGTTGCACAGGGTTTCCACATTGTTCACCACAGAGGGTTTGCCCCAGGCCCCGGACTGGCCCGGGAACGGCGGCTTGGCACGGGGGTTGGCCCGTTTGCCTTCCAGCGAATTGATCAGTGCGGTTTCCTCGCCACAGATGTACCGCCCTGCGCCGGTATGCACGGCAATGTCGAAATCAAAGCCGCTGCCATTAATGCTGGCGCCCAGCCAACCGGCCTCCCTGGCTTCGTCCAGAGCTCGGTTCAGAACTCGAGCTGCCTCCACGTATTCACCGCGTAGGAAGATGTAGCCGTAAAAGGAATTGTTGGCCAAAGCCCCCAGAATCATGCCTTCGATCAGCAGGTGAGGCTGTTGCTCCATCAGCAGGCGGTCCTTGAAGGTGCCTGGTTCCATTTCGTCCGCATTGCAGATCAGGTAGCCCCGGGGCATGTCGCCGCCCTGCAGGGTCAGGCTCCACTTGAGCCCGGCGGAAAAGCCTGCACCGCCGCGACCTCGTACATTGGCGTCTTTCATGGTGGCGATGATGGCCTGAGGGTCGCCATTGTCCAGCGCATTGCGAATCGACTGGTAGCCTTCCTTGCGCAGGTATTCGTCAAGCCAGATCACTTCGCCGTCGTCCCGCAGCCGCCAGGTCAGCGGATGGGTATCCGGATGACGGTCCGCCTCCGGTTGCAACAGCCGGCTGCGATAACGCACGGATGTTCGCTGGCTGGAAATGGACTCGCTCATGGGTAACCCTCCAGCAGGCCCGGCAGGTCGTCCGGCGACACCGGGCCATAGGTATCATCGTCAATCATCAGCGCCGGAGCGCCATCGCAGGCACCCAGGCAGCAGACCGGCAGCAGGGTGAACCGGCCGTCTTCTGTGGTCTGGCCATAGTCGATTCCAAGATGGCTCGCCAACGCCTGTTTCAATTCGTCGAAACCGCTCAGAAAACAGGAACTGCTGTCACAGACCAGCACCACATGCCGGCCCACCGGCTGACGGAAGATCAGGCTGTAGAAGGTCGCCACGCCCTCTACCGACGCGGGGCCGATACCAAGCACCTTTGCAATAGCGCCAATGGCACCGTCCGGCACCCAACCATAACGGCGCTGGACAATTTTCAGAGCTCAATGCACGCGGCCTGGGGCTGCTCGTAGTGCCCTACTTCTTCCAGCATCGCGGCCTCATCCGCGGGATCAAGTTCGAATCCGTCGGTGCCGATAACCCGAGGTGTCTGCGGTGTTGTTGCCATCATCAACGGTCCACGTCTGCCATCACGAAGTCGATACTGCCCAGGTGGGCGATCAGGTCCGGTACGAAGCCTCCGCGCATCACCGCCGGTATCTGCTGCAGGTGCGGAAAACTCGGGGTGCGGATGCGGGTACGGTAGCTCATGGTGTTGCCGTCACTCGTCAGGTAATAACTGTTGATGCCCTTGGTGGCCTCAATCATCTGCAGGGATTCATTGGGTTCCAGCACCGGCCCCCAGGACACCTGCAGGAAGTGGGTAATGAGGGTTTCAATGTGCTGGAGCATGCGTTCCCGGGGTGGTGGCGTCGTCAGCGGATGATCTGCCTTGTAGTCACCCGCGGGCATGTTGTTGACGCACTGCTGGATGATTCGAAGGCTCTGGCGCATTTCATCGATACGCAACTGACCCCGGTCGAACACATCCCCGTTGTCGCCCAGCGGCACCTCAAAATCGAACTGTTCATAACCGGAGTAAGGCCGCTGCTTACGCAAATCAAAATCGCAGCCGGTGGCCCGCAGGTTAGGCCCGGTCACTCCCCACTCCAGTGCCTCGGCTGTATTGAAGGCTGCCACATGGCGAGTCCGCTCGCGCACGATGGCGTTTTCCATCATCGCCCGTTCGTATTCCTTCAGGCGTGCGGGCATCCAGTCCAGAAAGCCCTGCACCAGTTTTTCCCAACCCTGTGGCAGGTCCTGCATCACACCGCCAATGCGGTACCAGGCCGGGTGCATGCGAAACCCGGTAATGCCTTCAATCACCTCGTAGCCCCGCTGCCGGTCGCTGAACGTGTAGAACACCGGCGTCATGGCCCCCAGATCCTGCAGGTACGTCCCGAGGAACAACAGATGGCTGGTGATGCGGAACATCTCGGCCATCATCACCCGAATCACCTTCACCCTGTCCGGCACCTCAATACCGGCCAGTTTTTCTGCGGCCAGCACATAAGGCAGGTTGTTCATCACGCCACCGGTGTAGTCAATGCGATCGGTGTAGGGAATAAAACTGTGCCAGGACTGGCGCTCTGCCATTTTCTCGGCGCCCCGGTGGTGGTAGCCAATGTCTGGCACGCAATCGACGATTTCCTCACCGTCCAGTTGCAGCACGATGCGGAAAGCCCCATGGGCGGATGGGTGGTTGGGCCCCAGGTTGAGGAACATGAACTCCGCCCCGTCGCGTTCACGCTGCATGCCCCAGGCTTCCGGGTCGAACCGCATGGCTTCCTGTTCGGCATCTTGGCCTTCCACGGTCAAGGTGTAGGGATCAAACTCGGTGGCCCGGGCGGGGTAATCCTTCCGCAGCGGGTGGCCTGTCCAGGTCGGCGGCATCAGTATCCGCTCCGGATGCGGGTGTCCGGCGACGGCGATGCCAAACATGTCCAGAATTTCCCGCTCGTACCAGTTGGCATTGGCGAAGACGTTGCTAACGGTGGGCACCCGCAAATCGCTCTCTGGCAGCCCAACCTTCAGGATCAGGTCTTCATTACGCTCCACCGACAGCAAGTGGTAGAACACGGTGAAGTCAGCCTCTGGCAGACCGCTCCTGTGACCACGCAAGCGCTCATCCACGGCCGACAGGTCATAGAGCATGGAAAATGGCGCTGGTTGCCGCTTCAAGTGGGTCAGGATATCCACGATGCTCTCACGAGATACCCAGAATACGGGCATGCCCGTCAGCGTGGGCTGTACATGCAGTACATCCTCTCTAAAATCGCCCAGCAGGCTCTCGAAGTCAGCGGTGCCTGTCGTCATCGTTGCGTTTGTCACAGTTTGTCCGGCGTTCTCAGTTCGGTGGCCTGGATGCGCTGGTCCCGCCATTTTTCACGCTGGGACGGCATCTCCGCCCGATAGACCCCCTGATCGCCCACCACCCAGGACAGCGGGCGGCGTTCTTCCTGGATGGAGTCCTGCAGCAACTGCAACCCCTGCAGAAAGGCCTCTGGCCGGGGCGGGCAACCGGCACATACACATCCACTGGCAGGAACTTGTCGACGCCCTGCACCACCGAGTAGATGTCGTACATACCGCCGGAGTTTGCGCAGGAGCCCATGGAGATTACCCACTTGGGTTCCAGCATCTGGTCGTACAGTTGCTGGATCACCGGTGCCATCTTGATAAAGCAGGTGCCGGCAATCACCATGAAATCCGCCTGTCGGGGCGATGCGCGGATAACTTCGGAGCCGAAACGGGCAATGTCGTGGGGCGCGGTGAAGGCCGTGGTCATTTCCACGTAGCAGCAGGACAGCCCGAAGTTGTAGGGCCAAAGGGAATTCTTGCGGCCCCAGTTGACCGCGGAATTGAGAACGTCGCTCAGCTTGCCGGTGAACACATTGCGTTCAAGCTGGCGTTTCACCGGATCTTCCGACGGTTCCTGTTGCCTTACCGGGTATCGCGTGTCACCTTCCGGCGAAGGTTCCGCTCTGGTCAGTGTGTAGGACATGCTGCGCTCCATGGGCGCTGGTCCCAACAGCGAAATCACCGTTGGCCCGCGCCGTAATCGGGTGCGTTGAATCAGCCTGCCGGACTACGAGGTCTACCGCTGGATGATTCCGGGGCCCAGTCCAGGGCACCGGTACGACTGTCATAGAGCAGACCGGCCAGCAGAATCAGGATAAAAACCGCCGCGCCCCAGAATCCTGTCCAGCCCACGTCGGGAATGACAATGGCCCAGGCAAACAGGAACACGGCTTCGATATCGAAGATCACGAACAGCATCGCGACCAGATAAAACTTGACGGAAAAGCGTTGTCTGGCATCACCGGTGCCGACGATGCCGGACTCGAAAGGGAGGGATTTGCTGACACCCCGGCTACGCCCTCCAAGCAAGCTGGAGGCACCCACCATAAAGGCACAAAGGCCCAATGTGGCAACGATGAAGAAGCCGGTGGCCCAGTAGCGGACCAGCAAGTCAGTGACGGTGTCTGCCATGCGCTCTCCCTATGAATTCAGGATGAAGCCCTGACTAGAAACCTAACAGTGGATTAGCGTTTGCGCAAATAATGAACGGCGAAAATCAATGACCTGGGGCAACTCAGCCGCCCCTCACACCCAACCTGTCCAGATAGACATGGAGCTCCGCTTCGCTGATGTTGACGTATTCCACCACCCGGCCATAGAGCATAACCGTTGGCACGTTACGACCTTTTAACTCACGCTGGGTTTCGTGTAACACATAGAGAATGATCCGCTCCGTGCGGGTGAGACCGTCACGGGCGTCGGGGATGGTTTCCAGCAGGGTATCGATTTGTTCCGGCGTCAATGAACTTTCTACCTCACCTCTGAAGCGCTGTTCTCAACAGCGCACGAATTCACACCACAGACGGATCGGATGGGCCCCTTTAATTCAAGCGAGACCATCACTACAGTATTTCCGCACAACCCCACAAACTTATACGGACATCCAGACTAGCGGACAAGCGGGGACGGACGATTGATGCGGCAAACCATCATCAGCCTGACGTCAATGATCCTGAGCATCATTCTGCTCATCGCGGGTAACGCTTTCCTCATGACCCTGCTGGGGCTCAGGCTCAGCATCGAAGACTTCAGCGCCAGTGTGATCGGTTGGATCCTGGCGTTCTACTCCATCGGCTTTGTGGCCGGCACGCTCTATGCCGGGCGAATCATTGAAAAGGTGGGACACATCCGCGCGTTCGCGGTTTTCGCTGCGGTGCTTTCTGCCTCAATACTGATTTATCCAATGGCCGTCCAGGCCGGACTCTGGGGTGGCCTACGGGCCGTTGGCGGCTTCGTAATGGCCGGCCTGATGATCGTGATGGAAAGCTGGTTCAGCAGCAAGGCCGACAACCGTAACCGGGCCAGCCTGTTTGCCATTTACCAGGTCATCTTCTTCCTATCCACCGCCGGAGGTCAGGTGCTGATACGCGTTGCCGACCCGGCGGGCTTTATTCCCTTCTCCCTGGCAACCATCCTGGTGGTTCTCGCCCTCACGCCCCTGACAATGACCCGCCGGGAGTCACCGTCGGTTTCGCAGGGTGAACGCCTGTCATTACGTAAACTCTATAACAAGTCACCAACGGGCACGCTCGGCGCACTGATCGCCGGGCTGCTCATCAGTGCCTTCTATGCCATGGGGCCAGTGTACGCCAATCAGATTGGCTGAACCTCGGGCAGCTCTCCAACTTCATGCTTCGGCCATCGTGGCTGCCATGCTGATGGCCTGGCCCATCGGGCAACTGTGCGACCGCTTCGACCGATACCGGGTCATGCTGGTGGCCGCCATCGTCGCTGCCGTGTGCAGCCTGGCTGCCGCTGCTATTGGCAACATCAGCATGGTGGCCTGGTGCTGTTTGTCGGGTTGTACATGGGTATCAGCGCTGCCATCTACCCCATCGCTGTGGCCATCACCAATGACCTGATGGAAACCCACCAGATCACCGCAGCAAGCACAGCGCTGTTACTGAGTTATGGCATTGGCAGCATCATCGGCCCGCTGATCAGTTCCCTGTTCATGGACTTTCTGGGGCCGCGGGGCCTTTTCGTCAGCAATGCCCTGATGCTGGGAGGCTGATCCTGTTCATGGTGGCGGGGCCGAAGCGCCAACACCCGACTGTGGAGCAGCAGGAGCAGTACTACACCGTCACTCCGGAAGCAGGATTGGGGGTTGAGGAACTTGATCCGCGCAATACGGAGTTTGAATCACGAGACATCTAGGATGCGTAGGATGCGCCTGCAACAACCCCACTGCGCCACCTGTCCATGGATGGTTTTGGCAGTTAATCCGGACAACGAACAACCCTCAATTTTCCACTCTTCCCGCCTCCGCAGAAGAAGCGACTACGGCCATCTGCCTCAAGCCCCGATATGCCAACGCCGGACGGCATTGCAATGCTTTTCAGAACGTCCCCGGTCTGAGGGTCGATCTGCCTGATCTCATTGTCGTCACCGTCCCAGGTGGCGTGCCAAAGTTCGCTGTCGATCCAGGTAACACCGGTCACATGTCGGTTGGATTCGATGCTACGAAGAACCTTCCCTGTTTGCGGGTCCAGCTGATGAATCTTGCACGCCTGATACTGCCCCACCCAGAGAGACCCTTCCGCCCATGCCAGCCCCGAGCAGCCGTCTGGCGCAGGGATGGTTCCAAGTACCTCGCCGGTTTTTGGATCAACCTTTTGAATCTGGCTGTCCGCAATCTGAAAGATATGGTGCCCGTCGAAAGCGGTCCCAGCTTGTGCTGGCACACTAAGGGAATCGACCGGCTTGCCGCTATCCGGATCGATTGCATTCAGTTTGTCACCGGATGCAAACCAGACGCGCTCCCCATCGAATGTAACCCCATGGATCTGCTCAGCTCCGTGGAAGGGGCCGTACTCGTTGAGAATCTCTGCACTAAACTGTTTCATGGTCGTCTCCTGGTTGACTGAATCACGTCCCCATATTAGCCAAGGGCCAGTGAACCAGGGAGTAACAAGATTGTCGCGAATCCGGCAATGGGTGGCGTTGTCCAGCGGCGGTTGCGGCCCCGGCCAAACGAGTAAACCTTGCTTCTGTCGCTAACGTATCGAGTGCCCGCTGCACGCTGCGCTGGCCGATATTCAACGCCAGAGCCAAGGCGGAACTCGACCAGGACTCACCATCGGAAAGCAGTGCCAGTATAGGCGCGTACTTTTCCTCCACTGGCTGTGCCAGGACGGCCACCTCGCACGCCTCGTGGGGTACCAGTGCAAAACCCCGTGACGTGGCATCCACGGTTGCCAACGGCTTCAATAACTCACGAAGCGCCCGATCTCCACCCGCAGGCGTGCACGATGGGAATCATCAGCTGTTTCATGCGAAATGCCCGTGCAATCAGCTCGTCTCTGGATGCTTCTTTGGGCCAGGCTTCAGCCATGATGCGAAGCAACACGAACAGCACTGGGCGCGTCGCGAGTAACACAACGGCTTCCTTGTGCTTCACGGTATAACGGCACCCGTCGACCACAAACGCCTGGGACGCCATTAACGCTTCTACTTCATTCAGAAGCAGCAACCGCTCACTACCCATCCTGGTCAGGCGAGCGGCGGGCAAGCCCAGGAGTTCAACTTTAATGGCGACTTCAGCCACAAGAGCCGGAATACCGGCGTGCTGTGAGGCGCGTTCGGCCTGCAGGAGCGCATCGCGTGCCACCTGGGTTTCCAGGCGCCGCATAGCGATCCCGGCAACAATGAGTTCGTGGATGGTTCTCAACGCCGGCGGCAACGAGGCAACGTCCGTACCCCCTAGTTCGAACTCAGCTTCATTGAGTCGACCAATCAGCAGCCGGCGCCGGATATCGATATAGCGCGCATGCGTTGCGTTCACCCGGTCGCCATGCTGTTCCAGCACCTCGCGCGCTGCGTCAAGCTTGCGGGATGGCCAGCCGAGATCACGGGAAGCAAGCGCAATTTCCGCCTCGGCCACAATGCACTTTGCGCGTGCCAACGGTTCCTGCGAACCAAAAGCACGGGTAGCGTTGCCTATCAACACCCTGGCCCGGTCCAGTTCTCCGAGCTGGGCCATGGCGATGCCACGCAGCGCAAGCGACGGCGCGTCGTCGCGCAAGGCAACGCAGTTCAGCGCGGCCAACGGGTCGCCCATCGCAAGCGCTCGGCCAGCGGCTGTGATCATCGGGTCCATCGCGAGCTCGTCACGGTGTTTTAGCTTTCTAAGGTGCAGACTGAGGCATCTGGCTCAACCACTCTCGCAGGTTCTCACCCACGTGCGACTGGGGATAGGACCAATTCGATTCCTCCATACCAATCTCTTCTTCCCAGGTTCGGATCTGCTGGTTGATGTCCTCGAACATGACATAAGGGGCGGCCAATGACAGCCCCACACTCTGATAAACCGCCTTGGTGAACCAAGTCATTTCCGAGTCATCACCGCAGCCGAAAGAGGTACGATCTGCCCGGGCGGAGGTCATGATCAGTGTGTCTGCGTCCTTGAGTGGCTCTATCCACTGGCCGGAGTAGCATGCGGAAATCACCAGCAGTTTTCGGCGTATGTTCAGTGGTTCCAGCATTTCCGCAAAATCCTGCGGCGAGAGGTTCGGCAACTCGATACCGGGTTGCTGCAACAGCAGTTGTCCGTTTTGCATACCGTGGCTGACCAGGTGAACCACAAGCAGGTCTTCCTCAGGATTCATCTGCGCATCCAATGCCTCCAGAGCTGAGGCAATGGATGGCCGGGTAGCCAGAGGAAACGTTTCATAGTCCCGGTGATTGAGCAGCATGATGGCGCGGTTTTCCACATCGAACTGCGCCTGAAGGCCAGTCTTAGCAACCTGGATATCGCGCATGAACACCGACTCGGTGCCGTCGCCACCCACGGCCAGGAAGTAGGCATCTGCCACCCCCGCCTGTTCCGGGGCGAGACTCTCGATCTGGTTGCTCAGGCGCTGACGGTCTTCGACGAGAATAGTCTCAGTCAAAAGCGCTGGTTCTTCCGGGACAGATGCTTCCGCGACGTACTCTTCCTGATCGACGAACTCACCAAACTCCCAGGTTCCTGTGAGGCTGCCCAGATCCTCCGATTCGCCGGTAAAGGCGTAGCTGCCTTCCCCGTGGTAATACCAGTCACGGAACTCCCCTTCGTAGGTGCCGTAATCCGTAACGTGTTTTCCCTCCACGGGCTCGCCATCTTCAAACTCAGCGATATAGACACTGCCACCGGCTTCGTAACGCCCCTCACCGTGAAACTCACCGTTCCGGAATTCCCCCTCGTAGCGACTGCCGTCGTCTTCGATTACGCCCTGTCCCGACATCGTCCCTTTCTGGAACTCGCCCTCGTAATGCCAACCCGCCGGGGACTCGAGCTCACCATGGCCGTGCCAGTAGCCCTTCTGGAACTGACCGGTGTAAACCATGCCACTGGCAAATTCCTGAACGCCTTCACCGTGAAAGTAACCGTCCTGAATATCACCGGAATAGGTACTGCCGTCCGGAAGGCGGGCGTCAGGCGGAAGCAGTTGTGGCGCATCGCAGGCGGTGAGCAAAAGGATTGCGACAAGCGGGAAAGCTCGCCGCAGGGGGCTTGATACAACGGGCTTGCTCATCCAGTCTCCTGTGTGTCCGCCGCCTTGGGCGCACTGAGTGCTTTGCTGTAATACCCTGAAGGATCAAAGCAGCAAACGCGCCGCTTTCCCGAGGCCAGCATGTCGCACGCATCGCTAATTCGCTTCGTCCGGGTTTTTGCCTGCTTGGCTGAGACAATCCAATGAATCCAGTCCAGACGCGCGATGGTGGTTGTCTCATTCCAAACCACCCGAGCCTCGGGGGCCGCTTCCAACGCCTCTTGCAGGTCCGAGGGAACTTCTGGTTCAGGTTCCTGGTCCACCGGCCTGATGCCCAAATCAACAACATCACCGACGCTCACACCTGCAGCTTCGAGATGTTCCTTGCTCACCTTTAGCCAATGGCTCAATTGACCATCGGGCTCGAGCGTTACCTGAAAATGATGACCGTTGAGGCTGGCCTCTACCGTTGTTCTTCCCCGCCTGGGAAGCTTTTCGCTTGCCTCCCGGGGCAGAACGATAAAGGCCCAGGGAGCGCCTTCGCCGGGCTTCGCCGGACAAAGTAATTCCGCGTTGAACTGAGAGTTTGTTTCACTTTGCTCCATGCTTTTCCTCCCCTCGACATGCACTAGGCATTACCACTTTCTTTGACTTTATCGCCGACATGTTTGGGAAATCTAACCGATGGCTACACCACAGACAATGGAGCAGTTTCCAACGACTGAAGCACCCATACAAGCGCTGGAAGTGATTCGCCGCTACCTGCTCGCCGTTGCCAGCCCCACCCCAAAACCAACAAACGTCGCCCCACCCAGTTTATTGACTAACTGCCCACCTTTCTCGGAAGAAAGCCAGCCACGCTGATCTGGCGAGGCGCGCATACAGCAAGTGGATGGCGACAACCAAAGCGCTGTAAGTCACAACCAAAAGGGCGAACTGGCCGACAAATTCAGTCGAGTAATCAATAAATTGCGGGAATACCGACAAGAAGAAAAAGACGGCTTTCGGGTTTGTCAGTTGCAATGTCAGCCCCTCAAGAAACTGGAGCTTCCTGCTCCGAGCTGCCGTCGTCGCTTCCTCAATTTCGGTGACAGGAGACCGCCACAGTTTTACCCCCAGATAAATCAGGTAGGCGGCACCAATAAACTTCATGATGCTAAACGCCGTCGCCGACGTCGCCAGTACAATGCCCAGGCTTGTGGCTGAAATACCCGCAACAATGAAAGTACCAAAGGCAATCCCCAGAATTCCGCCGAAGGCACCGGACACACCGAACCGAATGGCGTTGGTCAGTGTCAACATAACGCCTGGCCCCGGGCTGAGGACAGTCGCTATAGCGATAACAACAAACAGCAGATAGCTACCCATCTAGACTCCTACGGATTGCAATCGACGATCCCAGGATCGTTCAAGTGCTTCAAACAGGCTATCCGTTGTCAGCGCAAGCAACCCGATCAGAATCGCTCCTTGCAGCACATACGCGGTATTGCCGTTCACCAGCCCGGCGATCACCGGATCACCCAGGGTGCGGGCCCCAATGGTTGAGCCGATAGCGGCGGTCGCGATATTGATAGTAACAGAGGTTCGAATACCCGCGAGAATAACCCTTCCGGCCAGGGGCAGTTCTACTCGCACAAGGACCTGCACTGGCGACATGCCCATACCCAGTGCGGCCTCCCGCACAGCCGGATTGATACCTTCCAGACCCGCCAGGGTATTGCGCAGAATGGGCAGCAAGCCATAAAGGACCAACGCAAGAAGGATCGGAGCCTCGCCGAAACCAAGCACTGGTACCGCCAACGCAAGTACAGCCACCGGCGGAAAGGTCTGGCCAATCGAGGCCACTTGCCCAACCAAGGGCAGGAAATCGCGGCCAAAAGGACGGGTGACAAAGATGCCGCCAGCCACCGCAACGAGAGTACCCATGGCCGCCGATACGACGACCAGCATCAAGTGATTCTGAAGCAGGAATAAAAAGCTCTCCCGTTCATAGATCACCTGCTGCTTGCCCGGCTGCACCCAATTGAACAATGGCTCCAGCACCGGCATGCCGGCACTCAGCGCTAGCAACAGCGAGGCCAAAAGAGTGGCAGGTAACCAGACACGCATTACACGCCTTCCTGGATAATGCGTTCACGGGTAATCACACCTGTCTCCTGCCCCTGCGCATTGAACACCGCGACCTGCCGCAGGTCCTGCCAGAGCATCACGGACAGGGCCAGGCGAATACTGTCCTCCTCCCTGAGCACATGCTCCCCGGGTTCGGACTGCCGCGGCTCGGTGTGATTAGCCATCAGGTCCCGCACAGGCCGCAGGCTCATCAGTTTCAGACCGCGGTCCTGCTTGCCAATCAGGTTTTCAACAAAGTCCGATGCTGGATGGCGGAGGATATTCTCCGGCGTGTCATGCTGGATAATGCGCCCCTGATCCATCACGGCAATCCGGGTGGCCAGCTTCAGTGCTTCATCAATATCGTGGGTCACGAAAACAGTGGTTTTACGGACCTGCTTCTGGATCCGCAGCATTTCCAGTTGGAGGTTTTCCCGCGTTATGGCATCCAATGCACCGAAAGGTTCGTCCATCAACAGAATGTTGGGGTCCGCCGCCAGTGCCCGCGCAACACCGACCCGTTGCGCCTGGCCGCCAGACAATTGCTGGGGGTATTTGTGGGCGTGGGCGCTGGAGTCCAGATCCAGCAAGGTCATCAACTCGTCGACGCGTGCGTCGATCCGCTCCCTCGGCCAGTTCAACAGCTGGGCACCATGGCGATGTTGCGCGCCACCGTCCAGTGAGGAAACAACCCCGTACCCTGGATCACATACCCCATGTTCAGCCGCAGCTGTTCCGGATTCATGGTGGTGATGTCCTCACCGTCCACCAATATCTCGCCAGCGCTGTGGGGCAAAAGACGGTTTATCATGCGAAGCGTGGTCGATTTACCGCAGCCGGAACTGCCCACCAGCACGCAAACTTCACCGGTTTCGATGGTCAGGTTAACTCCATCCACTGCGATGGTATCGCCGAAACGCCGGGAGACATTTTTCAGTTCAATCATCCGACCAGTTCCTTCCCCTATCAGGCCGTTGCCGGTGTCGGCTTGAGACTGGCCGCCAGCATCGTGAGTAACGCATCAGCAAGCAGCGCCAACGCAATCGTAGGCAAGGCGCCGAGCAACACCAGGTCCATCGCCGCCTGCCCCAGCCCCTGAAATATAAAACCACCGAAACCACCCGCTCCGATGAGGGCGGCTACCGCCGTCAGGCCGATTGCCTGAATGGTTGTGATACGTACACCCTCGATCATCACCGGCAGCGCCAACGGCAGCTTGAGCTGATAAAACACCTGGTGTTCATTCATACCCATACCCCGCGCCGCATCGGCCAGGCTTTCGGGAACTTCGGTAAGAGCCACAAAGGTGTTGCGCACCATCGGCAGCAAACTGTAAGCGATTAACGCCAGCAGCGCTGGCGCCCAACCAATCCCGCGGATGCCAAGATCCTGCAGAAACGGGAGCGCTGACGAGAGCGCACTGAGTGCGCAATCAGCAAACCAAATACCGCAAGGCTTGGAATGGTTTGCAGAAAACTCACGGCGCCCAGAAGAGGGCGCTGCCAGGCGGGGCTGCGGATCATTTTAAGCGCCAGGGCGAACGCCAAGCCGGCACTGATGGTAACCGCGCCCAAAGCCAGGGCCAGGTGCGTCCAGAGCGCTTGCTGGAACTTGTCGGGGCGAGCGTTGAACTCCCGCACCAGCGACAGACTCTCCAGGCCCTCGCCACGGAGAAAGACAAGCCAGCTTCCACCGACAAACACCAGCAGCATCAACTGCAACCAACGCCGGGCTTCGAGCCGGCCAAGGGACTCAATTAACATCAGCGAAAGCAGAAATAATAGGGACCAGAACCCTGCCCCGACCGACGAACGGGCGTAGGGCGCCCCCTCGGGCAGATGGAGGGCGGCAAACATATCCAGCAACAGCGGCATCGTTGCCAGTGAAAGCCCAATCAGACCGAGCAGGAGCTCATAGCGACGACGTAACGGCAATGTGGACAGCACAATGGTCGCCAGCAGAATCCCCGTAACCAGCCCTGCCCCTGTCCATCCCACGGCCGAAAACAGGCCATGGCCGGTGCCCGGAACAATACGGTTGGGTTGGATAGTACCAAGGTCCAGCAACCAGACCAGTGCCAGGGCCACTCCCCCAAGCACTGGAATGACTCGGTTTGGGCGCAAAGTCTCGGTGATCGCCAAATCTTAGTCCTGAGCCAGGGAATCCAGATAGTCCCGGGCAACGGCTTCGGCAGGCACACCATTCACCGCAACCTGACCATTCAGACGCTGAAGGGTTTCCAGGTCCAGTGACTCAAAGACCGGCGCAAGAACTTCGCGGATGTTCGGATACGTTTCCAGCACCTCCGCGCGCACGATAGGCGCGGGCTGATAGACCGGCTGGACACCCAATGTGTCCTCCATCACCTTCAGATCGAGTGCGTTCAGACCACCATCAGTGCCGTAGGTCATGGCGCCATTCACATCGTTGTCGGTCAGGGCCGCAGCCCGGAGCGTCGCAGCAGTGTTGCCGCCGGACAGGATCAGCAACTGGTCAGACCCCAGTTTGAAACCGTACGCTTCCTGGAACGCCGGCAACGCGCTGGCAGATTCGACAAACTCGGCACTGGCTGCAAACTTGAAGGCGCCGCCGCCATTGATATAGGAAGCCAGATCTTCAAGCGTGTTCAAGCCGTTCTCACGTGCCAGATCGCCCCGCACACTCATGGCCCAGGTATTGTTGGCTTTCGCCGGTGTTAGCCAGACAATGTTATGGGCCTTCTTATCAAGGCTGGCAGCCTGCTCGTAGGCCTTGGCGGCATCTTTCCAGATGTCCCGGTCTGCCTGATCATGGAAGAAAGCGGCATTGCCGGTGTACTCCGGGTACAGATCTATCTCGCCGGCCTTGATAGCATTGCGAACGATGCTGGTCGCGCCAAGCTGCAGGCGGTTCTCAACCGGAATGTTCGCTTCTTCAAGGGTTTGCAGGATCATCTGGCCCAACACAGCGCCTTCCGTATCGATCTTGGACGACACCACCACTGGGTCAGCAGCCATAGCCGGCCCGGCGATCAGAGCAAGGGTAAAAGCCGCTGCGCGGTAAAAAGGGGAGATAGCGGGCACGGTTATTCCTCTCATTGGTTGGCCTTTCTTTGATTATCAAGCCGCCACAACACCCTAAGACGGGCTTCCGGCTGCAGTTATCAGTCTATTGCAGGCAACTACGAAGACAAGGTTAATTTGGCTTCTCGCTGCATCATAGCGTCGACTAGCCCTCAAACATCACCGGCTCTGGCTTGCTGATTCGCGGAAGTCTCAATCTTCCATGCAAACTTGCTCCTGAGCCTGTCACTCGGTTTTGAAGTTACTTACCCACCCAATCCTGCCAGTTCCCGCGTAAGAGCTGCCGCCGAAACCTCCTTGCAGCCACCAACATTCTGTCCCGCCCACAGAGGCGAAAAGTCACCGCTCCCCTCAGCTTCGGCTTTCGCACGTAATGGTGCAATGGCGGATGATGCCAGGGGGAAAGCAGGAGCTTTGGAACTCATCGGCCCCAATTCACGCATTATTCGGTTCACAATACCCCGGGCGGCGCCACCGCTAAACAGATTTGTCAGCGCAGTTACACGGCTGGTCTCTGATTTCAGGGCGGCGCGATGCACTGCTTTGGTTTGAGCTTCGGGACACAACAAATACGCGGTGCCAATCTGCGCTCCGGCCGCCCCAAGCCCCATTGCAGCCTGTACGCCTTTGAAGTCCGCAATGCCGCCAGCGGCGATAACGGGGATTTCCACCGCGTCTACCAATTGTGGAATCAGGGCAAAGGTGCCGACCTGAGTACTGATGTCCCGCGACAGAAAAAACCCGCGATGGCCGCCCGCTTCAAGCCCTTGCGCGATAATGGCATCGACGCCCTGCGCCTCCAGCCAAAGCGCTTCGTCCACGGTTGTGGCGGTCGACAGTATCTTCCCGCCCCACCCTCTTATACGAGCCATCAACTCGGGTGCCGGCAAGCCAAAGTGGAAACTCACCACCGGCGGTTTGAAGTCCGCCAAGACATCCGCTGCCTCAGAGCTGAAAGGGGCCCTTCCCGCTTGCGCGGATACATCATTGGAATCGATACCCAACTCGTCGAAATATGGCGACAGCGCTTCGCGCCAATGATGCTCTGCATCGGCATCTGGCTCTGGGGGCGTGTGACAGAAGAAGTTGACGTTGTAGGGCTTGCTGGTCTGGCTTGTCAGTGCTTCCAACTCTTTTCGCAGTGCTTCAGAGCTAAGCATGGCACAGGGCAACGAGCCCAGCCCTCCAGCATTGGACACCGCTACAGCCAGTTCATGCCCCTGCACACCGGCCATTGGCGCCTGGATGACGGGCAGATCAATTCCCAGCACATTCTGGATGGTCATTTTTTACCTCTAGATTCTTAATTGGTGGAGAGTCGCTCCCAAAGTTCATGGGCAACCACCCCCAGAGCGCCTTCCCGACGACGCACCAGATGAAGCTGTGAACGGCGGATCGGGTAACCTTTCAGATCAAGCGTTACCAGTTCGCCGGCCTCCAATTCACGGGCAATCAAGTGCTCCGGCAGACCGCCCCATCCCATCCTGGCCAGCACGATCTCTTTTTTAGCGGCAAAATCCGACACCGTCCACCGTAGGCTCTCCGGAACCACGTCCCGGCTCTGGTCATATTGCCCCTGCCCGGTACCCGCCACCACAACCTGAACATACGGGCGCATTTCAGCATTGCTCAGCCGCTTGCGACTGCTTGCCGGACCATAGCCGGGATGGGCTACCGGGATGATATTCACGGCGGTGTAGGGCGAAGCATGAACTGCCTCTGTGGAAAGACCATCCATTGTGGCGATGATAAAATCAACCTCGCCCGCCATGAGTCGTTCTGCACTGCCACCCATGGCATCCGACATCAGCCGGATATCCGTGGCTGGGTATGCCTCCTTGAGCTCACCAATCACTGACAGGAGATTACCCAACGGACAAGTGACGGATACCGACAGCCGCACCTCCGCTTCCTGGCTGGCCGACAACTTGCCGGCCAACTCCTTCAGGGCCTGTACCTGGTCCAGTACACCCCGTGCCTGGCGGTAATAGGCCTTACCGGCTGGGGTAAGCACCGGGCGGTAACTCTCCCGGGACAGCAGGGTTAGCCCGGTTTCCTCTTCCAGGCTTTTAATAGCCTGGCTCAAAGCGGGCTGGGATTTGTAGAGCACCTCAGACGCTTTGCGAAAGCTGCCTTGCGTCACGATGGCATCCAGTACACGCAATTGCTCCAGCTTCATCGACGCCTCTTGTTTCTTCACCCAAAGATGATTCTATTAAATTATCATTATCATAATAACTCAATATTATTCTATTCTTATTGCAGGCAGTAATCTCCTCTGTGTCCAAGCCTAGTGCTTATCACACAGAGGAGATCTACCGATGAAACTGTATTTCAAACCCGGCGCCTGCTCACTGGCGACACACATTGTACTTAGAGAACTGGGTATTGATTTCACCCTTGAGCCCGTTGATACCCAAACCCAGCGCACCGAGTCCGGTATCGACTATAAAACCGTCAACCCCAAAGGTTATGTGCCGGCGCTGGATACCGGCAGAGCGGTACTGACCGAAGGCGCTGCGATCCTCCAATACCTGGCGGAATCAACTACATTGATACCCGACGTAGGCACCCTTGAGCGAGCCCGTTTGCAGGAGCACCTGAACTACATCGCATCAGAGCTGCACAAGGCCTTTGGTCCCTTCTTCAAAGCCAGCGCAACGGACGAACAGCGTGCCCAGGCACTGGAGACCATCCCCCGCCATTTCGACTACCTGGAGTCTCTGCTCGACGATGGTCGAGCCTATCTGGTGGGCGACACCTTCACCGTTGCTGACGCCTACCTTTTTGTAGTGTGCAGTTGGGCCGCCGTGCCCGGGATCAATCTCAAGGATTGGCCGTTCCTGAACACCCTCTGGAATCGCATTGCGGCCCGGCCGAGCGTTAAAGCCGCAATGTCGTCGGAAGGACTGGTCGCACAATGAACTCGCCCAAGCCTTACGAAACCATCCCGGTCCTGCTCGAAACCTATTTTGAAGGACTGCACAAGGCCGACAGCGCCATGCTCTCTGGCGTGTTCCATCCGCACGCCCAGTATGTGAGTGCGACACCAGAGGATTACCGGGTACTGTCGTTCGACGAATACCGGAAGGTGCTGGATCAACGGGTGCCGCCAGCAAGCAATGGAGAAACCCGCAACGAGCGCATCATTTCGATCGAAACGGGAGGCCCGACTCTCGCGTTCGCGCGAGTGGAAATGACCATGATGGGGCGCGACTACACCGATTTCCTGACCCTGATCTACGATCAAGGCCGCTGGGCCATCATGGCCAAAATCTTTCCCTATGAAATCACAAGCCAGGGAGACTGACCATGCCGTACGTCAATATCAAAATTACCCGCGAAGGCGGCCCGGAGGGCAAGGGACCCTCTGCGCAACAGAAAGCGGAACTGATCGCGGGCGTTACCGACTTGCTCGTCCGAATTCTGGACAAGAAACCGGCCTCAACCATGGTCGTGATTGATGAAGTGGCGCTTGAGGACTGGGGAATCGGGGGATTGCCGGTGCCAGAATATCGGGCGCAAGTGACAAAGCACAAGACAGCGGCAAGGGAATGAATCACTCCTTGCGATCATTCAGCAGTTGAGTCATGACACTCTGGTTGACCTGTATAAGACCGCGTTTTGGTCGATCCAGATCAATTATTATAAAGACGATCAAGGTAATCAGTATGGAAACCAACACTATCGGCGCGAACATACGTTTTCCACTCAACCCTGCGGAATACCCCATTATTCCCCCGGAGGAGACGAACACTATAAACAGTAAAACCAGTACAACTTCTGGAACTTGCATTTGAAGCAATGCATTTCTTTTACCTTGACTATCAATAACGTCATTGAGTGATTTTACAAATGCGCCAGTTGTTACCGGGCGAGGGTCCACCTCGGTAGCTGATATTGCCAATGCCCATAACCGATTCTGCAAGTCGGCGATTTTATCATTGTAGGAAGTACGCTCTTCCGTTTTGGTAAGGTCCAACTGGCCAATTTCTACACGCAAACCAACATATTGCCGGAATAGATTGCCAGCTTCGTCTCTGTATTCCTCTGGCAGCAATTGAACCCTCAGTATTGCGGTTCCTATGGCATTCGCCTCATCTATTAAGGCCATACTTCGATTATCATATCGTTGCATGGACATGCTGAATGTAAACCCAAGCAACAATGCCAATAAACCCAGTACGCTGGCCTGAATGGAACTCGTGAGCGCTTTAACTTCATCGTCCGTATGGGACTGTACGAAACGCCCTACTCTAAATCCCACTTCATTAAGCGCAACTATCGCCATGAAGAGAATTACAACGATAACGACACTGCTGAATCCGTAAAGCAGATCAAGTTGGTTCATAGGTAATCCTTGGGGAGACCGCGTAGCGGTGCTCTATTTACCACGGCCCCACCACATAACCAAGCTTTTCCGGTAACCACAACGCAATCCCCGGCACCAACATCACCAGCACCAGGCTGACAGCCATCGCAGCCACGAAGACCATGGCCCAGCCGATGGTGTGTTCCAGGCGAATGTTGGCGATGCGGGTGGTCACCATCAGGTTCACGGCAACCGGCGGAGTGAACTGGCCAATGGCGATGTTCATGGCCAGCAGGATGCCAAACCAGATCGGGTTCCAGCCAAAATGATTCATCAGCGGCAGAACAATCGGAATCAGGATCAGGTAGATCGAAATCGCATCCAGCAACATTCCGGCAATCAGCACCAGGACCATCACCAGCCCCAACAGCACCCAGCCGTTTTCCGAGAGCGACAGCAAGGCATCCGCAAGGTGCTGGAAAGTACCCAGCGTCGTCCCCGCCCAGGCGAAGATGCCCGCCAGCGCGATGATGAACATCACCACACCGGAGGTGACGGCGGCGTCTGTCATCAGGCCCCAGAGGTTCCGCAAGCTGAGATTGCGATACAACACGCAACCGACCAGCACGCCGTATGCCACCGCCACCACGGCCGCCTCAGTGGGCGTAAACAGGCCTGAGCGCAGGCCGCCAAGAATGATCACCGGTGCAAACAGCGCGGGCAAGGCCGCCTTGAGGCTGGGCCAGAAAGGCGGGCGTTCGACCGCTTCGGGGTCTTCCCAACGGTACTTTTTCGCGAAATACAACGCTGGCGCCAGCAGAGACACACCCGCCAGGATGCCCGGGAAAATACCGGCGGCGAACAGCGCCCGCAGATCAACACCAGGCACCACGATGGAATAAAGAATCAATGCAATGGACGGCGGAATCAGGATTGCTGTGGACGACGAAGCCGCAATCAACGACGCCGAAAACGGCTTCGGATAACCGGCCTTCTGCATGCTTGGCAGCATCACCATGGCAACAGCGGCCGCATCAGCTGGACCAGAACCGCTCATGCCACCCATGATCAGACACACCAGCACCGCAACAACGGTCAGCCCACCATGGCGGGGGCCGATGATCGACTGGGCAAATCGCACCAGCGCGGCGGCAACGCCCGCACGCTCGAAGATCAGGCCGGTAAGAATAAACAGGGGAATCGCAATCAGCGGGTATTTGGCTACGCTGTTATACGTGTTGGTACCAAACGTGCCCAGCATCGCGGGCGGCAGTCCCGCTACGATACCCATCAGCCCGCCCAGGCCCAGGGCAATTGCGACCGGCATGCCCAACAGCAACGCCAGCAGGAAACTGCCAATCATCAGCAGATCAGGACTCATGGATCACCTCCGGGTCTTCCCGGCCGCGAAGGCGATCAACAAGGTTCTGGGTCATGCGGATGATGATGGCTGCAGATAGTAGCGGCAGCCAAATCACGTAAATCCAGTTGGGTAATCCCAGACCCGGTGACAATGACTCCCACTGGTATTCCTGCAAGGCGAAAGTACTGCCATACCACGTCATGATCCCCAAGACCATCACCCCGCCCAGCCATTGTAGGACAAACACCACCTTTCGTGCCCAGGACGGCAGATAGTGCTCGATCAACTCGATGCGAATGTGCTGGTTGTGTCGCGCAGCCACCGCAGCGCCTGCGAAGGTAAGCACCACCAAAAGGAACACCGAGAATTCCTCGGTAAAGGCAAAGGAGGCATCTGTCGCGTAGCGCACGATCACATTGCCGAGGCTGATCAAGCAGATCGCAACCAGGGCAATGGTGGCCAGCCAGGCATCGAGCCGGAATTTGGGAGGTCGGGACGGCATGGTAACTCCGGTTCGGAAAGAGCGCCTACCGTTTCCGGTGGGCGCCTGAACAGATCGCTCTTACTGGTTACGGTTGGCGACCGCTTCCTGCGCTTGCTTGACCAGATCCTCGCCAATGCGCGGAGTCCATGTTTCATAAACCGACTGGGTGGCCTTCATGAAGGCATCACGCTGCTCATCAGTCAGTTCGGTGACCTCTACGCCACGTTCCTTGATGGCGGCCAGGGTCGCATCGATTTCGCTACGGGATTTCTCGATTTCCCACTGGCCTGCATCAATCGCCGCCTGCTTCAGCAGCGCCTGGTCTTCCTCGCTGAACTGGTCCCAGATGCTGTTGCTGACTGCAAACACCAGCGGGTCCGCCATGTAGTGCCAGCGGGTCAGGTACTTCTGGCCAACCTGATCGATACGCGCCACGTCAAAGACCGATAACGGGTTCTCCTGGCCGTCGACGGCACCGGTGGTCAGCGCCGGCTTGGCATCAGCCCAGCTCATCTGGGTGGGGTTAGCGCCCAGGGCCGTAAAGGTATCCTGGAACAGCGGCGAACCGACTACGCGGATTTTCAGGCCATCCAGATCGGCCGGCTCATCGATGGTCAGCTTGGAGTTGGAGAGCTCGCGGAAGCCATTCTCGCCCCAGGCCAGCGGTGTAACACCACGCTTCTTGATCGCGGCAAAGACAGCCTCGCCAGCTTCACCTTGGGTGATCGCATCGATGGCGGCATAATCCGGCATCAGGAAAGGCAGGGAAAACAGGTTCAGTTCAGGCACCTGAGGCGACCAGTTGATGGTGGACCCCACCGACATATCGATCAGCCGGAGCGCATCGCCGAGAACTCTTTGGTCTGGTCACCGGAGACCAGTTGGGAGTTGCTGTAGATTTTCATGTTGATACGCCCATCGGAGCGCTCTTTCACCAGCTCCACCCATTTGTCGGCAGCCTGGCCCCAGGGAAACGCAGACGGCAGTACGGTGGAAACGGTGTATTCATCCTTGTAGTCGGCTTGAGCAACGGCACTGAACAGCAGGGTAGCCGCCGCGGCAGCAAGAAGAGAGCGACGTTTCAACATGTGGTTTTCCTTTTTATTGGGATTGTGAAGATCGCTGTGCCGCTATCAGGCAGCGGACCAACGATTGATTATAGAAATCGGGCTATCTGGGAGCAATAGACGAAGGTGGGAGTACCCCCTCCCCCAATGAATGAGTAATGCAATACGGCGAAAGGATAGTTGGTGCTACCCCAGGCTTTTAGTTTAGCTTGCCAGCAACAAAACAAGCTGAAAAAAATATTGGGGGACAATGTGTTAGACAGAGCAGCCAAACCTATGGTCAGTCTGGTAGACAAATACCTACCGGACCCCTACCTATTCGTCATCATACTGACACTGCTGTCATTCGTTGCCGCTATGGTGTTCCAGGGGCATAGCCCCATGGCGGTAGTAGAGATGTGGGGGGACGGTTTCTGGAACCTGCTGACCTTCTCAATGCAAATGCTGCTGGTACTGGTCACCGGCTTCATGATGGCGAGCACCCCACTGGTGCGTGGCATCCTGAACCGGATTGCAGGCCTTGCCAGAACACCGGGCCAGGCAATTGTACTGGTTACCTTCATCGCGCTGATCGCCAGTTGGATCAACTGGGGCTTTGGCCTGGTGGTCGGCGCGCTGTTTGCCAAAGCCCTCGCCCGGCAAATCCGCGTACACTATCCGTTGCTGATTGCCAGTGCCTATTCCGGGTTCATTGTCTGGCACGGCGGGCTTGCAGGCTCCATCCCACTGACGATTGCCACAGAGAACCACTTCACTGCAGATGTGATCGGCGTTATCGGCACCAGTGAAACCATCTTCGCCTTCTTCAACCTGGCCATCGTCGCCGCACTTTTTATTATTGTGCCCCTGGTTAACCGCCTCATGCTGCCCAACGAAAGAGACAGCGTGTACGCGGACCCCAAAATCCTGGACGATGAGCCCGACACTTCGGTTGTTATCAATCGCCCGGCCGACTACCTGGAGAACAGCAGAACACTCGCCTGGCTGATCGGGTTCAGTGGTATCGCATTCATCTTCCAATACTTTATCGAGGGTGGCGGGCTGAACCTGAACATCGTGAACTTCATGTTCCTGTTCGTTGCCATCATCCTGCACCAGACCCCAAAGCGCCTGCTTGCCAGCCTGAATGAAGCCGTGAAAGGCGGCGCCGGCATCGTTATCCAGTTTCCGTTCTACGCCGGCATCATGAGCGTAATGACAGCTTCCGGACTGGCAGCAAGCATCTCAACAGGGTTTGTGTCCATTGCGAGCGCCGAGAGCTTGCCATTCTGGAGCTTTATCAGCGCCGGGGTGGTCAACATATTCGTGCCATCCGGCGGCGGCCAGTGGGCCGTTCAGGCGCCGGTTATGCTGCCTGCTGCACAGGAGCTTGGCGCTGACATATCCAGAGTGGCCATGGGGGTTGCGTGGGGCGACGCCTGGACCAATCTCTTGCAACCTTTCTGGGCTCTGCCGGTGCTTGCCATCGCTGGGCTGAAAGCCAAGGACATCATGGGCTACTGCCTGATGCTGCTGATCGTCACCGGCATCATTATCAGCGCGGGCCTGACCTGGCTTTAACTGCCATCCAAATATAAAGGCCGGAGAGTAGCGCTACTCTCCGGCCTTTGACACGGATAAAAGCTATCTAGACACGCGTTCAGGATACGCCTCTAGCGCTTCCTCAGTATGGCGCGGTCTTGCTCAACAAAATCACATGCTTTTACCTTGGGCCATATGCCGCTCATGGAGCTCATTGTTATACTCACCAAGGCGCTCACGAGCGTTCTCAAGCTCTTTCCAGCTTCCTGTAGCTCCGATAGATCTTCCTCGGCGGGCGCCTGGTCTTTGATGCCACTATCGAGGCTTTCGTATTTGGCATCTATCCGCTCAGCCACGTTCTGGTACTTGGCCCAGGCCGCCTGATACTGTTCCCGCTCGCGTTTCCAGTTTTGTGCGTTTGCCATTGCTTACCTCCCACTGTTGCAATTGAGTGATGGGGAATTTTCGCCTCACTCATCATGACGTTACGGCCGGAAGGGGCTTTTTCAACCAGAGACAAATTACGGAATAGACAGTTGGAAGCCGCCTGGGTTGAGCAGCTCCTCAAACATTTGTGCTGCTCATAACGACCCACGTTAGTTGCAGAATCATGACTGTCCTTCCCTACGGGCTCACCAGCACGTAGTCGATCGCCGCACACACGGCAGTAGCCTGCGCTGCATTGCATTGCTCGGGGGTCACTCGTGCGCTGTCGGGATAGACTTCGGTGGTGGTTCTGTATGGAGCACTGGTGATACTGGCACACAGGCCCAGCTGTTTGAGCGGGTACTGAATGACGCCCCGAGCGGCGACCGGTGAGCCAAAGATCTCGCCGTTACCATCAGCCGGTGCGATGTGTGTGACCTGCTCCACCGCCTCAATCAACGCCTGTTGGAATTCGGGCTCTGGGCTTTCGCTGTCATCGACCAGATAGAAGCCGTCAGGAATTTCCCCCGGCTCGAACGGCTTGCCGTCTCGGGCCGCGAGCGCGGGACGAAACTCGGTTTCATCCGTATCAGTGGTCTCGTGCAGGTCGATATGCATCAATGCATGATCGCGAACGGGGGCCACCAGTCGCATAAGCGCCGCCGCCTCATCCGCCAAACCGTCATCTCGGAACGAACGGTTCGGGTCGACCGCGTTCGGGTTCCAGCGATGAATGCGCTCGTATGCCCAAGGACTGACGCACGGCGCAACCAACAGATTGACACGGCCCGCGTAATCCGCCGCATGCTGATCAAGAAACTGCAGTGCGCCGTGTACACCGCTGGTTTCATAGCCGTGTACCCCGCCTGTTATCAGCACGACTGGCAAATCCTCACGCCAGTCGCGGCTGCGAATCGCCATCAGCGGATAATGGTTGGCGCCATAATCCAGACGGCCATATTCTTCCACATCAAAACGTGGGCGCAGACGCTCGATCACGCTCAACACATCAGACTCATAGCTCCGTTGACGGGTCTGCTGTGACAACCACTCAGCACGTTCCACCTCACCCCAGGGAATGCCAGGCTTACCGATGGATAATGTGCGGGAGCCGTGTTCATACCATCTTTCCTCCATATGAGTTGTCAGACGTCGTACTCGTCGTGGCGGCGATTCCATACGTAGGGCTCCGTCTGCGGCCAGCCTTCCGGTGAGTCTTCCCACGTCTCCTGACGACCAAAGGGGGTCAAATCCAGGTATGTCCAGAGAGTGCCGAGATATTCGACGCCACGCGCACCCGTATAGTAGGTGCGGTAGATATCATCTCCGTCGCGAATAAAAACACTGGCACCGTGCCGTTCACCGTTATCCGTGGTTGCGCCGAAATCGACGTTAAAGTCGCTCTCGTAAGACGAATACCATGGAACAGGCGCCGTCCATCCCATCCGCGACCTGTACTGCATGAGTTTTTCCCTTGGTGCGCGTGACACCATAACCAACGACGTATCGCGAGCATGCAGGTGGGCCGGGTGTGTCATGGCATCTACCAACCAGGAGCAACCGTCGCAGCCAGCGTTCCAATCCGGGGCAAACATGAAGTGATAAACAATGAGCTGACGGCGCCCTTCGAACAAATCGAGCAGGGACACTGCGCCATTTTCCCCCTGGAGCGTATAGTGCTTGGCCACCTTAACCATCGGTAACTTCCTACGCTCGGCGTTCAGTGCATCCCGTGCCCGGGTTAACTCTTTCTCTTTTACAAGAAGCTGATCCAGCGCCGCTTTCCACTGTTCCGAAGAAACGACCTCCGGTAGTGGCTGTTTAACTGTCGCCATTGTCTGAGTCTCCTATGCGTTCAATGTAGGGCCTCCGGCAACCGCGGAAACTGCGTAACACTGCGCACGGTTTTGGGCTGGAGTTGTCGCCACACTAGTTCGACAGGTTTAGCTGCCAAGACACACCATACCTATCATTCAACCACCCGAATTTCTGGCTAAAACCATAATTATCCAGCGGCATTAGCTCTGAGCCACCTTCTGCCAGGGCTTTAAATACTTCCTCAATTTCGCTCGCCGATTCGCACTCAACATACAGCGACATGGAGGGCGTAAACGTAAATTGGTGATCAAGGTGGCTGTCGAGCGCCATAAACTCTCGACCGTTTATCTTAAACTTCGCCATCTTCACAGAACCTTCTGGTTCATGCTCGCCGGCCTGGTAACGTTGAATATCGACGATCTCTGAACCAACGAATAGCGAGGTATAAAACCTGATGGCCTCCTCGGCTTTCCCAGCCTGCTCTCCAACAAACATGAGTGACGTTGCGATGGATCTCATCTGTGCCTCCGTTCCAATTGGATAACATTCCGCACCGGGCTACATTCGCGTGCATGAGCGCCCCTGGTGCTTAACGAGGTTGTAGAAAAACCGGTTCCAAGCGTTCCCACCACCAGTCTTGATTATGTTTTTTTACACGCCACGAACTCACCTTTGCCTACCGGCACAGTAGTGGTGGTAAACCCGCCAGTGCTGTCGACAAAATCAATGAATTCCCTCAGTTCCTCAGCGTGCGAAACCGCATTGTCACACACCAGAATGCCCCCGGGCCGAATGAGGGAAACGATTTGGTCAGCAACTTGAACGTAGCTCGCGCGGTCGGCGTCAAGAAAAACCAGATCATACAAACGGCTAGCTTGCCCGAGATAATCGACGGCGCCCATTTGTACCACAGTGATCTTATGATCGAGATTGGCACGTTTGAAGTTGCTTTTGGCCTGACTAATCTTGAACGGAGACACTTCCAGAGTGGTCACATGTCCATCCTCTGGTAGCGCGGACGCTATCCACAAAGTGGAATAACCGTTAGACGTTCCGATCTCCAGAACCTGTCTCACTGCGCCAGCTTTTATCAGTACCGACAAGAACTCCCCGGTATCCCTGGTGATGTTGAGATACTTGCGATCTTTCTGCTCTACCGACGCATCGTTCTCTTTCCCTAGCGTCTCGAGTTCTTCTGAAAGTTCCTTGAGTTTCACGTCGCTACTCCAAAATCGTAACGAGGCTGAAAAAACCTCGGTCCCCTTCTTCTAAGACCTCAAGTTGTTTAACTTTTCAACTACATAAAAGCTCTATTCTGTGAAACTTGGGGAGCTCTCCAGGAATCCAACGGTTACTCGTGCTGCAATACATTGATGAGCTTCCCGAACGGATCACGAACATAGAACCGGCGGACACCCCAGGGCTCACTTACCGGGCCGTACTCAATCTCAATATTTCCATTCTTCACTCTCTCCAAAGCGATCTCCAGGTTATCAACCTCGATAGACAGATCAGGAACTGGCGTTCCGGAGCCACCTTCCGATGCCACGCTTACCTGAGTGGTCATTTCCTCGCCCGAGCTATAGGTTCTTATCCATCCATGATCCATCACAACCTTAAGCCCAAAAATAGCCGAGTAGAATTTCTCTGCTTCGGAGGGGGTTGCCGCCGCTATGTTGGTAACGATTCGTTTTACCTTCATTTTGTCTCCCGCAGATTGAGGTTCATTTAGCTCTAACCAGGCAGTATAGTCGCCACTGGCTCGGCACCCTCTTCTGCCTGACCCCATCAAAACCGGGGGATTTCAGGTTTTATCTACAGTCTCAAAACATTGTCATCAGGCACTTGTCGCGTGGATGGCCTTGTGAGCATCTGCTATTTCATACTGACTAAACACTTGAATGTTATGACGACGTAGCAACGCAGCCGTAACCCCCATTCCTGAAGTTCGGTTACCTGAAAAGCTACCGTCATAGATGAATGAACTTCCGCAAGAGGGACTAGACTCGGCCAGTATCGCTATTTCAATGTTGAATTTCTTGCACAGTTCCAAGGCAATCGAGGCACCTGCAATAAAATCGTCGGTAACAATATTTCCGTCTTTCTCAACAACATTGGTTTCGCCATCTAATACACTGTTTCCGCTTCCTCCGTAAATCTCCGCAGGCATCCTTGGGATATTCATTCCGGCTTCAACTTCGGGACACACTGAAACAACCCGACCTTCTGTTATCCAGGTCTCTACAAGCTGATCATTCATCGAAAGGCTCCCACCATCGTATCGAACCCGTTTCCCTAGAAGGCAGGCGCTCATTAATACTCTTCTCAACTTACTAGACCTCAATATTGCTGTGTTTATGCAGCATTCTCAAAATGCCATTGCCGCTGATATCGACACGATCAGCAGCCCAACCCATCCCGGGTGCATTCCTTTGGTTGCGAAAAGTACCAATGCGCTGGACACGCCCATTGAAATTGCCACCGCTCGGAGAAACAAGCCTCGGACATCGGTGACCGGATAAAGAGACATGAAAATGAGTACCCCCGCAATGGCCAGACCAAATACAGAAACGATGTGCCATGTGGCCCACAAAATTCTAACGTAACGCTCTCTCAGGACCGGCTGCCCCTGCGTTGGGACAATTGTCTCTTTACGCATTCGCTGGAAAATCAGAACTTCGCCAAGCACTGAATGGACAACCGCTACAACGATGGCGACCAGTCCACCAACTAACAACCAGCTTTCACTCGCCATCCGATTCATTCCTTTGATGCAGGGTCAGGGTGTAGTGGCTTACTTTAGCGCGTCCACCGACACGTATAGAGAATTACCATCGCAGCTTGCTATTTGCTACTGGCAGCAAGGTGAGATGGCCTTTATTTGAGGCTTGGGGGTCGAAACCATAGTCTCTGGTGATGTGCTTGACCTATGAGGCACACGGTTGGAGTGAAAAAATGAAAAGCCCAAACCACACATTACCAAGAAGTATCAGTAACTTGATGCCGCCCCGCGCAAAGGCCGGAATATTTTGATATCGGAATAAATACCCGATCACCACCCATTGCACAACCAGCCACACGACTGAGAAATACAGAAAACCTTTGTGGCACTCTACGTCAGTTGCTGTGTAATACGCATACCACAACCTACTTAAAAGCTGAAAAAGACTTAGTAGATATGCAGGTGTTTCTCGGGCAGATGCCGACACTGTTCAGACAAGGCGAATTTTCAACAGAATCGCTAAACAACTTCACCGCAAGCGCTGGGCAGGTCCAGCTCATATCAGAGATTGAAACGGCAAAGGTTGCCGGAGAACTAGCCACTCAACTTGGGGAAGCTTATCTCGAAGGACTACGACAGCTCATACCTTTTATTCAACTTAGTAATGAGCTCGCGGAAACAGAAGAACACCTGAATGTCGCGAGGACAGAGTCTAAGCGACTAATTCTCGAAATAACTACATGGCACGAGAAAGCTGAGCAAAACCACGACGAGTACAATCGACTGAATCACTCCTTCGAATTCTGGAACAGAAAATCTCAAGAGCACCTACTGAAAAAAGCGAACCTGGAAGCTTCCAGGATTAAACTCGAGCTCCAACACTCTGAATGGCTTGTAGAAAAACTTAAAATGGCACACCAAGTAACCACTGAGCTTAGATCCAGCCTCAGGCAGGAATTGGAGTTTGAAGAAGGAAAAGAGGAGTTCGGACAGCTCGCAGCAAAAAACTCAGACAGAATAATTGCAAAACTGAAGGAATTTAACAAAGCCTTAGAAAAAGAAATATCAGACTCAGGGAACACTCAGAGTTAGTCTACCTTTTCCCAAGATCTGAAACTGTGCCCAGATGGTCAGGAGACAAATGGGCTGGCCGTCGTGTTGTGTGGTGTCGGTTTCAGGCAATATCAAAGCGATGACATTTGAAAATGAACATAAAGCTGAAGCAGCATGTGCAAACTTCAGCTTTAGTACGTACTATGCCAAACAGCTACCACGCCATTGCAACTTAATTACACGCTCAATAATAGCGCTAATCGCCTTAGGTAATTCCCCGCCGTTTTCCAAATGTAGATGTGTAATAAATCTCGCTTCAAGAGGCTTTCCTACTTTTCCAAGAATTTCATGCGCTTTCTCCTTATACTCAGAATAACTTGAAATACTCGATTCCATGTAGTGCTCCCAAGTAATTCTGAATGCGCACAGATTATCAATTACCAAGAAATCATCATTGAACTCCTCTGAGCACCCCACTAACTCCATAATTCCTTTTGACGTCCTTCTACTACCAGAATCGGTAGAACCCTGATCAAAGTCGAATACTATGTAGCAAGCGATTCCTAGCTCATTAAATACCCGATACAATCTGTCCATCTGCCCCTTTCCACCACACTCTATAACCGAGATATTATAATAGTCTAGGTTATACTCGGAGGCCTCAAACAGCAGCGGTAGACAGTAAGACTCTGTAGCCCCTTCCACCAAAATTACCTTTTGAGCAAAAAAACCTTCAGATTTATTCTGATGATACGCATTATGATAATGCTGACGAATAGACTCCGACGACACAACTCCTTTCATACTCGGGATACGATTTTCAATATCCGATATTAAATCACCTGGGGAAATCTGGCGACATATAGAGTATGCACCATTATCACTATCATTTCTTTCAAGCCTTACAATTTCATCGAAATGAACAATATCTAAAAGCAAAGAAGAATGGGTAGAATAAAATAACTGACTACCTCCATCAGAAAGCTGCTTAAACACTCTCCGAAGGGTTCTTTGAGCTTGAGGATGCATATATATCTCAGGCTCTTCAATACCAAATATGGTATTGTTAAGAGCATCATTATTATCTTGCGCGAAAGCACGCAAAATCGACAATATTACCGCCCTCTGCAAACCGTGGCCTTTATTTTCTATCGAGCTTCTAAAACCATCATGTGAAAACAATCTTGGCGATTGAATAATCTTATCGAAAGATGGAGTTTCAAACTCTATCTCTATTTCCGCTGGCATATATTCAGACAAAATTCCATTTATTGAAGATTCCAAATCATCTATTTGCTGAATCCGTATTCCATTATCATTTCTATTAAAGCTTTCAGCAACAGATTTAAGCTGCACCTCAACTTCAGCTTTCCGCTCTTCAGCAACATTCTCAAGAATTTTCTTTAAAAGCTTTCCAAAAGGCGAAGATGCGGTATATTTAGCCTCATCTTTTACATCTCTTACTGCAGGAACATAGATATAAGCAGGAAGTATACTCTTAAGAACACTTGAATATCCTGCTGGGTTTTCATGCCAGCATTCAATGTAATCACTTTCAAGAAGGGCATCAGAACAAAACTCTTCAATTGCCTGCTTCCAGTCACCGACCTTTCTACTTGGCAAGTAATCTCTAAACTTCTTGCCGTTAATTTCTGTATCGGCCACTCCGGCCTCGTCCCACTCTTTAATAGCCTTGGCGCTTACACTGGATGGATTAAGCCAAGGGAATTTTGGAGAACTCTTTTGGAAATGCTGACTAATATCAAAATCGAACTCCCCATCAATTTGCTCTTCATGTGCAGTTGCAGATCGAGCGATATGAAAAGATCCATCGTCTCGAAGGTATCCTTTCAGTGATTCGGACTCACTTCCTGAGAGTTCTGTAAATATTGCTTCAATCCATATCGGCTCATCTGTGAGACAATGATACCAAGACTCTTCATCGATATTTTTCTTTGATGGATTAAGCAAAAAGTCGAGAGCCTTCAAAACACCAGACTTTCCAGAATTATTAGCACCAACTAGAGCGTGATGCGAACCCACATTGATGCATTCATCTTTGAAAGACTTAAAATTCTTAATACGCAGATAACTAAGTTGCATTGTGCCTCCGTGCAGTCATAGTTAAAACTTGATAGTACGGAATGAGGAAACATTACACAAAAGTTAATTAGGAAGGGTCAGAACAGAGCTCTCCCTGAAGTCACACCACCACTATGCAGGTGTCGCTCTTGCCAGGCATCTTGCCCTCGGTGAGCTCCGGTCATTCTGAAGAAAAAGCTCGCCGCTAGTTTACTGGTCATGGTTTGTAGAGGACTTGTCTTAAAGTCTTGTGAGGGAACGCCTACACCGTGATTCTCGGTTACGCTTGGCCCGCTTCGATCATTTCACCCTCCCCCGCTTATCCCAGGTTCGCTGGTGATTTTATTGGCCCCACCAACAAGGGCTTTTGATGCTGATTTTCAGCAGGTGATGGAGTAGGTCTGTGTTGGTCAGGTGTGGGTCAAGCCACATATTAAAGTCTTTCGGTTTGAGCATCACGGGGGATGCTCTTAGGGTGGATGTTGTTGCACTCTGCTTATGCCCTTTCTTTCTCTCCGGTCTATTCATGGAAGCCGCTGGCCGGGATGATGGCCCGATGTGAGTGAAACCGCCTTTTCCAGAGTGGACTGGTTCCAGGCTACCCAATCGGGTGTTGAAGGTGCTGCATTTTGGTGATGGGCGGTAGCCGCTACCGTCGGGGTTGGACGCGTAGGTGGTGCCCAGGATTTCGAGAAGACCCTGGACCAGTGGGACGTCGATTGCGTTGTAGCGGCAGCACACCTGAAATCACCTCGTACACTGACCTGATCATTCCGCATACGACTAACTCTCCAAATCGTTACCCGGCTTAAGTTCAGCCCCGCTCTCGTCTGACTCAGGAAGTTCCTCAACGCTGGATTGAGCATCACTTCTTCCGATCCCATAGGCGATAAACACAAAACTAAAGAAAGCGACGCAGACTGAAATTGCGAAAATTGCAGCCAAAAGACCACTTGCCGATACCAGCAAAGCGCCAAGGCCCACGATACCACCTACCCAGCCCGCACCCATGATTAAGTCCAGAATGGTATTCGCCCAGGCCGGGATGTGGCTTCTTTGAGAAAATAAGAAAGAGATGAAAGAGGCTGCAACACACAGGGGGATCGCTGCTGTGAAAAGGAACAATGCCATGGCGCTATATTTATCGAGTTCGCCGAAGTTGCCTTGCAAGAACATCAATAGAGTTGCGGTCGCAAACGCTGCAATTGCATTCGTCATTGCTCGAAATTCGTTATGGAGCACTGGCTTAACAACAATTTCTTTAGCTTGCATTTGGCGTCCTTGCACAGTTACTTGATTGTCAAAGCATATCAAAAACGCTGCCGATAGGTTTCAACAAAGTGTCTACGGTTTTGGGTTTTGGCGTGGCGCTTTGAGAAGGTGCGGCATCGGGTTCAAATCCCACTACCTCCACCAACCAACCGCAAGAAAGCCCCTGATTTCAGGGGCTTTTTTTGTTATCAGACTCCCGAACTTCCACAGGCTTGGCTGTCTGCCCATCTTCAACCACAGGCTCACCGGTCACCGACCGCACCAGCCTTCCCATGTAGCGCAGCGTGAAGAAGTTCAGGGCGCTCAGGGCTATGGCAATCTCAAGGTGGTGGTACGCAACAGCCACACCGATCGCGCCACAGTTCCAGATACTGGCGGCGGTGGCGGTGCCGATTACTCGGCTGTCGTCCTTGAGGATGGCGCCGCCGCCAATGAAGCCGATGCCGGTGACAATGCCTTGCAGTACGCGGCCCTGTTCGCCCGGGGAGTCGATCACGGCGCGGCCAACGAGCATGAAGCCACATGAGACCACGGCCACCAGCGGAAAGGTTCTCAGGCCAATCCGGGGCCCCTGCTCTTCCCGGTCGAAACCGATGGGGAACGCCAGCAGGTAGGCAATGGCCATCAACAGCAGGTGGTTGAGGGTGAGCATCCAGTCAACGTTGAGCAAGTCTGCCATGGGAATTTCCGGGTTTTGAAGTTTTTGTTATCGCTGGATCGAGATTAGTCCTGGTCTGCAAAGGCTTCAATTATTTCCGCTTCTGTTCGGCCACAATCGCTGTTTTCCGATTATCGGGAATGGTAGGTTTTAAAGGCCGGATTTGGCAGACGTTACCCTGATTCGAGGAAGAGCCCTATCTATGCGCAACAATGGCGACCCTACCAACATGCAACAACTGCTGGAGCAGATCCGCGAGTCGGCGGCCGGGGCCGGGCGAGTGTCGGTGAACGATATCCTGAATGGCGTGGGGGAACGTTCGTTCGGGCCCGTGGTGCTCGTAGCAGGGCTGATCACCCTGGCGCCGCTGATCGGTGACATTCCCGGCGTTCCAACCATTCTGGGGCTGGTGGTTCTGCTGACGCTGGGGCAACTGTTGTTCCACAGACGCACCATCTGGATGCCGTCCTGGATTTCCCAGCGTTCCGTGCCCCAGGACAAGCTCTTGAAGGGACTGGACTGGCTGCAAAAACCGGCTCGTTTTCTGGATCGTTGGACAGGGCCGCGCCTGGTGTTTCTGGCGGACGGGCCAGGGCTCTATGTGATGGCCATTATCTGCATGCTGGTGGCTCTGGCCATGCCGGCGATGGAGGTGGTGCCCTTCAGCGCCAATGGTGGCGGCGCTGCGTTGACGGCCTTCGGGCTGGCAATCGTAGCAAGGGACGGGTTGTTGGCAATTGTAGCAACGTCGCTCACGCTGGTGACCGGCTGGTTTGTGGTTACCGGGCTGGCGGGGTAATACTAGAGGCGTAAAAAGGAGCCGTCCGTTGGCCCAAAGATGCAGTGGAGCAGGAGCTCCTTTAGTCGCTTTCAGGGACTAACACATCTTCAGTACACCAGATCAATATGACAGTTCTATGACGCCGGGTTATCACCCACGCCCATGAAGCTCTTCAAAAAATATGCGGGTACGCTCAGTGATTTCGTCCAGTTTGGCGTCCCACGTGCGCTTGTAGCTTTTGAAGGTATCGTCACTCAGGCGCGAGATACGCGCTCCCGCCTCAGCTAACGCACGAGAACTGTCGGCAAAGGCGTCGAAATCCGGCTCATCCAGCCTGTCGCTGCTTCGATTGAGGTCCGCCGCGGTTCGCTGTAAGACACTTCGATCTCTCTCAGGCGCCCGCTGGTTGTCTTCCAACGCCTCTTCGATGGATTCCTCCAACTCTTCCATCAGCCCCTGCAGGGCTTGGCCGTACTCTTCCATGGCCTGCTCTGCCCGGCGCTGGGCCTGATCGGAATACGCCTCGAATTCGTGGGCAATGGCGTCCATCTGGCGAGAGAGATCGTCGGAGGACTGTCCGAAACTGGCCGTCAAGCGCTCGCCCAGCCGGTTCATTTCTCCGATCAAACCTGCAAACGGAGACGGATTCATGATCGCCTCGCCGGTGCGGTCGTAATCCACCAGCCAGTCGCCACTCTGTTCCACAAGGTAGGTATTCACTTCCCGGCGCTCGCCGGGGACGCCGTTCTCAGCGGGCAGGCGGGTTACGATCGTAGCTTCGCGATCGTCGATGACCACCCGACCGAAATCAGGCACGGTGCCAGACCAGTCCCGGGCGTAGCCATCGAAGGCAGAGGGGGCGGCAAGCGTCGATAGATCGGCAACGGTATCCGCGTCTTTCTCGGACAGGGCCTGCCAGAATTCAGCGGCCACTTCCTGGGGCGTTTCCGGCTTGCTGCATCCAGCGACCACCACGGCCGCCAGCGCTAGTGCCACCACTCTGAACCACGAGTAACTCATTCGCCCATCCTCAATCAATGTTCAATACTGGGCGAATAATACTACAGGCCTTAGAGGTTACAGGTCAGATTTACCAATTCTTCATCAAACACACGGCGGTTTTCGCTGTAGTCCACGGGCACATCGATCAGGTGTACGCCCCCCGAGGCCAGTGCGTTTTTCAGCGTCGGCCGCAGGTCTTCGGTACGGGTGATTCTATGGCCAGTGGCACCATAGGCATCGGCGTATTTGACGAAGTCCGGGTTGTTGTAATCCAGCCCGAAGTTCTGAAAGCCTTCCTGGGCCTGCTTCCATTTGATCATGCCGTAGGCATTGTCGTTGATGATCAGTATCACCAGGTTCAGCTTCAGCCGCACAGCGGTTTCCAGCTCCTGGCTATTCATCATGAAGCCACCGTCGCCGCACACCGCCATCACCTTGAGGTGTGGATAGAGCATGGCCGCCATCATGGCACTGGGCAGGCCGGCGCCCATGGACGCCAGGGCATTGTCGAGCAGCACAGTGTTGTTGTCGTAGGCGGATAATTGCGGGCAAACCAGAGTTTGTACATGCCATTGTCCAGCGCGATGATGCCGTCGTCGGGCATGACCTGGCGTACGTCGTTGACGATTCGCTGGGGAATAACCGGGAAACGGCCATCGTCCGCCTTGTCGGCCATATGGCTGTCCACGGAAGCTTTCACTTCCATAAACCGGCTGAAGTCGTGCGAAGAGCACTGGCCGCATTTCTCGGCCAGGTACTCCACGCTGTTGGCAATGTCGCCCACCACCTCGTGCTGGGGGAAGTAAACCGGGTCTACGTCAGCAGCGCTGAAGTTCACATGGATAACCTGTTTGCCGCCGGGATGCATGAAAAACGGCGGTTTCTCAACCACATCGTGCCCGACGTTGATCACCAGGTCAGCGTGATCAATGGCGCAGTGCACAAAATCGCCGGCCGAGAGCGCCGCATTACCCAGGTAACGGGGGTGGCGCTCATCCACCACGCCCTTGCCCATCTGGGTGGTGAAGAAGGGAATGCCAGTCACGTTCACCAGGTGGATCAGGGCCTGGGAAACCCGTTTGCGATTAGCACCGGCGCCAATCATGATCAGCGGATACCTGGCTTTGCTGATCATGTCGCAGGCAGTGTCCAGGCTCTTGGTACTGGCAGTGGGCCGACGGGCATCACTGGGCTGGAAGATATGGGTATCGCTCTCTGCCACCTCGGAGGCGATGTCTTCCGGTAATTCGAGATGAACCGCACCGGGGCGCTCTTCCGAAGCCAACCGGAAGGCTTCCCTCACCTTGGCGGGGATGGTGTTGGCGTTGCTGATCTGGCGGGTGTACTTGGTAAGTGGCCGCATCAGGTCCACCACATCCAGGATCTGGAACAGCCCCTGTTTGGACGATTTAATGGGCTTCTGCCCGGAAATCATCATCATTGGCATGCCGCCGAGCTGGGCATAGGCAGCGGCGGTTACCAGGTTGGTGGCCCCAGGGCCCAGGGTCGACAGGCAAACGCCCACACGGCCTGTCAGGCGCCCGTAGGTCGCGGCCATAAAGCCGGCTGCCTGCTCGTGACGATTGAGCACCAGCTCAATGCTGGATTCGCGCAGGGCCTCAAGGAGATCCAGGTTTTCTTCACCCGGTACCGCGAAGATGTACCGAACACCTTCGTTTTCCAGGGCACGAACAAACAGCTCGGCGCCGTTGCGGCGGGTAGTGGCCTCAGCGGTCATCATCTCTCCCGTTCTGGCTTGGTTGGGTCTACTTTTCCTGCGGAGGTTCGGCCTGCAATGCCTCAGCCGGCAACCGGTCTCGGCCCCAACTGCGGTGAACGCGGCTGATCACCCGCTCCAATTCCTCCTCGCCCACGTCTGCGGGTTCACCGCGTTCAAGGGGGTCGAAGTGAAAAATGTACAGCCGCGAGGCGAACTGTTCAAAGGGCAAGGATGCCTCACCGAACCGCTCCCCTTTCCTGGAGGTACTGACCACCACATCGTCGCCCCAATTCTGACCACTGTCGTTGTTGGGGTTGAAGAAATACACCCGCATGACCTCTTCCGGGTCCAGAGTCACACGGAGGATGGTAATCGCGTGCCAGCCGATGAATCTTGCGGCACTGTCGGTAACCGCTACGCCAGCCGGTTGCGGATGGATCAGCGGCTGGTTGCCATTATAGTAAGGGTGGTAGCTGGCATAGAAATGTCGCAGGAAGGTGTCCAGGTCTTCCAGGTGACCGGTTGCAACATCCACGTTTATGCGGAATCCACGGCCGGCGGACCAACCATGGAACTCGGGGTTAACCCACTGGTGGGGGTCGCCCTGGCGGTCCGTACACAGGCGCCCCATTTCCGCATAAATCCGGTCAAGGTGCGGTACTACCACCAGCGAAACCGGATCCAGGTCGAGCGTTACTTCGGAGGCCACGCCACCCTGGCTGCCGGAGGAAGATACCGGGCGACCCTCGAAATGCATGATGATTTCGTTGTCGCGGGCGGCCCAGGCCACCATCTGCAACAGATAGTCCGGATCGTTGTAGGCCCACATGGACAGCGCCCGTGCAGATTGGCAGGTAGGGTTGTTTCCCTGCCCCACGCCAAGGGGCTGGCCCAGCATGTTGAGCACACCCTGCAACAGCCATGCCTTCGGCTGTGGCTGGTAACCATATGCCAATCGGATACGCTCCCGGGCGTGCGGGCAGATGGAGAGCCTGGCCTGGCGCCACAGCGCGGGTGCAAGTGGCGGTTGATAGAGAATGCCTCGCTCCAGCATCAACGCAAGGCCATAAAGACCTTGGGCTGTTTCCGGATAGACGCTTCATTGATCAACTCATGCACCAGATCCTTGTAGCAGAGCAGGCAATCGCGGCCGGTACTGGACAGGCCCAGGGCTTCAGTCAATAGCGCATCCTGACTCTCCAGGATGTGGCGGACAAACGTGGCGTGATACGGCGACACCAATCCGGTGTCGTGCATGGAACGGGCAAAACCGGTCGCCTCACTTTGCAGGGCCACGGCGTCCATGGACTGCAGCCGTTCCTGGTAAACAGGAATGCCAGGATCTTCGCGGCACGCCTGTGTTGGCCCGTAAAGGCTCGAAATCAGACGCTCCGCACCCTGACCCGCACCACCGAGATCCACATTGGGATCAATGCGGCACAGTGCAATCTGGGTAATCATCTGCCGTACGCTGCTGACCTGGATCGGTCGTTGCTGCAATATGCGCCAGATCTCTTCAATCAGTTGATCGATGACATGCTCATAGCCGATCTGGGTGGCAACATGCTGTACCACCGCGCGGCTGACCAGTGCCAGCTTGCCCTGCTCCCGCTCGGCTTCGCCTGCTTCACCAAACAGCATGTTCAGGTTGATGGCCAATACCTGGGTCAGGTAGTGATGCGCCTGTTCCGCCGACATCGACTCATGCAGGTATTCACCGCGCGCGACCGCCAGCAAACGCAGTTCGCTGAGCCCTTCGATGATGACCGTATCGGCCTGTGGGCTTTGCAAGGAAAAGGTGGTCAACGATGGCAATAGAATGGAGGGGTCTGCCCAGTCTGTTCCCAGGAACACGCCGGCTTTCTCAAGCCGTTCGGCTCGCTGTTCAATTGCAAGGCAGCCCTCCGGCTGCAGAAGCACCCGTCGCACGATGTCGAACAACCGGGGTAACTTACCAAGCTTGGCAAAATCGCGGCTCTCATCGAGAGCCGCGATGGCATCGTCCAGTCGCTGAACCAGCTTATCGAAATTGACGACAGGTGCCGGGTTTCCAGCGTCGGAGTTGCTCAAACTGTGTTCCTCAGAGTCTGAATCAGACCCATTGTTGTTAATTCCTTACGGAATTATACATAGAAATCCAGTTCTTCCTGATGTTTCAGTAAATCCCGCATTACATAAGGGTCTTCACCGAAGAAGTAAACCAGGCCCCAATGTGTGCCAAAGGCAGTACGCTTGGTAACTGTTTCTTCCAACGGCGGCGTGAGCTCGTGGGACTCGAAGTAATCGTGGTTCTCGGTCTCTTCCGGCATTTCCAATTGGCTGACCACCCGGCGGCGCGGATAAACGCCGAAACAGCCGGCATAGCCCTTGGCATCCACCACCTCTTTGGGGAAGAACGCCTTTACCTCTTCTGCCGTGGTTTTCGGGTCAAAGGTCATGATCAGTGCCTGATAGGCGTTAAAGCCGTAGGCACGCTCAAGCAGCTCAAACACCTTGAAGCCTGGCGGCCGATACGCCACCTCTCCGAAGTACATGGTACTGTCGCTGGTCACGAAGTACTCTGGGTGAATAAACCCGAACTCGATATCGAACGTTTTGATCAGCTTTTCGATCTCGCGGGTGATCTGTTCCCGGTACTTCTCCAGGTCCGGCGTGGCCGGCACAAACACCGAGTAACCCAGGGTCACATACTCCGAGATGTTCAGGAATGCGATCTTGCCGTTGTGAATCCAGGCTTCGACGGCAAATTCCCAACCGTCCAGATGGGATTCCATCAGCACCGGGAATTCTTCCTCGGGAATGGTGTCCACTTCATCCGGGGTACGAATCACCCGGTGGCCCAGACAACCGGCTTTGTCGAATGCTTTGAGGTGAATCGGATCGTTGGGGTCACCGTCCAGCTTCAAGAGGGTCTGGTTGACGCGCTTGAGGAAACGGATAACGTCGTCCCGGTCATGAGCTTCCTCGAAGATCCCAACGCGAATGCCGCCCAGCTGCGCGCGGCGCTTCATCAGGGCCTTGTCCCGTAACAACATGGACTGGCCGAACAGCTTTGGCTGATCCATCAGAACCGAATTGATAGCGCCGGCCCATTCCACGGTTTCCTCAAACAATGGGATAGCCACATTAACGCCCATCTCTTTGAGTGTCTGAGCAATCTCAACCGACCGGTCGTTCAGGCGCTCGAAGTTCCAAGGTACATAGGGAATATCATGTTCCTTGCAGTAAGCCTCCGCCCAATCCGGCGCAACCACCACATATCGTCGATCAAATTTATCGGCAGCTTCCACCGCGTTCAGGCTCCATCCCAGGAGTGCGATATAGCCTTTATTCGGATCGAATTCTTGCTCGCTCATGTTCGTTCTCCTTGGTGGTGTTTCCTTATAACCTAACGTTTCAGGCGCAAATCGCAACCGGGCCCGGCACCCAGAAAACAAAAAGCGCCGGCAGCCCCAGCTTTTAAGCCAGGACTACCAGCGCTTCCGCCAGTGTTAGATCGTTTGGGAATATCAGCTCAATTTCAGGGTTGAGAGCGTTCGTTCCCGCACTCTATTGAGTAATTGCTCATCGTCTACCAGCGACTGACCGTAGGAAGGCACCATCACTTTCATGCGTTCCTGCCATTCCGAAGACTCCATACGTTCCGGGAAACAACGTTGGATCACATCGATCATGGCCTGGACAGCCGTCGAAGCCCCCGGCGATGCACCCAGCAAAGCGGCCAGGGTGCCGTCCTTCGCCGCCACAATTTCGGTACCGAATTCCAGCTTACCGCCACCTTCCGGCGACTTCTTGATGATCTGCACGCGCTGGCCGGCGTCCTGCAGGCGCCAGTCCTCTTCGCGAGCATCCGGGAAGTAATTGCGCAGGGAAGCCACACGGTCGCTGTGAGACTGGAATACCTCACCAATCAGGTAGCGGGTCAGGTCCATGTTGGTGCGGCTCACCGACAACATGGGACGAAGATTCGCTGAGCGGACCGATCCGAACAGATCGAATACCGAACCCTGCTTGAGGAACCGTGTGGTGAAGCCAGCAAACGGGCCGAATAGAAGCGCGGGTTCACCGTTGATAATACGGGTATCCAGATGCGGAACCGACATCGGCGGTGCGCCGATTGGCGCCTTTCCGTACACCTTGGAGTGATGTTGCTGGACGATTTCCGGCTTCTGGCAAACCAGCCACTGACCGCTGACCGGGAAACCACCGTAGCCTTTGGATTCGTCGATGTTGGACTTCTGCAACATCGGCAAGGCGCCGCCACCGGCGCCCAGGAAGACAAACCCAGCCTCAAGCTTCGTCAGCTCTCCGGTTTTCTGGTTCTTCACCCGTACCTTCCAGCGGCCATTGTCGCGCTTGGCCAGGTAATGCACGGGGCTGCTTAACATCAGTTCAAAGTTCGGCGTGGTTTCCAGGAACTCCACCATGCTGCGGGTGAGAGAGCCAAAGTCCACGTCTGAACCGTGCTTGATACGCGTGCCGGCCACTCTCTGCATCGGATCGCGGTTGTTCACCACCAGCGGCATCCACTCTTCCAGATCCCGCGGGGATTCGGTGTACTCCATTTCCCGGAACAAATGGTGGGCGCTGAGCTTTTCGTGGCGACGCTTGAGGAACTTCACACCATCCTCGCCCCATACAAAGCTCTGGTGAGGAGTTCGGTTGATGAAGCTTTTGGGTTCCGGCAGCATGCCCTGCTCAACCAGATGAGACCAGAACTGCAACGATACTTCGAACGAGGCATTGATCTTCAACGCCCGCTCGATAGCAACATCGCCATCGTCGGTTTCGGGGGTGTAATTGAGTTCGCAGTAGCCGGCATGCCCGGTCCCTGCATTGTTCCATCCATCGGTGCTTTCATGGGCGACGTGATCAAGACGTTCAACCATGACGATGTCCAGGGAAGGATCAAGCTGCCTGAGCATCATGCCGAGGGTGGCGCTCATGACGCCCCCGCCCGACCAGCACCACATCTGCCTGTCTAACGGCCATTGGTTATCACCCTAGCTAGTTTAAAGCCTGTTGCCCGCCCACGATCAGCAGAGGGGCTTGGAAATTGTGGCGCGATTATCCCGTTTTTTGATCGGATAATAAATTGCGAATATCAACTGACTCGTGGTCGGGCCCGCCTGGGGCTGGTTGCGCCAACATATCTGACAAGGGCCAACGTCCTGATTTATTTACCAACGGTGGCCGTGTGTAGGTCAAACGTTTAAAATGCGCTCGCCGGGCGCTCTTTGTTACATTCTCGCGTCTGTGCTCAACGATATCACCGCCACTTTAGTCTCATACCGTGCGGCTTACACCAACAGGGCATCCTTTATGCTATTGGCAATCGCAGCAATCATCGCTGGCCTGGTTTTACTGGTCTGGAGCGCAGACCGCTTCATTGAAGGCGCGGCAGCCACCGCCAAACACCTCGGTATGCCATCGCTGCTGATTGGTATGGTGATTATCGGATTCGGCACCTCTGCGCCTGAACTGGCAGTGTCAGCCATGGCCGCACTCGATGGCAATCCCGGGTTGGCCCTGGGCAACGCTTACGGTTCGAACATTACTAACATCGCCGTGATCGTTGGTGTGACTGCGGTGATTGCACCAATTGCCGTGCACTCCCAGGTAATACGCAAGGAACTCCCGCTACTACTGGTACTGACGGCCATCGCCGGTTACCAGTTGATTGATGGCAACCTGACCCGGCTCGATGGCTGGGTACTGCTTGGTGTGTTCGCAGCCGTCATGGGCTGGTCCATCTATCAAGGCATCCAGGGCAAGGGGGACTCACTGATCGGCGAGACCGACTCCGAGCTGGTTGCCCACCCGATGCCGCTGAAAATAGCCGTGATGTGGCTGGTTGTAGGCTTGGTGCTTTTGCTGGTGAGCTCGCGCATGTTGGTCTGGGGCGCGGTGTTTATTGCCCAGAGCCTCGGCGTCAGTGACCTGATCATCGGGCTGACAATCGTTGCCATCGGCACCTCTCTGCCGGAACTGGCTTCTGCGTTGGCGGCCGTCAAGAAAAACGAACACGACCTGATACTCGGCAACATCGTGGGGTCTGGTATTTTCAACACTCTGGCCGTGGTTGGCCTGGCTGCGACCATTGAGCCCCTGGCCGTGGATATGGAAGTGCTTTACCGCGACTGGACCCTGATGACAGCCTCACCATCGGGCTTCTGCTGATGAGCTTTGGGCTGACGGGTAAGTCCCGGACCATCGGGCGACCGGACGGCGTGCTGTTATTGCTGGTGTACGTTTGCTACACCAGCTATCTGGTGTCGACAGTCATCCGCTAACCAGGCCGGTCAGGCCTGGTTCTCCCTGAACACCATCGCCACTGAATTCAGGCAGTAACGCTGGCCGGTTGGCGGCGGGCCATCCGGAAACACGTGCCCAAGGTGGCTGTCACAACGCGGGCAACGGATCTCCGTGCGAGCCATGCCCATGCTGTTGTCTTCAATGTAACGGATGTGGTCGGTGTCAAAAGGCTGGAAAAAGCTCGGCCAACCGGTACCGGAATCGAACTTGGAATCGGAACTGAACAGCGGCAACTCGCACAACCGGCAGTAATAGGCACCTGCGTTCTTGTTGTCCAGCAAGGTGCCGCAAAATGGCCGCTCGGTGCCATGATCCAGCAACACGCGGCGCTCCTCGTCCGTCAGGCCCGCGGCCTTTTCGTCCACTTGTTGTGGTGTCAGCGGGGTCAGGTCATAACCTGCAGCAGAAACGCTCATAGCAGCCTCCTCAGGCAATGTTGTTGTCGGTGTAACCGGGCTTGAGCTGGTCACCGAACGTGTCCACAAGCTTTTCAATCTTTGGTGCCGCAACAGCCGTGATGTAGGGCTGGTATGGATTCCGTGCGGCAAAATTCTGGTGATAGTCTTCCGCCGGATAAAAAGCCTCCAACGGCTCCAGGGTTGTCACCAGAGGATTATCATAAACACCCGCCGAGTTCAGTTGGCGAATGTAGGCTTCCGCCACCTGTTTCTGTTCGTCATTCTCGTAAAAAACGGCGGAACGGTACTGTGTACCACGGTCGTTTCCCTGCCGGTTAAGCTGGGTTGGGTCGTGGGCCACCGAGAAAAACACCTTCAGGATATCCCCGAAGCTGACGGTCTGCGGGTCGTAATGAACATCGACCACTTCGGCGTGGTCGGTCTGGCCGCCGCACACCGCCTCATAGTTGGCGGTTTCCGCTGTGCCCCCGGCATAGCCGGATTCCACCCGGCTGACACCGTTCACCGCCAGAAAAACGGCTTCCACACACCAGAAACAGCCACCGCCAAGCACAACCCTTTGCTCGCGGTTATCGCCGGTTGGCAAATCGCTTTCAGGCTCCGGAAAGCGGCTTTTCGGTACGTTCAAGCCCGGAATCGTGCAGGATGTGGACATAATCAGCCTCTGCTTCTGGATTATTACCGTTCATTTAGTTTCCCAATGTCCAAGTGTGGCCTCCCTGGTTGGTTTTAGCTACCCCCACTTTGGGGGCATCAGAAAACCAGCAAGCCCACCAGCGCACTGCCGGGTGCCAGTATCCAGACCGGTACTTTCCATATCGACAGGGAAACCCAGGCCAACAGGACAAACGCAACGCTCCCTGCATTGTGTACGGCAGAGGTCCACACCGGATCATACAGCGCCGCCAGCAGAAGCCCGACAACGCCGGCATTCACCCCAGCCAGGGCCGCCCGTGCAACCGAATGGCTGCGAATGTATGACCACAGGGGTAGACCGGCAAATACCAGCAGGGTTCCCGGCAGAAAAACAGCGACCACAGCCACGGCAGCACCGGTCCACCCACTCTCGACACCGCCCAAAAACGCTGAGAAAGTGAAGAGTGGTCCGGGCATGGCCTGTGCGACGCCGTAACCGGCCAGGAAGGTATCCGCCGACAGGTGTCCGGGCGCCACAAACCCCTCCTGCAGCCAGGGCAACACCACATGACCACCCCCGAACACCAGGCACCCGCGCGATAGAGCTCAGACCAGATCCAGGCCAGGGAGCCGGTAGCCAGGGGAACGAATGCCATCAACAGCAGCACTGAAAATGCCACCAGGAATATCATAGGCCGCTGGGTCTGAACCGGTATGGTCAATGACTCTTCCACACGCTTTTGCGGCAGTTGCATTGCAGCACCTACAGCACCGGCTGCGAGCAGGACAAGTATCTGCATCCAGGCTGCGCCCGCCATCAACAGAACAACCGCGACCACCACGGCAATCGAAAGGCGCGGAGCATCCGGGCACAGGGTTTTGCCCATCTGCCAAACCGCCTGGGCAACCACGGCGACCACAAATAGCTTAAGGCCGGTTATCCAGCCACCCTGCCCGGCATCCGGCCAGAGGCCAAGGCCGAGTGCAAACAGCGTCATCAACAATGCCGACGGCAGGGTAAAGCCAAGCCAGGCCGCTGCTGCGCCTCGATAGCCGCGCTGAAGGAACCCCAGGGTCAATCCCACCTGGCTGGAAGCAGGGCCGGGTAACAGCTGGCACAGTGCCACCACCTCGCCATAGGCCGCGTCCGACAACCAACGCCGGCGCTTTACGAATTCGTCATGGAAGAATCCCAGATGGGCCGCCGGACCACCGAAAGACGTCAGGCCCAAACGCAGAAATAACAGAAAAATGTGCCAGGCTGGCAGGGCCCCGGCATACGCCTCCCTGGTGAAGCTATCCTTGGTCATGGAACACTCTGATCGTGGCAACGTGTGTTAAGAAAGATGAACATTATGACGCTTCGGTTGCATCACTCCCAGTCCAGACCATAATGAAGGGACGGGTTGACCGGATCGTGACAGGTAACGTTTCCAACAACCAACAGGACCAGCAATGACCGCCCGGGCCCATACACCAGACAATCAGGATGACCTCCTGGAGTATCGCCTGAGCCTCCGCCTTGGCCCGGTACACGCGCGCCAGCGCCTGGGCATTGAGCGGGAAGCGGAAGCTCGTGTATTCGGCCCGGACCGCCATTCGTTCCATCTGGAAAACATCACCTCCGCTCCACGCTTCATCAGTGTTTGCCTGAAACTGGCCGGTTTGTTCCGGCGGGGACAGCACAACAGCCGCCGGCTGGACACCTCCCACAACCAGTTCCACATCCCTGGCCTGCCCCAGGCCTTCGAAGGCTTCCGCATACTGCACCTTACCGACCTTCACGTGGATATGGATGAAGCCAACCTGCAGGCCGTCATCCGTCAAATCGAGCCCCTCGAGTACGATGTGTGTGTGCTCACCGGGGACTACCGGCGCCTCACCTGGGGCCCGATTGATGGTGCCATGGATGGCATGGCCAGGCTGCGGGACGCTATTCGCGGCAAAGCCTACGCTGTACTGGGCAATCACGACAGCGTACGCATGGTTCCTGGCCTTGAGGACATGGGCTATCACCTGCTGATGAATGAACATGCCGTACTGCAGCGTGGCGAGGACAAACTCTATCTGGCAGGTGTGGACGATGCCCATTTCTACAGGGTACACAACCTACACCGAGCAGGAGACGAGATCCCCCCGGGTGGCATCAGCGTATTACTGAGCCACACACCGGAGATCTGGCGCGAGGCTGCCCATGCGGGCTACGACATCTTCCTGTGCGGCCATACCCACGGTGGCCAGATCTGCCTGCCCGGTGGCATCCCCGTGACCCTGGATTCCGATTGCCCCAGAGAACTCGGCCGCGGCTACTGGCGCCGCAACGGCATGCAGGGGTATACCTCACCAGGCGCGGGCACATCGGTGGTCAACGTGCGGCTGAATTGCCCACCAGAGGTAACAATACACACCCTGACAAGGGGCCCCGGCTAAAGCTTGAGCTCAGTGCGGCTGATGGCGTATACCCAGGCGGTACAGTAAGGGCGACAGCAGGATATTCGACAGCGTAAACAGCACCACGACAACCGCCACAATAAACCAGCCCAGGTCCAGCCAAAGCCATGCCAGAAGCATCGGCAGCAAGGCTTCGGGGATCTGGTCGAGCCCTGAGGCCCGGGCACTGGAGGCGAGCCCGGCACGACGCTTGATGAAACTGCTGATGATATCGCCAGCCAACCCCAGTAACCCGAACGCCAGGCCGAATATGACACCTATCCCGGTGATCCACGCAAACAGGCAACACGCCAGCGCACCGGATACGATACCGCGCCAGGTTTTGCTGCGTCCCAACACCGGCCGCCCGTCCCGCCATAGCCTGTCACCATCAACAGGCGCCGACCAGCGCCGGCCAAACAGCCGGGCGGCCAGAACCGGTACGCCATTTGCGAGCACCAGCATCACGAAGAGCTCGATAGAAATCAGCAATCGGCTCAGTCTCCGTCAGGGCCGCCCTTTCGGCGGTTACTTACTATCAGGCAAGCCCGCCTTTGGTCAGCTTCAGCGGGTCCATCAGTTCCTCCAGCCGGTTGCGATCCAGGCCACTGCGCTCTTCCGCCACGTCAATCACCGGTCGTCCGGTCTGGTAGGCTTCCTTGGCAATATCAGACGCCAGGCTATAACCAATTTCGGGGTTGAGTGCGGTAACCAGTACCGGGTTCTTGCCGACTGCGGCGTCCAGATGATCGGTATTCACCGTGAAATCCCGAATCGCCTTATCTCCGAGCATGGTTGAGGCGTTGGTCAGCAGTTCGATCATGTCCAATAGATTGGCACCAACCAGCGGTAACATCACATTCAACTGGAAGTTACCCGACTGCCCTGCCATGGCAACGGTGCTGTCCAGCCCCATGACCTGGGTCCCGACCATGGCCACCGACTCGGGAATCACCGGGTTGACCTTACCTGGCATGATGCTGCTGCCAGGCTGCAACGCCGGCAGGCTGATTTCCGCCAGACCGTGAATCGGCCCACTGTTCATCCAGCGCAGGTCGTTGGCGATCTTGGTCAGTACGATGGCCAGCCCCCGCAACTGGGACGACAGAGCTACGGGCGCATCGATAGCACTCTGCCCCACGAATTTATGCTCCAGGGAGCGGAAGTGGTAACCCGTATTGGAGGTGAGGAACTTAACGAACTGCCCAGGAAACTCTTCCAGCGCATTCACCCCGGTTCCCACGGCCGTGCCACCCTGGGGCACCGCCAGAAGATCATCGGCGGCCGCCTCAAGCCGTCTTTCCGCGGCGAGCAATTGCTCCCGCCAGGTTCTCAGCTCCTGGCCCAGGGTGACCGGCATGGCGTCCATCAGGTGAGTACGGCCGGTCTTGACCTGATTCGCGAACAACGCCTCACGCTCATAGATCACCCCACACAGGTGGGTCAACGCGGGAATCAGACGCTCGTATATACCCGCCACGGCACTGACATGGATAGCGGTCGGGATCACGTCGTTGGAGCTCTGGCTCATGTTGACGTGATCGTTGGGGTGAATCTCAACATCCTCCTGCGCCGCCAGGGCGGCGATGACCTCGTTCACATTCATGTTAGTGCTGGTGCCAGACCCGGTCTGATAACGATCAATGGGGAACTGGTCAGCGAATTCACCGTTTACCAGGCGGTCGCCAGCGGCAACAATCGCATCCCGCAGATCGTTATCGAGCAGACCAAGGCTGGCGTTGGCATCCGCGGCCGCCTGTTTTACCCGTACCACCGCCGCGATGAACGCCGGAGGCATCGGCAAGCCACTGACCGGAAAGTTCTCCACCGCTCTCTGGGTCTGAGCCCCCCAGAGGACATCCTCGGGAACACGCACGTCGCCCAGGCTGTCTTTCTCAGTCCTGAAATTCGTCATGGTTTCCTCCTCTGTTCACCATTACGTGGTCTTTACCCGTTAGGCGGGGACTTCAGCCTCACATGGTCGCAAATGCCGGTAACCTGATCAAAATTCAGGATCAGGGTATGAACCGTGTTGGTGTAGGTGTCGTGAAGGTGAAACTTGAAGCGGCGCTGCTTCTCCCCTTGCAGAAAACCATCATACTCCCGCACCAGTTCCCTTACGTCACCGCCTTCGTCCTTCGACCAGGTGGCGTTGAAGGGTCCCAGGACGGCACCGCCAGACAGGCATACAGTTACTTCGTGGTTCGTGAGGGCGTTCTCGGGAACGGACATGTCACACTCTCCTGACAAAACAATGATTGACAGAATAAAGTGTAGACCGTCATTGCGACTCTGAGTTCAGGGATGCGGCAAGACTGGAGACAAGAGCCCGAAGACGGTTAGGCTTTACTGGCTTGTTCAGAATGGGCAGATACTGTGTACTGATTAGCCTTCGCGTTTCATCGCTGCGGTCCGCAGTAATGATGGCCGCCGGGATGTCACGACCGAAGTGTCTGCGTACGGCATACACCGCCTGACAGCCGGTCAGGTTCTCATCCAGGTGAAAGTCCGCGAGGATGATGTCTGCGCCGCCGCAATGCGCCACAGCCTCAACCGCACTACCCGCCGTGGTGACCACGCAACCCCAACGCTCCAGCAGGGCCTGCATGCTTTCCTGTACCGGCTCTTCATTGTCGATCACCAGAACACGAAGCCCATCGAAGGACACAGGTGCAATTGGTGGCGGCTCCGCATTTTGACTACTGGCAGTCGCCTCAGTGAACCGGGCCAGAGGAACAAGAATACTGAAACAGGAGCCTTTGCCGTGATGTGAACCCACGTGGATTTCGCAGGCCAGTATCCTTGCCATGCGTTCGACAATTGCCAGCCCCAGGCCCACACCCTGGCGACCGCCACCCTTGGGCAGTATCTGGTGAAATTCCCGGAAGATGTCCTCGAGCTTTTCCTGCTCAATGCCCACACCGGTGTCCCACACCCCAATTTCCAGATTGGGACCACGCTTGCGGGCCGCAAACAGCACACCGCCTTCACGGGTATAGCGAAACGCGTTGCTCAACAGGTTGCGGAGTATCCGGGTTAGCATTCGCGGGTCAGTGCTTACGTAGCCTGTCCCCAAGCGCACCCGAAAGTGCAGCTTTGCGTTCTCAGCCACCGGTTCAAATTCCTGCGCCAGCCCTCTCATCAGTTCGCCAATATCAGTATTGACGATATCTGGCCGCATGGCTTTCTGATCCAGCTTGGATATATCCAGGAGATCCGCCAACAGGTCCTCAGCGCTCTCCAGGGACCTCCACACACGCTGGACAAGTCGGTTTTCATCCGCTGGCAGATCACTGTCTATCAGGGCGGACACCAGTAACCTGGCCGCATTCAGGGGTTGCAGCAAATCATGACTGGCCGCCGCAAGGTATTTGTCCTTACTCTCATTGGCTTCCTTGGCCGCCTCTACAGCCACAACCAGCTCCCGCTCCACTCTTTCACGCTGCTCGATCTGGTATCTCAGCACGACGTTGGCGTTCTGCAGCTCTTCAGTGCGCTCCTCCACACGGCGTTCCAGATCCGCATTAAGCTGGCGAAGTTTTTCCCGCGCCTGGTGTCGCTCGGTGATGTCCGCCACAAAAGCTTCAACACTTCGGGCCCAAATCGGGACGCCGCAACAGGGTTATCGCAACTTGCACCGGCGTATTATCCGCCCGTCTGAGCCGGGTTTCCCTTGCACTGAGACTGCCGTTATCCAGTAACTCCTGGCGGATGGCGTCAAACTCACCAGAACTGCAAAACAGCTGCTCACGAAGGCGGATAACCCCCGTGATCAGGGCTTCAGAGCTTTCATAGCCGCAGATCCGGGCCATGGCCGGGTTGGCGGCCACAAAGCCGCCCCGGAGGTTAGCCTGAAAGATGCCGTGAAGGGCATTCTCGAACAGCCACTTGTAGCGATTACGCTCCTTCTCCAGTTCGTCGATCCGCTCCTGCAGCGCCGGGTAGTAGTTCTTTCTTACCGACTGGCTGCCAAGGCCAAGCAGGTCACCGATGTCGTAGTCGGCGTTGCTGGAGTCAGAGGGCTTCTTCATAAACCACTTCGACGTCACGGCGGGAAGACTTGCGAGGATTGGTCAGGATGCATGGATCCTGCAATGCAAAGCCGGACAGGTAGGGTATGTCAGACGTGGTCACACCCAGTTTGCCAAGCTTGGCCTCCAACCCTACAGCTTGTTTCAACGTGATAATTCGCGCCATCAGGCGCTGTTTGATGACCGGTTTTGACATACCGCGGGTGTCGATATCCATGGCCTCCGCCACGCGCCGGAACCGGTCCTCTGCCGAGGTGTAGTTGTACGCTACAACGTGTTCCAGCAGCAAGGCGTTGCAAAGTCCGTGGGGCAAATCAAGGTACCCGCCCAGACTATGGGACATGGCATGCACCGCCCCCAGGATGGCATTGGAAAACGCCAGGCCGGCCTGCATGGAGGCCAGCATGATCTGCTCCCGAAGGTGCACATTGGCGGTGTTCAGCACCAGCGGCTCCAGATGGCGGTTGATCAGCCGGATGGCTTCCAGGGCGTTGGTGTCCGTCAGCGGCCCGCTACCAGTGGAGACATAGGCTTCAATGGCGTGCACCATGGCGTCCACCCCGGTACAGGCCGTCAGGTAGGCGTCCATGGTTTCCGTCACTTCCGGGTCGATCAGCGACACATCCGGCACCACCGCCTTGCTAATGATGGAGAACTTGAAGCGCCGGCTGGGGTCGGAAATGATCGCGAACTGGGAGACATCGGCGGATGTCCCCGCCGTGGTGGGAATCAGGATCATCGGGGGCGAGGGCGAAGTAATGGTGTCCACACCCTCAAAATCAAGAATGTTCCGGCCATGGGCACTGACAATGCCGATACCCTTGGCGCAGTCCATGGGGCTGCCGCCGCCGATGGCGACAATCACGTCACATTGGCTGGACTTATACAATTCAGCCCCGGCCATGACTTCGTCCACTTTCGGATTGGCTGAGACGCCGGTAAATACCGTGACACGGAGACCCGCCGCCACCAGGATATCCATGATTTCCGCAACCCAGCCGGCTTTCTCCACGCCAGGGTCAGATACCAGGAACACATGTCGAGCACCAAAGTTACTGGCGAAGTTGGCTACTGCCTTGCGTGAGCCGGCACCAAAGATGATCTCGGGGGACACAAACTTGCGCAGGGAGGAAATGTCGTAGCTCATGTAAGGTCTCGCCATTTTGTCGTTGTTATTATGTCTCACCCGGAGTTTAACCCAACCCGGGTGCCTTCTCATCTGGTTCCTCATCCTGAGACCTGTGCCGGGATTTTCGGCACCCAAACAGCGTAGGATGTTCCTACATTCGGGTCGATACCCGATTGATATTATCGCTCGGCCAACCTGTCTCCAAGGATCCAGCTCACATGTCCGCTGATCAACCACATCGGGTACTTCTCAGGTACGACCGAGAAGACGATCGGGATGCTTTTCTCCAGGATTTTGCCGGGGCATTTTCAATTGACAGCTACTCCTCTGACCAAGAGGCCCTGGCCGCCATTGCACGGGGCCGATCCCTGCCCGACGCGCTCGTATTCATCACCACCGACACCGATCAGTTGCTGACGTCTTCTCTACTTCAGCAGGTCAGCGATGGTGGCTGCTGCTTGCGAATCGTCATTGGCGGCCAGTTTTCCCTCGATCAGATCATTCACTTGCTGGAGAATAGGGTTGTCGACCGCTGCTACGCCAAGCCTTGGGACATCAACCTCGTACGCACCGACCTGTTTGCAGCCACCATGTCGGTACAGGATAACGCCGGGCCCACTCCCGTCGAGAGCGGACACCCCAAGCCGCTGGTACTGATCGTTGACGACGAACAATCGGCGACCAAGTACCTGAGCAAACAGCTGATGCGGATGCAGGACCGCTTCGAAACCCGCTGCGCCGCCAGCGCTCAGCAGGCTTTGGAGACTCTCCATCAGGAAGGTCACCGGACTGCAGTCCTGATGACAGATCAGCGCATGCCAGGCATGAAAGGACTGCAGTTGATCAACGAGATGCGACAGTCCTATCCCCATATTACTCGCATCCTCACATCGGCCTACGGGGAACTGGACGTTGCGCTGGGCGCGGTTAACCAGGGGCGAATCTTCCGTTATCAGAAGAAGCCGTGGCATGCCGCATCCCTGCTCCCGGTGCTGGACGACGCTATTGCTCAGCACCACGCATCGCGCCAGAAATCGGAGCAGTGGCAATTTGCACTTGCTGAGCGTTTCGAGGGCGTTCGCGAACGGCGAAAAGCCGCTCTTCTCAGGGCTCTGACCGAATCGCCATCAGTTCCCTGGGCGTCACGGGACGTGATACAGAATTTCCTGAGGGATATGGACGCCATCAGCACCTTGCCTCCCCGGCGCCTCCCACTTTCGTGACCATAGCCCTGAGGCTCTGGATAACGCTCTGGTCCGCGGGCTACGCGCCGAACTGACTCGGTATTTGGAGATACCGTTAACCGACGCCGTTCCCAGCAACGGTACCCTGCCCGACGCCATTCAGTCAGCGCTGGATGTGCTGTTGAGCGCGTCCGGAATGAGCCGTGACCACCTCATAAGTGAGCAGGATGAGGACGTCACGACCCTTCGGCTGGAAGCCGGAAAGAACCTCCACCTATACAGTCATGTCCTTTCGCCAATGGCGCGTGTTTCCAGCCAATTACTGAAGCAACAGGGCGCCTTGCTTGCGCTCTACATCATGGCCCAACAACAGGGCGGCCAAGTTCTCCTTCAGGGAGGCCAACAACGCTTCACCCTTGAGCTGTCGTTGCCTCTGCGCGCGCTCGGGCGGGAGCCGGCAGCCGTGACAAAAGATGATATCCGGCTGTACGTCACCATCGACAAGCGCCTGTACCGGGACGCCATCCTCTATCAGCTGCTTCTCGAAGAGAACATTGATCTGGTGGGCGAGTCCGCAACCGGTGTCGATACATTGGAGCAGTTGCCGACCGTCAGGCCTACCGTGCTGATCATTGAGGAAGCCCTGCAGGACAACGATGGCCTGACCATCGCCGAAGTGGCCCTTTCCAATCACCCCGCGCTGTCTGTGCTACTGCTGGTCGAGCGACCGGTCTCTCCAGCCCGCCTGGCGATCTATCTGGAGTCAGGCATCAAAACGGTTGTGGCCAAGACTCAGTCAGTACAGGAACTCATTCGATCCCTGCACTACATTCGCAACGGGCAAGTGTATGTGGACGCGGACTCGTGCCAGGCACCCGCTACCACAACATCACCAGATCTGGAGGCGTTTCACGCGCTATCTGCCCGTGAACGGGAAGTGGCACGCCTCATGGCGGATCGGGTCGCGTTCAAGACCATTGCGGATCGACTCGGGGTTTCCTATAAAACAGTGCACTCCTACAAGGACCGAATATTCATCAAGATGGGCTTTGAACGGCAACCGGATCTGATGCTGTTCATGAAACGCTTCAGGAACAATCTCGACTCATGAAAATACTCGACGGCCTGAAACAGGTTCAGCAACTTACTCCGCGCAAGCAACGACAGTTCGAGCGTTTCTACAGCGCCCAATCCCGGTTCCGTTTCCTGCCGGTCTTTGCGGACGTCTCGCTGCTAATCACACTGATCGGAACCCTTGCGCACATGATGACGCTGGCCACACAGCTTGGCCCTGCCAACGTTCCGAGCGGACTGTTTGTCTACACCACGATTCTCTCCTGTCTCATTGTGGCCCACCGATTCAAGGCCGTGCGTTTTCGCACGCCACTGATCATGTATCTGGTTTTCCTGAACATGGCCCTGTTCAGCTATCTTGCCTTTATCAAAACCGGTGGAGATCTCACACCGACGATCGGGCTCTACTTCTTCATCAGCTTCCTCGGCATCGTGACACTGTCGCCACGGCATACCCTGATCATGATCGCCATCAATCTGGCGTTTCTCTACGCCGCTACCTGGGCCGCGGTACCCGCAGCGGATGTGGCAACCAAGCTACAGGAAGTGTTGTTGAACTGGCTGGTTCTGATGTGCCTGGTCATTTCACCGTTGTTAGCCGTTTTTTTTCGTCGCTTCGTGCGAAACATCCTGGCGCTGCAGTTCCTGTTGCGCGACAGAAACCGGATGTTGAGCCGCACTCTGCGAACGCTTCAGGTGACTGAGGAAAACCTGATCCAGCAACAGAAGCATCAGGCCCTCAGTCACATGGCCAAGGGCCTGCTCCATGAAATCATGAATCCGGTCAACTGCTCCGTGCAGGCGCTGCAGTACGCAAAGGATATCAACGAAGACCCCGAACTGGGCGAAGCGATCGACGATGCCGCGGCGCATCAGAAACGCATTGCCGACATCGTCTCGGACCTTATCGATTTCTCTGTCCCTCATCCGGAGCACGCCAAAGAACTGGCAAACCTCACGGGGCTTATCAATGCCGCCACGCGCTTCACCAAACACAAACTGCGCGGCATTGACCTGGAGATCGACGTACCGGAAACCCTAACAGTACCTTGCTACCCTTCGGCGCTGACTCAGGTGTTCGTGAATCTGTTTCTCAATGCTGCCTCGGCGCTTCAGAGCCAACTGGATCGTCAGCCCGCCATCATTCATGTGTCGACGACTCGCGATGCCCGGACCCTTGATATCACACTGGCCGATAATGGCTGCGGCATTCCCGAGGAGGAGATACGTCGCCTGACGGATCCTTTCTATTCGACCAGTGACACACCGGAAAACCTCGGGCTGGGCCTTAGCATTTGCCAGACCATCCTGCGCCACCACGGTGGGACACTGTCGATTAGCAGTGCGCTGGGGCAATGGACGCGGGTGACACTGGCGCTGCCCCTGGAGGCCGATCGCGTCAGAACCTGAGCTGGGCACGCACGGTGACCGCATCCCCATCGGGGTTTGCCATCAAAGCATTGCCGCTGATGGTCGGAATCAGGTAATTCACCCTCAGCAGAACCGATTTACGCCAATAATAGTTGATCCCCAGCATCGCTATGGAGCTTCGGCGCCCACATCCCGCTGCCTGAGATCCACCCCGCTCCAGCGCGCCACCAGTTCGACGGCACCCAGATGGCTGAGCGGGTCAATGCGGTCAAACTCGCCTCGGCTATACCCCCGGTGTTCGCCCGTGAGCAGGTAGCCCAGCTGGGCATAACCGCCAGTGAATTGCCATTCGTCGCCCCCAACCTGCCTGACACGCTGGGTCATCGCCTCCGATGTGACGGTGACTGAATCGCGACTCCAGGCAAACTCGCCACCCAACAGTGCCAGGTCATCCGCGTCAAAACGCGGGCTTCGGATCACATTGTCGGCGCTGTAGACCTCCCCATGATCGCGTATCTGAAACCGTTCGCCGCGCAAGTCTCGCCAGGAGCCGGCCAACCCCAGGTGGACCGTCTGGTGTTCAGAGCGAAGTGGGGCAAAGGTCACGCGGCCCGTTACCGCCCTGGGCGACTTGGCATCGGCATCTTCCCGGAACACGCCCAGTGCCCAGGTGGCCTTTTTACCGGCCCGGTTGACCATCACGCCTTCGGAGCGCCCCGGCGCAAAGGCGCTGGTCGCCAGGGAGCGTTCGTTGGTCATCAGGCTGGAATAGCCACTGGTACGCTCAAAACCGAAAGGCTCTTTCATCTGCCCCACCTGGACACCACCCCAGCCAAAACCATCGTATCGCAACCAGACGTCATCGAATTCCAGTACTTGCTCATCGCCGTCGTACTGGTAGTCACCATCAAGCTCGAAGGACCAGTGTTCGCCATAGGCCAGCTCGAGTCCGAGCCTGAGTTTCCGCAGAACCGTGTTGGTGGTCGAGTCAACGCCCTCCTCATCATAGAAGGCGCCGTAATGGTCCACACCACCCACCGCGTAGCCGCCGATGTCGGCCTCAAAATCAGTGGTGTCTGCACGCACCTGCAGGGAAAAGCAGGCCATCAGCCACATCACCGGCATTGCCCAGCGCAGATCGCCCATCATGATCCCTGCTCCATGCGGTAATGCATCCTTAGCTGCGCTGTATCCCGCAGAAAGCTCACGGAAACCACATCCACCCGATTCACATCCAGGCCAGTCCGAGATCGCAGGTCGGCAATCAGTTCGTCCTGACGGTCGGTGTGAATCAGGTCAATTTTTTCGTACTCGATGTCCTTCTCGCCGCACAATGGCAACATCATTCGGGTTTCCAGCAACAAGGCGATGGCGATCACCAGGCCATTCAGGCACGCCAACACCCAATGCGCCACGTTCCCGACGGCCGCCAACAGCGCCATGGCGATCACCAGAAACAGATAGGTCATTTCCTTGATGCCCAATGCTTCGGTGCGGTATCGCAACATCGAGAACACCGCGAACAACCCAAAGGCGAAACCCATGGACACGGTCACCGAATTCAGTAACGCCGTGACCAGGAACACACCCACGCCAAACAGGATGAACGAGGCGGCGTTTTCACGATGGTGGGAAAATGCGTAGTAACAACGGATCAGGATGAAAACTGAGATCAGGTTAATGATCAGGCGGATAAAGAAATGGACATCAACTGCAGATTCCATGATGACTCCTTGAAGTAGCGGTATTCTCTCGGGGCCCTGAGCGCATCAAGCTTCGACAACACTGGCTTGAAGCGGTTGGCTTGATCCGGCCCCGGCACAGCAGCGCCGTGCCGATGCAGTATTTGCTGAAGCTGACGGGCCTGTGGCCCATCCTTTTCAGGATGTCCAGAACGGGTGAACGCCGCTGATGGCGCAACGATTTGACCTCCACCAACACAACGCCCGGCAACCCGATCCGCTGGTGTTCCCCGCTATGCTCGAAGCAGATATCCGTATCCACGGTAACCCGCTCGTGACCGGTTCTGCTGAGCAGCGTGATGCGATGGTAATGAACAAAAAGAGCCGGCAGCATCCGTGTCGCCGGCAGGCCCAATTGCTCTTGAAGGAAGTGACGCAGAATTCGTGCGTCTGGCTCCGCCCCGGTCAATACCATTCTCTGTTTGGAGGTGCGCAGTTTGTTGGTCTTGACCTTGACCTCGAGAAAACGCTCACCGGTGGCCCGGTAGTGGCGAGTGCGGACCTTTACGCGGTTCAGTTTGCCATTGTGGTGATCGAGGTAGAGCTGCCGGCCGGGCGTATCGAAATAGAGCGTGTCGTATGCCATTCCCCGACACCCGTTCATCTCCAGCACCGTGTACTCTGCCGTCAGCTCTGCCAGACACTGGTTCAGTTCGGCAGCGTCGATCAGATACTTGGTATCCACCCGATCCATCAACGCTGACGAGCTCTGATCCGCCAGTGAGTGGGATTCAAATGCGTTCAGGCTGAAACAACTGGCCATTATTCAGTACCCGGCAGGTATTCCATGGTCATGTCGATGTCCATATCCACATCGCCGGCGTTTGCGCCGCTGCCTACGCTGTTGAGGGTGATGGTGCCGGTCGCCCCCAGCGCCAGTGACACCACGTCGCCAGGTACGGATTCATCCACTTCAAAGAGCAGCGCATTGGTGGCAAAGCCATGGAGTTTATGGGTTCCGGGTATGTAATCGGTGTCTTCGATAAATACCTGCAACACATAAGGCTTGAAGCCCTGGGCGGCGTCGACACCAATCAGCAGCAAACTGTGCACGGCGGGAGCCAGCTCGGTGTCAACGGAGTACACCAGGCTGTCTACTTCAAAGGCAGCGAACGTCAGGCTCGCGCTGACCTGTCGACCATCCGGTAAGGTGAAACTGAATACTCCGGAGTCTGTGCCGGATACCGCTGAAACACTGGCAGTCAGATTGGTGGTGGCTGGCTCGGAGCAGTCCGGCTGGGTATCCTCCAGCAAGGTCACCGCCTCTTCCGGCTCGTTTCCGGCGATGGCGCTGAGCAACACCTCCCGTTGCGATCGCTCATACCCGTCGTCTCCGGGCATGCCGGTGCCAAGCAGGAAGCTTTCAACACTTTCAACGTCGGCCTCCGTGGTCCCAGTCAACACCATCACCCGCTCGATCTCCAGCTGCATCGCTTCTTCGTCCCAGTGGTTGGCCAACAGGTCTTCCAGCGCGTCCAGGTATTGCTGGCGGTATTCCGGCATCCCATAAAGCCGCTCCGCCAGACGGAAGTTACGGTACAGAGGCGCGGAGCCAGGCTTCAGGGGATGGGTTCCACGAAAGGCGGTATCGGCACCCCAGGGGATGAAGTGGAACAGCCCATCGTCCGGAGAATGGTAGAGGTAAAAGTTATTGGCGTTGCCGCTCGCTGAATCCCACGCTCCCAGCAAGGTTTCCATGGCCCAGAAACGGATGAACTCATCCACATCCAGCAATTGGGGCAACACGTCCATCATCGCCTCATCATCCAGCGCCATGGCGTCCGCAACGGCTTGCAGATCAGAGCGGTTGTTGGCGTCTTCGTTGGTCTTGGTCTCGAACCGGCGGATCAGATAGTTGCCGAAATCGGCCTGCTGCGCCTCATACAGATTGCCCGAGTCATCGCCAAACGTGCGCCGCAAAAAGGGCTTCCGGATAGGTTCAACATGGGCAAAAACCCCCAAATCCTCGCCATTGACGGTCACCTGGGCGTAGTTGCATAGCGGCGCCGCGATACCGATATCCCGGAACCGGTCGTAAGCCAGGCATTGACGGACATTAGAAGGATCCTGACGATTGTTGTTCAGGGTCATACGGGACACGTTCTGGTAAGTGCGCCCTTCCTGCAGGTCGTTAAAATCCAGTTTCAGAGAAGGCAGGTCCGGGCTGAGTGAACCGATAAAGCCTTTTTTCCGCACGTTCACGTTGCCCATGGTATCGCCGTCGATGGTGACGGTGGCGGGCAACTCGGTGTACTCGAACTCGGGCAGGCATTCGCGGGAGGTTTCAGCCAACGTTCGCGCCTCGGCTTTCAATGTTCGCCAGTTGCTGGCGGACATGGTGATTTCCACGTCGAGCAGGCGCTCCGGGTCAAAAATATCGCCATCGCCGCCGATGTTAACCGGCTCTACCGGTGCGTCAAAATCCGACGGGCTGGATTCGCTGCTGCTCCCACCGCCACCGCAGCCGGTCAATACCGCCAGAGCGCCCAGCAGAACGACTGCCTTTCCCGGAAATCCATCAGTCCCTATTTTCATTGTTTTGTCCCCACATCAGCCGAATTGGCCGGTTTCTTGTCTGATGGAAGAGTATTGTCGGGGGGACTGAAAACTGTATGTAAGACTGTCTTACAGCGAAACGGGAAAGCGGACAGGCGTCACATTACTGATCGGTCGACTGCCTGCGATAAAACCGAAGCAATCGTTCCAGCATATCGGCAACGTTGCTCTGCTTGCGAAATCCGTGACCCTCGTCAGGGTACACATACACCTCCGGAGAGCCACCATTGCGACGCAGCGCATTGACGATGGCAGTGGTCTGCTGCGGGACCACCACCCGATCCTGCGCACCCTGGAAAAAGATCATCGGTCGACAGAGGCGATCTGCCTGAGCCAGTGGCGACCTCTGCTGCCAGTTGTCGGGACAGTCGTCGGGAGATCCCAACAACCAGTCCAGATAACCGGATTCAAATCGATGCGTCATCGCTCTCAGCCGCCGGGGATCACTGACACCGAACTGGCTGGCGCCCGCCGCAAACACGTCGGTTTGGACCATGGCCAGCAATGCGGTATAACCGCCCGAACTGCGGCCTTGGATGAAAAGCCTGGCGGGATCAACGGCTTTGTTGGCGACCAGCCAGCGAGCAGCACGTTCCATATCCGCCACGTCTACTTGTCCCCAGCTGCCCGCCAACGCCATGCGAAAGGCCCGGCCGAAGCCCGAACTGCCGCGGTAATTCACCTCAGCCACAGCAAAGCCCTGGTGACACCAGAACTGAGTCTGTAGGTTGAGAACCGGATACGCCGTAGAGGTCGGGCCTCCATGGGCAATCAGAATAACTGGCACCGACTTACGAACAGAAGCGAATAGCATTGGCGGGTAGAAAAAACCGCTGACGGGATCGCCACCACCGGCCGATGTCGGAACGCTAAAGAGTTCCGGCTGAGACAGCGTCATTTCAGGAAAGGGCTCTTCGCCACCGGACAGCGGCTCGGCATGTCCGGTTGCCCAATCGACCGACAACACTGTGTCGAGCCGGGTGGACGAGCGGGCAATACACAGCACCCTCTGGCCTTGCACAACCAGGCATCGAAAGTCGACGTACTCCCTTGCGATCCGCACGCCTGTTTCTTCATTCCCTGAACACAACCACAACTGCCCGACTCCGGCCTGGTACCGCACACGTACCCAGCCACCGTCGGGAAGGCATTGGTGGTGACGCTCGCCCAGTTGCCAGGGGGCGCTGGCATGATCCTCCGCGTGCCATCCAGCAAGTGCCATTGCCCACTGGACGCCAGTCGCCACGGTTGCCACCACCCCTCATGATCCGACAACACAATCACGTCGTCGCCATCAAATATCGGCTGCTGCACACTGCCTTTTGAAGGCGAGGGCCAGCGTCGCGCCTGGGTCAGTGAGCCGTCCCGCTGAATCGATGCTGTCCAGAGTACGGAGGCAACCCAGGGCATGTCCGGCAGTGACCAGCTCACCCAGGCCAGGTGCCGCCCGTCGGCCGATACCGTCGGGGCGCTGTAAAAGTCTTCCGACTCGTGGAGTATGCAGTTCGCTGATTCACTGTCCGTTAGGGCAATACCCATCAGTTGCTGGCGGCCGTTCGCCTCACGCACTGCCAACACCCGGTGATGCGCCGCGTCCCAGGAGAGTCCGCCATAGCAGGCATCGTCGTCAGTGAGTGGAGAGCACGCCCCTGTGGCCGTATCAATGTGATAAACCTGCTGCCCGGACGCCTCGACGGCGAATACGCTTTCGGGCCCGGCACACAGCGCACCACCTCCATAACCGTTAACCTGGCTGCGAGCGCTGAAGCTGCGAGAGAGCAAAGGAATCCCGACACCCGCCTCCAAGGTCATTATCACATTGCCACCACTGACCGGGTCGGACTCCAGCCAGAATACACCGGTCGCAGATGCCGCTAGCTCTGTACGCTGCAAAAGCGCCGACGAGGCCTGTTCTGACGTCAGCTTTGTCGTTGCATCTGGCTCACGGGGCGCATCAGCCCTGAAGAACAACCGGGAGTTGTTGGCGTTGCGATAGGTCAGCTCCTCCAACCCGGCGGTGGCATGGTCCGCCGCTTGGCGGGCGGCGAGGATGCGGTCATGATGGGGTGATTTACTACAAACCGGGTCGGCGTTGTCGGCATTACCGGTCAGCAGGTAGGCCTGGCATCGGCAGCCGCCGAAATCCTTTCCTTTTTCGTCGCAGGACCGGCACGGCTCTGGCATCCAGCTGTCACCCCGGTAATGGTTGAAACCCGGGCTGTCATACCAGATGGAGTGTAGCGAGGAATCCCGTACATTGGGAAACTCAATGGGTAACAGGCGGGCGCTGTGGCAGGGTAAGGCGGTGCCGTCCGGCGCCACGGTGAGAAACAAACTGCCCCACCCGTTCATGCAGCTTTTGGCCGCTCTTCGTAATAGTCCGGGGTAACAAAGATCAATCTTATCGCCGAGCCGCCATCTGCCAGGCGTTTGCGATAGATGTTTACCTCGGCCTCTGCCTTTTCCAGCTGAGCCTTGGAAGGCATCAACCCTCGCGGTTTTCAAACGCCCAGCCGTAGTACTGACACGTAGCCAACTCCACGTAATCCGCACCCAATCGCTCACACAAGCTGATGATATCGTTCATCTGGTGGATATTGTGCCGATGGATCACAAAGTTGAGCACCATGGGGTAACCCGCTTCTTTTACCGCACGGGCCATCGCCAGCTTCTGCTCGAAAGCCTTGCGTGAGCCGGCCACGGCGTTGTTCAGTTCCGAGTCTGAGGCCTGGAAACTGACCTGGATATGGTCCAGCCCGGCGTCGCGGAAGGCGTTCACCTTGGCCTCGGTGAGCCCCAGGCCGGAGGTTATCAAATTGGTGTAATAGCCAGCTGCCTGGCTTCTGCAATCAGCTCCGGAAGGTCCTGACGCACCAGCGGTTCGCCGCCGGAAAAGCCCAGTTGGGCTGCTCCCATCTCACGGCCCTGGCGCAGCACCCTGACCCACTCTTCGGTGCTTAATTCCTGCTGGGTCTGCGCGAAATCCAGTGGGTTGGAACAGTAAGGGCACTGCAGTGGACAGCGGTAGGTCAATTCCGCCAGCAGCCATAGGGGCGGACCAATACCAGGGCGATCGCCCGCCGGCATGGTGTCGTGCTGACTCATGGAAACAGTATCCAATGCTGCTGTTCGGCGTCCTTGAGGAAATCACTGACATCGTTTGCCAGGGATCCCGCATCGGGGAACTGCTGTTCCAGGATAGCGACAATATCGGCCACCGTGCGCTGGCCATCCACTTCCTTCAGCACCGCCCCGGCGCTGTCGTTCAACCGCACCATACCTTCGGGATACAACAGCACATAGGCGTTCTGGGCCGGCTCCCACTGGAAGCGGAAACCCGGGCGAAGTCGCGGTGTGCGCTCCATGGGCGTGGCCACTACACCCCCCGGTGCCAGACTGGCTGGTTGGTTACGGTGTGGTACGGCGGCGTGCGGTGCTGATAAGCCATAGTCAGGGCATCCAACATAGACCATAAGATATCCAGTTTGAATTGAAGGATTTCCAGGGCACGGGCCTGCTGTGCCGCGGTGGTAAAGTGATCCAGGGTAATCGTCAAACCATGCTCCACGTCACGGCGCGCTTCCGACAGCCGCTTGCGAAAATAGGCATAACCATCGGTCTGGATCCAGGGATAATGCAGGGGCCAGCTATCGAGCCGGGACTGGTGAATCTCGGGTGCAAACAGCTCCGTCAGGGAGGAACAGGCCGCTTCCTGCCAGGTCGCCCGTCGGGCAAAGTTCAGGTACGCGTCTACCGCAAACCGCACACCCGGCAGCACGTGGCGCTGGTCGAGGACCTCGTCCCGGGTTAGCCCTACGGCTTCCGCCAGGCTCAGCCAGGCCTCGATACCGCCTTCGTCGTCACTGTGCCCATCATGATCCAGTACTCTTTGGAGCCACAACCGGCGCACTGAGGCATCCGGGCAGTTGGCCATGATCGCTGCGTCCTTGCGGGGAATGTTGATCTGATAGTAGTACCGGTTAGCGACCCAGCCACGAATCTGCTCGGGAGTACAATCACCGCCATACATGGCTTTATGGTACGGATGGTGGATGTGGTAGTACTGGCCCTTTGCCCGCAGGGCCTGCTCGAAATCCCCGCGATTCATGACAGGTGTAGCGAGTGCGTTCACGAGGGCACCTCCATATCCAGATGCATGCCGTCAAACGACACCTCAATGCCGTGCCTGGCCAGCACGGCCCGTTCCGGGGAGTCTTCGTTGAGAATGGGGTTGGTGTTATTGATATGGATAAGGATTTTCCGGCGTGCTGGCATGGTATCCAGCACATCGATCATGCCCCCGGGGCCGCTCTGGGCAAGATGCCCCATTTCCTGACCGGTACGGGTACCCACCTCGCAGCGCAACATTTCATCGTCGTGCCAAACGGTACCATCCACCAGCAGCGTGTCGGCTTTGCGCATCCACTGCAGAATCTGCTCATCGGGCTGCCCGAGCCCCGGGGCGTACATGACGGTTTCACCACTGCGAGTGTCTTCTATGAAAAGCCCAATGTTGTCTCCCGGGTGGGGATTATTCCTGCGCGGCGAATACGGCGGCGCATTACTGAGTAACGGAATGGCCGTCAACCGCAACGCCGGGGCGCAGGGAATGGAAAAAGACTGTTGATCGGTACAGGGTACTTCATGCCACTGGGGGCCACCGCTCCAGTGGGTGAGCATGCGAAACAGTGGAAAGCCGCTGCTCAGATCTTCATGCACCTGGGCGGTACACCACACGTCCAGGGGCAACCCCTCGCGCAACATCAGCAAACCGGTGGTGTGATCCACCTGGCTGTCGCACAGCAACACCGCGTTAATTCCGGTATCCCGAAGCGCACGCGCCGGCTGCATGGCATCAAAGCTTGCCAGTTGAGCACGAATGTCAGGAGAGGCGTTGCAGAGAATCCAGTGCTCGCCGTCTTCGCTTATGGCGATGGATGACTGGGTACGTGCGCTGGCGTTCAGAGTCCCTTTGCGGAAGCCATCACAGTTGGCGCAATTGCAGTTCCACTGGGGAAACCCTCCGCCGGCGGCGGAACCGAGGATACGAATCTGCATAACGAAAACTCCAGAAGCAAAATGGCCAGCGCACGAGGCTGGCCATCACTTCTCAGCGGTTGGCGAAGTACATGGTGACTTCGAAGCCGATCCGCAGGTCTTCATAGGCTGGCTTGGTCCACATAACGCTTACCTCTTGTGATGATTGTTGTGGCATTGAGGATCCGTTAACCGGTCATCCGGTAACTCACCTTCAATCCTACCCAGTCCACGAAAAGGCAAGTATGGTACTTTGGCACTGATTTCCGGCCGACCCGGGCCCAGAAATTCATCCTTTCGACCCATTCCGGTGAACGACGGCGCAGACACAAAAAAAGGCCCTGGGAAGGACCTAAAAATGGCAGGAAGACCCATCCACCCCCACCAGTCAACTACAACCCGGTAGAGATGCACCCCGGCCAGACACCGGGGAGGAATGTGCACATCCATGTGCTGACTCGCCACCGGGCCTGTGTGGGAGGGCCCGGGCACAACAATTATTGGCCGACTTAGAAGAAGCCCAGCGGTTGATATCGTAGCTGACCAACAGGTTCTTGGTCTGCTGGTAATGGTCCAGCGCCATCTTGTGGTTCTCGCGGCCAACGCCGGACTTCTTGTAACCACCGAAGGCAGCGTGCGCCGGGTACTGGTGGTAACAATTGGTCCATACGCGGCCCGCCTGGATGGCGCGGCCCATGCGATAGGCACGGTTGATGTCGCGGGTCCAGAGACCGGCACCCAGACCGAACTCGGTATCGTTGGCGATGGCCAGGGCTTCTTCCTCGTCCTTGAAGGTGGTTACGCCCACCACCGGGCCGAAGATTTCCTCCTGGAACACACGCATGTTGTTCTTGCCTTTGAACAGCGTGGGCTGAACATAGAAGCCATTGTTGTAGGCATCATCATCTCCTCACGGCCACCGCCGGTCAGCACTTCCGCGCCTTCCTGCTTGCCGATGTCGAGGTAGGACATAATCTTGTCGAACTGCTCCTTGCTGGCCTGAGCGCCGACCTGCACATCGGTGTCGAGCGGGTTACCACGTTTGATGGACTTGGTGCGCTCAACAACCTTGGCCATGAACTCCTCGTACATGTCTTCCTGCACCAGCGCACGGGACGGACAGGTACAGACTTCACCCTGGTTGAAAAACGCCAGCACCAGGCCTTCCACACACTTGTCGATAAACTCCGGCTCAGCCTGCATTACGTCTGAGAAGTAGATGTTCGGAGACTTGCCGCCCAACTCTACAGTAGAGGGGATGATGTTCTCGGCCGCGCATTTGAGAATGTGGGAGCCCACCGGTGTGGAGCCGGTGAAGGCAATCTTGGCAATACGCTTGCTGGTGGCCAGGGCCTGGCCCGCTTCAATGCCGTAGCCGTTGACGATGTTAACCACGCCCGGGGGTAACAGATCGCCAATCAGGTCCATCAGGATCAGGATGCTGGCTGGCGTCTGCTCGGCTGGCTTCATCACCGTACAGTTGCCGGCTGCCAGACAAGGTGCCAGTTTCCACACAGCCATCAGCAGTGGGAAGTTCCAGGGAATGATCTGGCCAACCACACCCAGTGGCTCATGGTAATGATAGGCCACAGTGTTGTTGTCGATGGCGCTGGACGTGTCTTCCTGGGCGCGGATACAACCGGCAAAGTAACGGAAGTGGTCAACCGCTAAAGGAATGTCGGCGTTCAGTGTCTCGCGAACGGCTTTGCCGTTATCCCAGGTTTCGGCGACCGACAGCATTTCAACATTCTGCTCGATACGGTCGGCAATTCTCAGCAGGATATTGGAACGCTCAGTGGTCGAAGTTTTTCCCCACGCTGGCGCGGCCTTGTGGGCGGCATCCAGAGCCAGGTCAATATCTTCGGCCGAGGAGCGGGGGATCTCACAGATGACATCGCCGGTCACCGGCGTGATGTTTTCAAAGTACTGACCCTTGACCGGGGCGACCCACTCGCCGCCGATGTAGTTCTCGTAACGGGGTTTGAAGGAGACGACGGAGCCTTCCTTACCAGGTTGTGCGTAGATCATGGTCTCGACCTCTTGTTGTGTTTGTCGCAGGACAACGCGGCCTTGCGCGTTTACCTATTCAATGTAGACCCCGGCACTGGATAGTTGAATGATTCGATGGAGGTGAAAAACTCATCCCTTGGTAGTAAACGCCAGGGCATGGAGGTGGGAAATTACCACCTGTTCGGCAGTGTCCACGACGTCAGGAGGGAATTCGTCCTCTATCCCAAGCCTGCGTAGTAATGGGAAGCGGCCTACAAGGAAAAAGACAATCTGACCCATGACGGTATGGGCCTCGATGATGACCCGGCGCTCGTCGGGTGACCGGTCCATCACGACCGCAATCAGGCGGGTCAGGTGCACATGGACACGTTCGAAGGTTTCCTCGTAGAGGATATCAAACGCCTCAGTGGGACTGGCCTGTTCGCGCATCACCAACATGAGCCAGCGGCGAGCCTCCGGGGCCTGGGCGAACTGGCGAACCATGCGTTTCACGATGAGTTCGAGTTGGGCCAGGGCCTGATCGCAATCACTGGCGCTTGCAGCCGATTGCTCGCCAGTAAAACCGAAAACTTCTCTCATGCGCCGGGCAATATGCCGGGCAATGGCGTGGTACAAGCCAGTCTTATTATCGAAGTAATAGGCAATGGAGCCGATATTGGAATCGGCGGCTTCGGCAATCATGCGGGTCGTGGTGCCTTTGAAACCATATTGACCAAACAACTCCATGCCCGCCAGGATCAGTTTTTGGGCGGTTTCGTCTTCGGCTTTGCCCAGCTCGTTTGCCACTGCTTTCTCTCCAAATGCACTATGTTGTCTCGGTTGCATGAGGCATCTTCCCTGATTCGCGGGCAAAAAAGTAGGTGTACAGCACCGGCACCACGCCCAGACTCATCAGGTTCCCAGGCCCAAACCAAAGGCCATGGCGCTGGCCATGGCATAGAATAGCGGATCTTTACCCACAATCAGCGGCAACAGTCCGAGGATGGTCGTGGCAGCCGACATGACAATGGGCCTGAGCCGTCGAACGGAGGCGCGGACAACGGCCTCCTGCAGCGAATGCCCCTCGTCACGACGTTCCCGGTCGATTCGTTCGATCAGCACGATGGCATTATTGATGATAATGCCGGCCAGGCTGTAGATCCCCAAAAGTACCATGAACCCGAAATCCGCCCGCAATGCCAATAGGCCCATTGATACGCCCAGTATCACCAGGGGAATGGTGACCACGATCAACAGCGGGCGCTTGTAGGAATTGAACTGGGCTACCAGCAGGATCAGGATCAACCCCAGGCACAATGGCAGGTTGGCTTGCATCGAGGCCTGCCCTTCGGCGGACTGCACCACCACGCCGTCAAACTCAACCCAATGGCCCGGCGGCAAAGAGGCCTCCAGGGATCTCAGTGTTGGGGTAATGCGAGGCATCATGTCCTCGGCAGTCAAAGCATCGTTTCGTCCTTCGATGGTAATGGCGCGAACCAGATTGTGCCGGTCGATCCGGTAGTAGCCATCGTCCAGCCCGATTGTCGCCACCTGGTTCAGGGGAACACCCTCACCAGGGTCGTTCAGCGGGTAGACCACTAGCGATTTCAGGCGCTCCAATCGGGACCTCACTTCAGGCGGGTAACGCAACACAATGGGCACCAGGGTGTCGCCCTGGCGTAACTGGCTCAGTTGATAACCATCAATGGCTCCTTTCAGCGAGCTGGCAATATCGGCAGAGGTGACACCGGCGCGATCCGCCTGTGCCTGGTTAACCTCGATACGCAATGACGGTATGCGTGCTTCCCAGCTCTGACGCACGTCCCTGCCCCCCGGCATAGCGCGGAGTTCTGCCTCCACCTTTGCCGCAGTATCGTAGAGCACCTCTCGGTCTGGCCCCTTGACCAGAATCTCCAGCAGGTTGGAATCTGAAGGCCCGAGGAACATCCGGGTGACCTGGGAGGACAGTTGCGGAAACTCCTTAGCCAGCAGTTGCCGCGCCGCTGTCATCACCGATGCCATCTGGTCCCTCTTTGCCACGTTCAACACCAGGAAGCCTCTATTCGGCGCCGGATCGATGGGGGTGAGTGACAACACGAACCTGGGACCACCAAATCCGGCGTAGGCCGCCACACCCGTCAGTTTGTCACCCAGAGATTCGGTGAGCGACCGGCTGACCGCCTGAACCTGCTGGTCCGTTGCAGAGGACGCACTGTCAGATGGCAGATCCAGGTAGACCAATACCTGATGCCGGTCTGAATCGGGAAAGAACTTCTTGGGCACCACCTGCATCAATCCAATGCCTAGAAACAGCAAAGCCACCACCGCTATCAGGAATAACGGCCGATGCCGCAGGCAGCGTCTGAGCACTACCTCATACCCACTGGACATAGCCCGGAACAGGCGCTCGGATAATGCCGCCAGCCCGGTTTGTTGCTGAGGTGCACTGCTATCGGAATCATCAGCGGGGCGTTGCATGAAGCGATGACACCATATCAGCACCACTGTCATCGACAGCAGCCAGGACGTCAGCAACGACAGGGCAATCACTATTGATATCGACCGGGTATATTCGCCCGAGACATGTTCCGCCAACATCAGTGGCAGGAAGACCAGAATGGTGGTCAGCGTGGACGACAGAAGGGGCATAGCCAGTTCACCCCCGGTCTGTTTCAGCGCCAAGTCACGAGACTTACCCTCCGCCAGGCGGACTTTGAAGTCCTCCGCAACGACGATCGCGTTGTCCACCAACAGCCCCAGGGCAATGACGAGGGTTGCGAGGCTCATGCGCTGCAACGTCATGTCGAAGAGCCCCATCAATGCCAGGGTTACGAGCATGACTGCCGGTACCGTTGAGCCGACTATCAGGCCGGTGCGAATGCCCAGAAACAGAACCACAACCGCCAGAACAATAGCCAGGGTCTGTATCACACTGAGGCTGACGCCATAGACCGCATTGGCCACCTGGTCCGCCTGGAACGTCATGATGTCCAGGTTATAGCCCGCCGGCAGGCTGGCCCCGATGTTGTCCAGGCGAGCCCTTACGGCTTCGCCATAATCAAGGACGCTATAGCCATCAGCCATGGAGATGGCAAATACAATTGCACGCTTGCCATTGTGGTAAGCGGTGTTAGCGGGAGGATCCAGATATCCCCGATTGACCGCTCCAAGGTCCGCCAGGCGAAGGGAGCCACCATCGGGCAACCGAATGTCCGATGCCCGCAGGGCTTCCAAGTCCGGAAACGCACCCGACACCTGCAGTGCCAGCCGCTGCTCTCCGGATTCCATAACGCCCGCCGGTGAGATAACGTTTCGATCACTAAGCTGTGAGGCCAACTGAACCGGCGTCAGCCCAAGATTGGCAAGGCGGGATTCACTGACATCGATGTAGATGCGTTCCGGCTGCACACCGTGCAACTCCACCTTACGGGTTCCCTCCACACCATACAGACGGGCGCGCACATGTTCGGCAATCTGCAGTTGTTCAGCCTGGCTGAACTGATCTGAGGTGAGCGCAGCAGTGACCACGGCCACATTACCGAAATCGTCATTGACGACTGGCGCCTCAGTCCCCTCCGGTAATTTACTGCGGGCACTCTCCACCTTCTGGCGCACGTCATCCCAGATCTGAGCCAGATCGAAGTAGCGATCCTGAATCTCAACATGAATCAGTGACTGCCCCCGCATCGAGGTGGACCGGATATGCTCCACCTCGGCAACCTGTCGAATCCGGGTTTCCAGCGGCTTGGTGATCCATTCCTCGACCTGCTCGGCGGGTAAGCCAGCAAAACGGGTACTGACCACCGCCTCGCGGACGGTAATACTGGGATCCTCCTGGTGGGAAGCGAGAGGTAGCTGAACGCGCCAAAGAACATGGCGGCCACGGTGGCCAACAGGACAACCGGACGGAAACGGAACGCGAGCTGGGAGAGGTTCATGACCACCTCAATGGAACTGTTGTGGGCCCTGGCCCAGAATGCTGACGCGGTCACCTATCGAGACAAACTCGACACCGCGCGCGACAACTTTCTGCCCCACTTGCAGGCCCCCGGTGACCACCGCCTCGCCGTCTGCTACCGAGAGTACTTTCACCGGCACGGAGACCAGTTGGTTAGCGTCATCAAGCAGCAGAACCCGAGGCTCACCCAGGACTGGGTATAACAGGGAAGTCAGTGGCACACGAAAGGAGTCAACCGACGTGGTCATGCTATCGGTCGCTATCTTGAAAGAAACTTCAGCGGTCATACCAGAGCGAAGCCCCGCCATGGACCCAGTCATACGGAGGATAACCGGGTAATCATTCCCGTCAGCGGCGTGACTGCCAATGTGTGTTACCCGCGCGGTCGTCTGTGCGCCGTCCAGTGCGGGCACTGACACTGACTGGAGCTTTCTGCCTGAACCTGCCCGATGACGTTCTCCGGCACCCGGGTCAACACGTCAAAACCGTCGCCACTTGAAACAAGGTTGAAGATGACCTCGTTGGCCGCCACTCGTTGCCCGGGTTCAGCGTGCCTGCGTGCCACAGTGCCATCGAACGGTGCCCGCAGGCTTGTCTGTTCCAGATCCCGCGCTGCCAGTTTCCGGGACGCGACGGCGGAGTCCACCCTGGCCCTGGCACCAGCCACGGCTGCCTCTGCGTTTTCCAGGGTAGCTTCACTGGTATGCCCGCCCTGGCGCAGCCTTGTCAGCCGCCGTAGCTCGCGCTGAACGTCAGCAAGGCCTGTCCTGGCCTCCACCTCTGCCGCCTTACTGCGTTCATACGTGAGTTGGTAGCGCTCGCCATTCAACCTTGCGAGGATATCGCCACGCTGAAAGGCATCGCCAACATCCAGGGCCAGATACTCCACCTGGCCAGTTACTTCAAAGCTCAGCTTGGTTCTTCGGCTTGATTCCACCCGGCCCGGCAAGGTCATCCAGGACATCGATTCAGCCGGCTCAACATTTGCCACGTCCACTAGCCGTGGCGGAGACGAGGTATCCAGTGGTTCAGAAGCCGGCGAGCAGCCGGCCAGTATCAGCACCGCAAGAATGATTACCAGCACCACAAGCCACCCCTGTTTAATCACCTGATTAAGGCATCATATAATCATTTGATTAAAACTGAAAGGATGTACCATAAAAAAGGGCTGCCTTCCGGCAGCCCCTTCTAGACCCGATACCGAGTCGGTAAACTCCAGGGATCAGTTGCTCGCAACACGATCCTTCGGCAGCTTGAACGTCCAGACCATACCGCCCTGGTTGAAGTCCTTTACCACCTTGGCCACTTCACCGCCCCAGAGCGGAACCGCCCCACCCCAGCCAGAGGCCACAGAGACATACTGCTCGCCGTCCATGGTCCAGGTGACAGGCGTACCCACAACGCCGGAACCGGTGTTGAACTTATACAGCTCTTCGCCGGTCTTGGCGTCAAAAGCCTTCAGATAGCCTTCGGGCGTACCAGTGAAGACAAGGTTGCCAGCGGTTGTCATCACACCACCCCACAGCGGAGCGGTGTTTTCATAACGCCAGACTTCCTTGCCGGTCTTTGGGTCTATGGCACGGAGCACGCCGATGTAATCGTCATTAGCTGGCTTGATGGTAAAGCCCGCACCCAGGAAAGCCGCGCCTTTCTTGTAGGAAACTGGCTCGTTCCAGATATCCATGGACCATTCATTGGACGGTACGTAGAACAGGCCGGTATCCTGGCTATAGGCCATTGGCATCCAGTTCTTACCACCAAGGAACGCTGGCTGGGCAACAACCACTTCACCCTTGCTTCCTTCCATCGCAGAAGGGTCACCCGGGCGACCACCATCTTTAAAAATCGGACGACCGGTCTTCGGATCAAGGCCTTCAGCCAAGTGATCTTGTCCACAAACGGGAAGCCGCGAATGAAGTCGCCGTTCTCACGGTTCAGAACATAGAAGAAGCCGTTACGGTCAGCCGTTGCTGCCGCTTTCACGGTTTTGCCCTTTTCTTTGTAATCGAACGAAATCAGCTCGTTGACACCATCGTAGTCCCAACCATCATGAGGCGTGGTCTGGAAGTGCCATTTGATACTGCCATCGTCCGGATCGATTGCCACCCGCGAGGATGAAAACAGGTTATCGCCGGGGCGCAGGTGTGAGTTCCAGGGTGCCGGGTTACCGGTTCCGAAGAACAGGGAGTCGGTGTCCTGATCATAGGTGCCACCCAACCAGGTCGCAGCACCGCCGTTCTTCCACATATCACCCGGCCAGGTCTGTCCGGCTTTGCCGCCGGAAATGCCGTTTTCAACCGCCTTGCCATCTTTGTAGACATAGCCCATATGCCTTCAACAGTCGGGCGCATCCACACCAGCTCACCGGTATTGGCGTCGTAGGCTTCCACCTTGCCGACAATACCGAACTCACCACCGGAAACGCCGGTGATCACTTTGCCTTTGACAACGATAGGTGCGGCAGTAATGGCATAACCCGCCTGGTAGTCGGCGACCTTCTTGATCCACATGGGCTTGCCGGTGTCTTTGTTCAAAGCCACGAGTTTGGCATCGAGAGTGCCGACAATAACCTTGTCGTCGTACAGGGCAACGCCGCGGTTAACCACATCACAACAGGGCATGATGCCGTCGGGCAGACGCGCGTCGTACTGCCAGATCTCCTCGCCGGTTCTGGCATCAATAGCGTAAACACGGGAATAGGAGGCGGTCACATACATCACGCCATCCTTGATCAATGGCTGCGACTCCTGGCCGCGCATTTTCTCGCTGCCAAACGAGAACGCCCAGGCTGGCTGGAGGTATTGAATGTTGCTGGTGTTAAGGTCTTCCAGGATACTGAAGCGCTGACCCTGGGTACCCATGCCGTAACTGACAATATCGCCCGGCGTTTTATGATCGTTCATGATGTCTTCGTCGGTGACCGCTTGGGCCCCATACGATACCGCCAGCGCCAGGGCACTGGCCGCAATGCGAATCCCGAACTTGTTCGATGTCATGGTTGCGCTCTCCAAGTCTCTTGTTTTCGGTGCTATCGTTTTTGTTTCAGGATGAACCGGGAACTTTTCCCGCCTCTGAAGTGATTCTTCGCTTTGGGACGAAAACCAACAATTACCCCCCGGCACTGGTTTTCTCATCACTTGGTATTACTACCTCCAAAAACAAAGCCCGCGAGGGCGTCGCGATCTTGATGTGTCGCTCTGAGTGAAACGGGTTTTCATCAACGCTGACCTTCGGCCTTA